>DATMHR010000013.1:0-89374 GCA_035554955.1 Nocardioides sp. | reverse complement strand
TCGCCTCGATCTTGTCGCCCATCGTGCGGATATGTTCGGGCTTCGGGCCGACCCAGGTGATGTCGTGGCTCTCGACGATCTCGGCGAACTGCGCGTTTTCGGAGAGGAAGCCGTAACCGGGGTGGATCGCGTCGGCGCCCGCCCGCCGCGCGGCCTCGATCACGAGGTCGCCGCGCAGGTAGGTCTCGGCCGGCGTGTTGCCCGGGAGCCGTACGGCGGCGTCGGCCTCCGCGACGAAGGGCAGCCCCGCGTCCGCGTCGGAGTGCACGGCGACGGTCTCGATGCCGAGCCTGCGGCAGGTCGCGAACACGCGGCGGGCGATCTCGCCGCGGTTGGCGACCAACACTCGGTTGATGGTGGACACGCGAGCCCCCTACATCCGGAAGACGCCGAAGTTCATGGCGCCCTCGATCGGCTGGTTGTCGATGACGGACAGGCAGATGCCCAGGACGGTGCGGGTGTCGCGGGGGTCGATGACGCCGTCGTCGTAGACCATCCCGGAGAGGAAGTAGGGCAGCGACTGCTCCTCGACCATCCCCTCGACCATCTCGCGGATCCCCTTGAACCCCTCGGCGTCGAAGGGCTCGCCCTTCTTCTCCGCGGACTCGCGGGCCACGATCTCCAGCACGCCGGCGAGCTGCTGGGGGCCCATCACCGCGGACTTCGCGGACGGCCAGGTGAACAGGAACCGCGGGTCGTAGGCCCGCCCGTTCATGCCGTAGTTGCCGGCGCCGTACGACGCTCCCATGATCACCGTGAGGTGCGGGACCTTCGAGTTGGAGACGGCGTTGATCATCATCGCGCCGTGCTTGATGATGCCGCCCTGCTCGTACTCGGCCCCGACCATGTAGCCGGTCGTGTTGTGCAGGAACAGCAGCGGCGTGTCCTTCTGGTTGGCCAGCTGGATGAACTGCGCGGCCTTCTGCGCCTCCTCGCTCATCAGCACACCGCGCGCGTTGGCGAGGATGCCGATCTGGTGGCCGTGCAGCTGCGCCCAGCCGACGCAGAGCGCCGATCCGTAGAGCGGCTTGAACTCGTCGAACGCGATCTCGTTGCCCGGGCCGCTGCCGTCGACGATCCGCAGGATGGCCTCGCGCGGGTCGAACGGCTCCTTGAGGTCGGTCGGGATCAGGTCGAGCAGGTCGTCGGGGTCGAGGTCCGGCTCGCGGTAGTCGGCAACCGTCTTCTGGCCGCCCTGCTTGCGCCAGTTGAGCCGCGCGACCGTGCGGCGGGCGAGGCGGATCGCGTCGTGCTCGTCGACGGCGAGGAAGTCGGAGGAGCCCGAGACCCGCGAGTGCATCTCGGCTCCGCCGAGGGTCTCGTCGTCGGACTCCTCGCCGGTCGCCATCTTGACCAGCGGCGGGCCGGCGAGGAAGACCTTCGCCTGCTCCTTGACCATGATCACGTAGTCGCTCATGCCGGGGACGTAGGCACCGCCCGCGGTGGAGTTGCCGAAGACCACCGAGATCGTCGGCTGCTTGCGCGCCGAGGCCCGGGTCAGGTCGCGGAAGCCGCGGCCGCCGGGGATGAAGATCTCCTTCTGGGTGGGCAGGTCCGCGCCGCCCGACTCGGTCAGGTTGATCGACGGGAGCATGTTCTTCTCGGCGATCTCCGCCGCCCGGAAGGACTTCTTCAGCGACCAGGGGTTGAGCGCGCCGCCCTTCACCGTCGGGTCGTTGGCGACGATCATGCACTCCACGCCCTCGACCACGCCGATGCCGGTCACCATGCTGGCGCCGACCTTGAAGTCGCTGCCCCAGCCGGCGAGCGGCATCAGCTCGAGGAACGCCGACCCCTCGTCGACCAGGAGCTCGATCCGCTCCCGTGCGGTGAGCTTGCCCCGCTCGCGGTGGCGCTCGATGTACTTCCCGCCGGCCGCGACGGCCTTGTCCTGCTCGACGTGGAGGGAGGCGATCTTCTCCAGCATCGCCTCGCGCCGCGTCTCCTCGACCGTGTCCTGCGCGGTCACGACTCGACCACCGCCTTCATCCGCTCCAGGGTGGTGCGCATGCCGCGCTCGTTGGTGCGGCTGCGCAGCGGACCCAGCACCAGCCAGTAGGCGCGGATGTACCAGGCCGGCGTGAGCCGGTAGTACTCCGTCACGCGGGTGCCGTCGTTCTCCGCCTGGAGCCGGTAGCCCCAGGTGTTGATGGCCCGGCCGTCCAGGCCGACGGCGAACTCGAACAGCTCGTTCTCGACGCAGCGGGTCACCGTGCACGGCGTCCAGTACGTCGGCCCGACGCCGTTGCGCTTGACGTGGCCCTTGAAGCGCGCGCCCTCCGCGGGCCCGGTCGCACCGTGGGTCCACTCGGCCTCGAACGTCTCGGGTGAGAACTCCCCGATCCGGGTCACGTCGCTGACCAGGTCCCACACCTTCTCGGGCGCGGCCCGCAGGTGCAGGGCGACCTCTCCGGTCAGGGGCTTGAGCACAGGCATCCTGTTCTTCCTCTCGTGCGGCTCAGGCGTAGCCGAGCAGTCGGGCGGCCAGGTCGGTGAGCACCTCGGTGGAGCCGCCGCCGATGGGGAGCAGGCGGACGTCGCGGTAGTGCCGCTCGACCTCCGACTCGCGCATGTAGCCCATGCCGCCGTGCAGCTGGACGGCCTGGTCGGCGACCCAGACGGCGGTGTCGACCGCGGTCTGCTTGGCCAGGCAGGCCTCGGCGATCACGTTCTCGCCGGCCTCGTAGCGGGCCGCGACCTCGAGCGTGTAGGTGCGCGCGACCGCGACCTGGCGGTGCATCTCGGTGAGCTTGGCGCGCACCACCTGGTTGGCCACCAGCGGCTTGCCGAAGGTCTGGCGGTCCCGGCAGTACTGGGCGGCGAGGTTGAGGCAGCGCAGGGCGTGGCCGTAGCCCATCAGCGCCAGCCAGATCCGCTCGGAGACGAAGTTCTGGGCGATGTAGTAGAAGCCGTGGTTCTCCTCGCCGACCAGGTTGGTCGCCGGGACCCGCACGTCCTCGTAGGTCAGCTCCCCGGTGTCGGAGGCCAGCCAGCCCATCTTGTCGAGCTTGCGCGACACGGAGAACCCGGGCGTGCCCTTCGGCACCACGATCAGCGACAGCCCGTGGGCGCCGTCGTCACCGGTGCGCACCGCGGTCGTCACGAAGTCGCCGCGCACGCTGGAGGTGATGAACGTCTTCGCCCCGTTGATCACCCAGTCGTCGCCGTCGCGGACGGCCCGGGTGCTGATCCCGGCCACGTCGGAGCCGGTGCCCGGCTCGGTGATGCCGAGCGAGCCGATCATGTCGCCGGAGAGGACCGGCCGCACGTAGGTGTCGATCAGCTCCTTCGAGCCGTTCTGGATGATGTGCGGGAGGGCGATGCCGTGGGTGAACGCCGACGCCATCGCGCCGCCGGACCAGCCGGCCTCCATGAAGCCCTCCTGCAGGGCGCAGACGTCGAGCAGGCTGCCGCCGTCGCCGCCGACCTCCTCGGGCACCCCGACGGCCAGCAGGCCGGCGTGGGCCAGCTTCTTCTGCAGCTCGCGCGGGAGCTCGCCGTCCTTCTCCCACTGGTCGAGGTGGGGCGTCACCTCGCGCCGGGTGAACTCCACCGCCGCCTGCTTGAGGGCGAGCTGCTCCTCGTTCCAGCCGTGGTCGAACGTCGTCGTCATCGTCATTCCTCTCAGACCAGGTCTTCCTGGACGTGCACGGAGCGGCTGCGGGCCCACTCGCCGAGCCCCTTCGCCTGCGGGTCGAAGCGGGTCGACTCGGCGACGCCCTTGCCGAGCAGGCCGCGGATCAGGATGTTGACCGCACCGAGGTTGGGCAGCAGGTAGACGTCGATGTCGAGGCCGCGTGCCTCCGGGACCAGCTCGACGACCTTCTTGGGGTTCATCAGCTTCGCGAGCCAGTTGACCCGGGCCTCGTACTTCGGCGAGCCGTCGTTCTTGACCCACAGCCCGAGGTTGGCGTCGCCGCCCTTGTCGCCGGAGCGCGCGTGGATGAACGTGCCGAGCGGCACCCGGCGGGTGATCGAGTCCGGCGGCGCCGGGTAGGGCGAGGGCCGGCGGCCGAGGTCGGGGTCGAGCTCCTCGGGCGCGACGTCCTCGACGAACTCGGTCGGGTCGGGGACCACCTCGCGGGTGCCGTCGGCGTGCACCACCACGTGCTCGACGCGGTCGCGGTCGACGTACTCCGGCTGGTAGATGCCGTAAGGCGACGGCTTGCCCGGCGGCGCGGTCATCGTGAAGCCAGGGTAGGACGCCAGCGCCAGCTCGACGGCCGGGCCGGTGAACGCCTTGCCGACGGGGTCGACCTGCGGGTCCTTGACGATGCAGCGCAGCAGGACCGAGGCGCCCTCCTCGGTCTCGGAGTCCCCGTGCGGTACGGCGCCCATCCGCCAGCTGACCTCGGCCGCGGTGAGCTGGCCCTCGAGCTGGCTGCGGATCCAGGCCGCCTTGGCCTCGGTGTCGAGGCCGGTGAGCACGAACTCCATCTGGTTGCGGAACCCGCCGAGGGTGTTGACGGCGACCTTGAGCCGCCGGGGCGGCGCGGTGCCGGTGACGTCGCTGATCCGCACCCGGTCCGGGCCGTCGTTGCCGAGCCGGATGCTGTCGAGCCGGGCCGTGACGTCGGGGTTGAGGTAGCGCGTCGTCTGGATCTCGTAGAGCAGCTGGGCGGTGACCGTGTCGACGGTGACCGCGCCGCCGGTGCCCTCGTGCTTGGTGATCACGCTGGAGCCGTCGGCCTCGATCTCGGCGATCGGGAAGCCGAGCGGCCGGTCCATCGGCGCGCCGCTGTCGAACAGGTCGCGGAAGCCGGAGAAGTTGCCGCCCGTCGCCTGGGTGCCGCACTCGATGACGTGCCCGGCGACGACGGCTCCGGCGAGCTCGTCGTACGACGTCGGCGTCCAGCCGTGGTGGGCGATCGCGGGCCCGACGACCACCGACGCGTCGGTGACCCGGCCGGTGACGACCACCTGGGCGCCGGCGTCGAGCGCCCGCGCGATGCCGAACGCGCCGAGGTAGGCGTTGGCGGTCAGCGCGCCCTCGAAGATGCCCTGCGGCCGGAGGTCGTCGCCCTCGACGTGGGCGACGGCGACGTCGAGGCCGAGGCCGCTGGCGAGCTCGCGGACCTTGGTCGCCAGCCCCGCGGGGTTGAGGCCGCCGGCGTTGGTGACGATCCGGACGCCCTGCTCGAGCGCCGTGCCGAGGCTGTCCTCCAGCTGGCGCAGGAACGTGCGGGCGTAGCCCGCGTCGGGGTCCTTGAACGTGTCCTTGCCGAGGATGAGCATGGTCAGCTCGGCCAGGTAGTCCCCGGTGATCACGTCGACCGGGCCGCCCTCGAGCTGCTCGCGCAGGGCGGTGATCCGGTCGCCGTAGAACCCGGAGCAGTTGGCGACCCGCAGCGCGCTCACGATTGACCCTCGGTCGTCGAGTAGCCCGAGCCCCCGGGCGAGGGCGTATCGAGACGCGGCTCGCGTCCCTCGCCCGTCGGGCCGGCGAAGCACTGGGCGACGTCGAGCCACCGGTCGGCGTCGGCGCCGGTCGCGACGAGGTCGGTGTCGGCGCGGTGGACGCGCTGGGCCACCAGCCGGCAGAAGTCGTACGCCGACCCGCGGACCGACTGGGCCGCGTCCTCCGGGCCCCAGGTCCAGGTCTCCCCGCCGGGCGAGGTCAGCTCGACCCGGAACTCGTCGGTCGGCGCCTCGAGACCGTTGTTGACGAACGAGTAGCCGCGGGTCCGCACGCCGAGGTGGGCCACGTGCTTGATCCGGTCGGTCACCTCCGGCAGCGCGGCGAGCGTGCCCGCGGCCACCAGCGTCTCGTAGACGTCGAGGGCGTGCGCCCAGGTCTCCATGAACCGCGCGGTCGCCATCGACGTGGGCGACATCGGCGGGCCGAACCACGGCATCCGCTGGCCGTCCGGGACGGCGCGCAGCGCCTCGGCGAGCGCCGGGCGGGCGGCGTCCCACCGGGCGAGCAGCTGGTCGGGCGGGAGCTGGGCCAGGTCGAGCGCGGCCCGGTCGACGAACCCGGTCGGGTCGGAGATCGCCTCGAGGACGACGGCGTCCCACGCCTCCTTGCCCTCCGGGGTGTGCGCGCGGGCCGCCAGGACCGCGACCTCGTCGGTCCACAGCAGGTGGGCGACCTGGGTCGCGACCGTCCAGCCCTCGGCGGGCGTGGGCGTGGTCCAGCCGCCGTCGGACCCGGCGTCGAGCCCGGCGACCGCTGCGCGCAGCTGGTCGCCCTCCCGGGTCAGGTCCGCCAGGACCTCCTCGAACACGTTGCTGCTCACGCGGTGCCTCTCGTTCGCGGGTGGAGGGCGCTGTCCAGGGTGCGCGCCCACTGGTCGAGGATCCGGTGGCGCCGGCTGGCGTCGTCACCGATCGTGTTGGCGAGGCCGAGGCCGCGGACCAGGTCGAGCGTGGCCTGCACCAGCTCGCGGATGCCGGGCTGCGACTCGTCGGCGCCGAGCAGCTCGACGGTCATCCGGTGCGTGTCGCGGCCGATCCGGGCCTCCAGCGGGGCGACGGCCTCGAGCAGCACCGGGTCGGTGCGGGCGGCGACCCACAGCTCGAGCGCGGCGACGAAGACCGGGCCGGCGAAGTGCTCCCCGAGCATGTGCACGACCGCGTGGGTGCGCTTCGCCCCGCGGGGCAGCGTCGCGGCCGCGGCGAGGAGCTCCTCCCCGCGCCGCTCGGTGACGTGCTCGACCGTCGCCACGACCAAGTCGGTCTTGGTCGGGAAGTGGTGGAGCTGGGCACCGCGGCTGACGCCGGCGCGCTCGGAGACGAGGGTGGTGGTCGTGCCGCCGTAGCCCTTCTCCACCAGGAGGTCGAACGCGGCCTCCATCAGCCGCTGCCGCATGACGCGGGTGCGCTCCTCCTGCGGCACGCGGGCGTTGGTGGAGGTGGTCACGCACGCCAGCATGGCGGCGTACAAACAAACAGTCAAGACTGACTTTAAGTTTCGGCCCTCACGGAGTCGCCGACGGCGACCCGGCCCGGGGTCCGGACGTCGGTCCACATCCCGAAGGTCGCGCCGTGGTGGCGGCGCAGCGCGCGGAAGATCTCCACGTCCGCCTCGACGCCGGGCTGCGCGCGAGTCACCATCGTGCAGCGGACGCACGGCTCGGTCGGCACGACGACCGCCCCGCCGACGCGGAGCGCACGGCCGGTCCACCCGTCCTCCGGCCACCCTTCCTCCGCGCCGTCCCCGGGGACGTCGAGCACGAGGTTGGGGCGGAACCGCCGGACGTCCCAGCTGCCGTCCGGGTGGCGGTCGGCCATCGTCCGCAGGCTCGCGGTGGACAGGAGCAGCAGCGGGCCGGCATCGACGAACCGGCCCTCGGGCATCGTCCACTCGACCGCGGGGCTGGAGTCGTCGGTGGCGTCCTCGAAGAATTCAGCGCGGCCCCCGGGCCCACCGATCGCCGCGACGAGGGAGACCGGCTGCTCGAGCCAGTCGCTCAACGCGGCGTCCGTCGCCGCGCCGGGCCCCGCGCACCGGCTGCCGTCGGGCAGCGTGATGACGGGGACGCCGTCCACCAGCGCGGCCGCGGCCACCAGCAGCGCCGGCGCGCGCCGGGCGGTCAGGATGCGACCGGTGGCCGAGGGCCGGATGCCCCAGCCGCGGTCGCCGTCGAGGCCGTCGGCCACGAGCTCGGCGCGGGTGAGCCGCTCGCCCCGCAGGGACTTGACCGGGTAGCGCCACAGCTCCTCGACACGGGCCTCGGCGTCGGTCGTGGTCACCGGGCCAGTCTGATGGCTGCGACAGGTACCCGTCACGGCTCTGCGAGACTCGGCCGCATGTCGAAGACGATCCTGATCACCGGCGCGTCGAGCGGCCTCGGCGCCGAGATGGCACGCCAGCTCGCCGACCTGGGCCACGACCTGGCGCTCTGCGCGCGGCGCACCGAGCGGCTCGAGGAGCTGAAGACCGAGATCGAGGCGGCGCACGCCGACCACGACCACCCCGCTCCGCGGATCGCGATCCGCCCCCTCGACGTCACCGACCACGCGGCCGTGTTCGAGACGTTCCGGTCGTTCCGCGACGAGCTCGGGCGGATCGACCGGGTCGTCGTCAACGCGGGCCTGGGCAAGGGCGCGAAGCTCGGCACCGGCCGGTTCGACGCCAACCTCGAGACCGCGATGACCAACTTCGTCGGGGCCCTGGCCCAGACCGAGGCCGCGATGGAGATCTTCCGCGCCCAGGAGTCCGGCCACCTGGTGATGGTGTCGTCGATGTCGGCGCTGCGCGGCATGCCGTCGACGCTCACGACGTACGCCGCCACCAAGGCCGGCGTCGCGCACCTCGCCGAGGGCCTGCGCACCGAGCTCTACGGCACGCCGCTGCAGAAGAGGATCAAGGTCACCGTGCTCTACCCGGGCTACATCCGCTCGGAGATGAACGACAAGGTCGAGCAGGCCACCCCGCTGATGGCGTCCACCGAGAAGGGCGTCCGGGCGATGGTCGCCGCGATGGAGAAGGAGGTCGCCGACGCCTGCGTCCCGCCGCTCCCGTGGGCCGCGCTCGCGCCGGTGATGAAGCACGCCCCGCTGCCGGTGCTCAAGCGCCTGATCTGACGGACAGCGCGATCAGTGCGGCCACGAACACGAGCGCGGCGGCGAGCAGGAAGCCCAGCCCGATCGAGAAGATCGCGAGCAGGCCGAGGCCGCCGAACAGGACGGCGGACGCGCCGAACAGCACGGCGGCCCGCCGCGTTCCGGTCAACGTCGCGACGAACGCCAGCGCGCACGGCGCCAGCATGATCGCCGTCCACGCCGCCGTTCCCGAATCGGCGTCACCCTGGGCGTCGAGAACCACGCGGTAGAGCCCCACGGTGCCGAGACCGACCGCCACACCGCACCACGCGGCGATCCTCGCGGCCCGCGGGAGTCGCGCCGAGGACTGCTCCACGTCACGCATCGCCGTCGCCTCCCTCGTCCCGGCCATCGTCCACCCCGGCGATCACCGCGTCCATCCCCGCGACGACGTGGCCGGGGTCAGCCGATCAGCGAGCGGCAGCGCTGCTCGAGGTAGCCGACCGCGGACCCGAACACGGCGTAGGCCTCGTTGGTCGTCTGTCCCTTGGCGTAGCGGTAGTAGATCTGCTGGGCGATCACGGCCACCCGGAACAGGCCGAAGACCTCGTAGAAGCGCCACTGCTCCGGGGTGATCACCCGGCCGGTGCGCTCGGCGTAGCGGTCGACCAGCTGCTGGCGGGTCCACATCCCCGGGGCGGTCGACGGCTGCCGGCGGAAGGCCTGGAAGACCTCGTCGTCCCCCGCCTCCACCCAGTAGGCCATCGACGAGCCCAGGTCCATCAGCGGGTCGCCGACCGTCGCGAGCTCCCAGTCCAGCACGCCGGCCACGCCGGTCAGGTCCGGGGAGAGCACGAGGTTGTCGAAGCGGAAGTCGTTGTGGATCATCACCTGGCCGACGTCGGCCGGCTGCCGCTCGGCGAGCCAGCCGGTGACGTCGGACCAGTCGCCGGTGTCGTCGGTGCGCGCGTCGGCGAACCGCTGGGTCCACCCGCCGACCTGACGGGCGACGTACCCCTCTCCCCGGCCGAGCGCCGCGAGGTCCGGCACCGACGCGACGTCGACGGAGTGCAGCTGCACGAGCACGTCGACCGAGGCCGCGCAGAGCGCCGAGGCCTGCTCGGGCGTGACCTCGACGGGGAAGTCCTTGCGCGGGATCACGCCCTCGATCCGCTCCATCACGTAGAGCTCCGACCCGATCGGCGACTCCTCGGCCGACGCGTGGGCGATCATCCGCGGCACGTAGGGGAAGACCGGCGCCAGCGCCGCCTGGATGCGGAACTCCCGGCCCATGTCGTGGGCGCCCTTGGCCTTGGTGCCGACGGGCGGCCGGCGCAGGATCAGGTCGCGCTCGCCACCCTCGCTGTCGACGAGCCGCAGCAGGTAGGTCAGGTTCGAGGCGCCGCCGGGGAACTGGCGGACCTCCCCGATCCGGCCGATGCCGGGGGCGACCTCGTCCAGCCAGGTCTGGACGGCGCCGACGTCGAAGGCGTCCTCCTCGCGGACCGGCCTGCTCTCGTCGCTCACTCGCCCGACCCCGCCGAGGAGAGCTCGTCCAGCTTGCGGGCCTGCTCGCGCATGGTCGCGTCGTAGGCCGCGCGGTCGCCGACCTTGAGGCCGTACGCCGCCCGCGCGGCCGGGTCGGGCAGGATCAGCTCGTCACCACGGTCGAGCCCGTCGAGCACGGCCGCGGCGATCTCCTCGGCACCCAGTGGCGCGTCCTCGACCAGCCGGGCCATCACCCCCGCCAGGGTCGTGTCACGACCGCGGACCGAGTCCATCAGCGCGGTGCGGAAGTAGGACGGGCACACCGCGTGCGCCGTGACGCCGTAGGACGCGAGCTCGTGGCCGGCGGTCTCGGTCAGCGCCACGACGGCCGCCTTGACCGCGTTGTAGGAGGCCATGCCCGCCGGGTGCACCAGCCCGGCCAGCGAGGCGACGTTGACGATCCGCCCCGACCGCTGGCGCTTCAGCAGGGGCGTGAACGCCCGGATCCCGCGGACCGCGCCGAACAGGTTGATGTCGAAGATCCACTGCCACTCGTCGAGGTCGGCGACGTCGAGCCGCCCGCCGCCCGCGACGCCGGCGTTGTTGACCAGCACGTCGAGACCACCCCAGCGCTCCTCGACGTCGGCGAGCGCGGCCGCCCAGTCCTCGTCGCTGGTGATGTCCAGGCGACGTACGCCGTCCGCCGCCACGCGGTCGGTGCGCAGCACCTCCGCGCCGCGGGCCTCCCAGGCCTCGGCCAGTGCCGCCCCCAGCCCGGAGGCCGCACCCGTGATCAGGACCCGTTCGTTGCCCGCTGCTCGCACGTCGGCGACTGTAACGAAGACCTCCGGAGACGCCGCCGCGCGGACGCCGAGATCGGCGCCCGCGCGGCGGGTGTTTGCTCCTCGCCGTCCTTACGGCGTGGTGGTGTCGACGTAGAGGTACGTCGGGTTCGGGGCTCCGTCATAGGTCAGCAGACCGAGGTAGATGGAGTCCGGGTCGAGACCCGACCAGCTCGCCTCGAACGAGGTGTCCTGCCCCGTGACGACCGGCACCGGCTGCGGCGTGATCGTCAGGTCTCCCACCGCCGGGCTGCCGCCCACGTCGAAGACCCGCAGCGAGTAGGGCACCGGCTCGCCCTGGTTGCCCGCGGCGTAGGCGTCCACCTCGATGATGTACGAGCCGGCCGGCGGGTCGGTGAGCGTCACCGTCTCGCCTGCCGACGGCGTCGCCGACTGGCCCGCGACCGCGTAGATGTCGTTGGGGTCGCAGGAGTCGCTGGCGTAGACGTACATGTCCAGGTCGCTCGTCGGGTCCGGCGCGTGCAGGTCGAACCGGGCGAGCGTGCTGCCCTCGCCGATGGTGGCGCACTCGAGGGTGTAGTCGCCCTCGGCGAGGCCGCCCTCGAAGACCTGGCCCTTCACCAGGCCCTGGGTGCCGACCGTCAGGTCACCGGTGAAGCCACCGGTGATCGGCACGTCGACCGCGCCGGTGGTGCCGGTGCCGCCGACGGACTCGGGCGCCTTGACCGACACCGGCCGCAGCGCGACGGGCAGCCGCACCGTGGTCGGACCCGTCAGCGTGATGTAGCCGAAGGCGTACTCGCTGAGGGCGGCCGTGGTGCGCTCGAAGTGGAAGTCGAGCGACTCGATGTCACCGGCCCGCTTCGCGACCAGGGTCGGGCTGCTCGACGTCGCGTCGAAGCCCGGCACGCGCACCTTGACGTCCCACGTGCCCGCCCGGCTGGACCGGAAGGTGCGCGTGAAGTCGGTCTCGGCCATCACGTAGCCCTGCGCGAGCGACGGCAGGTTGATGTCGCGCGGCTCGACCGGGTCGGCGCCCGTGGGCACACCGAGACCGGCCAGGTAGCCGAGCCACTCCTGCGGCGTCGAGGTCACGAACAGGCCCGGGTCGAGGAACTTCGTCGGCGTCACCATGCCCGCGCCCTCCGCGAAGAGGTCCCGCGAGTTCTTCCCGTCCTCGGTCTTGAGGTTGGTCGCCGTGGTCATCATCGCCGACTTGATCTGCTGCGGGGTCCACGACGGCTTGAGACCGGCGAGGACGGCTGCGAGACCGGCGATGTGCGGGGACGACATCGACGTGCCCGAGTAGAGGTCGAACTTGCGGCCCTCGTTGGACGGGGGCGCGACGGCGGCCAGCACGCTGACACCGGGCGCCGAGATGTCCGGCTTCAGCAGGTCGCCGTTGTCGGAGGCGGCCGGACCGCGCGAGGAGAAGCCCGCGATCTGCGGCACCGGCGTCTGGTGGTTGGTCTGGTTGCCCAGGACGAACTTCGCGGTGGCGCTGTTGCCCGCGCTCGCGAGGTAGGCGTAGATCTTCTGCGCGTCGGTGTCGCTCACGTGGATGGTCGGCACCGAGTGGAAGTCCGCGTCGAGGCTGTTGGGACTGACGTTGCCGAGGATCATCGCCACGCCGCCGGCCCGCGCGACCTCGGCGCTCTTGGCCACCCGGTCGTAGACGCCGCGGTCGCAGAGCACGATCTTGCCCTGCACCTTCGCCGGGTCGAGGCTGTCGGGCGCGCACAGCGCGGCGTCGGCCTCCGACACCGTGCCCAGACCGGAGTCGACCGAGGCGACCAGCTTGTGGCTGGAGACCGGCTCGCCGGCGATCGAGGCGCCGACGTACTTCTTCCCGTTGCCGAGCACGACGGTGTTCTCGTAGTTGTAGTGCGTGTTGGCCGCGACCGTCGTCACCCACGGGTCGTTGTGGGCGACGGTGCTCGGGCCGGGGCCCTCGTTGCCGGCCGAGGTGGCGACGAAGATGCCGGCCTCGGCTGCGCCCTCGAAGGCGAACTCGACGGGGTCGAGCACCGTGTCGGTGGGACCGGAGATCGAGTAGTTGATCACGTCGACGCCGTCGGCGACCGCGTCCTCGACCGCGGACAGCAGGTCGATGGAGCTGCCCGATGCCCGGCCGTCGTCGGTCGCCCAGAGCGCCTTGTACATGGCGATCCGGGCCCCGGGAGCCATGCCGTAGATGGTGCCGAACTTGCGGCCCTCGACCTTGACGTTCTTGACCTGGTTGCCGCCGGCCGTGGACGAGGTGTGCGTGCCGTGGCCGTTGCCGTCGCGCGGCGAGACGTAGTCCGCGTCGAGCACGTTGCCCACGCCGTAGTCGTCGACGTAGTAGCGGGCGCCGATCAGCTTGGTGTTGCAGTTGGCGGTGGTGAAGTCCTCACCCTCCTCGCACTGCCCGGTGAAGACGCCGCCGTCCTTCTTCTCCATCCGGGTCGTCGTGCCGTCGATGGAGATGTCCCACTTGGTCTGCGGGGTGCTCGACAGCGCGGCGCCGGAGAACGACTTCGCCTCCGGCCAGATGCCGCTGTCGATCACGCCGATCACGACGCCGTCACCGGCCTTGGAGGCCCCGCCGGCCTTGGCCCAGACGCCGTCGGGGCCGGTCAGCCCGAGGAAGGACGGCGTGTGCCAGGTGTCGGCGTGCACGATGCTGCGCTTGGCGACCATCAGCACGCTGCGGTCCGTGGCCAGCTGCCGGGCCTGGTCGGCGGAGAGGTCGGCGACGAAGGCGTTGGTCGAGAGCGTGAAGTCCTCGTCGACCGTCGCGCCCACCTGCGCCGCGAGGTCGCGGTGGTCGGCCTCCAACTGGCGGCTGTAGCTGCGCACGGCCGGCGTGTGGGCGTTGAACTGCCCGCCGGCCGGCGCCCGGGTCGCGCTGTAGCCGGTGGCGGACGGCGCCGCCAGGACGACCACGTAGCGGCCGGCCGTGTAGGTGGTGAAGTTCTTGCCGGTGACCGTGGTCCCGGCGCCGTCAGCGGCGCCCGGACCGGGCTCGGGTTGGGCGGAGGTCGGCGAGACCGCCGCCAGCGAGAGGCCGACGGCGACGGCTGCGACAGCCGTCACCGATGCGGCCCGACGCGTCGTGGCGCGTCGGCGAGGAGAGATACGCATGGACCTACTGCTCCTTGGTGACTGAGGAGGGAAATGCTCGGTGGATGCGCAGCGAACGGACGGTGTCCGTGCGACACACCCAACAGCCGGAGGATCGGCCGCGTCAAGAGGGTCGGAGGGCGAGATCTTCGGACCTTTTGCCCTGGCGGACGGACCGGTCAGGTGTTCTGCGGGAAGCCCAGGTTCAGCCCTCCGTGACTGGGGTCGAGCCACCGCGAGGTGACGGCCTTCTCCCGGGTGAAGAAGTCGACGCCCTGCGGCCCGTAGGCCTTGGCGTCGCCGAACAGCGAGGCCTTCCAGCCGCCGAAGGAGTGGTAGGCCACCGGCACCGGGATCGGCACGTTGACGCCCACCATGCCGACCTCGATCTCGGAGAGGAAGCGCCGGGCGGCGCCTCCGTCGTTGGTGAAGATCGCGGTGCCGTTGCCGTAGGGACCGGAGTTGATCAGCTCCACGCCGTCGGCGTACGACGAGACGCGGACCACCGACAGCACCGGGCCGAAGATCTCGTCGGTGTAGACCTTCGAGCTCGTCGGCACCTTGTCCACCAGCGACGGTCCCAGCCAGAAGCCGTCGGCCGCCCCGTCGGCGTCGACCCCGCGCCCGTCGACGACGACGGCCGCGCCGTCCTCGCTGGCGAGGTCGAGGTAGCCGGCGACCTTGTCGCGGTGCTCGCGGGTGATCAACGGGCCCATGTCGCACGCGCGCCGGCCGTCGCCGGTGACCAGCTTGCCCATCCGGTCGCGGATCTTCTCGATCAGCTCGTCGCCGACCGGGTCGACGGCGACGACGACGGAGACCGCCATGCACCGCTCGCCGGCCGAGCCGAAGCCCGCGTTGACCGCCGAGTCCGCGACCAGGTCGAGGTCGGCGTCGGGCAGCACGAGCATGTGGTTCTTCGCGCCGCCGAGCGCCTGCACCCGCTTGCCGTGGCTCGTGCCCGTCTCGTACACGTACTTGGCGATCGGCGTGGAGCCGACGAACGAGATCGACGCGACGTCGGGGTGGGTGAGCAGGGCGTCGACCGCCTCCTTGTCGCCGTGGACCACGTTGAGGACGCCGTCGGGCAGGCCGGCCTCCTTCATCAGCGCCGCCATCCAGTTGGCGGAGCTCGGGTCCTTCTCGCTCGGCTTGAGCACCACGGTGTTGCCGGTGGCGATGGCGATCGGGAAGAACCACATCGGGACCATCGCCGGGAAGTTGAACGGCGTGATCAGCCCGACCACGCCGAGCGGCTCCTTGATCGAGTAGACGTCGACGTCGGTCGACACCGACGCGCTGAAGGCGCCCTTCGCCAGCTGCGGCATCGCGCAGGCGAACTCCACCACCTCGAGGCCGCGGGCGATCTCGCCGGCCGCGTCGCCGAGCACCTTGCCGTGCTCGGAGGTCAGGATGGCGGCCAGCTCGTCCTTGCGCGCGTTGAGCAGCTCCCGGAATCCGAACAGCACCTGCTGGCGCTTGGCGATGGACGTGCGGCCCCAGGTCGCGAACGCCTCCTTCGCGGTCGCGACGGCCTTGGCGACGTCGTCGGCGCTGCCGAGCCGCACCTCGCGGGCGACGACGCCCAGGGCCGGGTCGTAGACCGGCCCGGTGCGGGTCGACGTGCCGGGATCGGTCCGGCCTCCGATCCAGTGGTCCAGGGTCTCGGTCGGGGTTGTGGTCGCGGTGTTCACTTCGTCTCCTCGTCCAGCAGGGTCAGTACGGCGTCGTAGGTCGCGAGCGCCTCGGCCACCTCGTCCTCGGTGACCACGCACGGCGGCACGACGTGGATGCGGTTGTCGGCGATGAACGGCAGCAGGCCGCGCTCGACGAGCTCGGCCTTGGCCCGGCCGACCAGGGCGGCGGGCAGCGGCTCGCGGGTCTCGGGGTCCGCGACGAGCTCGAGGGCCCAGAAGACCCCCACGCCGCGGTGCTCCCCGACCACCCGGTGCCTCTCGGCGAGCTCGGCCAGTCCCGGCCCGAGCACCTTGGCCCCGATCGTCCGGGCGTGGTCGACGATGCCCTCGCTCTCCATCGCGTCGAGCGCGGCGACGATCGAGGCGGCCGCGAGCGGGTGCCCGCTGTAGGTGAGGCCACCGGGGAACACCCGCTCGTCGAACGTCGCGGCGATCGGGTCGCTGATGATCACGCCGCCGACGGGCACGTAACCGGAGTTGACGCCCTTGGCGAAGGTGACCAGGTCCGGGCGCACGTCGTAGGCGTCGAGCGCGAGCCACTCGCCGGTCCGGCCGAAGCCCGCCATCACCTCGTCCATGATCAGCAGCAGGTCGAACTCGTCGGCGATCGCGCGGACGCCCTGCAGGTAGCCGGGCGGCGGCATCAGCACGCCGGCCGTGCCGGGGATCGTCTCCACCAGGATCGCGGCGATGCCGCTGGGGCCCTCGGCCTGGACCACGCGGCGCAGGTGGTGCAGCGCGCGCTCGGACTCCTCCTCCGGCGTGCTCGCCCAGAACTCCGACCGGTAGAGGTAGGGACCGAAGAAGTGCGCGTGGCCGCGCCCGTACTCGTTGGGAACCCGCCGCCAGTCGCCGGTCGCGGTGATCGCGGCGCCGGTGTTGCCGTGGTAGGAGCGGTACGTCGAGAGCACCTTGTCGCGGCCGGTGTGCAGCCGGGCCATCCGGATCGCGTTCTCGATCGCGTCCGCGCCGCCGTTGGTGAAGAACACCTTGGAGAACCCCTCGGGTGCGCGGGCGACGATCCGCTTCGCCGCCTCCGCCCGGGTGAGGTTCGCGGTCGCGGGCCCGACCGTCGCCAGCGTGCCCGCCTGCTCCTGGATCGCCGCCACCACCGCCGGGTGCTGGTAGCCGATGTTGACGTTGACCAGCTGGCTGGAGAAGTCCAGGAACTGCCGGCCGGCGTGGTCCCACACCCGGCAGCCGAGACCCCCGGCGATCGGCATCAGGTTGAGCGACCCCTGGGCGCTCCAGGAGTGGAAGACGTGCGCACGGTCGAGCTCGCGGGTGCGGGCGTCCAGGTCGGCGTCCGGCGACTGCTCTGTCACGGTGGGTTCCTCTTTCGTCTTTCGCTACGTGCGCCGGGAGGCGCGGTCCCCCACGACCGCGCCACCCGGCCCGTGGGCGGCTACTTGCCGCCCTCCTCCAGCGTCACGTCGATCGGCTGGTAGTCGGAGCCCGTGGTGTCCAGCCCCATGTCCTCGAGGTTGGCGAGCGCCTGCTCGGTGTAGTCGGTGGTGTAGGCGTCGGCGTCCGGCTCCTTGGTGATGACGGTGTCGCCGTCGCCGTTCTGCGTCGTGAGCGCGACCTGCACGGTCTGGTCCCAGGCGGTCTGATCCATCATCCCGATGCCGTCGGGGCTCGGCCAGATCAGCTGGTTGACCTCGTTGACCTGCCACAGCTGGTGGCTCGCACCGAGCTGCGACCCGGCGGCGACCACGTCGTCCCGGCACTGCTCCGGGTCGTCGGCGCAGGCGATCCAGCCCTGGTAGCTGGCGGTCAGGAAGGCCACCGTCGTGTCCTGGTAGTCGGGGTCCTGGAGCTTGGTGGTGTTGGCCCAGATCGCGTCCTGCAGCATCGCCGTGCCCTCGTCGTTCCAGTTCAGGACGTTGAGGTCGTCGGGCGTGTAGAGCTCGCCGGTGTCGGGGTTCTCGGCCTCCAGCACCTGGGCGTACTCGTTGTAGATCATCGCCTGCGCGGCGTCGATGTCGCCGTTGAGGAAGCCGTTCATGTCGAAGGCCTGCTGGACGACGTTGACGTCGGAGGACGGGTCGAGCCCGGCCTTGGTCATCGCCGCGTAGAGCTCGAACTCGTTGCCGTAGCCCCACGAGCCGACGTTCTTGCCCTTGAGGTCGTCGACGCTGGTGATGCCGGCGTCCTTGAAGGAGATCTGCAGCGTGCCGGAGCGCTGGAAGACCTGGCCGACGTTGGTGATGTTGGCGCCCTGCTCGCGCGACTGCAGCGCCTTCGGCGTCCACGCGATGGCGTAGTCGGCGGACCCGCCGTCGTCGACGGTGAGCTGCGGGACGGTGTCGGTGCCCGCGGGAACGATCGTGACGTCGAGGCCCTGGTCCTCGTAGTAGCCCTGGGCGAGCGCCTCGATGTAGCCGGCGAACTGGGCCTGGGTGACCCACTGCAGCTGCAGGGTGACCGGCGTCAGGTCACCGCCCCCACCGCCGCCGGACGACGAGTCGTCGCCCCCGTCGTCGCCGCAGGCCGTCAGGCCCGCGAGGGTCAGCGCCGTGACGGCGGCGGCCGCGGCGAGCTTGGTGACACGGTGCATGGAGTTCCTCCTTGGTGGGTGGGCTGCCCGGCGACGCTGCCGGCCCGAGTCGCGGGTGGGATGAGGTCAGGTGAGGCCGGCCGCCTGTCGTCCGAGGACCAGCCGCTCGACGGCCAGCGCGGCGAGGAAGAAGGCCAGCCCGAGCACGACCGCCCCGAGGACCGAGGCCCAGGCGGCGGGGTAGTCGGTGGCCTTGACGTTGTCGGTGATCCGCGAGCCGAGGCCGTCCTTGAGCCCGCCGAAGTACTCGCTCACCACCGACGCGATGACCGCCAGCGACGCGGCGATCCGCAGGCCGGTGAAGAAGTGCGGCAGCGCGCCGGGGATCCGGATGGTCCGCAGCACGTCGGTGCCGGACGCGGCATAGCTGGCCATCAGCTCCGCGTGGACCGGGGCGAGGTGCTGCAGCCCGCGCAGGGTGTTGATGAAGATCGGCACGAAGGCACTGATCGCCACGACCTCGCGGCGCGGGATCGTGGAGGTCAGCGAGTACATGTTGTTGAGGATCGGCGCCAGGCACACGATCGGTACGGCGGCCAGCGCGGCCACCAGGGGCGCGAACGTCTGGCCCAGCAGCGCCAGCCGACCGCAGAGCGCGGCGAGCAGCACCCCGAGCACGGTCCCGACGGCAAGCCCGACGAGGGCGTTGAGGCCGCTGTGGCCGGTCGCGACCGCGATGTTGTGGAACCGGTCGCCGGTCTCGCGGAGGATCGCGGAGGGCGCGGCCAGGACGTAGGCCCGGATGTCGGCCGCCCGCACGAAGACCTCCCACGCGGCCACGAACAGCAGGCCGAACACCACGGGCGGCAGCACCGCCCGCACCCAGCTCCGCCCCCACGTCACAGGGCGCTCCTGACGTCCTTGAGCCGCTGCCCGACGTCGCCCGCCGGCCGGCCGCGCAGGGCCTCCCGGACGGCGGTGACGGCGGCGAAGAAGCCGGGGTCCTCGCGGGTGTCCTCGGTGCGGGCACCGAGGGGGACCTCGACCACGTCGGTGATCCGGCCCGGGCGCGGGGACATGACGACCACGCGGTGGGAAAGGAAGACGGCCTCGGGGATCGAGTGCGTCACGAAGACCACCGCGGCGCCGGTCTCGCCCGCGATCCGCACCAGCTCGCCCTGCATCCGCTCGCGGGTCATCTCGTCCAGCGCCCCGAACGGCTCGTCCATGAGCAGCAGGGTCGGGCTCTCCGCGAGCGCGCGGGCGATCGCGACCCGCTGCTGCATGCCGCCGCTGAGCTGCGGCGGCCGGTGGCCGCCGAAGTCCTCCAGGCCGACCAGGGCGAGCAGCTCCTCGGCGCGGGCACGGCGGGCGGACCGGCCGACCCCGTGCAGCTGCAGCGGGAGCTCGACGTTGGACCGGACCGTGCGCCAGTCGAGGAGGCCGGCCTGCTGGAACGCGAAGCCGTAGTCCTGGTCGAGCCGCGCCTGCCGGGCGGACTTGCCGTTGACGAGCACGGTGCCGGTCGTCGGCTGCAGCAGGTCGCCGATCAGCCGGAGCAGGGTCGACTTGCCGCACCCCGACGGACCGATGAGCGACACGAACTCGCCGCGGCCGACCGTCAGGTCGACGTCGGTGAGGGCGTGGACCGGCCCGCTGCGCGTGGTGAACGTCTTGGAGGCGCCGGTGATCTCGACGGCGGCGGTCATGACGAGGCTCCTGCCCGGTGGTAGCGCCAGAGCGCGAGGTCGACGACGGTCACCGCCGCGGCCGCGAGCAGGCCGAGCACGGCCGCTCCGGCGACGGCGGCGTAGAGCTTGGCCGAGTTGCCGGTCACCTGGGAGTAGTCGAGGATCCGCATCCCGATCCCCCCGGGCTGCCCGATGGAGATCTCGGCGACGATCGTCCCGACGACCGCGGCCGCCGCGGCCAGGCGCAGGGCCGGCACCAGGTGCCGGACCGCGGCCGGGAGGCGGAGCAGGACCAGGGTGCGCCACCACCCCGCGGCGGTCACGGTGAAGTAGTCGCGGTGCACGACGCTCGGGGACTTCAGGCCCCGCAGGAGGCCGACCGCCACCGGGAAGAACGCGAGGTAGGCGGCGATCACCTCCACCGACGTCACCTTGGTCCAGTGCCACCCGAGCAGGCCCCAGCCGTTGCCCCAGCGGCTGAGCATCGGGGTGAGCGCGATCAGCGGGACGGTCTGGGAGAGCACGACGTAGGGCAGCAGCGCCCGCTCGGCGAGGGACAGCGCGTCCATCAGCACCGCGAGCAGCGCACCGACGACGAGCCCGATCAGCAGGCCCATCGCCGCCCAGCCGAGCGTGTGCCCGCACGCCTCCACCAGGCCGTGCAGCACGGTCGGGCGCGGGCCGAAGGAGATCGCGCCGGTGGTGGCGACCTGCTCCTCCTGGAGCACGTCCCAGACCGCCGACAGGTGCGGCATCGCGGCGTCGTTGGTGCGCGGGAGCAGCCGTACGCCGCCCACGCTCACCCCGTCGGCCGGGGCCCACGCCTTGTAGCCCTCCCACGCGAGCCCGAGCGCGACCAGTCCGGCCACGACGAGCGCGGCCCGGCCGAGGAACCCCAGCCCGCGGCGGGTGACGCCTGCCGTCATGCCTTGGCCGTCACGTGCTCGCGGAGGTGGGGGATGACGGCTTCGCCGTACTGGCGCAAGGTCTCCTCCTTGTTGTCGTGCTGGAGGTAGATCGAGAACTGGTCGACGCCGATCGCCTTCAGCTCCTCGAGCTTGGCGATGTGCTGCTCGGGCGTGCCCAGCAGGCAGAAGCGGTCGACGATCTCGTCGGGCACGAACGTGGTGTGGGTGTTCCCGGCCTGCCCGTGCTCGTTGTAGTCGTAGTCCTGCCGGCCCTTGATGTAGTCCTTCAGCACCTGCGGGAAGTCCGCCCCATCGCCGTACTTGGCCACGATGTCGGCGATGTGGTTGCCGACCATCCCGCCGAACCAGCGGCACTGCTCGCGCATGTGCGCCATCGACTCCTCGGTGTCCGGGCCGACGTACGCCGGCGCCGCGACGCAGAAGGTGAGCGAGTCGGGGTCGCGGCCGGCGGCCTCCGCGGCCTCGCGGACGTGGCTGATCATCCAGCGGGCGACGTCGACGTCGGCGAGCTGGAGGATGAAGCCGTCGCCGGCCTCGCCGGCGGTCTTGAGCGCCAGCGGGCCGTAGGCCGCGATCCACACCTCGAGCGCCGACGTGCGGGCCCACGGGAACTGCAGGGTCGCGCCGTTGAGCTCGACCGGCCGGCAGTTGGCCAGCTCGCGGATGACGTGGGTGGCTTCGCGGACCTCCTTCAGCGTGCACGGCTTGCCGTTGAGCACCCGGACCGCGGAGTCGCCGCGGCCGATGCCGACGACCGTGCGGTTGCCGTACATCTCGTTGAGCGTGGCGAACACCGACGCGGTGACGGTCCAGTCCCGCGTCGCGGGGTTGGTCACCATCGGCCCCACCACCACGCGCCGGGTCTCGGCGAGGATCTGGCTGTAGATGACGTAGGGCTCCTGCCAGAGCAGGTGGGAGTCGAAGGTCCACACGTAGTCGAACCCGTGCTCCTCGGCCAGCTTGGCCAGCCCGACCGTGCGCCACGCGGGCGGGTTGGTCTGCAGCACCACTCCGAAGTCCATCTTGCTCCCTTCCTCAGACCAGGTACTGCGTCAGGTCGCGCCGGAGGTACTGCCCGTGCCCCGCGCGCCCCTTGAACTCGCCGTCCTGCACCAGCACGGTGCCGCGGGAGATCGTCACGTCGACGTGCCCGTCGATCTCGAAGCCCTCCCAGGCGGAGTGGTCCATGTTCATGTGGTGGGTCTTGTCCACGCCGATCGACGTGTGCCCGGCGGGGTCGTAGACGACGATGTCGGCGTCGGCGCCCGGCTGGATCACGCCCTTCTTGCCGTAGAGCCCGAACATCCGGGCCGGCGTCGTCGAGATCAGCTCGACCCAGCGCGGCAGGGAGATCCGGCCGTCGACGACGCCCTGGTAGAGCAGGTCCACGCGGTGCTCGATCGACCCGATCCCGTTGGGGATCGCCCGGAAGTCGTCCTTGCCGAGCTCCTTCTGGTCCTTCATGCAGAACGGGCAGTGGTCGGTCGACACCATCTGCAGGTCGTTGGTGCGCAGGCCCTGCCACATCGCCTCGAGGTGGCCCTCCTCCTCCGAGCGCAGCGGGGTCGAGCAGACCCACTTGGCGCCCTCGAAGTCGCCCCACTCCTCGCTGCGGGCGCCGAGCTGCTTCTCCAGCGACAGGTAGAGGTACTGCGGGCAGGTCTCGCCGAAGACGTTCTTGCCGTTGTCCCGCGCCCAGGCGACCTGGGCGACGGCCTGCTTCGCGCTCATGTGCACGATGTAGAGCGGCGCGCCCGTGAGGTCGGCGAGCATGATCGCCCGGTGGGTGGCCTCCTCCTCCATCTGCCAGGCGCGCGCGATGCCGTGGAAGTAGGGCGCGGTCTTGCCGGACTCGGCCAGCTGCGCGGCGAGCACGTCGATCGCCGGACCGTTCTCGGCGTGCATCATCGTCATCAGCCCGAGCTCGCGCGCCTTCTGCATCGCCCGCAGCACCTGCGCGTCGTCGCTGTAGAACACGCCGGGGTAGGCCATGAACAGCTTGTAGGACGTGACGCCCTCGTCGACCAGGCCCTCCATGGCCTTGAGCGACTCGTCGTCGACGCCACCGATGATCTGGTGGAAGCCGTAGTCGATCGCGCAGTTGCCGGCCGCCTTCTCGTGCCAGGCGGCGAGCCCGTCCTCGACGCGCTCGCCGTAGCGCTGCACGGCGAAGTCGATGATGCTCGTGGTGCCGCCCCAGGCCGCGGCCGTCGTGCCGGTCTCGAAGGTGTCGGACGCCTCGGTGCCGCCGAAGGGCAGCTGCATGTGGGTGTGCGCGTCGATGCCGCCGGGGACGACGTACTTGCCCGTCGCGTCGATGACGGAGTCGACCGAGGCCGCCGGGTCGCTGCCGAGCAGCGTGGACCCGGGCTCGAGCACCGCGGTGATCTTCTCCCCGTCGACCAGCACGTCGGCGGTCACGGTGCCGGTCGCGTTGACGACCGTCCCGCCCTTGATCAGCAGAGTGCTCATCTCGGGGCCCCCGCGGCATTGTTCGGAGGAGCGAAGCGGGGGAGAAGAATGTCGTGGGGTGAGTTCATGGCTTGGCGATCCCCTCGTAGGAGTCCGGGCGGCGGTCGCGGTAGAACTGCCAGTCGTCGCGCATCTGCTGGACCATGTCCAGGTCGAGGTCGCGGACGAGCAGCTCCTCCTTCTCCGACGAGCCCCGCTCGCCGACGAAGTTGCCGCGTGGGTCGATGACCTGGCTGGTGCCGTAGAAGTCGACCGCCAGCTCGCCGTACTCGTTGTCCTCGCGGCCGACCCGGTTGGGCTGCAGCACGAAGTAGCCGTTGGCGACCGCGGCGCACGGGCCCTCGACCTCCCAGAGCCGGTTGGAGAGCCCTGGCTTGGTGGCGTTGGGGTTGAAGACCATGTGGGCCCCGTTGAGGCCGAGCTCGCGCCAGCCCTCGGGGAAGTGCCGGTCGTAGCAGATGTACATGCCGACCTTGCCGACCGCGGTCTCGAAGACGGGATAGCCGAGGTTGCCGGGGCGGAAGTAGAACTTCTCCCAGAACTTGTCGAGGTTCGGGACGTGGTTCTTGCGGTAGCTGCCCAGGATCGTGCCGTCGGCGTCGACCAGGACCGAGGTGTTGTAGTAGACGCCGGTCTGCGCCTCCTCGTAGATCGGCAGCACCATCACCATGCCGAGCTCCTTGGCCAGCCCCGCGAAGCGCTGGACGATCGGGCCGTCGGCCGGCTCGGCGTAGCGGTAGTACTTCTGGTCCTGCGTGATGCCGAAGTAGGGGCCGTAGAAGAGCTCCTGGAAGCACATGATCTGCGCGTCCTCGGCGGCCGCGTCGCGAGCGAACTGCTCGTGGCGGTCCAGCATCGACTCCTTGTCGCCGGTCCAGGTGGTCTGGCTGATGGCGGCTCGCACGATGGTCAAGGTCCACCTCCGCTGGGGTTGTCGTTGGTCGAGGAGGTCGCGCAGCGACCGTCTCGAGACCGGGAGTTCTGTTATCCTCCGGGCTGAACATTTCGCTTGGATTTCCGGTCTGTCAAGGGTTCGGACGCGGGTCGTCTGGACCAGTCGGGTGGTCGAGGATGTCGCTCGTGCCTGTCGCTCCGGACCTCTCCGCTCTGGAGGACCGCACCCCGCGGGGCATCGCGGGCGCCTTCAGCCGGGCGATCCGGTCGGGCGAGCTGTCCCCGGGTGACCGGCTGCCGACCGTGCGCGACGTGGCGGCCGAGCTCGGCGTCTCACCCGCGACGGTGAGCGCCGCGTGGCAGGCGCTGCGGCGCACCGGGCTGGTCGTGTCGCGCGGCCGCTCGGGCACGTTCGTCAAGGACACTCCGACCCCGTGGCTCTCGCCGCGCCAGCGCTCGCTCGTCGGCGCCGGCCACGACGGGCTGCGGCTCGACCTGTCCCGCGGCACGCCGGACCCGATGCTGCTGCCCGACCTCGAGCCGGCCCTGCACCGGGTCTCCCAGCGCGCCGGCACCCTGGCCTACCAGGAGGAGCCGGTGCTGCCGGCGCTCGGCGCCGAGCTGGCACGCAGCTGGCCCTACCCCGCACCGGCACTGACCGTCGTCGACGGCGCGACCGACGGGATCGCGCGCGTGCTCGAGCAGGTCGTCTCGTACGGCGACCGCGTGGTGCTCGAGTCGCCGGGCTTCCCGCCGTTCTTCGACCTCGTCGAGGCGCTCGGCGGCGAGGTGGTGCCGGTCGAGCTGGACGCGGTCGGCGTACGCCCGGAGTCGCTACGGCGCGCGCTGCAGACCGGCCCGGCGGCGGTCGTGATCCAGCCGCGGGCGCAGAACCCGACGGGGGTTTCCATGACCGCCGGGCGCGCGGAGCAGCTCGCGCGCGCCGTGCGCCGGCGCGGCAAGGACGCGCCCTGGGTGGTCGAGGACGACCACTCGGGCTGGATCTCGACGGCGCCCGACGTCACCCTCGGCACCTGGGTCCCCGACCGCGTCGTGCACGTCCGGTCCTACTCCAAGTCGCACGGTCCCGACCTGCGGATCGCCGCGCTCAGCGGTCCGTCCGAGCTCGTCGACCGGCTGGTCGCGCGCCGGATGCTCGGGCCGGCGTGGACCTCGCGGATGCTGCAGACGATGCTGCTCGACCTGATCACCGCCTCCCGGTCGCTCGACGAGGTCG
Organism: Nocardioides sp.; assembly: GCA_035554955.1. Lineage (GTDB taxonomy): Bacteria > Actinomycetota > Actinomycetes > Propionibacteriales > Nocardioidaceae > Nocardioides. The sequence continues at coordinate 64,071 of DATMHR010000013.1, read as the reverse complement.
CCGAGGCACGGCGGCAGTACTTCGCGCGCCAGCGCACGCTCGTCGCCGCGCTCGCCGAGCTCGGGGTCGAGGTCGCCCAGCCCGACGGCATCAACCTGTGGCTCCCGGTCCGCGACGAGCGGGCCGCCGTGCTCCACCTCGCCGCGTCGGGCATCCGGGTCGCCGCCGGCTCTGCGTTCCTCGCCGACCCCGCCGCCGATGACGGCCGCGGCGACCACGTCCGGGTCACCGCCGGCCTGGTCGCTCCTGCCGACGCCCCCGAGGTGGCCGCCGCACTCGCCGCGGCGGCGCGGGTGTCGCGGGGGTCCGAGGACGTGCCCGTCACGCCGTGACGGTGGCGACGACCCGGGCGCGCTGGACGGGGTCCCGCCAGCGGCGCCGTACCCCGGCGATCCGCACGGCCGACCAGGCGAGGAGCACGGCGGCTGCGACCAGCACCCGGTCCGGCCGGCCCGCCTCGGCGAAGGCGGCGAGCAGGAGCGAGGTCGCCGTCGTGGCGAGCGCCAGCCGGGTGGAGTAGCCCACCATGACCAGCGGCGGCGCAGGCGTGGCCCGGGCCGAGCGCAGGTCGACGGCGTACGGCGAGCCCATCGACCAGCGCAGCCCGCCGCTGAGCGCCTGCCCGGTCACGACGACCAGCGCCGCGCCGACCGCCACCAGCTCGGCACCGGCCGGCAGGCCGGCACGCACCGCGCCGAGCACGACGGTGACCAGCCCAGCGCCCAGCAGGAGCTCGGCCAGGACCCAGCCGCGGGCGAGCAGCGTGACGTCCGGCGAGACCGGCAGCGTCTCGCGCCACAGCAGGCCGCGGCCGTCGAGCGCCCACACGTTGACGCCGAACAGCAGGACGCACCCGGAGACGACCAGGCCCGGGAGGATCACGAGCGTGTTCCAGGTCAGCGGGTAGGCGAGGGCGACGACGCCGGGTGCGAGCGCCAGGAAGACGGTGCCGCGGCGCACCGGGACGCTGCGCCAGATCGACCCGCGATCGGTCCGGACCAGCGCGGCGAGGTCGGACGCCGCCGACGGACGCGCGGGGTAGGAGCGGGACTCCAGCCGGCTCTCGTCGCGCGGCACCCGCCGGGCGGCGAGGCGGGCGGCGTACCCACCCGCCACGACGAGGACGGCCAGGGCAGGTGCGAGGAGGACCACGGCCAGTGCGGCCGGTCCGTCGCCGCGCAGCACCTCGGCCGTCCACCGGGCCGGTCCGGCGACCAGTCCCGTCCGCAGGTCGGGCAGCAGGCCGACGGCACCGACGACCAGCAGGACGGCGCCGATCAGGCTGCGCACGACGAGCACGCCGCGCGGACCGCGGCGCAGCCACTCGCCGAGCCAGCCGACGACCTGCCCGCACGCCGTCGCGCACGCGACCCACAGCAGTGCGACCGACTGCGCGGCGGCAAGCCGGCCCGGGTGCGGTCCGACGACGAGGGCCACCGCGCCCAGCAGGAACCAGGTCTGCAGCAGCCACGCGGCGCTCAGCGGTGCGAGGACGAGCGCGCCGAGGTGGTCGGTGAGCGGGCTGACCGGGTGCACGGCGGCCGCGTCCCGGGCGAGCACCTCGCGGCCGCCGCCGGACGCCACCGCCGTCGTGACGCTGAGCGCGACGAGCGCGAGGAGGTACGCCGGCAGCAGGCCCGCGACCCGGTCGACCTCCTCCGGCGCGCGGTCCACCCACGCGGGCACGACGGCGCTCCCGGCCGTGAGCGCGAGCAGGACGGCGCCGGCGACCGCGGTGGTGCGGCGGCGCCGTACGGTCGCCGCGCGGAACCGGAGCAGGTGGCCCAGGTCGGCGACGGCGTCGCGCCACTCAGTCCAGGAGCGCGCGGTAGGCACGGGCCCCCTCCTCGCCGGCCATCGCCGCGGCCGGCACCGTCGCGACCCGCGCCCCGCCGCGGAGGACGGTCACCTCGCCGCAGGCCCGGACCGCGAGGTCGCGCAGGTGGGTGGAGACGAGGACGGCCGCCCCGCGGGCGCGGGCGTCGTCGACGATCTCCATCGTCGCCTCGACGCCGACGGGGTCCACCCCGTCGAACGGCTCGTCGAGCAGCAGCACGGCGGGCTCGTGGAGCGCGGCGAGCAGCACCGAGAGGCGCCGGGACATGCCGTGGCTGAAGCCGGCGGTGACCCGGTGGGCGACGTCGGCGAGCTCGAAACGCTCGAGCAGGTCGCGCGCCCGCGGCTCCCAGTGGTCCAGCCGCCGCAGTCGCGCGGACAGCTGGAGGTGCTCCCAGGGCGTCGCCCGCGGCACCAGGCCGCCCACGTCGGGGCAGTAGCCGACCAGCCGACGTACGGCGATCGGGTCGCGCAGCACGTCGTGGCCGCAGACCCGCGCCAGCCCGCCGTTGGGCGGCACCACCCCGGCCAGGACGCGCATGGTCGTCGACTTGCCGGCGCCGTTGCGCCCGAGCAGCGCGACCGCGTGCCCCGCCTCGACCCGCAGGTCGACGCCCGCCACCGCCTCGACCGCGCCGAACTCCACGCGCAGCCCGACCACCTCGACGGCCGGGCCCTCCTCCCCCGTCACCCGCCCAGTGTCGCCGAGTGCCGCCGAGTCGGCAGAAGTTCGCGCCGAAAAACGGCCGAGTCGGCAGAAGTTCGCAACAGGTGTGCGAACTTCTGCCGACTCGACGCTGTCAGCCTGCGAACTTCTGCCGACTCGGCATCAGGCGGGGAGCGAACCGCCCGACGCGGCGAGGTCGCGCAGCCAGGCGGTGGCCTGGAAGCGCTCGCCGTACTTGGCGGCCAGCTCGTCGGCCCGCTTGAGGAACGCGTTGAGGCCGACCTCGCCGGTCTCCTTGTCCTCGTAGCCCGACATGAACTGGGCAGCACCACCGGTCATCGGCGGGAAGCCGATGCCCATGATCGAGCCGATGTTGGCGGCCGCGGCGGAGGTGATCACACCCTCCTCGAAGCACTTCGCGGTCTCGAGTGCCTCGGCGAACAGCATCCGGTCCTTGATGTCCTCGATCGGCGGCTGCTCGTCGGCGACCGGGAACAGCTCGGACAGGCCCGACCAGATCGAGCCGCGCTTGCCGTCGGTGTAGTCGTAGAAGCCCGCACCGCGCAGCCGGCCGGGGCGGCCCGCCTCGAGCATCTTGGTGACCACGGCCTCGCCCGGGTGACCGACGTAGGTGCGGCCCTCGGCCTCCTCGCCCTCCTTGGTCGCCTTGGCGATCTTGGCCATCAGCTCCAGGTTGAGCTCGTCGGAGAGCTGGAGCACCGCGGCCGGGTAGCCGGCCATCAGCGTCCCGCGCTCGATCGAGTACGGCGCCACGCCCTCGGCGAGCATGGCCATGCCCTCGTTGACCATGTAGCCGATGACCCGCGAGGTGTAGAAGCCGCGCGAGTCGTTGACGACGATCGGCGTCTTGCGGATCTGCTGGACGACGTCGTAGGCCTTGGCCAGCGCCTCGTCGGAGGTCTCCTTGCCGGTGATGATCTCGACCAGCGGCATCTTGTCGACGGGTGAGAAGAAGTGCAGGCCGATGAAGTCGGCCGGCCGGTCGATGCCCTCGGCGAGGCCGGTGATCGGCAGCGTCGAGGTGTTGGAGCAGAGCAGCGCGTCCTTGTTGATGAACGGCGCGACCTCCGCGAACACCTTGTTCTTCAGGGCCGGGTCCTCGAACACGGCCTCGATGACCAGGTCGCAGCCGGTCAGGTCGGCCGGGTCGGCGGTCGCGGTGATCCGGCCGAGCAGCTCGGCCTTCTTCTCCTCGGTCGAGCGGCCCTTGGCGATCGCCTTGTCGAGGATGTTCTCGGAGTAGGCCTTGCCCTTCTCCGCGTTCTCGACCGCGACGTCCTTGAGCACGACCTCCATGCCGGCCTTCGCGCAGACGTAGGCGATGCCCGCGCCCATCATGCCGGCGCCGAGGACACCCACCTTGGTGGCCTTCCACGTCTCGATGCCCTGCGGGCGGAGCGAGCCGGAGTTGATCGCCTGGAGGTCGAAGAAGAACGCCTGGATCATGTTCTTCGAGCTCTGGCTGACGACCAGGTTGGTGAGGTAGCGCGACTCGATCCGCGAGGCGGTGTCGAAGTCGACGTTGGCGCCCTCGACGGCCGCCGCCAGGATCGCGCGGGTGGCCGGGTAGACGGCACCCTTGGTCTGCTGGCGGAGCAGCGCCGGGAACGCGGGCAGGAAGCCGGCCAGCGCGGGCGACTTCGGCGAGCCGCCGGGCATCTTGTAGCCCGGGGCGTCCCACGGGTTGAGGCCCGACTCGGGGTTGGCCTTGATCCACGCCTTCGCGGCCGGGACCAGCTCCTCGCGGGTGGCGACCAGCTCGTCGACGATGCCCTTCTTGAGCGCCGCCTGCGGGTTGAACTGGGTGCCCTGCAGCAGGACCTCCATCAGCGCGGTCTGGAGACCGAACTTGCGCACCGCGCGGGTGACGCCGCCGCCGCCCGGCAGGAGGCCGAGGGTCGCCTCGGGGAGGCCGACCTTGACCGACGGGTCGTCGACGAGGATGCGGTGGTTGCAGGCCAGCGTGATCTCGTAGCCGCCGCCGAGGGCCGCGCCGTTGATGGCGGCGACGACCGGCTTCGGGAACAGCTCGAGGCGGCGCAGGGACGCCTTGACGCCCTCGGCCATGGAGAACACCTCGGCGGCGTTCTCCTTCCGCGCGGCCATCATGTTCTTCAGGTCGCCACCGGCGAAGAAGGTCTTCTTCGCGCTGGCGATGACGACGCCGGTGACGTCCTCCTGCTCCGCGTAGAGACGCTCGACGGCGTCCCGCATCGAGGAGATGTAGAGGTCGTTCATCGTGTTGGCGCTCTGGTTGGGGTCGTCGAGCGTCAGCGTGACGATGCCGTCGGCGTCCCGCTCGTAGCGCACAGCGGTCTGGGTGTCAGTGCTCATTGGTTCGTGGGTCCCTTTCAGACGCGCTCGACGATGGTGGCGATGCCCATGCCGCCGCCGACGCAGAGCGTGGCGAGGCCGCGGCGCAGGTCGCGCCGCTCGAGCTCGTCGATCAGCGTGCCGAGGATCATCGCGCCGGTCGCACCGAGCGGGTGACCCATGGCGATGGCGCCGCCGTTGACGTTGGTGATGTCGTGGCTGATGCCCATGTCGCGCATGAAGCGCATGGCGACGGCGGCGAAGGCCTCGTTGATCTCGAAGAGGTCGATGTCCTCGACGGACAGGCCGGCGATCTTCAGCGCCTTGTTGGCCGCCGGGGCCGGGCCGGTCAGCATGATCACCGGGTCGGCGCCGGAGACCGCGGTGGCGACGATCCGCGCCCGCGGGGTCAGGCCGAGGTCGCTGCCCGCCTGCTCCGAGCCGATCAGGGTCAGCGCGGCACCGTCGACGATGCCGGAGGAGTTGCCGGCGTGGTGGACGTGGTTGATCTTCTCGATCCAGTGGTACTTCTCCAGCGCGACGCTGTCGAAGCCGGCGTCCTGGCCGATCTGGGCGAACGACGGCTTGAGGCCGGCGAGCCCCTCGACCGAGGTGTCGGGACGCACGGTCTCGTCACGGTCGAGGATGGTGACGCCGTTGATGTCCCGGACCGGGACGATCGCGCCCTCGAAGTAGCCGTTGGCCCACGCCTTGGCGGCGCGGTGGTGCGACTCGGCGGCGTAGGCGTCGACGTCCTCGCGGCTCCAGCCCTCGATCGTGGCGATCAGGTCGGCGCCGATGCCCTGCGGCACGAAGCCGGCCTTGAAGGCGGTCGCCGGGTCGGACGCCCAGGCACCACCGTCGGAGCCCATCGGCGCACGGCTCATGTGCTCCACGCCGCCCGCCACGATCAGCTGCTCGAAGCCACCGCGCACCCGGCCGGCCGCCTGGTTGACGGCCTCGAGGCCCGAGGCGCAGAACCGGTTGAGCTGCACGCCCGCGACGGTGTCGGGGTAGCCGGCCGCGAGCGCAGCCGTCTTCGCGATGTCGCCGCCCTGCTCGCCCACGGGCGTCACGACGCCCAGGACGACGTCGTCGACGTAGTTGGTGTCGAGACCGGGGTTGCGGACCTCGAGCTCCTTCAGGAGCGAGACCGCCGTGTCGATCGGCTTCACCTCGTGGAGGGAGCCGTTCGCCTTGCCCTTGCCGCGCGGCGTGCGCAGGTGGTCGTAAACGAATGCTTCTGCCATGACCGTCCTCAGTCGGGATGGGGCGTCGGCGACGAGACGCGCCGCGCTCTGGTTTCCGAGGTCGATTGTGACACTATTACTGTCATGGTCAAGCCCGAGGTCCGTGCGACGCAGGTCACACGCGCCCCCGCAGAGGGTCTGCTGACGCTCGACGAGCTCACCCAGCGGGTCGGTCTGAGCGTCCGGACGATCCGCTTCTACACGACCAAGGGGCTGGTCCCGCCACCCCTGCGGCGCGGCCGGTCGGGCTACTACACCCCCGAGCACGTCGCCCGGCTCGAGCTGGTCCAGGAGCTGCAGAGCCACGGGTTCACGCTCGGGGCGATCCAGAAGTACGTCGCCGGCATCCCCGACGACGCCACTCCGGAGGACATCGCGCTGGCCCGCACCATGCTCGCGCCCTGGCAGTCCGACCTTCCGGTCGAGATGGACCAGGAGCAGCTCGAGGCCAAGGCGGGCCGCGAGCTGTCCGCCGACGACGTCGCGACGCTGCAGGCGCTCGGCGTGGTGCGCCGGCGCGGGTCGTCGTACCTCGTCGCGAGCAACCAGCTCTCCAGCGGCCTCCGGCTGCTCGAGCTGGGGTTCCCGCGCGAGGTCGCCGCCGCTGCCGCGGCCGTCTACCAGGAGCACGGCGAGCAGATGGCCAAGGAGCTGTGGGAGGTCATCCACGACAAGCTGGCCCCGCTCTACGACGAGGCCGAGTTCAGCCACTTCAGCGAGGTCATGCAGCGGCTCCAGCCGCTGTCGGTCGGCGGACTCGTCAGCGCCTACGAGTCGGCGGTCGCCAGGGTCGCCCGGATCCCCCGGCGCCGCCAGTCCTAACGGCGACCGGAGCTGAAGCTCGCGGCGCTGTGGCCGCCCGAGCCGGTGCCGCGGCCACCGGACGACGACCCGCTGCGGCGCTGGCCCCCGGACGGCTTGCCGGACCTGCCGGTGGCGCCGCCGGACTTGCCGCCGGACTTGCTGCCGGACTTCGCCGCGGGCTTGCCGCCACCCCGGTTGCCGCCGCCGGAGCGACCGCCCGAGCGGTTGCCCGAGCCGTTGCCCGGGCGGCGGTTGCGACCGGAGGTCCCCGCGCCGCCCGCCGGCGCCTCGACGACCAGCCCGCCGGGCAGCTCGCGCTCACCCGGGGCGAGCTCGCGGAGGACCGGGTGGTCGACCGCGGTCAGCTTCGTGGTGGTCGGACGGACCCCGGCGGCCCGGGTCAGGGCGCGCACGTCGGAACGCTGCTCGTCGGTCATCAGGGTCACCACCGTGCCCGCAGCGCCGGCCCGCGCGGTGCGGCCCGAGCGGTGCAGGTAGGCCTTGTGCTCGGCCGGCGGGTCGGCGTGGACGACGAGGGTCACGTCGTCGACGTGGATCCCGCGGGCGGCGATGTCGGTGGCCACCAGGGTGGTCGCCTTGCCGCTGTGGAACGCGTCGAGGTTGCGGGTGCGGGCGCCCTGGCTCAGGTTGCCGTGCAGGTCGACCGCGGGCACGCCGCTGCGGTTGAGCTGGCGGGCCAGCGCCTTGGCGCCGTGCTTGGTGCGGGTGAAGACCACGGTGCGGCCCGGCGCGCTGGTCAGGTCGAGCAGCACCGGCAGGCGCAGGTCGCGGTGCACGTGCAGCACGTGGTGGTCCATGGCCGCGACGGGCGACTGCGCCGAGTCCGCCTCGTGGACGACCGGGCTCTTCAGGAAGCGCTTGACCAGCACGTCGATCGCGTTGTCGAGGGTGGCCGAGAAGAGCATGCGCTGGCCGCCGGCGGGCGTCTGGCCGAGGAGGCGGCGTACGGCGGGCAGGAAGCCCAGGTCGGCCATGTGGTCGGCCTCGTCGAGCACGGTGACCTCGACGGCCGACAGGTCGCAGTGACCCTGGCCGATCAGGTCCTCGAGCCGGCCCGGGCACGCGATGAGGACGTCGATGCCGCGCTTGAGCGCGGAGACCTGCGGGCCCTGGCCGACGCCGCCGAAGACGGTGTGGGTGCGCAGGCCGGCGGCCTCCGCGAGCGGGGCGAGGGTCGCCTCGATCTGGGTGGCGAGCTCCCGGGTCGGGGCGAGCAGCAGGGCGCGGGGGCGGCGCGGCTCCGGGCGCCGGCGGCCGGCGGCCAGGCGGGCGACGACCGGCAGCGCGAACGCGTAGGTCTTGCCCGAGCCGGTGCGGCCACGGCCCAGCAGGTCCTTGCCGGCGAGCGAGTCGGGCAGGGTGGCGGCCTGGATCGGGGTGGGGGTGGTGATCCCGGCGCGGTCGAGGACGGCGACGAGGTCTGCGGGCACGCCGAGGTCGGCGAAGGTGGTGGTCACGGGTTTCTCTCCGGGGCTCCGCGGCAGGCGTGCTCGACGGTCCCCTGGTTCGGCGTCTCGCCGTGCTGTCCCGCCGGCGGCGGGAAGTGGAAGCGGGCCTCAGTGCTGAGGGCGCGGGGTGCGGCCGGAGCCGTGTCGCGCGGGGATCCGGGGCAAGACCGGCCGGATCGGTGGTGCCAGCCTACGGGGCGGCGGGGCGCAGCAGCGAATCGCGGCAGGTGCAGGAATCGCCGGTCGACCGGCAAAACTGACACTGGACGGCCAAAACGATGCCCGTCTAGCGATTGATTCACCGGTCGACCGGTGAATCACACGCCTACTTGAACCGCAGCACCCCGTCGTCGATCGCGCCCCGCTGGATCACCCGGCGGTCGACGATGTAGTTCTGGTCGAGCCGCCAGGGCTGGCGGTCGCCCTCGGACGGCAGCAGGTGGGCGGACCGGGCGATGTAGCCGGAGCTGAGCGGCATCAGGGGCTGCGGCGTGATCGAGGGGTCGGGCTCGGGGGAGGCGCTGCGGTAGCCGTGCTCGTCCATGAAGGCCATCAGCCGGCAGGCGTAGTCGATCACCAGGTCGGCCTTCAGCGTCCAGGACGCGTTGGTGTAGCCGATGGTGAAGAACAGGTTCGGCACGCTGCTGAGCATCAGCGCCTTGTAGGTCAGGTGCGAGGGCAGGTCGACCGGCTCGCCGTCCACGACGTACTCGATCCCGCCGAACGGCATCTGCAGCTGGAAGCCGGTCGCCGTGACCACGATGTCGGCGTCGAGGTCCTGCCCCGAGGTGGTGTGGACGCCGGTCGGGGTGAACCGCTCGATCGTGTCGGTGACGATCGAGGCGCGGCCCGCACGCATGGCCTTGAACAGGTCGCCGTCGGGGACGAAGCAGAGGCGCTGCTCCCAGGGGTTGTACGGCGGCGCGAAGTGCTCGTCCACGTCGACGCCCTCCGGCAGCTGCTTGACGGTCTCCTTGCGGATGAACGCCTTGGCCCGCTCCGGCCAGCGCATCGAGATCTGGAAGAACGCGACCGCCTGCAGGATGTTGACCCACCGGGCGATCGGGTAGGAGACCCGGTAGGGCAGCCGTCGCAGCAGCCGCGCGACCGGGTCGCGCTGAGGCCGGGACAGCACGTACGTCGGCGTCCGCTGCAACATGGTGACGTGCGCGGCGGCCTGGTCGCCCAGCGCCGGGTCGGTCATCGCCGGGACCAGCGTCACCGCCGTGGCGCCACTGCCCACGACGAGGACCCGCTTGCCACCGAAGTCGAGGCCCTCGGGCCAGTGCTGCGGGTGCACGATCCGGCCCTGGTAGTCGTCCATGCCCGGCCAGTGCGGCTGGAAGCCCTGGTCGTACTTGTAGTAGCCGGCACAGGACCACAGGAAGCTCGCGGTCATCGTGACCGTCTCGCCGGCGGCGGGGTCGCCGACGGCGACCGTCACCGTCCACCGCGCCTCGGCCGAGTCCCACGCGGCCTGCACGACGCGGTGCTGGTAGCGGATGAGCCCTTCGACGCCGTACTCCCGCGCGACCGTGTGGATGTAGTCGCGGATCAGCGGGCCGTCGGCCAGGGCGACGTCGCTCTTCCACGGCCGCCACTTGTAGCCGAAGGTGAACATGTCGGAGTCCGACCGGATCCCGGGGTAGCGGAACAGGTCCCAGGTGCCGCCCATCGCCTCGCGGGTCTCCAGGACCGCGACGCTCTTGCGCGGCAACCGCTCGCGGACCTGCGCCGCGGCTCCCACGCCGGACAGCCCGGCGCCGATGATCAGGACGTCGACGTGCTCGGGCTCCGGCGTGGTCATGTCACTCAGCCTGCACGGCTGCCCCGCTCGCGATCAATCCGTCCACGGTCGTAATTCCCCAGGCCTCGAGCGCCGCGCGCGTGTGCGCGCCGGCCGCCGGGGCCGGCGGCAGCGAGAGCGTCGCGGTGGTGCGGGAGAAGCGCGGCGCCGGCTGCGGCTGGACCACGCCCTCATGCTCGACGAACACCTCGCGCGCCTTCATGTGCGGGTGTTCCGGCGCCTCGCTCATCCGCAGGATCGGCGCGACACAGGCATCGGTGCCGTCGAAGACGGCCGCCCACTCGTCCCGCGTCTTCTCCTTGAACCGCGCGGTGAGGACGGCGCGCAGCTCGTCGGTCTTCGTCGGGTCCCAGCGGTCGGGCGCCGTGTCCTTGATCCCGAGCACCTCGACGAGCTGGTCGTAGAACTGCGGCTCGAGCGCACCGACGGACATGTGCTCGCCGTCGGCGGTCTCGTAGATGTCGTAGTAGGGCGCGCCGCCGTCGAGCAGGTTCGCCGCCCGTTCCTCCTTCATCCCGCCACCGGCCAGGAACGCCGCCGTCATGGCGTTGAGGTTCGCCGTTCCGTCGACGATCGCGGCGTCGACGACCTGGCCCTTCCCCGACACCTTGGCCTCGAGCAGGGCGGCGAGGATCCCGATGACGAGGTACGTCGACCCGCCGCCGAAGTCGCCGACCAGGTTCGCCGGGAACTGCGGCTTCTCCGGGACCTGGCCGAGCCCGAACAGGGTGCCCGTGATCGCGATGTAGTTCATGTCGTGGCCGGCCATCTGCGACCACGGGCCGTCCTGGCCCCAGCCGGTCATCCGGCCGTAGACCAGCCGGGGGTTGCGCTCGAAGCAGGTCTCGGGGCCCAGGCCCAGCCGCTCGGTCACGCCGGGGCGCATGCCCTCGATGAGGACGTCCGCCTGGTCGACCAGCTGGAGCACCGTCTCGATCGCGTCGGGGTTCTTGAGGTCGAGCGCCACGCTCGGCCGGCCCCGGTTGAGGAGGTCGTGCGACCCGCCGGTGAGCATCTGGCCCCCCGGCCGCTCGACCCGGATCACGTCCGCGCCGAGGTCGGCGAGGATCATGCAGGCGTGCGGGCTCGGGCCGATCCCGGCGATCTCGACGACCTTGATGCCCTTGAGCGGGCCGGTGCCCTGACCCAGCTGGTAGTCCATGGGGCCGATCATGACACAACTACTGTCACGGTCAGCCGGGGGTGACGATGTGGTCCATCTCGAAGTGCATCGGGTCGGTGTAGTGCCAGTCGCCGCCCCAGGCGAAGCCCCACTTCTTGAAGATCGCGACGACCCCGCGGTCCATCTGGCCGACCGTGCCGCGCTGGTTGGCCGCCGCGTTCAGGTCGATCGCGAGGCCGTAGGCGTGGTTGGACAGCGTGTTGCTGCCGGCGATGAACCGGGGCACGTAGCAGCCGTCGTAGTGGTAGAGCTTGTCGGCCAGGCCAGCGCGCTGCACCTCCTCGAGGGCCGCCTTGAGCTGGGGCATCATGTACTTGTTGCAGGTGATCGAGCCGAGGATCGGCACGGTCTCGGTCACGATGTGCGACGCCACCCACGCCGGGTCCGGCGAGACGCGCCCGCCCCCGATCGGCGTGTAGCGGTAGGTGCCGACCGCGTCGGAGAACGGACCGATGGGGATGGCGTTCTGGTAGGTGTCGGGGTCGATGCCGGTCTGGGCGACGATGTCGAGCATCGTGATCGACAGGTCCGGCGCGAACTTCTCGATCTGCTTGCGGACCGCCTCCGGCGAGGCGAACCCCGTGTTGAGGAGCAGCGCGTTGTCCTGGGGCAGGCCGAGCTGGGGACCCCAGGCGGAGTTCACGAGGGCGTCGATGGCGCCGACCTGGTACCTCGCCCAGGCGCCGACGTGGATCTGCTGCTCACCGTCGTCGGTCGGGATGCCGAGGTAGCCGCTCTTGTCGAGCGGAAGCCGGTCGCGAAGCGTGTCGACGATCGCGACCTCGCCGTTGGCGATCCGGTCCCACTCGTCCTGGAACGGGGCGTCGTCCTGGGTGAACCTGCGGAAGGTCGCCGGGTCGACGGCGGCGACGTCGAGGACCTTGTTCTCCTCGGAGAACTGTCCGAGCGAGAACTGCTCGGACGCCGCGACGCCGGGCCGTCCGTTGACCTTGAGGTGCTCGATCCGCTGCACGAGGTCGGCCGGGAGCGTGTCGGCGCTGGTGATCAGCACGTCGTCGCCGACGAGGTGGCCGTCGAACGGCCCGGGCGGGTCGACGGTCGGCCGGTCGGCGGACGGCGGCGGGTCGACCGAGGTGCTGGTCGACGCGGCGACGTTGCTCGGGTCGGGGCCCGAGGCGGCCTTGTCCTCGCCCCCGCAGGCAGCACTGAGCAGCGCGACGCCGACCGCGCTCACCAGAGCGGTCGTCGTGCGCACGCGTGCCAGCGCAGCGCCCATGAGACCTAGCCTTCCCTCCCAGGGTCGAGGGTAGTCGCGAAACCCTAGGCGATGGATCGGCTCTCCCGGACGCGTCTTTAGTCGCGGTCGCCGTCGGTCGAGGTCTGGAGCACCCGCGCCGCGATCCAGGCGATGTCGTCGGCGGTCTCCGCCGGGTCGGCGGAGGGCTGCATGACATGGCTGAGCACGAGCCGGACGACCATGTCGATCGCTGCGTCCCGGCGCTCCTCGGGCAGGTCGATCCGGTAGCCCGCGACCCGCTCGGCGACGACCATCTTGGCTCCCTCGAGCAGGAACTCGGCGTGCGTGGTGAGCAGCGGGAGCAGCTCGGTGTCGGCCCCGTGGGTCGCCGAGACGACGGCGTGGAGCAGCGCGTTGTCCTGGGCATACTTGAGCACCCGCCGGGCCGAGTCGCGGATGGCCCCGACGAGGTCGTCGGGGTTCTCCTCGAACGAGCGGACCACGCCGGTCAGGAACCGGTCGAGCTCGCGCATCACGACCGCCTCGGCCAGGTCGTTCTTGGTGCCGATCTCGTTGTAGACCGTCTGCCGGCTCACCCCGACCTCGTCCGCGAGCCGGGCCATCGTGACCCGGCCCCAGCCCTCGGTCGTCAGCAGGTGGGAGGCGGCGTCGCACAGCCGGTCGCGCAGCGAGGCTGTCGCGGCCGGCTCGAGCCGTGCCCACGGACGCGAGGTCACGTCGGCGAGGATAGCCATCGGGGTCGACTCAGTCCGCGAGCGTGAGCGCGAGCACCGGGCAGGCCTGCACGGCGGCGTAGACGTGGGCGCGGTCGGACTCCGGCGGCGCGTCGTCGAGGATGACGACCTGGTCCTCGTCCTCGTCCACCTCGAAGTAGTCGTTGGCCATGGCCTCGCACATGCCGAGGCCCTCGCACTTCTCCAGGTCAGCGTGGATCTTCATGGGGTTGTCAGGCACCAATCTTCTCGGGGTCGAAGGGGATGAAGTCGATCTTCTCGCGGACGCCGCAGTCGGGGCAGGTCCAGTCGTCGGGGATCTCGTTCCACGCGGTCCCCGCGGGGAAACCCTCGTGCTCGTCACCGGCGGCGACCTCGTAGGCGTAGGAGCAGCCGGGACACTTCGCCGCGAGCACCTCGCCGTCGTGCTTCTGCGCGAAGTGGTCGTCCTTGTGCACGTCGTGGTCGACCGGCGGCGGGAACTTCCGCAGGTACTTCTCCACCTTGCGCGGGTGGATGTTGGCGAGCGTCACGTCGCCCTCGAGGTGCTCGACCACCCGGTGGTCCATCACCCGGCGCCACAGCGGCGGGAACAGCGCGAGGGTGAGCATGCCGGCGTAGCCCGTGGGCAGGGCCGGCGACTCCTTGAAGTCGCGCAGCGTCTGGTAGCGCCGGGTCGGGTTGGCGTGGTGGTCGCTGTGCCGCTGCAGGTGGTAGAGGAAGATGTTGGTGACGATGTTGTTGCTGTTCCAGCTGTGCATCGGCAGCACCCGCTCGTAGCGCTGCTTCTCGCCGACCTTCTGCCGCAGCATCCCGTAGTGCTCGAGGTAGTTGATGATCTCCAGGAGCGAGAACCCGAACACGATCGTGATGGCGAGGTAGGGCATCACCTGCCAGCCGTAGAGGGCGACGATCGACCCGTAGAGCGCGACCGACATCAGCCACGAGTTGAGCACGTCGTTGCCGAGGTGGAACGGGTGGGTGCCCTTGCGCTGGTAGCGCTTGGCCTCCAGCTCCCAGGCGCTCCGGAGCGAGCCGGACACGGTGCGCGGCCAGAAGGCCCAGAACGACTCGCCGAGCCGCGAGGACGCCGGGTCCTCCGGGGTGGCGACGCGCACGTGGTGGCCGCGGTTGTGCTCGATGTAGAAGTGGCCGTAGCAGGTCGGCGCGAGCGCGATCTTGGACAGCCAGCGCTCCACCGACTCCTTCTTGTGGCCGAGCTCGTGGGCGGTGTTGATGCCGATGCCCTGCACGCCGGCCAGCGAGACCGCGAGGATGACCTTCTCCCACCAGGTCAACGAGTCGACGCCGAGGTCGCGCACCAGGCCGGCGCCCAGGTGGTCGGTCACCCACCCCGTCGCCCCGACCAGGTCGGTGGCCCAGCGGACCGGGTTGATGTCACCGATCACCGCCGCGCCGGCGAAGAGGATGAGGAACTGCAGCGGCAGGTACATGTAGACGACCCACCGGTAGTACTTGTCGTTCTCGAGCTGCTCGATCACGTCGTCCGGGGGGTTGGACGGGTCGAGCCCGAGCATCAGGTCGAGCACCGGGATGATCGCGTTGACCAGGATCGGCCCGGCGAGCAGCAGCCACCACCAGTCGGTGTAGAGGTAACCGACCACGGCCATGATGCCGAAGCCCGGCACCATCAGGCCGAGGAGCCAGAGGTAGCGCTTCTTGTCCTTCCAGATCTCGGTCGTCCCCTCCGGGACGGTCCTGCCGAGACCCTCCGGGCTGATGCCCTCGCTCGAGGTCGTCATCGACTCCCTGCCTTCCGTCTGCTCGGGGCGCCTCGGCGGGCACCGCGACGGCCCTGGGCGGACCGGATTGACAGAACGGTAGACTTTGTAAAGCGTTTTGACAAGAGTGGGCTAGTTGTAAACCGGCAGGGAGGCGTACCCGCGCAGCACCCGGGTGCCGCGCCGCACCGGCGTCCCGGCCAGCCGGAGGTCCGGGAAGCGCTCGTAGAGCAGCCGCAGCCCGACCGCCGCCTCGAGCCGCGCCAGGCTCGCGCCGAGGCAGAAGTGCACGCCGGCCGAGAACGCCAGGTGCTGGTCGGCGTTGGCCCGGGTCACGTCGAAGGCGGCCGGGTCGTCGAAGACGGCCGGGTCCCGGTTGGCGCCGGCCAGGTAGACGAGCATCGCCTCGCCCTCCGCCACCGGCTCACCGGCGACCTCGGTGTCCCGGAGGGCAGCCCGCATCGTCAGCTGGACCGGCGACTCGACGCGCAGCACCTCCTCGACGGCGTTGGTCCAGAGGTCGGGGTCGTCGCGCAGCACGGCGAGCTGGTCGGGGTGCCCGTCCAGCAGGGCGACGCCGTTGCCGATCAGGTTGACGGTCGTCTCGAAGCCGGCGCCGAGGACGAGCAACCCGATCGCGTGCACCTCGACCTCGCTCAGCTGGTCGGCGCCCTGCTCGGCGAGCAGCCGGCTCAGCAGGTCGTCACCCGGCCGGCGGCGGAGTCGCTCGAGGTGGGCGTCGAACCAGGCGTGCATCTCGCGCAGGGCGCGAGCGGCGGTGCGGTACGTCGGCCAGCTCAGCCCCGGGTCGAGGGTCACCGCGGCGTGGTTGCCCCAGGCGAGGACCAGCTCGCGCTCGTCGTCGGGGACGCCGAGCAGGTCGGCGATCACGGCGATGGGGAGCCGGGCGGCGTACCGCTCGACCAGGTCGAAGGTGGTTCCCTCGGCCTCGATCTCGTCGAGCAGCCGGCGCGCCACGTCGTCCACCCGGTCGGCCATCCTCCCGACCTTCCGGGCGGTGAACGACCGGGCGACGAGGCGGCGGTAACGCGTGTGGTCGGGCGGGTCGACCACCAGCATCGACGGCGGATCGACCGGACCCAGCGTCTCCTGGTCGGCGACCCAGCCGTGCAGGCGGCGCAGCGGCGCCGGCAGCTCGGCCTGCCCGGCGCCGGTGCCGAAGTCCTCGCTCCGCAGCACCGCGTTGGCGACCGCGTGGTCGACCGTGCCCGCCACGAAGCCGTTGCGGACGACCCGGCCCTGGGCGCGGAGCCGCTCGAAGGTCGGGTACGGGTCAGCGATCACCGGCGGGTGGATGGCCAGCTGGGCGACCGGGTCGCCCTGGGCGGCGGACCTGGTGAGGAAGCGGCGCTGGATGCCGTGCGCCAGCGACCAGGCGGCGTACTCGCGAGCGGTCCGCACGCCCGCCTCAAGCGACGGCCGCGTCCCCACGCTGCTCACCGTAGCCAGCCTCCCGCAGCAGGCGCAGCACGCCGCCGGCCCGCTCGGTCAGGCGGCGCCGCTGCTCCTCGAGCACGTGCTCGGGCAGGTGGGAGTCGAGCTGGGCGTCCCGGCTCAGCTGCCAGCGGTAGCGCAGCGCGGCCAGCAGTCCGGCACGGTCGCCGAACAGGTCGGCGTACTCCGTGGTCCACGGGAGGTCCCCGGCGCCGTCGGCCAGGTTCTCCTCGATCTCGCGTAGTGCGCGCCAGCGGCGGTGGGTCTCGTTCCAGGTCATGGGGAGCACGTCCTCTCGGATCATCGGCGGTGCGACCACGCTAGGGACGGACGCCGCCGTCCGGCATCGACCGACGGGACCCATCGATGCTCCGACCACGGTAGGAGGAGCGCCTGCCTCGCCGGTCGGATGACGCCGGCGCGAGCACTGCCTACGCTGCTGGCATGAGTGGTCGGGGGATGCTGCGCGCCGCGCGGCAGCGGATCGAGGACAGCTGCCTCGCCCGCGGCATCCTCTACCCCTGGTGGGTGCCGCTCCTCGGGTTCGCCGGCCAGGTCATCTGCGTGCTCCTCGCGCTGGACCAGCGCGACGCGCTGTCGCCCCTCGACCCGCTGGTGCTGACCGTCGCCCTCGTGCTCGCGCCGCCGGTCGCGCAGTTCGGCTGGCGGATCTGGGTGCCCTGGTGGCTCGACGCCCTGCCGGCGGTCGTGGCGACCGGGTGGCTGCTCTCGATCCAGCCCGACTACGACGTGCTGTCCCCCGTCGACGCCGCCCCCGGCCTGCTCGCGTTCGTCATCGCCGAGATCACCGCCCGCGACGGCGTGCTCCGCGGCACGGTCGTCGCCGGCGTGAGCTATGCCGTGCTCGGCGTGGCCGCGCTCGGCCCCGGCCTGGTGGGGCTCGGCGTCTACGCGATCTTCCTCGAGGTCGGCTTCGTCGTCGGCGTGATGCTGCTCTGGCAGATGCGGGCGCTGCTCGCCGAGCGCGAAGCGCGGGAGGCCGCGTGGCACCAGGCCACCACGGCGGAGCGGGAGCGGATCGCGCGCGAGATCCACGACCTGGTCGCCCACTCGTTGAGCGTCACCCTGCTCCACGTCACCGGCGCGCGGCACGCCCTGCGCGACGTCGCCGAGGGGACGGCGTCCGCCTCGGACGCCATCGAGGAGGTCGACGCGGCACTCGGCGACGCCGAGGAGATCGGGCGCCAGGCGATGGCCGACATCCGGCGGACGGTCTCCGCGATGGCGCAGCCCGACCCGTCGGTGCGGCAGCCGCTGCCCGGCGCAGCCGACATCGCCGCGCTGGTGCGGCAGACGGCGGAGGCCGGCCTCGACGTGAGGTACGACGAGGAGGGGGACCCCTCGCGCCTGTCCGGGGCCTCCGGCCTGGGGCTCTACCGGATCGCCCAGGAGTCGCTGGCCAACGTCGCCAAGCACGCCCCGTCCAGCCCCGCCCGGGTGCGGCTCTCGGTCGGCCGCGCCGGCGCCCACCTGACCGTGCGCAACCGGCTGACCGGCCTCCTCGGGCACGCCGACGGCGTCGGCTCGGGCCTGGCCGGCATGCAGGCGCGCGCCGAGCAGCTCGGCGCGACCCTGACGGCCGGTCCCGCGGGGCACGAGTGGGTGGTCGACGTACGGCTCGGATCGGCGGCGCCCGGGTGCTCGGTCGCCGCCTTCGTCGACAAGGCCACCACCGTGCCGACGGTCGCCGTCGAGGTGCCCCGGTGACCGCTGCCGGACCCGCGGCGCCGGAGCCGCTGCGGGTCGTCCTCGTCGACGACCAGGAGCTGGTGCGCTCCGGCCTGCGCCGGATCCTGCGCCGGCGCGACGGCTTCGAGATCGTCGCCGAGTGCGCCGACGGCGCGGAGCTGCCGGCCGCGCTGACCGCCGGCCCGGTGGACGTCGTGCTGATGGACCTGCGGATGCGTGACGTCGACGGCATCACGGCGACCGAGCGGCTCCGTGCCGACCCGGACGCGCCACCGGTGCTGGTGCTGACGACGTTCGACGACGACGCGATGCTCTCCGGCGCGCTGCGCGCGGGCGCCGCGGGCTTCGTGCTCAAGGACTCCTCGGCCGACGACCTGATCCGCGCCGTCCGCACGGTCGCCGCCGGCGACGGCTGGCTCGACCCGTCGGTCACCGCACGGGTGCTGGACGGCTACCGGTCCGCCCCCGCGGCGGTGTCCGACGGCAGCGAGGTCCCCGACGTGCTCACCGCCCGGGAGCTCGAGGTGCTGCGCGCGATGGCCGCCGGCCTCACCAACGGCGAGATCGCCGCGAGCCTGGTCATCTCCGAGCTGACCGTGAAGAGCCACATCGGCCGGATCTTCACCAAGCTCGACCTGCGCGACCGGGCCGCCGCGATCGTCTACGCATACGACCACGGGCTGGTGGCGCCGGCGGCGCCGTAGGCCCGGGCGGCCTGTGACGGCCGCCACACTTTTGCACTCCGCTGGATCGGAGTGCAAGAATCGTGGGCATGTCCGAGACCGCCACGAAGTGGGACGCCCGCCGGGCGGAGACCACCCGCCGGCTGCGGCGGTGCGCGCTCGAGCTCACCCGGGACCAGGGCTTCGACGGCTGGACGATGGACGACCTCGCCGAGGTGGCCGAGGTGTCGCGCCGCACGGTGTTCAACTACTTCGACAGCAAGGTCGCCGTCGTGCTCGGCCCCGACCACGACATCGCCCCCGACCTGCTCGACGCGTTCCTCGCGGGCGGGCCGACGGGCAGCCTGATGGCGGACATCGTCCAGGTCGCGGCCGACGCGATGCAGGACCACACCGCCGACCTCGACCTCGCCCAGCTCGGCCGGTCGGTGGTGCTCGGCGACCCGCAGCTGCTCGGCATGGTGCACCAGCGGTTCGAGGCGCGGATGCAGGAGTCCGTCGACCTGATCCTCGCCCGCGAGGGCCAGGCGTACGGCGCCCACCGGGCGCAGCTCCTCGTGCGGCTGATCGCCACCATCTTCGACTCGGTCCTGAGCCGGCTGGGCGCCGACGACGACCGCCCGCTCGACGTGACCCTGACCGAGGCGGTGGCCGACGCGGTCGCCGTGCTCACCGACTGACCACCCGCCGCACCCCGGCGCCCGACCACCCAGGACCAAGGAGACCCCGATGGCCCGCCTGCTCTACCAGCTCGGTTCCACCGCCTACCGGCGCTGGTACTACTTCATCGCCGCCTGGATCGTGGTCGCCGTCGCCGTCGGCGGCGTCGCCGCCGCGTTCAGCAAGCCGATGTCCGACGACTTCAGCATCCCCGGCATCCCGTCGGAGAAGGCCGCCGACCTGCAGCAGGAGCTCTTCCCGCAGGCGGGCGACGCGTTCGACGACCCGACGGTCAACGTGGTCGTGGCCGCCCCGGAGGGCCACACCCTCCAGGAGCCGGAGTACCGCGCCGCGATCGACGACCTGATCACCGCGATCCCGGACCTGCCGCAGATGAGCGACGACCCGGCCGCCAACCCCGGCCTGGTGGACCCGGTCGTGGCCGCCAGGTCCGCGCCGCCGGCGCTGACCCCGCTCTCCGGGGACGGCCGGATCGGCACCCTCTCCTTCGCCTGGGACGTCGCCACGCCGGCCGACCTCCAGCAGTCGACGCTCGACGACTTCAGCGCACTGCGGGACAGCATCGGCGAGGAGTCCGGCCTGACGGTCGAGGCCAACGGCAACGGCATGCAGACCATGCAGGGCCCGGGCGGCGCCTCGGAGCTGATCGGCATCGGCGTCGCGCTGGTCGTCCTGCTCCTCACCTTCGGCTCGCTCGTCGCCGCAGGGGTCCCGATCGTCAACGCCGTGTTCGGCGTCGGGCTCGGCATGACCGGCATCACCGCGATGACGGCGATCATGGACGTCGGCTCGACCACCCCGATGCTCGCGACGATGATCGGCCTCGCGGTCGGCATCGACTACACGCTGTTCATCCTGGCGCGCTACCGCACCGAGCTGCACCACACCGACGACCGGGCCCATGCGGCCGGCATCGCGGTCGGCACGGCCGGCTCCGCCGTCGTGTTCGCCGGGCTCACCGTGCTCATCGCGCTCTCGGCGCTCGCGGTCGTGCGGATCCCGTTCCTGACGGCCATGGGTCTCGCGGCCGCGGCGACCGTGCTGATCGCGGTCCTGGTCGCGCTGACCCTGCTGCCCGCGGTCCTGGGCATGACGAAGTCGTGGGTCTTCAAGGGTCGCGTCCGCCGCTACCGGCCGCGCCGCGACGAGCACGGCCTGATCCTCAACAACGGTGTGCGGTGGGCGCGCCTCCTGGGCCGCAAGCCGGTCGCCGCGGTGCTGCTCGTCGTCGTCGCCCTGGGTGCGCTGGCGATCCCGATCAAGGACATGTACCTCGCCTTCCCGACCGACAGCACGGCTCCGACCGACACCACGCAGCGCAGGGCGTCGGACCTGATGACCGAGGCCTTCGGGCCGGGTCGCGAGGGCCCGCTCCTGGTCGTCGTGGACGGCCGCGGGATCGCCGACGACAAGCAGCGCCAGACGGCGTTCGACCGGGTCGCGGAGTGGGCGGCCGGCCAGGACGACGTGCAGTCCGCGGTCGTCGTCGGCACCAACGCGCCGGTCGGCAAGGACGGTAGCCCGCAGGGCGTCGGCACCGGCGCCATGATCCAGGTGACGCCGTCCTCGGCGCCCGACGACCCGAAGACGCTCGACCTGCTCGAGGCGCTGCGCGACGGCCAGCCCGGCATCGAGTCCCGGACCGGTACGACGACCGGCGTGACCGGCCTGACCGCCATCACCACCGACGTCTCCGACCGGCTCAACGGAGCACTGCCGATCTACCTCGCGGTCGTCATCGGGCTGGCGTTCGTGCTGCTGATGCTCGTCTTCCGCTCGATCCTGGTGCCGCTCACCGCGACCCTCGGCTTCCTGCTGTCGGTGCTCGCGACGCTCGGCGCGACGGTCGCGATCTTCCAGAAGGGCGCGTTCGGGATCTTCGAGGGCCAGCCGATCGTCAGCTTCATGCCGATCTTCCTGATCGGCGTGGTGTTCGGCCTGGCGATGGACTACCAGGTCTTCCTGGTGACGCGGATGCGCGAGGCCCACGTGCACGGGCTGACCACGCGGGAGGCCGTGGTGGACGGGTTCCGCAACAGCGCCCGCGTCGTCGTCGCCGCCGCGTCGATCATGACGGCGGTGTTCTCCGGCTTCATCCTGGAGGACGACGCGGTGGTGAAGTCGATGGGCTTCGCGCTCGCGGCCTCGATCATCTTCGACGCCTTCATCGTGCGGATGGTCCTGATCCCGTCGGTCCTCTACCTGCTCGGCGAGAAGGCCTGGTGGCTGCCGCGCTGGCTCGACCGCCTGCTGCCCAACGTCGACGTCGAGGGCGAGTCGCTGGAGCGCGACTCCAAGCCGGTGTCGGTGGTCGGCAAGGAGCTCGACTCCGCCGGCGTCTGACCACCCCGAGCGCCGAGTCGGCTCTTGTCAGCAAGAGCCGACTCGGCGTCTTTTTCGTGCAGACTCGCGCCGACTCGGCGAAGGGGTCTAGCCGAGGGCCTTCTCGATGTCGCCGGCGAGCTTCTCGGGGGCGGTCGTCGGGGCGTAGCGCTCGAGGACGGCGCCGTCGCGCCCGACCAGGAACTTGGTGAAGTTCCACTTGATCGAGCCGCCGAAGAGGCCGCCCTGCTCGGACTTCAGCCACTGGTAGACCGGGTGGGTGCCGTCGCCGTTCACCTCGATCTTGGCGAACATGGGGAACGAGACGCCGTAGTTGCGCGAGCAGAACTGCGCGATCTCGGTCTCGTCGCCCGGCTCCTGGTGGCCGAACTGGTCGCAGGGGAACCCGAGAACGACCAGGCCCTGGTCGGCGTACTTGTCGTAGAGCTGCTGCAGGCCCTCGTACTGCGGCGTGAGGCCGCACTTCGAGGCGGTGTTCACGACGAGGACGACCTTGCCGTCGTACGTCGACAGGTCGACCTCCGTGCCGTCGATGGCGGTCGCGGAGAAGTCATGGAGCGTGGTCATGCTCCTCAGTCTGCCCGAGGGCCCGAAGCGTCCAGCCCCCGCCACGGCTGGCCCCACCGGTCGCCGTACGCGATCTCGGCGAGGGGCCTGCGCCGGCGGATCCGCTGCTCGCGCTCCTGGTCGCGCTCGGGAACGTCGGCCGGGTTCCCGCGGACGCCGACGGCGATGCCGGCGACGAACCGCCAGTGGCGCGGCACCCCGAGGGCCGTGCCCGCGGCGTCCTTGTCGAAACCCTTGAACTGGTGGGCCCACAGACCGGTCGCGTGCGCCTGGACCGTGACGTGGGCGGCGGCCTGGCCCAGGCAGTAGACGTTGGTGTCGCGATCGAGCTTCGGGTCCGGCTCCTCCCCCGGCGCCTGCTCGACCTGGGTCGCGGCGAGCAGCACCAGCGACGCACGGGGCACCCAGCCGGAGTTGCCGCGGGTCAGGTGCGGGAGCAGCGCGGTGTGCGCGGCGCTGCCCCGCTCGGCCACCACGAACCGCCAGGGCTGCAGGTTGCCGTGGCTCGGCGCCCACTGGGCGGCGTGCAGGAGCGCGAGAACCTGCTCGTCGGTGAGCGTGTGGCGGTCGTCGAAGATGCTCGGGCTCCAGCGTGAGCGCAACGGCTCCGCGAGGTGCTGGGCGCCGGGCATGGGGGCGTGCGCATCGATCACGTGATCATGCGTAGCACGCCGGCCCGCTCGCGTGCCGGGATCCTCCTCGAGGAGGAACTTCGCGCCGGCCTCCAACCCCCGCAGCACCGCACGCGTCCTTCCTCCGTCCGCACCTTCGAGAGGCACGTCCATGATGATCCGCACCCGTACCGTCGCTCTCACCGCCGCCGGCCTGCTCGCCGCCGCCGGCCTGAGCACGGCGGCGTCCCCGTCCACCGCAGCCGAGGCGACCGCCTGGGTCACCGGCACCGTGGTGGACGGTGACGGTGACCCCGTGGCGGGCGCCCTCGTCGTCGCGCTGCCGCCGCGGCGGATCCCCGACGGCGGCGTCCTCGACGAGTCCGCGGAGACGTGGACGACGACCGCCGCCGACGGCTCGTTCCGGCTCCGCCAGGCCGCACCCGGCTTCCTCGTGCAGGTCTGCGACCAGGACGAGGAGCGGCCGTGGGCGTGCGCCGAGCTCAGCCGGGCCGGCTACCTGGCGCAGTACGTCGGCCCCGACGGCGGCTTCGACAGCTGGGTCCAGCACACGCGCCTGTACGACGCCTCGCCCGCCGACCTCGAGCTCGGGACCGTGACGGTCCGCCCGGGCGCGACCGTCCACGGCACCGTCGAGGGTGCCGCGAACGAGCGGATCCGGCTGATGCGGCTCAACGACACGATGGCCTACAGCACGTTCAGCGACGCCGACGGCGCCTACTCCCTCTCGGGCATGGCGCCCGGCACCTACTACGTCGCGGCCGGCGGCTTCGGCACGCTGCCGTGGCGGTCGGAGCCGGTGACCCTCGATGCCGCACAGCCGGTGCAGGTGGACGGTGTCCTCGACGAGGGTGCCGCTGTGACCGGACGGCTGGTCGACGCGCGCACGGGTGAGCCGGCGGCACGCACGGACGTGTTCCTGGCCGGGGCGGACGGCGACCTGGTCGCGAGCCGCGGCACCTCCCGGACCGGGAGGTTCCGGTTCACCGGGCTCGCGCCGGGCGGCTACCGCGTCGGCATGCCCTTCGTCGGCGGCGACTACCTCCCGCACACCGAGCCGGTCACCGTCGCTGACGGTGACACGTCGGTGACGGTCGAGGTCGGCCTGCGCCGCGGCGCGACCGTCACCGTCCCGTTCCGCGGCGGCGACGGGCGGCTCGGCGACGAGCTGCGCGACGCCGACGGCGACGTGATCGAGACCCAGCGTGGCCGCGACGGTTCGGCGACGTACACCGGCCTGCGGCCCGGCACCTACACCGTCGTCGCGGCGGACGACGACGGCTACGGACTGCGGACCTTCCGCGTCCGGGGCCACGGGGAGCACACGATGCGGCCGCTGCCGCTGGACCGGGAGCTCCTCACGATCCACGGACGCACCGCGCCGGGCGCGGTGGTCGAGGCGACCACGGGCGATCTGTGCCCGCCGGACGGGGAGCCGACGTACGGCGGGTTCCACGCGATCAGCGACCCCGCGGACGCGACCGGTCGCTACGTGCTCGAGGGGCTCGTTCCCGGACGCCTGATGGTCGCCGCCGACGGTTTCCCCCACAACTACGCGCCGATCTGCCACGAGGACGTGGAGATCTCCGCTTCACGGCGGTATGACGTGCCGCTGGCGCCGGGCCACACCGTGACCGGCCGGATGGTGTACGCCGGCACCGACCTGCCGGTCGTGACCACCCTCGGGTACGAGCTCTCCTATCCCGCGGGCCAGGTCACGAACCCGACGGAGGAGCACCCCTCCCTCGCTCGGACGCGTGGCGCGTCCGGGGTGTTCACGATCGACCGCCTGCCGGTCGGACCGGTGACGGGCGACCTCGCGAGCGAGTCGCACGAGGGGATCACGCACCCCAGCTTCATCACCTACTTCCCCTTCCAGGACGGCACGCCGTACTGGCTGGAGTCGGCGGCCCGGGCGATCGACGTGCAGGGCGACGTCGACCTGGGTGACGTGGAGCTGACGCTCGGTGGGACGACGCCGGCGGAGTGAGGGCCCGCCTCAGCGGGTGAGCACCGCCTGCGCGGCGTTGTAGCCGGGGATGAAGGTGATGCCCGGCCCGCCGTGGCAGCCGGCGCTCCCGAGGTAGAGCCCGTCGACGCCGAGCGGCAGGTCGTGCCAGCCGACCGGTCCCGGGCGGTGCTCGCCCATCTGCTCGGGGTGGATCAGGCCGTGCGCCCAGTCGCCGCTCGGCGCGCCGAACATCGTGCCCATGTGCTTGGGCGTGAACGTCGTGTGCTTGAGCACCAGACCGGCGAAGTTCGGGGCGATCCGGGTGATCTTGTCGATGACGCGCTGCCCCATCTCGGCCTTCAGCCGCGCGTACTCCGCCGGGTCCGCGGCTGCTCCCTCGACGGGGAACCACAGGGAGTACGCCGAGGCCGCGTGCTTGCCGGGCGGTGCCAGCGAGGGGTCCTGCGCGGACGGGACCTGGAACGCGATCGCCGGATCGGCGGGAACCACGCCCCGCCGGCAGTCCTCCCACTGCTGCTGCAGCTCCTCGGGCGTGCTGAACAGCCCGATCGCCGCCTGCATCCGCGGGTCGTCGAGCACCTCGTACGGCGCCGCGAACTCCGGCGCCCCGTCGAGCGCGAAGTGCATCTGGACGTAGCTGCCACGGTGGTCGACCGCCGCGAGCCGGTCCCTGACCGGCGCGGGAGCACGGTCCCCCACCAGCTCGAGCACCGTGCGGCCGGGATCGATCGCGGAGACCACGACCGGTGCCTCGACCGGCTCGCCCGCATCGGTGACCACGCCGGTGACCCGTCCACCGGTCGTCGTGATCGCCGAGACGGCGGTGCGGAGCCGCAGCTCCCCGCCCGCGTCGCCGTACAGCTGCTCGAGGTGGCGGGTGAGGGTCCCGATCCCGCCCTCCAGCTTGGTCATCAGGGACGCGTTCTCGTCGGGCACGGCGAAGCCGAACGCGAACCCGTAGGCGCTGCCGGGGCTCAGCGGACCCCGGTACTGCGAGTTGCAGGCGAGGAACGCGAGCATCCCGCGCAGGGCGCCGTGCTGGTGCGGGATGAAGCGGTCGAGCACCTCGCCGGCCGACGCGGAGAGCATCTCCTCGATCGCCCGCCGCTCGTCGTCGGTGGTGGCGAGCGCGAGCATCTCCGCGCGGGTCCGCGGTGGCAGCCCGGCGTCGAAGCGGCCCATCGCCCGGGTCGGGCCCGCCGCCCACGCCGCGAGCTCGGCCATGCCCAGGACCACGTCGCTGCCGTGGTCGGTCTCGAGATGGGTCATCAGCTCGACGAGGTCGGTGTAGTAGACGAGCGGCTTGTCGTCGGGCTCACCCGTGCCGCGCAGCGACACCGACATCACGTCGAGGTGGACCGTCGGAAGGGAGTCGAGGCCGAGCGCCTTGCTGACGACGGCCGAGGTCGGGAACTGCAGCGAGCCGGCGATCTCGAACCGGTAGCCGTCGAACAGCTCGACGGTCGATGCCATGCCGCCGGCATAGCGCTTGGCCTCGAGCACCACGGTCCGCAGACCGGCCTGCTGGAGGAGGACCGCGGCGGTGAGCCCGTTGTGGCCGGCCCCGATGACGATCGCGTCGTACATGCCGGCAGGCTGGCATCCTCGTCCATGTTTCGTCAATAGTGACAAAACTGGCCGCGCTCAGGAGACCGGCAGTCCCCCGGCCACCGACTCGAGCGCGTCGCGGCACAGCACGGCGAGGTCGGCGAGGTTGCGGTCCTCGCGCTGCATCCAGACCTCCATCCCGGCGAACACGGCCGCGGCGACGCAGCGGGCCGTGACGGTGACGGCGAGCTCGTCGGCCTCCGGGTGGCGACGGCGCAGGTGGTCGAGCACGGCGTGGGCGAAGTCGGACTGGACCTCGCGCATGTGCCGCACGATCCGGCCGGGGTCGAGCTCGTCGGAGCGCAGCCGGGCGATCTGGGTGACGGCGTCGACGTCGTAGGGGAACGCGAAGATCGCGGCCTGCACGGACGCCGCCACCGGCTCACCCTCGGGCCGGTCGGCGAGAGCGCGCCGGAACCACTGCAGCCCCGCGTCGTAGTCGGCGAACAGCAGGTCGTGCTTGGACGTGAAGTGGCGGTAGAAGGTGCGCAGCGAGACGCCGGCGTCGGCGGCGATCTGCTCGGCCGAGGTCTCCTCGACGCCCTGCGCGAGGAAGCGCACCATCGCGGCACGGCGCAGCGCCTCCCGCGTGCGCTCGCTGCGCGCGGTCTGCGGAGCTCTCACCATGGCCCGAAAACTAGCGCAGAGCCGGTGCCTCGATCTTTTGTCACTATTGACAGATTCGCGATCGAGCGGCGACCCTCCCCGCATGGTGTCCCTGCTCGCGCACGCCGTGCTCGGCGTCGTCACCGTCGCCTGGATCGTCCGCGCCAACCCCGCGATCTTCCGCAAGGTCCCCGGCGGGCCCGCGCTCTCCGTCCTCGAGGTCGTGCTCTACGTCGTCGGCGCCGCGTCGGTCGTCCTCGGGTGGTGGTTCAACATCCGGTTCGTGCGGGAGTACGCCGCCGACCCGGTCCTCAACAACCCGATCTGGGGCGACGGCAGCTGGGCGCAGTACCTCCAGCTCATGTTCGCCAACCCGGCCGCGGGTTCGGCCGGCCAGGACTACACGATCGGCAACGTGGTGCTGCTGCCGCTGATGACGATCGTCGACGGCCGGCGGCGCGGGATCGGCCGGCCGTGGCTCTTCTTCGTCGCGACCCTGTTCACCAGCTTCGCCTTCGGCTGGGCGTTCTACCTGGCGGCGGTCGAGCGGCAGCGCCGCCTCGCCGCGGCCGGGGAGGAGCGCCCGGTCGCGGAGCCGGCGCCGGCGACCCGCACCTAGGCGAGGCTCACTCGCGGGTCGACAGCACCTGGATCGTGGTCTCGCCCGGGCAGCTGGACGAAGTGCGGATCGCCCACCGGCCGCGGAAGCCCTCGCCCTCCCAGTCCGCCTCGGCGTCGCGCTCCTCGGTCTCCCCGGTCGTGACGACGTAGCCCGCCTGCTGGACGTCGGTGTTGAGGAAGTCGAGCACGTCGGAGAACGGGGTCGTCGTCGCGGCGGAGACCACGACGCCGTAGTCACCGCGGTCCTCGGCGTCGTAGACGACCGTCCCCTCGGGCCACGGCCAGTCGGCCGGGAAGCCGCGGGGGTACGGCGAAGGCGCCTCGGTCAGGTCGGCGACGCAGGTCCCGAGGTCCGGTGCCGCCTCCTCGCCGACCTCCTCGCCCGACCCGAGCTCCACCCCGGTCTCCCCGTTGACCGCGGCGGCGCCCGCGCCGGTCGAGTCCTGCTCGTGCTCCACCGAGCACGCCGTCAGCGCGGCCCCGACGACCGCCGCCACCACGAAGGCGGCGACGGTCCGGCCCGTCCTCACCTCGACTTCTTCGTGGCCTTCTTGGCCACCGGGTCGTAGGCCGCGAGCAGGGTCTTCCCGCTGCTCTGGCGCGCGATCGTGGCGTAGGCCGCCTGGGCGTCGGCCGGCCCGGCACCACTGGTGTGCGACGGGTTGGTCACGCACGCGCCGATGCACCCGTCCGCGAACGCCACCAGCACCCGCCCGTGGCTGTCGATCGTGGCGTCGATGAAGTCCAGCAGGTTGCGGTCGTTGCCGCAGGTCGTGCCGCTGGTGCAGATCGAGCCACGCTGCACCGGGTCGCCCGGCGTCGCGTCCGAGGTCTGCCAGGTCTTCCCGCCGTCGTAGGTCGAGGCGACGTAGAGGTGCCACTCGCCGGTGAACCCGGTGGTGTCCTGGTAGTTCCCGCCGGTCGGCGTGCCGATGAAGGCCAGGGCCGCCCGGTTGCCGTCGCCGGCGACCATCGCCGGGAAGACGGCGTTCTTGATGCCGAACTCCGAGCCGACGGCCTGGACGTCGGTCCAGGTGTCGCCGTGGTCGCGGCTCACCGCGACGCCCGGCCGGCCGTCGGCGCCGACGTAGCCGAAGTAGGTGGTGCCGTCGGAGCCGATCCCGACCGAGGGGTCGCTGTCGCCCGGGGTCGTGCCCGGCACCTTCTTCACCGCCCAGCTGGCGCCGTTGTCGGTCGAGACGGCGACGGCCTGGGTGCTGCCGCAGCCCTTGTTGGGGACGTAGGCGGTGCCGTCGGCCGGCGAGACCTTCACGTGGCCGTGGAGCCCGCCGCAGTCGAGCAGGCTGTAGGTGGGCACGCCCGCGCCGAAGGTGGTGCCGCCGTCGCGGGAGAGCGCGCAGAACGCGGTCGCGATGTCCTGGCTGCAGTAGTAGACGGCGTTGGGGTAGGTCGAGCCCGGCAGCGGCCCGACACCGTTGGGCGAGTAGGGCCCGCCGCCGATCGTCTGGTGGTCGACGCCGCTCGGGATGCCACCGCCCATCGACGGAGCCCAGGTCGCGCCGTCGTCGGTCGTCCGGCAGCTGAGCGAGTCGACGCCGGAGAGCTGCGACTCGAGCGTCATGCCGGTCTGGTGGTCGGTGTAGAGGATCGGGTCGAGGCTCTCCGTCGAGCCCTGCGGACAGCCCTTGGCCGCCGAGGCCGACACGTCCTTCCAGGACGCGGTCGCCGGCTGCGTGGCGTCGTCGAAGCCGACCGCGTAGGTCGAGAGGTAGGCCTGGTAGAACGTGCGGCCGCTCTTCCAGCTGTTGCCGATCGACGGCTCACCGGCGCTGTTGGAGTCCGGCAGCGACGCCGGGGCGGCGTACGTCGTGAACCCGGCCGGCACGTCGGTGCCCGGCGCCGCGCCCGCGGGCGTCGGCGCCACGTTCGCGGTCGCGGTGTAGCTCTGGCCCAGCGGCGCGAACGGGACCACCCGGACGGTGTAGGTGGCGGGTCCGGCCGGCACGACCACCTGCTCGGGGTCGGCGCTCGTCGCCGCGGTGCTCACCACCCGACCGGCGCTGTCGAGGAGGTAGACGTCGAAGTCGGCGGCCGTCTGCGGCCAGCCCACCTTCACGGTGAGCTGGTGGCTGTCGCCGTAGGTCGTCGGCGTCGCGACGGTCAGCTTGAAGTCGTCGCACGACTGGGGCACCGAGCAGTCGGGGACCCCGGTGGCCTGGGCCGTGACGTTGGCCGTCACGAACGGCCCGCCGCTCCAGGTGGTGCTGGTCGAGGTGTCGCTGACGGTGCCGGACGTGGGGTCCGCCGCCTCGCTGGGGCCGGCGGCGGTGGTCGCCGCGACGGCGAGCCCGGTGACGAGGAGGAGGGCGCCGCCGCGGAGGGCGAGGCGCGGGAGAGCGAAGGACACGGTGTTACCCCCGAGTGGAGCCGAGAACGACGGACTGCCGTCCATAGGGACCAAACGTCTAGACGACCGGGACGTCACGCACGTTCTCGGCGGTCCGCTCGGGGGTGGGGTGCCGCGGCGCGTCGGTCAGGCGTCACCACCGGCGACGTTGACCATCCAGCTGATGCCGAACTGGTCGACGCACATGCCGAACTCGTCACCCCACGGCTGCTTCTCGAACGGCACCACGACGGTGCCGCCTGCGGACAGCTTGTCCCAGTAGCCGCGCAGGGAATCGTCGTCGCCGGAGAGGCTGACCGAGATGCCGGCCGCCGGGGTGTAGTCCATGCCGTCGGGGGTGTCGGCGGCGAAGAGGGTGAACCCGTCGGGGGTCTCCAGGGCGGAGTGCATGACACCGTCGCCCTGGCCGCCGAACTCACCGAACGTGCTGATCGTGAGCTCGCCGCCGAGGACCGACTGGTAGAACTCCATGGCCGGGCGGGCCGTGTCCTTGAACGAGAGGTAGGGGTTGAGCTTCGAGGCCATCGTGGGCTCCTTCGCGGGGGGAGAGGTACGGCGTGCGCCGTACCGTCTCCGAACCTAGAGTCGGCCACCGACACCCGCGGGGAGGCCGCCGGCCGCCGTCGGCTCAGCCCGGCAGGACCCGGCGCAGGAACTCCCGCGTGCGTGGCTCGAGCGGGTCGCCGAGGACCTGCTGCGGCGGGCCCGCCTCCACGATCCGGCCGCCGTCGAGGAAGCACACGTGCGAGGCGACCTCGCGCGCGAAGCTCATCTCGTGCGTGGCGAGCACCATGGTGGTGCCGGCGGCCGCCAGGTCGCGCACGATCCCGAGGACCTCGCCCACCAGCTCGGGGTCGAGCGCCGCCGTGATCTCGTCGAGGAGCAGCAGCTTGGGCTCGGTGCACAGGGCGCGCACCAGCGCGACCCGCTGCTGCTGGCCCCCCGAGAGCCGGTCGGGGTGGCTGCGCACGTGCTCCCCGAGCCCGAACCGGCCGAGGAGCGCGGTGGCCCGGTCCCGCGCCTCTCTGCGGGACAGGCCGTGCACCTTGCGCGGCGCGAGCGTGCAGTTGGCGAGGACCGTGCGGTGCGGGAACAGGTTGTAGGCCTGGAAGACCATGCCGATGTCGCGGCGCACCTCGCGCGGGTCGATCGTCGGGTCGGAGACCTCGCGCCCCTCGAACTCGATCACGCCGTCGTCGACGGGCTCCAGCAGGTCGAGGCAGCGCAGCAGGGTCGACTTCCCCGAACCCGACGAGCCGATCAGGCAGACCACGTCACCGGGCCGCACCGCGAGGGAGACGTCGTCGAGGACCACCCGGTCGCCGTAGCTCTTGCGGACGTTGCGGACCTCCACCAGCGGCCGCGGCGCGGTCACAGGACGCCTGCTCTCTCGCGGCGGACGACCCACCGGGCGAGCCAGTCGGTCAGCCGCGCCAGCGGGAGCGTGATCACCACGAAGAAGCAGGCCACCACGACGTAGGGCGTGTAGTTGAAGTTGTAGGCGGCGTAGTCCCGCGCCGTGTAGAGGGCGTCGAACAGCGACACCGAGGCGACCAGCGCGGTGTCCTTCTGCAGGGACACGAAGTCGTTGAGCAGCGG
This sequence comes from Nocardioides sp., assembly GCA_035554955.1. Lineage (GTDB taxonomy): Bacteria > Actinomycetota > Actinomycetes > Propionibacteriales > Nocardioidaceae > Nocardioides. The sequence continues at coordinate 32,202 of DATMHR010000013.1, read as the reverse complement.
AGGGATGACCCGCCGCAGGGCCTGTGGCACCACGACGTACCGCATCGTCTGCCCGCGGCTGAGCGCGAGCGCCTCCGCGCTCGCGAGCTGCGAGGGGTGCACCGACTCGATACCGGCGCGGAAGACCTCGGCGACGTAGGCCGAGTAGGAGACGACCAGCGCGACCGTGGCCCAGAAGAAGATCGAGTTGGTCAGCCCCTGCAGCTCGAGGCCGGGCACGCCGAAGACGAGCAGGAAGACCAGCAGGATGGTCGGGATGCCGCGCACGACGTCGGTGTAGACCACCGCCAGGCCGCGCAGCGGCACCAGCCACGGCGAACGGGCCTGGCGCACCAGCGCGAGCGCGAGCGCGACCACCAGGATCACCGGCTCGGCGATGAGGAACATCCGGACGTTGAGCCAGAAGCCGTCCACGATCGCCGGGAACGCCTCGCGCGCGTGGTAGCCGTCGAAGAAGGAGTCGCGGACCCGCGCCCAGCCGGGCGAGAGCACGACGGCGACGGCGAGGCCGCCGATGACGACCACCGTGGCGACGGAGGCGACGAGCACCCGCCGGCGGGTCAGTGCGCGGCGGACCTTGCGCCGCTCGAGCTCACGGAGGCTCGGCGTCCAGCTCGCGCTCACTTGAGCTCGGGGACGCTCACCACGTCGGACAGCCACTGCTGCTCGATCTGGTCGAGCGTGCCGTCGTCCTTGAGCGTCTCCAGCGCCTGGTTGACGCACGGCAGCAGGTCGCTGCCCTGCTCGAAGAGCATCCCGAACTCCTCGGGCTGGCCGCCCTCGACCTGGAACTGCCCGACCACGGTGCTGTCCGGGATCTCGACCGCGCTGATGTAGAAGGCGGTGGGCAGGTCGGCGAGGATCGCGTCCACCTGGCCGTTCTCCATCGCCTGCTTGGCCACGTTGGTGTCCTCGAACACGAGCGGGTCCTGGTCGGGCTGGATGACGTCGCGGATCGCGGTGAGCGAGGTGGTGCCGGTCTGCGCACCGAGCTTGAGGCCCTTCAGCTCGTCGAGGCTGGTGGCCGACGCGGCCGGGCTGCCCTTGAGCGCGATCACGGCCTGCGCCGCGGAGTAGTAGCCCTCGGAGAAGTCCACGACCTTGTCGCGGTTGGGCGTGATCGAGATCTGGTTGATGTCGAAGTCGAAGTCGGTGCCGCCCGGCTTGAAGAGGCTGTTGAACCCGACCTTGATCCACTTCACCTGGTCGGAGGAGAAGCCGAGCCGGTCGGCGACGGCGTAGGCCACGGCCGACTCGAAGCCCTTGCCGTTGCTCGGGTCGTTGTGCACGAACCACGGCTCGTAGGCCGGCGAGTCGGTGCCGATCGTCAGCACGCCGTCGTTCTTGAGGGCCAGGTCGGCGGTCGCGCACTCGCCGGCCGACGCGACGTCCCCGGTCTTGTCCTCGGCCTTGTCCTGCGGGGCGCAGGCGGCGAACCCGGCGACGAGGACCGCGGCGGGGACGAGCGGGAGCAGGCGGGTACGGCGAAGGCGCATGGCCGGATCGTAGGGCCTCCCGGTCACGCGGTCAGCGGGTCCCGCTGGAGTCGCGCGACGTCGCGCCGCTCGCGGGGCGGCTGCTCGCCCACGGGCCGGCCGATCGCGGTCATCGACACGACCTCCCACCCCGCCGCCGGACGCACCGCGGCGCTGACGCCCTCGAGGTCGAAGGCCCGGAACTGCCGGCACGCCAGCCCCAGCGCGTGCGCCTGGAGGGTGAGGTGCGCGACCGCCTGGCCCAGGTCGTAATCGGCGAACTCGGAGTAGGCCAGGTCGCTGTCGTCGACGAACCGGTGCGCGAGGTTGACCACCAGTGCGGAGGCCGAGGGCGCCCAGCGCCGGGAGCTCGGCGCCAGGAGCGGCACCAGGCCGTCGTGCACGTCGCCGCCGCGCCGGGCCACCACGAACCCCCACGGCTGGGAGTTGCCGGCCGACGGCGCCCACCGCGCGGCCTCGAGCAGCACGGCGACGTCGCCGTCGGAGAGGCCGTGCGTGGTGTCGAACGCCAGCGGGCTGTAGCGCGCCGCGAGGAGCGGGTGCAGCCCGTCGCGTCCGTCTGCCGTGTGCACGGCCGCCACAACCGCGGTGGCGGGTGCGCCATTCCTCAGCCGGCGCCGGACGGGCGCACGTTCTGGTTGCGGCAGAACAGGTTGCCCGGGTCGTAGCGGTCCTTCAGCGCGACCAGGCGCGCGTACTTCTCCGCGCCGAAGGTGCTGCGCACCCGGTCCTCGTCGACCTGGGTGAAGAAGTTGAGCGCCATGCCCGACGTGGTCCACGGGCGCAGCGTCCCGGCCGTCTCCTTGACCCACTGCACGTGCGCGGCGTCCGCGCCCTCGGTCCACGTCCCGTAGCAGTGGTAGAACCACGGCGCCGATCGGCCGCTGATCGGCGTCGCGTCCTCGGGGACGTCGGCGACGGCGCCGCCGGCCGGCGCCAGGATCATGACGCTCGCCGGCGAGGTCGCGACGTCGGCCCGCCGGACCAGGGCGTCGATCGCCTCGTCGGGAAGGTCCGCGAGCAGGTCGGAGTGCCAGTAGTTGCGCCGCCCGTGCGGGTTGCCGGCGTCGGTGATCGCCTGGAGGTCGAGGTAGGGGAACGGCCCGATCGTGTCCACGAGGGCACCGTCGACCGCGCGGAGCCCGGCCAGCGCCTCGGGACCCCGCTGCAGATCGCCGAAGTACGCCGCGAGCACGCCGACGGCGGGGCGGCCCTGCAGGCCGGGCGGCACGAACGGCGCCGGCGGCGCCGTCATCAGGATCGCGCCGGCGGCGACCCCGCGCGGGGCGTCCGCCATGACGGCGCGGAGGTTGCGGCACACCTCGGGCGCGCGGTCGCGCGGGTACATCAGCATGCCGCCGTAGATCGTCGGCCCGACCGGGTGCAGCCGCAGCTCGAGCTCGGTGACGACACCGAAGTTGCCGCCCCCGCCGCGCAGCCCCCAGAACAGGTCCGGGTTCTGCTGCTCGCTGGCCGTGACGGTCTCGCCGGCGGCGGTGACCACCCGGGCCGAGACGAGGTTGTCGCAGGCGAGGCCGTGCAGGCGCTCCAGCCAGCCGCTCCCGCTGCCGAGCACGAAGCCGGCGACGCCGGTCGTGGTCATCCGGCCGCCGGTCGTGGCGAGGCCGTGCTGCTGGGTGGCGCGGTCCAGCTCGCCCCAGGTCACGCCGGGCTCGACGCGCACGGTCCGGCCCGCCGGGTCGACGTCGATGCGCCGCATCGGGCCGAGGTCGAGCAGGAGGCCGTCGTCGATCGTGGAGAAGCCGGCGACCGAGTGGCCACCGGCCTTGACCGCGAGCGGCAGCCCGCGGGCACCGACGTGCCGGACGACGCTCGCGACGTCGGCCTCCGTGCCGGCCCGGGCGATGACGGCGGGCCTGCGGTCGAACATGCCGTTGAACACCGCCCGCGCGGCGTCGTACCGCTCGCCGTCGGCGGCGGTGAGGAGCTCACCGGCGAAGCCGGCGATGGAGAGGTCGGCAACCGGTGCCGTGGTCGGGGTCTGCATGCTCCGAGGGTCGGCCCGGGCCCCGCACCGCCGCAGTGCTGCGCGTCACAGGTGGTCGCCGCGCGCCGCCTGTGCCAGCGCCACCCGGTCGTGCACGTGGAAGTGCCCGCCCCGCTGGCTGACCACGCCGCTCGCGACCAGCGTGCCGAGGGCCCGGTTGACGTTCTCGCGGGTGGCGCCGATCTGCGCCGCCAGGTCGCCCTGGGAGAGGCGCAGCCCGATCCGCACGCCGTCGGGGGACGGGTGGCCGTGGTCGGCGGCGAGGTCGAGCAGCAGGGCCGCGACCCGCCGGCCGATGTCGTCGAAGGCCATGCCGCTGAAGGAGTTCGCGGCCCGGACCGCCGCCATGCACAGGCTCTCGAGCATCCGCCGCATCGCGACGGGGTGCCGGGCCAGGAAGTCGAGCAGCGGCTCGCGGCGGAGCACCAGGACCCGGGTCGGCACCATCGCCGTCAGCCCCAGCCACCGGACGCCGGCCGGGTGGAAGGCTCCGACCTCCCCGGTCACCGAGACGGCCGGATAGACCGCGACCACCAGCTCGCGCCCGTCGATGCTCACCCGGTGCGCCTTGAGCTGGCCCTCGGCCACCACCACGACCGTGTCGGCGGGGTCGCCCTCGAGCCAGACCGTCTCGCCACGCGCGAGGCCGCGGGCCCGCAGGTCGGGCAGGAGCTCCTCGACGTCGGCGGCGGACAGGTCGCCGAGCAGCGCGGTCTGCAGGAGGATCCCCGTCGGGTCCATGCCGCGAGGATCCCACCGCGCGGCCCGGGCGTCACGGAGGACGTCCGTCGCAGGCCCGCTCAGGAGGGCAGCGGACCCGTGCGGACGGTGCCGCCCAGCCGGACGGCGCTCACCGCGGACTGCATCGTCAGCTCGAAGCGCACCGCGTCCTCGGTGACCTCGATCCACGACGCACCCGCACCCAGGTCCGGGTACCAGGTGGTGTCGTCGGCCTCCGGCCCGGGCGCGAGGTAGAGGTCGAACACCTCCCACCACTCGATCTCGCCCGCCTCGCCGCGGCGCATCAGGTCGACCAGGTCGTAGCGCCCCGGGCCGGCGAAGGCGGGTACGGCGAGCGAGAGCTCACCGAGGGTGGTGGTCCCGAACGGCACGGGGTCGGGCGTCTCCACCCGGACCAGCAGCCAGTCCATCGGCGGGGGCCCGTCGTCGGCCTCCCCTTCGTAGCCGTCCCCGCCGCGGCGCACCTCGACGCTGACGGCGAGGTCGGCCGTGAGCGCGCCGTGCTCGTCCCCGGACAACGCGAGGTCGACCGCCTCCGTGGCAGCCCCCGCGAGCCGCGTCCGGCGCTCCTGGTCGGCCCGAGCGTCCTGCTCGGCCCGGCGGGCGGCGACGTTCTCCGGCCGCGCGTCGGTGACCCGCTGGGCCCACTTCTCCGGCAGGACGCCCTCGAGGAAGCTCGTCACCGCCTCCTCCTGCGAGCTCCGGTTGATCTCGTCCTGCCGGGCGCGCGCAGCCTCACGCTGCCGGTGGTCGGTCGTGAGGAGCTCGGTCTTCTTGGCCTCGGCCCAGTCGCGGCCGTGCTTGGCGATGTCCTTCCAACCCATCCGCCGACCCTAGGCGCGACCGCGCGCGGCCGTGCCCGGATCGGTGCGTTGTCATCCGATCGGATGAAGGGTGGCGCCCGCGGCCTCGAGGTTCGCGGAGTGCTCGCGCAGGTGGTGGGCGCACCAGCCGAGGTCGGCGGCCGCATGCCGGCTGACGGCGACGGCGCGGGCGCCGCACCGGTCGCAGCGGACCGCTTCCGTGGTCGTCGGGTGCGGCGACGCCGCCGGGGTCGGGATCGTGGTGCTCATGGTGGCCCTCCTGTCTGGTGGAGAGGTACCCGGAATGGGTGGTACCTGATACCTGTGAGAAGCACCTCCGTGTGATTTGGTTGCGACTTTCTAGGAAGGCGGTGGCTCCGCCGGACCGGACACCCGCTCGAAGGCGGCGATGACGCCGCGCAGGTAGCGCTCCACGACGTCGCGCTCGCCGGCGGTGAACGAGCGGTCGCACTCGTCGAGCGCGACGAACATCGGCAGGAGGTGGGCCAGCACCTCCTCGCGCCCCGAGGTGGTCACGCGCACCTCCGTGCGCCGACGGTCGGCCGGGTGCGGGTGCCGCTCGACGTGGCCGCGCTCGACGAGCCGGTCGACGACGCCGGTGGAGGCGGCGGTGCTCACCCCGAGCACCCGCGCCAGCGCGGCCGGTCCCATCGGAGCCCGCACGAGGTGCTGGAGCGCGACGAGCTCGGAGTCGCCCAGCCCCGCGCGGCGCGCGACCACGTGGCGCACCCGGACGCCCGCCTCGATGGTCTCGCGCAGTGCCACCAGGCTCGGCGTCTGCTGCCAGCCGTCGGCGAACTCGCTCGCCGGTCGAGCACCGCTCCGCGCCATTTTGGTTCACCTACCTGGTTGTTAATCTAGTTAGCGATCTACCGACAGGAGAATCCCCTCGTGAGAAAGCTGCCCACCGTCGTCCTCGGCCACCGCGCCGCGTGGGCGCTCGCCGTGCTCCCATTGTTGCTGGCGATGGCCCTCATCGGGGTCGTGGGCGAGGCGGATCGCACGAACCGGACCACCGACGGGCTGCCCGAGGGGCTGGACAGCACCGAGGGCGCGGCCCTGCTCGACCGGCTGCCGGACGAGGTCACCACGGCCGCCGTGGTGCTGTTCACGGCGGACCGCGGCACGCTGGACGAGCGGCAGCTGGGCGAGCTCCGCTCCACCACCGCCGACCTCGCCGGCGCTCCGTCCGGGGGTGATCGAGGGCCCGGGCTGGTGCCGTCCGAGGACGGCACGGCGGCGCTGCTCGTCGTACCCCTGCCGTCGGGGGCGGCCGGCGAGGTCTCCGACCGGGTCGCCGACCTGCGTGACGCCGCGGACCAGGCGGCCCCGACGGGGGTGACGGCCCAGGTCACCGGCCCCGCCGCCGTCCAGGCCGACCTCGCCGCCGTCTTCGAGGGGGCCAACACCCGACTGCTCCTGGTGACCGCCCTGGTGGTGGCGGTGCTGCTCGTCATCACCTACCGCAGCCCCGTGCTGTGGCTGGTCCCGCTGGTGGTCGTCGGGATCGCCGACCGCCTCGCCGCCGTCCTCGCCACCCAGCTGATGGCGGCGACGGGCGTCGCGTGGGACGAGTCGACGATCGGCATCCTCTCGGTGCTGGTGTTCGGTGCCGGCACGGACTACGCGCTGCTCCTCATCTCGCGCTACCGCGACGAGCTGCGCGCCGCGCCCTCGCGAGCGGCCGCGATGGCGCGCGCCCTCGCGCGCACCGCCGAGGCGGTCGTGGCCAGCGCCACGACGGTGGTGCTCGGGCTGCTGACGCTCCTCCTCTCGCTCACGCCCACCACCCGCGGCCTCGGCGTCGCGTGCGCGGTCGGGGTCGTCGTCGCGGCGACCTTCGCGCTGGTCGTCCTCCCCGCGGTCCTGGTCCTGTTCGGGCGCTGGGTCTTCTGGCCCCGGGTGCCGCACGTCGGCGAGGCCGCGGCGACCGAGTCCGACACGGTGTGGCACCGGATCGGTGACCGCGTCGCCCGGCGGCCCACGGCGGTCGTCACGGGGACCCTGGTGCTGCTGGCGGTCCTGGCGGTCGGCATCTTCCGGATCGACCTCGGCCTGGACCGGGCCGAGCAGTTCCTCGACGAGCCCGAGGCCATCGCCGCCGCCCAGCGACTGGCGGAGTCCTTCCCGGCGGGTCTGTCCGACCCGGTCCAGGTCGTGACGACCGACCGGGCCGACCAGGTGCTGGGCGCGGTGGACGACGTCGCGGGCGTGACCTCCGCTCGGGTCTCGCAGAGCGGCGGCGGGGTCACCGTCATCGACGCGGTCCTCGGCTCGGACCAGGACACCGGCACGGTCGCGGCGCTGCGGGAGGCGCTGTCGCCGTACGACGCCCACGTCACCGGCTCCCTCGCGGAGTCGGTGGACGAGCGGGACGCCGCCGACCGCGACCTGCGGCTGATCCTGCCGATCATCCTCGGCCTGGTCCTCGCCGGCCTGGTGCTGCTGCTGCGCTCGGCGGTCGCCCCCGTGCTGCTGGTGCTGACGGTGGTGGCGACCTACGTCGCGAGCATGGGCGCGTCGTGGTGGCTGTTCACCGGGCCGCTGGGCTTCGGGGCGATGGACACCGGGGTGCCGTTGTTCGCCTTCCTCTTCCTGGTGGCGCTCGGCGTGGACTACAACATCTTCCTCGTCACCCGGGCCCGTGAGGAGGCCGCCACCCGCGGCTCCCGGCAGGGCATGCTGCGCGCCCTCTCGGCCACCGGCGGCGTGATCACCAGCGCCGGGGTGCTCCTGGCCGCGGTGTTCGCCGTCCTCGGTGTGCTGCCGCTCGTCGTGCTCGCCCAGCTCGGCACGATCATCTGCCTGGGCGTCCTGCTCGACACCCTCGTCGTGCGCACCCTGCTCGTCCCCGCGCTCGCCCTCCTGCTCGGCGACCGCTTCTGGTGGCCGCGCCGGGTCTAGGCACCACCCGCGAGCAGGGCGGCGTCGAGCACGGCCGCAGCGCGGGCCGGGTCGAGGTCGTGGTCGGCAGCCACGAGGGTCGCGAGGGAGGAGGCCTCCTCCCGGCACACCGCGCACGCGCGGAGGTGCACCCGGAACGACTCGTCCATGGGCGCCCTTCCGGTGAGGAGGTCCTCGACCACCCGGTCGAGCAGGTCGAAGCAGTCGTCACAGGAGAGCCACGGGTCGCTCGCCATGGTCATCTGCCGGATCGCCTCCGGGCCGAGCGGGAGGGGCGTGCTCATCGGATCACTTCCTTGGTGGGCTCCGGGCCGAGGTACCCGTGCGCGGCGAGGTACGACCGGAGCGCCTTCCGCGCGTCGTGGAGGGTCTTGTAGAGGGCGTTGCGGTTCGTGCCGAGGCGGTCGGCGAGCACGTCGATGGGGACACCCTCGACGAGCAGCGCCAGGGCCACCCGGCGCTGGTGCGGGGTGAGCGCCGAGTCGAGCCCCCGGCTGACCGCGGCCGAGAGGTCACGCGCCTCGGCCCAGTCCTCCGGTGCCGTCTCGGTGGTCGACGGCTCCGGCACGGACTCGAGGTCGATCTCCCGGTCACGCCAGGCTGCTCGGCGCACCTCGACAGCGGTGTGCAGGATCCCGAACTTGTAGACCCAGGTCGTGAACCGGCTGCGGCCCTCGAACGCGTCCAGCCGGGCGAGCACCGACACGGTGGCCTCGTCGGCCGCCGCGTGCACGATGTCCTCGCGGCGCCGGGCCCCCAGCGCGGCCGACTCCGGCATCCGGTTGACCTGGTGCCACCCGGCGCGGAGCAGGAGGTCGTGCAGCCGAGCGACGGCCGCGTCGTGCCGGGGCCCGGTCCCCGACAGCTGCGCGACCCAGTCCTCGTTCGACATCGGCTCGCTCCTCGGGTGCCACGCCGGCCGCAGCCACGGCGTCCATGCGGTCAGCTCGCTGACCTCGCTCATGACTGTAGGTCCCGGTCTCGTGGTCGTCACGGTGGGTGAGTGTCACCGCGGGGTGCGGTTCTTACCGCGTTCCGGTCAGCTCGCTCCCGCCGGTAAGGGACGCCCCCTCGCCCGACACCCACTGCCCACGACCGGCACCGCTGGTGCCAGAGAGAGGGGCAACCATGACCACCATCGACCGACCCGTGCGGACCACCACCGACCCCGGCGTGCAAGCACTCTGGGCCCTCCGGCTCGGCTTCACGGCGCTGCCGGTCCTGTTCGGCATCGACAAGTTCGCACAGGTGCTGACCGACGACTGGACCCGCTACCTCGCCAGCCAGGTCGACGACCTGGTCCCCGGGAGCGCCGCCCAGGTCATGCACATCGTCGGCGTCGTCGAGATCGTCGCCGGCCTCGTCGTCCTGGTCGCCCCCCGCGTGGGCGGGCCGTTGGTCGCCGCCTGGCTCGCGGGCATCATCGTCAACCTGCTGGTCGTCGGCGGGTACGGCGACGTGGCACTGCGTGACTTCGGCCTGATGCTCGCCGCCCTGGTGCTGACCCGCCTGGCGTGGGCCTACCCGACGGACCTCCGGGCCACGCCGGCCGATCGCTGACGACGCGTGGCATGACGACCGCTCTCGTCCTCTCCGGCGGCGGCAGCCTGGGCGCCGTACAGGTGGGGATGCTGCGGGCGCTGGCCGACCGGCAGGTCACACCCGACCTGCTGGTCGGCACATCGGTCGGCGCGCTCAACGCCGCGTTCGTCGCCGGTCACGGCGTCACCCCGGCAGGGGTCGACGCTCTGGCGGGTGTCTGGCGAGGTCTGCGGACCCGCTCGGTGTTCAGCGTCGACGTCCGGTACGCGGTCGCCGCACTCGCCGGGCGGCGCAGCGCGGTCCTGGCGGACCGCGGGCTTCGCCACCTCCTCGGGGCGCACCTGCCGTTCACCCGCATCGAGGACGCCCCGGTGCCGCTGCTCGTGGTCGCCAGCGACCAGCTGACCGGCCGCGAGGTCGTGCTGGCCGCCGGTGACGCCGTGTCGGGGATCCTTGCCAGCTGCGCCATCCCGGCCGTGTTCCCCGCCGTCGAGGCGGCGGGAACGACGCTCGTGGACGGAGGGCTCGCCAACAACACCGCGCTGTCGGTGGCCGTCGCGGCCGGCGCCGACACCGTCTACGTCCTGCCCACCGGATATGCCTGCGCCCTTCCCCGACCACCGCGCACACCGCTGGGCGCCGCCCTGCACGCCCTGACCCTCCTCACCCACCAGCGCCTGGTTGCCGATCTCGCGTTGTACGCCGACCAGGTCGACCTGATCGTCCTGCCCCCACCCTGTCCCCTCCGCACGTCACCCGCGAGCTTCAGCCGCGCGCCCGAGCTCATCGAACGCGCGCACCGCGACGCACGACGGGCACTCGCGACGACCGGCGTCCGACGACAGCAACCCGATCGCGTGGTCGCCGTCCACGCTCATCCGGTCCTCCGCTGCCCCACCACCGCGCCAGGTCACCCGGTCGGGTCGGCGTAGTCGAGCGCCGAAGAATGGTCGGCTTGCCGGGAACCTGGAGCGCCGCCGGCGCCTCGTCACTGCGACGGCCCCACCCGGACGGCGCCCTTCCTGCGTTCAAGGGGGCGAAGGCGTCGGCGGAGAAGGAGACGGGCCATGGACCGGGAGGTCGACCTCAGGGAGTTCGTCTCGGCGCGTGCGGCCGCTCTGTCCCGCGCGGCGTACCTGCTGACCGGCGACCACCAGGCAGCCGAGGACCTGGTGCAGGACACCTACGTCGTCCTGGTCCGACGCTGGCAGAGGTCGGGCACGATCGACCCGGACGCCTACGTCCGCCGGATCCTCTACAGCCGGTTCGTCGACGGCTGGCGACGGCGGCGGCTGGTGGAGCTGCCGTGGGCCTCGCCGCCCGACGCCGCGGGTGGTGACGAGGCGAGCACCGCCGCCGACCGGCTGACCCTCCAGGACGCGATGGCCCGGCTCACGCCCCGTCAGCGCGCCGTCCTGGTGCTGCGGTTCTACGAGGACCTCACCGAGACCCAGGCCGCCGCCGCGCTCGGGGTCAGTCCCAACACGGTCAAGTCCCAGACCCGCGTCGCGCTGCAGCGGCTGCGGGACCTGGCCCCCGACGCGGTGGCCTCGTTCGAAGGGGTGGAGTCATGAGCGCGCTGCACGAGGCCTTCGACGAGATCGCCGCGGACGTCCCGGTGTACGGCGACCTCGACCTCGCCGTCGAGCAGGCGGACCTGGAGCAGCGCCGCCTCCGCACGGTGCTCGCCGGCGTCGTCGCGGCCGCGGCCGCGGTCGCGGTGATCGTCGGCGCGGTCGCCCTCACCCGCGGCGGGGACGACGTCGACGAGCCGGTCGGTCCGGCGGGACCGTCGACGCCGGCACCGACGAGGTCCCAGTCCCCGCAGACCTGGGTCGACACCGTGGTCACCCCGGTAGGCGGGTACGGGTGGATGGTCCCGGACCCGGTGCAGAGAGCGCGTGACGGCTGGTACGCCGCCGCGACGGACTACCTGGATCCGTCCGGAGAGCATCTCGATCCCCCGTCGGAGGACGGCAGCACCTTCATCTGGCGCGACCCAGGATCGGTGTACCCGGTCGAGGGACACCTGGGGATCATCCTGCCCACGGATCAGCCCGATCCGATGGACGGCTGCGACTACCTCCTGGACGGCCCCCTGGCGGCCAAGGAGTCGTGCACCGACGAGTCCTGGGACTTCCCGGGCGTGGAGAACGCCGAGGCCGCCTACTACGAGCGGCTGTGCGACTCCTGGGGTCCCGGGAGCCCGGGCGACGACGCCCGCCCGGGACCGGGGGTGACCTACGAGACCTGCGGTGACTTCCGGGTCTCCGTGGCGGTCGAGCGCCGCGACGGCGCGATCGGCTATGTCGTCGTGGAGGGGCGCGGCACGGTCTTCGAGTACAACCCGTTCGGCACCGACATGCTGGCTGCCCTGGCGGCCGACCGCCGGCTCACGCTGCCGGACGCGGCGTACGACGTACCGTCGAACGACACCGTGACGTCGGTCGTGGCCGACCACTTCCCCGGCTGGCGTCTCGACCCGGAGACCAGGTCGGTCGCCGAGCGACCGGGCTACGCAGAGGTCTGGGGGAGGCTCGGACCCAGCGGGCTGAGCGTGCGCGTGTGGCCGGCCGGTGCCGACCCGACGTGCGGGCGCTCTTCGCTCGTCCGCTGCGTCGAGCGCCGGGTCTACGGCGCCGACGACCCGACCACCGTGTACGTCGGGGCGTGGGACGAGGAGGGCTGGGCGGACTGCTGCCCCCGGAGCTCGCGTGCCTACTCCCGGCAGCTCGTCTACGTCGGACCGCGCCACACCGTCGTCGCGTCGCTGACCCGCGTGGTCCGGGAGCCAGAGGACGGCATCGGCCCCGAGCTGGACCAGCGCGTGATCGACCTGCTCCTCGACCCACGTCTGCAGCAGGGCGGCGAGCAGTGATGCATGGGAACGCGGCCGCGAGGACCACCTCCCTGCTCGTCGGGCCGCTGCTCGCGCTCACCGCCTGTTCGGGACCGGGCGGAGGAGTCCGGAGCGACGGCACGGCGCCGTCCGAGACGTCGACGTCGTCCGCCACCCGGTCGACGTCGTCCGGGTCGTCAACGATGCCGGCACCCGGGAACGGCCCGATCACCTCTGCCCAGATCCGCTACGGGATGCGGTCCGGGTACAACGCGTGGCTCGACTACGACCGCGTGTCGGACACCGGGCTCGTCGTAGTCTGCCGGGACGAGGACGGCAACACCGACGACGGCTGCATCGGCGAGGACGCCCTCGTCGTCGGTCCCCATCGACACAGGACGACCCTCACCTGCTCTGATGACCGCCCGCCCTGCGCCCTGGACCGGCTGAACCCGCGGCACGGGGCCACGCTCGGCCCCGGACCGGACGAGGTGACCGCGGTGGCAGGTCGCGGCACGGTCCAGGTTGTGGGGTTCGACGGCCGCCTGCGGCGCACGATCGACCTCACCGCGACGGGCATCGACGGCGAGGACGGCGTCCGGCTGGACTGGTCGCCGGACGGACGCCGCCTCGCTGTCGCGACCACGTCGTCGGTCGGCACGGTCATCTGGCTGGTCGACGATGCCGGGGGCGAACCCGAGCCCGCCTACACCGCGAAGAAGGGGTTCACCGTGTGGGACGGCCCGTGGTGGTCACCCGACGGGCAGAGCGTGGTGGTCGACATCGGTCGGTCGGTCGGACCCACCGCCCACATCGACCTCCTCGTTCTCCACCTCGCGCCCGATGGCGAAGCCGGCGCGGCGCCACGACCGAGGCTCTTCCACTTCGAGCGGCACTTCGACTGGCCGGCGAACGGCAACCTCGCCTGGGCGCCGGACGGGACCAGGATCGCCGTGCGAACCAGGGACCACATCACGGAGATCTCGGCCGAGGACGGAAGCGTCATCGCCCAGCACCCGCACGTCGGCTGGCTGATCTGGGCCCCACGAACACAGGAGAGACCATGAGGGCAAGACCGTTCGTCGTCACGTCGCTGCTCGTGCTCACCGCCTGCTCGGGACACGATGACCAGCGGAGCGGCGAGGATTCGCTGCCCTCTGCGACGCCGGCGTCGACGACGAGCGGTGCCACGCCCGGCGAGACCCTCACCTCGCCGTCCCCGACGGGGGCGGTCCCGCTCCCCGACGGCTACCTCGTCCCCGGGCCGTACCGGTTCGTGGTGCGCGTCGACTGCGAAGGCGTGAAGGACGACCCGATCGCGTGCCCCGACGGTGTTCCCGATCCCCCGCCGATCCCCGTCGAGCTCACGGTGCCGGCCGGGTGGGAGCACCCGGAGGGCTTCCCCGTCGTGTGGACCCTGGCCGCGCCGGAGGGCCAGGAGGGCGCGCTCGTCCTCGGCTGGACCAGCAACACGGTCGGGGTGCAGTCCGACCCGTGCGCCCAGAGGTCCCACGAGCTCCCCGACGTCGCGGTCGGGCCGGCCGTCGACGACTTCGTGGACACCGTCGTCGCCCAGCCTTGGTACGACGGGAGCGACCCGGTGCACGCGAAGGTCGGCGGCGCTCCGGGACGCTACTTCACCTTCACCGGCCCGGCCCACCTCGGTCGCTGCTTCGAGTGGCGTCCGTGGGATCCCGGGTTCTTCGCCCAGGGGCCGAGCAACACGTGGGAGGTGTGGGTCCTCGACGTCCACGGCCACCGCGTCGTGGTCGTCGCCGACTACTTCCCCGAGACGTCGAGGAGGACGATCGCCCAGCTGCACGCGATGGTCCGGTCCCTCCACTTCGGGAGGCCGTCGTCGGAACGCGACCCGTCCTGAGAACCTGAGTGACCGGGAGCGACGAACCGTGCGCGACGGCGCCGGACTAAGCGGTCGTCCTGGCCGCGGTCCACGCCGCAGCGGCCGCCTGGATGCTGGGATAGCGCTCGGCCATCAGCGTGGCCAGGGCGTGGGCCGCCTTCAGGGGCCGCACCATCACCATGAAGTCCGTGATCCTGCCTTCGTCGTCGTAGACGATGAAGTCGCACCCGGTCACCTCGAGCCCTCCGACCTTCGCCTGGAACACGTACGCGTGCTCGAGGTCGCCCCGGTCGTGGATCTCGCGCACGTAGTGGAAGTCGTCGAGGACCTCCACCACCGACCGCAGGATCGCGTTGGTGATCGCCTTCCCTGCGTAGGGCTCGAACGCGACCGGGCTTCGGAAGACCACGTCCTCGGCCAGCATCGACTCGACCGCGTCCATGTCCCTGGCGTCGATCGCCTCACGGAAAGTCGTCATACCTTCCTCCTCAACTCGTTTCCTGCGGAGTCCTCCGGTGGAAGTCTCACCCGGCCCCACCACCGGGTGCCCGGGTCGCGATGTCAACCCGGGTGTCGTGCCATCGCTCGGAGCCGGGCGACCGGGATCTTCCGGCCGTAGGCCACCACGGTCGGAGCGGTGCCGGGCGCTTCCCAGCGAAGGAGGGCGTCGTCGGCGTCGAGGTCTCCCTCGACCGAGCCCGGCGGGCTGTCGACGGGGAGCGGGCCCGCCACCTTGATGGGAAGGCCGAGGACCTCGGTCCAGAAGTAGTCGTCGGTGGGCGCCTGTGCACTCGGCTCACCCAGGATCGATGCGGCCGCGACCTTGCCTTGGGCGACGGCGCTCGACCAGTACGGCGTTCGGCGCGCCGGGCCGCCGTCGCGCGGGACGAGGTAGGCGACGTCCCCTGCCGCGAAGACGCCGGGTGTTGTCGTGGCGCATCGTTCGTCGATCGCGACTCCGGTGGGATCGGCGAGCCCGGTCCCGGACAGCCAGCCGACGGCCGGGACGTCCCCGGCGCACGTGACGACGAGGTCCGCCGTCAGCGTGGTCCCGTCGGGCAGCCTGACGCCGTCGACCGGATCGCCGACGAGCTGGACCGGACCCGACGCCTG
The DNA here is from genome assembly GCA_035554955.1 of Nocardioides sp. GTDB lineage: Bacteria > Actinomycetota > Actinomycetes > Propionibacteriales > Nocardioidaceae > Nocardioides. Next base: position 16,874 of record DATMHR010000013.1, on the reverse strand, counting down.
GATCAGACCCACCCCGTGCCGGGCGGCGCGGGTGGCCAGGCGTTCGGAGAGGTAGGAGCCGAGCAGCCGGCGGAGCGGCGGCTCGGTGTCCACGACGGTGACGTCCACGTGGCCGGCCACGCACGCGCTGGCCACCTCCATGCCGAGGAAGCCGGCGCCGACGACGATGACGGTCCTCGCGCGACGGATGCCGTCGCGGACCAGCCGTGCGTCCTCCAACGTCCGCAGCACCCGTTCGCCGCGCTGGGCGGGCGCGGCGAGGCGCCGCGCGGTCGCGCCGGTGGCGACGAGGAGGGCGTCGTACGGCACGGCCCGGCCGTCGGCGGTCGTCACGACCCGCGCGTCGGTGTCCAGGGCCACGGCGGGTGACCGGACGAGATCGAGGTCCAGGTCAGCCTGGGGGTAGGCAAGGGTGGTCTCGGCGGCGGGGTCTCGCAGGACCGCCTTGGAGAGGGGCGGCCGGGCGTAGGCACCCTCCGGTTCGCCGCCGATCATGGTCACCCGACCGGCGTGACCGCGGAGGCGAAGCTCTCGTGCTGCACTGAGGCCGGCGATCGCCTCCCCCACGATGACGACCGTCCCGGGGCGGGTCACGAGGATTCCCGGAGGGCCGCCACCGGGCAGGACGCGATCGCGGCGCGGGCCCGGGCGTGCTGCGCAGGGGACACCTCCGAGCCTTCGGCGTGATAGGTCAGCTCCGCCTCGTCGTCGAGGGAGAACAGGTCGGGCGCCTGCTCCGTGCACAGGCCGTGGCCCTCGCACCGGTCGTAGTCGACGTCGATCTTCATCGTGGTCACCTCGTCGGGATCAGCTCGAGCGGGAGGTGCTCGAGGCGGTGGATGATGTTGTTGACGGCCCACACGGGCGGTCCGGTCAGCTCGATGCGGTCGACCCGGTCGAGCAGGTGGCCGAGGATCGAGCGGATCTCGAGCCGGGCCAGGCCCTGCCCCGCGCACCCGTGGGTGCCGTGGCCGAAGCCGAGCTGGTGAGCCGCGTCCCGGGTGATGTCGAAGGACTCGGGGGCGTCCCAGACGAGCTCGTCCCGGTTCGCCGAGGCGTACATGACCAGGACCCGGTTGCCGGCGGGGAGGTCCACGCCCGCGAGGGTCGTGTCCTGGGCGACCTGGCGGCTGAAGGCGCGCAGCGGCGACTCCAGGCGGACGACCTCGTTGATCGCGTTCCCCAGCAGGCCTCGGTCGGTGCGCAGCGCCTGCCACTGCTCGGGGTGGACGGCGAACAGGTAGAGGGCGCTGGCGATGGCGCTGAGGGTGGTGTCGATCGACGGCGCCAGGAAGTCGACGAGCAGCTTCGGGCATCCGGACGCATCCAGCCGTCCCTCGTCCACGGCCTGGAGGAGGTCCGCGCCCAGGCTGCCCTCCCGCAGCGTGCGGTGCCTCGCGACGGCGCGCGCGTAGCGCAGCATCTGCAGGCTCGGACGCGCGGCTCGGATCGCTTGACCGTTGACGGGCCCGAGCGCGTCGAACGTCGCCGCACCCCAGGCCAGCAGCTGTTCGCGCCCGTCCTGCGGCCAGCCGACGAGGTCGGGGACGATGGACATCGGCAACGCCATGGCCAGCTCCTCGACGCCGTCGACCTTTCGTCGCTCGAGCGCCTCGACGACGACCCGCTCCGCCTGCTCGCTGACTTCGTCCTGCATCGCCCGCAGCGCGCGGGGGGTGAGTCGGTGCGCCACCAGGCTGCGGCGCTCGGCGTGCTCGGCGCCGTCGCTGTTCAGCGTCGTGCCCCGCGAGAACCGGTTGGTGATCGCGTTCAGCCCGACACCCGCCCCCGAGACGAAGGTCGCGTCGTCGAGCAGGACGGACTTGCACTCGGCGTAGCGCGGAAGTGCGTAGGCCTTGTGCCGCTCCAACCAGACGACCGGCCCCTGAGCCCGGAGCCGTGCGTAGCCGGGATAGGGATCCAGGATCGCCGAGCGCGTGTAGAGGTCTTCGGCATTGCTGGGCACGAATCTCTTCGACATGGGCACTCCTCCGTCGTCGGCTGTGAGGGCTACGAGTCTCAGCCGCGACCAGCCGCCCGCAGAAGTGCGATGCGCTGTAGATTTCAGCAATGGCTATGCAAGATGCCCAGCGGAGCGCCGTACCGTGACGTCCCGGGTGCTGGCGCGCGAGTGGGAGCCTCCGCCACCCGCTCTGGCGGAGCTGCTCAAGAAGGCCGTGCTCGTGATGCTCGACGAGGCCGAGGAGCTGATGTCGGCGATCGACGCGGCGAGCTTCGAGGTCAACCGGGAGCTGCTCGAGCTGGCCCCGGGACTCGCTGATCCGCTGCGGGCCGCCGGTCGGTCGAACGTGATGGTCTGGGCGACGGCGAACCTGCGCAAGCCCGGACTCCCGGTGCCGGCCAACCTCAGCACCGAGAACCTCGAGTTCGCTCGAGACGTCGTCCGGCACGGCTTCGACGAGACGATCCTCAGCGGCTTCCGCGTGGGGCAGAACCTGGCGATGCGGGCAGCGGCCGACGTGGCCTTCCGGATCACCGACGACCACCGAGCACTGCACGAGCTGTTGGCACTGGTGTCCCAGTCGATCTTCGCCTACGTGGAGGACACCCTCGAGGGGATCACCGCCACGATCCGCGACGAGCGAGCGCAGCTGCGCGACGCCGCCAGCGCTGCCCGGGCTGAGGCGGTGACCCTGATCCTCGAGGGAGCACCGGTCTCCGGGCGGCGGGCCAGCCAGCTCCTCGGCTACGACGTCGATCGCGCGCACACCGCGGTGATCGTGTGGTCCGACAGCACACCGGCGGAGGGGGCACTCGAGGCGGTGACCAACGACCTGGCGCGGACCTCGGGCGCCGCCCGCCCGTTGACCCTTCCCGTCGGGCCGTCCACCGTGTGGGTGTGGCTCTCCGGCGGCGCGTCGGAAGCCGGCCTCCGGCTCCACCCGACCGAGGATCTCGGCGGCCTGCGGGTGGCGTTGGGCCGACCCGGCACGGGCCTCGCCGGGTTCCGCAGGAGCCACCTCGAGGCCGCGACGACCCAGCGCCTGGCCAGGCGTCTGCCGCTGCGCAGCCCCGTCACGTCGTACGACGAGGTCGAGGTCGTCGCGCTCGCCACTGCCGACGAGGACCAGGCGCGGGCCTTCGTGACGCACACGCTGGGTCCGCTGGCGGCCGCTCCGCCGGAGGTCCGGGAGACCCTGCGGACCTATCTGCGGCAGGAGTGCAGCCTCACCCGCACCGCCCAGGTCGAGTTCGCACACCGCAACACCGTCGCGACGCGGTTGGACCGGGCTCGGGACCTGCTCCCCCAGCCGCTCGCCGACCGCACCCTCGAGGTGTCCCTGGCACTCGAGATCGCGCGGATCATCGGCTCCGCACGGTAAGCGGTCCGCTGCCGCGCGCTCAGTCCCGTGCGGAGGAGAGCAGGGGCCTGACGTAGAGCCACTTCCAGGAATCGTTGCCCGGGGCGGCCCGGGGCAGGTTCTGTGCGCCCCGGGGGTTGCTCACCGTCGGTGGGTCGGTGCAGCCGAGATGGAGAGGGAGCGGCCGGTCATCGAGCTGCTGGGGCGCGCGGGTCCCGGCACTGTCGAGGTAGCCGTGCGTGCACAGCGTCGAGGGTGTCAGGACCAGGCCCGAGTGCACGTCGTAGAGACCCGTGGCCGGGTCGGTGGCGACCACGGTGAAGCCGCCCGCCACGGCGTTGGGGTAGATGGTGAGCACCATCCGCAGGCCGGGCAGGTGCGCGACCACGACCCGGCCGGTGGTGATCGCGTCGTCCACCAGCTCGGCGACGGCCGACTCGTTGCGCTCCAGGAGGGTGCGCAGCTGCCGCGCCGTGAACGACCCCGCGTTGATCACCCTGCGCAGGTCGTCGTCCGCGCCGGCCACGGAGGACGAGAACGCCTGCAGCCCGTCGGCGAACATGCGCAGGGAGTCCCTCGAGCCGACCTGTCCGCGCAGGACGGTGTTGGAGTCCCTGAGCAGCGCGGTGGTGACGTCGAAGTTCGCGTTGGCGGCGTGCAGGAACGAGCTGCTGGTGTCGAGGATGCGCTGCAGGTCGTCCCCCGTCCCGGCGAACGCGGTCCCCAGCTCCGCGACGGTCGTGCGCAGGGCACGGCGGTCGACGCTGCCGACGGTGGCGGCGACGTCGCCGAGCAGGTCCTGGGTCTCGATCGGGGTGACCACGTCGGTGAGCACCGCGCCGTCGCCGAGGAAGGGCCCGGTGTCGACGTTGGGCTCGAGGTCGACGTACTGCTCGCCGACGGCGGACCGGTTGGCGACCACGGCCCTGGCATCGGCGGGGATCCGGTCCCAGGAGTCGTCGATCTCCAGGTAGATGTCGACCCCGTCGTCGGTGAGCCCGAGACGGCTGACCCGCCCGACGCGCACCCCGCGGTAGGCGACCTCCGCGCCGGCGAAGATCCCGCCCGACCGCTCGGCGTGCGCGATCACCGTGTAGCTCCGGTCGAGCACCAGGCGGTCGAGCCGGGCGTAGCGCACGCCGACGTAGCTGACGCCCAGCGCGGTGATCACCGCGAAGACCAGCAGCTGGGCCTTGACCCGGGTGGTGATCACCGGTGCTCGTGGACCGGAGTCCGGCGGTGGAGAGGTGCCCGGCTGAGGACGCTCGCGACCGCGCCCGCCGCGAGGACCGTGCGGTCGGGCCGGACCAGGGCGGCCTGGTCTCGGCCGAGCCAGGCGCCCAGAGCCGGTGACGCGCTCGCCGCGACGACCGCGACGTCGAGCGCCTCGAGCCGCTCGAGCTCCGCCGCAGTCGGTGGCATCCGCGTCACGAGGGCGAACCGGAGACCGACGGAGGCGTCGAGTCGCCGGCCGTCCGCGAGAAGGACGTTCGGGCAGAGCGTGCCCGCGAGCCCCCGCCCGGACCGACCGCGGCTGTTCAGCGCCGACGCCACGAGCGCGGGCGTGGAGCTGTCGAGCACCCGACGCCGGAGACCGGGAAGGTGGACGACCAGAGGCACCAGGGCGCCGCGCAGCCGGTCCCCCAGCCTGCCCCCGCCGGTCATCGCACGGCCGACGGTCATCGCGAGCCTCACCATCGCGAGCGCGTGCGGCCTGCGCTCCGCCTGGTAGCTGTCGAGCACGCTGTCCGGCAGCGTGCCGTGGATCACCGCGGCCACCTTCCAGGACAGGTTCGCCGCGTCCCGGATGCCCGCGCCCATCCCCTGACCGATGAACGGAGGGGTGAGGTGGGCCGCATCCCCGAGGAGGAACACGTTGCGCTCGCGCCACGTGTCCGCGACCTGGGCACGGAAGGTGTACTCCGCCAGGCGGACGAGCTCGAAGTCGCCGGTGTCGGTCACCCACGGAGCCAGGAGCGGTCCGAGTGCGTCGAGGGTCTCGAAGTCGGCGGCGGTCTCGTCCTCGAGCAGCTGGAACTCCCACCGGTGCCTCGTCGGACCCATCCGCGTGTACGTCGCCGCACGGGTGCTGTCGCACACCTGGTGGACCCCGTCCCAGTGGCCGAGGTCGCGTGGCGTGACGATGTCGAGGACCAGCCAGCGCTGCGGGGCGAACCCGAGGTCCTTCATCGACGACCCGACGGAGCGACGGGTCAGGCTGTTCGCTCCGTCGCAGCCGAGCACGAACCGCGGTCGGAGGACGTGGCGCTCCCGCGTCTGGAGGTCGACGTACTCGACCTCGGGCGCTCCCCCCGGTCTGACGGTGGTCACGTCGACGTTGCCGACGAAGGTGACCAGGTCGAGCTCGTCCATGCGGCGCCGCAGGAGTCTCTCGAGCTCGGGCTGGTCGAACATGTTGGCCTGCGGGTAGCCGTTGGCCGTCTGGGGGTTGGTCCGGTCGAACTGGGCGAGGGTCTTGTGCTCGGGCGACAGCAGCCGGAGCCCGGCGCCGGGGATGGAGATCCTTGCGAACTCCTCGGCGATCCCGAGCGACGCCAGGATGCGGTAGACCTCGTCGTCCAGGTGGGCGGCGCGTGGTTGGGGGTAGACGTCCGGCCACCGGTCGAGCACCAGGGTCCGCACCCCGGCGAGGGCGAGCAGGATCGCGGCCGTGACCCCGGTCGGGCCGGCGCCGACGACGACGACGTCGGGTTGCGGCTCGGGCGCCGGGACGGCCGCAGGCCGGGACGGGCGTCGGCCGTTCATCGGGTCGTTCCGAGGACGACGAGGTAGGCGACGGCCAGCGCGGCGAACGCCGCCGCCGGCGCGAGGTCAGCGGGTCCGTCACCACGGCGGAGGTGGGTCGCGACAGCACCGCCGAGGAGCACCAGGAGCCCGAGGCCGGCGGCGTAGCCGATCGGGAGGTAGGCCAACCCGGCGAGGACCCCGACGGCCCCGGCGAGCTCGGCCACCCCGATGAGCTGGTAGCTCTGCGCGGTGAAGCCGACGTGGTCGGCACGGGCGAGCATGGACCGCGTCTTGGCGACCTTGGCCGCCCCGAGTCCGGCGAAGGCGCAGGCCAGGGCGAGCGCGACGATCAGGGCGAGACTCATGAGGTGGTCACCTCGGTGGCGATCGCGAAGTCGGCCAGGCGCTTGCGGACCGCCACCGGGTCTGCACCGGAAACGGTGTGCACGACCACGCGCACCGACCCGTCGCCGACGACTCCCTCGACGTCGGTGACCCCCTCCAGGTCCGCCAGCGCCTCCTGGACGGCCCTCCGCGCGGCATCCGCGCGGAGAGCGAGCTTGTACGGCTTGCCGACGTCGGTGACCGGGAGTGCGTCGACGATGGTGACGCTCTTCGGCGTCGCGGCGGGCTCGAGGCCGGAGGCCGCGACGTACGCCGCGAGCTCCTCCTCGGAGCAGTGGTGCCCGGGCGCGAGGGTGACGTAGGCGACCGGGACCTCACCGGCGCGCCGGTCGGGGCGGCCGACCGCCGCTGCGTCGGCGACCGCCGGGTGCCGGAGAAGTGCGTCCTCGACGGCGGCCGGGTCGATGTTGTGCCCGCCGCGGATGATCAGGTCCTTGGCACGGCCGGTCAGGTGGACGAACCCGTCCTCGTCGAGGCGGGTCAGGTCACCGGTGTCGAGCCAGCCGTCGCGCACCTTGCCCTGGTGGTCCAGGACGAACCCGTCGCCGTCGTGGCCGGTCACGTAGCCCGGGAACACGGTCGGACCGCCGATGAGCAGGGTCCCGACGCCTCCGGCCGGCAGGTCGGTCCAGGAGCCGTCGGGAGCGACGTCGACCACCCGCATCGACTGGTAGGGCAGCCGCTTGCCGACCGAACCGGGTCGCGGGTCCGTGGCGAACGAGCGGGCGCTGGCGCAGGTGCCCTCGGTCAGGCCGTATCCCTCGAGCAGCGGGACGCCGGTGTGCGCCTCGAAGTCGTGGCGGACGGCCGCCGGAAGGGCGGACGCCCCCACCACCGCGAACCGCAGCGACGAGATGTCGGCATCGACCGGGCAGCCGGCCAGGACGGCGTACACCGTCGGGACCGCGCTCATCGTGGCGATCGAGAAGTGCTCGACGATCTTCCAGATCTCGCCGTAGAGGAACGGGTCGCGATAGCCGAGCGGACCCGCCCAGACGACCCGCTGGCCCTTCAGCATCGGGGCGAGCATCGTGACGTGGAGGGCGTTCACGTGGAACAGGGGAAGGGCGGCGAAGATCGCGGCCTGGTCCTCGGTGTCGGTGGTGGAGTCCGCGGCGATCAGCCAGGCATCCGTCACCTGGTTGGCGTGGGTGTGCGCCGCGAGCTTCGGGACGCCCGTGGTGCCGCCGGTGTGGAAGACGGCCGCGATGTCGCCGGCGCGGTGGGGGTCCTCGAAGGCCGTCCCCTCCGGCCCGGTGGCGTCGAAGAGGTACTCGGTGACAGCGACGCCCTCGAGGCTTGCGACGGCGGCCCGCTCGCCGTCGGTCGGGTCGAGCAGGTACACGTTGCTGACCCGTCCCTGGCTGGCGAGCTCGCGCACCTTGGCCCACGTCGTCTCGTCGAGGTCCGGGGACGCCGCGATGAGGTGGGTGACGCCGCTGCGTTCGAGCAGGGTCGCGAGGTGCTCGCTGCCGAGGCCGCCGTTGAGCGGCACGGCGACGCCGGCCGCCTGGGCGCCGAGCATGGCCGGCACGACCTGGAGGCAGTTCGGAGCGAGGATGCCGACCGGCGTGGTCGGCGTGACGCCGCGCCGCGCGAGCGCGTGGGCGACCTGCTCGGTCAGGGCGAGCAGCTCGCGGTAGGTGACGCTGACGGCGTCTGCCCACCGCGACGCGTCGGGCATGACGCTGATCGCCGCCCGGTCGGGCCACTGGTCCGCGGCGCGCCGGAGGACCTGGAAGGTCGTGGCGGGCAGGTCTCGCTCCGCCAGCGGAACTGCCTCGATGCGCTCGACGTCCTCGGGCGCGGTGAACGTGGGCCACCCGGTCCCGCCGGCGACGGCCGTGGTCACTGAGCAGCCTTCGCGGCGTGGCGCACGGTGGTGCGCTGACGGCCCAGGTCCAGCTTGCCGTCGAGGGTGCGGACGCGGGCCTCGACGACGTCACCGTCGGCGAGGTAGCGCGGGTTCCTCGCCTGGGACCTGAAGAACGCCCTCCACCTGGCGGCCGGCGGCAGCAGGGCCCCGATGATCTCGACCGGCTTGGGCGGCGCCTTCAGCGCGGTCCCACCCGGCGTCCCCGTGAGGACGAGGTCGCCGGCCGCAAGAGGCTGGAACTGCACCAGGCCGTGGAGGGCCTGGGCGGGCTTGTAGAGCATGTCGTCGCCGACCTCGGCGTCCTGGCGGACCTCTCCGTTGACCCGCAGCTCGAGCCGCAGCTCCTCGAACCGCTCCCAGTCACCGGGCTCGAGGACGACCAGCCGCGGACCGGTCGGGGTGAAGGTGGGGTAGGACTTGGCCTCGAAGAACTGGGTCTTCGGCAGCTGGAGATCGCGGGCGGACACGTCGTTGGTGACGACCAGGGCCGCCACGTGCTCGGCGACGTTCTCGTTGTCGATGGTGGCCCCGACCGGGATGTCGTTGCCGATGACCAGGCCGATCTCGACCTCGTAGTCGAGGAACCGGACGTGGGCAGGCTTGACGATGTCGTCGGTCGGGCCGCTGATCGAGTGCGACGTCTTCCGGAAGAACGTCATCGGCACGGTCGCGGGGTCGAGCCCCGAGTCCTTGATGTGGCTGACGAAGTTCGTCATCTGCGCCACGACCCGGCAGGGCGCGGTGACCGGGGACTGCAGGTCGCTGCTCGGCAGGAGCGCCTCCCCACCGGCGACGGCCGCCTCGATGGCGTCGCGGTCGGCGAGCAGCTCCCCCGTGGTCGCCGCCTCGGTGTCGACGAGGGTGCCGGTGGTGTCGGACTTCTGGACGTACCACCGGTCACCGGTGCGGATGATGTCGATGCTCATGAGCTGGCCACCTTCAGGAGCCCCCGCAGCCGGGCCAGGTCGAATTCGTTGTCGGACGCCCGCAGCGCAGCGAGGGTGTGGCGGAGCTCGGCGAGAGACTCCTTGCCGGGCCTCAGGCCGAGGAAGTCGGCCGATGCGGGTGGGCCCCACTGCGCGAGGCCCGAGGCGGTCATCGGCGCCCACCCGGGCTCGAGGGTGTTGTCGAACATGTCGCCGTCGGTGAAGTGCTCGACGAGGAAGCCGTTGTCGTCGCGCCAGTAGTCGAAGATCTGGCTGCCCTGGATGTGCCGTCCGATGCCCCAGGAGCGCTGGTAGCCGGCGTCCTTGAGGAACTCTCCTCCTGCGGCGAGCGCGTCGAGGTCGGTCACCTGGTACGCCGAGTGCACGTACCGCGTCCGGGGACCGAGCGTCATCGCGAGCGTGTGGTGGTCGGCCGGCTCGCTGCCGCGGTCGCACCGGATGAAGCTCATCGTCGGACCCTTGGCCCGCTGGCCCTCGTAGTAGAGGAAGTCACTGACGATCAGCCCGAGCGTCTCCAGGTACCAGTCGAGCGCCTGGCGGTAGCGGGTCGTCTGCAGGACCACATGACCCAGGCGCTCGACCTTGGCCGGCTCGCGCGGTGGGCGCTGGGTGGCGTTCGCGCGGGCGACGCGGGCGCCGACGTTGGGCACCAGCGGGACCTGCCCGGGCAGGGCCGGGAGCTGGTGGCACCCGGCCACGACCCGGACCCGGGCGCCGCTCGGATCGAGGGTGTCGACGGTGAGGCCGCCGAGGTTCTCCGGCAGGGGCCTCACCGAGGTGCCGAGGTGGTCGCCCAACCGGAGCAGGTCGGCCTCGTCGGCCGCGAGGAACGCCGGCCCGGTGAACCTGGACGCGGCACCACGGCGCACGACCACCGCGACGCCGCCCGCCCACGTCCCGCGCAGGTGCAGCTCGTCCGCGTCCTTGTAGCTGGTGGCGAACCCGAAGGCGTGCGCGAAGACCTCGGCGCCCTCGAGGTCCGGCTTCTCGAACTCCAGCCAGGCCAGGTCGCGCACCTTGATGACCGGGTTCGCCGCCCGTCCCGGGTGCTCCCCGCGCAGCGCGCCCTGCTCGCTGTGCAGGTCGTTGTGGGTGTGGTGCGTGCTCATGGTCACCTCTGACGATTCGTGATTGACGATATCCTCAGGGACGAGGTATTCGTCAGTCAAGCCTCTTTGACGAAATCGTCAGAGATCGCCGACGGTTGCTAGGATCCGCTCGGCGAGGAGGGTGGTCCGGTGTCGGAGGCGGTGGCAGCAGCAGCCCGCAAGCGGGGGGAGCGGCGGAAGGCTCAGACGCGCGCCGCGTTGATCCGGGCGGCCCAGCAGCTCCTCGCCGAGGACCGCACGAACGTCCCGATCCTGGAGATCACCGAGCTCGCCGACGTCGGTATGGGATCGTTCTACAACCACTTCGAGACCAAGGACGACCTCTTCGACGCCGCGGTGGCCTCCGCGCTCGAGCTCCAGGGAGCGGTCCTCGATGCCTGGACCGAGGACATCCACGACCCTGCGGAGGTGTTCGCCCGCAGCTTCCGGCTGACCGGGCGCCTGCACCGGGCCGCACCTGAGCTGAGCCGCGTCATCCTCTCGCGCGGCACGTCGCTGATCACCTCCGAGTCCGGCCTCGGCCCACGGGCGCTGCGCGACATCCGGAGCGGCTGTGACGGCGGCCGGTTCACCGTGCCGGATCCCTACTCCGCGCTGCTGGTCGTCGGCGGGGCGTCGCTCGCGCTGGGCCAGGCGATCCACGACCATCCGGAGCGCGACGATGCCGAGCTCGTCGACCAGGTCACCGAGGACGTCCTGCGCATGCTCGGCCTGTCCGCCGAGGACGCCGCCGCCGTGTGCCGCGCGCCCCTCCCGGACGTCGTCGAGGTCCTCGCCCGCGCATTTCCCGCGCACCCTGACGTGGACCGCAATCCGGTGCCCACCGACTAAAGGTTTCCCCGCTGCCCCGGCTGTTGACGGGTGGAGGTGATTCCCGTGTCCGAGCCCGCCGACGCCAGCATGATGAACATCGTGCCGATGTCCACGCGGCGGTCGCGGCAGCTCGACGAGGAGTTCGCCGACCTGTTCGCCGCGGCCTACCCCCAGCTGGTGCGCACGGTCTGGTTCGTCATCCACGACCGGGCGGCGGCCGAGGAGGTCGCCCAGGACGCGTTCACCGAGCTGTTCCGCGACTGGTCCCGGTTGCGCGACTTCGACCGCCCCGACCTGTGGGTGCGGCGAGTGGCGATCCGCAAGGCACAACGTGAGGCCGCACGGCGCACCCGCCGGGTCGTGCTCGAGCAGAGTTCCGCCACGGTGCCACTCGTCGAGGACGGTGTCACGCTGCCCGACCCGGAGCTGATCGCTGCGATCCAGGCCCTGCCCGCCAAGCAGCGCGCGATCGTCGTCCTCTTCTACCTCGAGGACCGACCCATGGCCGAGGTGGCCGACCTGGTCGGTTGCTCGACGTCGACGGGGTTCGTCCACCTCCACCACGCCCGCAAACGACTGGCTGCCGCGCTCGGCGAGGAGGTGGACAGCGATGTCGATTGACCAGCGCATCCGGGACGGGCTCCGCGCCACCAACGACCGGCTCCCGGCACCCGACCTCACCCGACCCCTCGCGAAGGTGACCACCGCCGGCCGACCCACCCAGCGTCGCACGCTGGCCGTCGCGCTGGCCGCAGCCGTGGCAGCGGTGCTGGTCATCGTCGGCGTCATCGCCGTCACCCACGGCGGCGACGACGCGCCGCAGCCGGCCGGCCCATCGACGACCATTTCCACGTCTGCGCCGGCGACGGACGGCTCGGGGCTGACCAGCCCTCTCGTAGCGCCGGAGTCGTTGCTCGACGTGCGCGAGCTCGGCTTCCGTGTCGAACCGGTGACCGACTTCGACCGCTTGGGCTGGTCGATCGACCGAGACGGCCAGGAGGTCACCCTTTCCTGGGAGGGAGTGCCCGCCGCCAGGGTCCGCGTGGTCGTCCGCTACCAGGGGGCCCCCGAGGTCGACGACGAGTTCTCCTACGACGGCGCCGCCATCGACTGGTCGCGCGGCGAAGAGGTCGCCATCCACGGAGCCACAGGCACGTACTACTCGGACCCGGCCTTCGAGTCCTCAGGAGAGTTCGCGGCGTACCTGAAGTGGCAGTACGCGCCGGACTCCTGGGCATATGTCTCCGCAACCTCCTGGCGAGACGACCCCGGGCCTGAGCGGCTTCGCTCCGCACTCCAGGCGATCGCCGAGGCAGTTGCCCCCGGAGGCGAGGCCGTGCGGCTGCCGGTCCGCTCGGGCACGTTCCCGCCATCTCTGCCACGACCGGCGACTCTCAGCGGCGTCAGCTGGATGCGCGAGGGCCTGGCGACGGCTGCGTTGGAGTTCGCGGGCGTTCGGATCGAGATCTCCGCCGCCGAGGGTGAGGTGTGGGGCGGCGGAGCCGCGGGCGGGGAGGGCAGATTCCGGGTGACCGAGAACCAGGTCTGGCTCGACGTCGACGGGACGACTCGGTTGATCAGCTCTGACGACGCGACGATGTTCGCGGCCTACCCGCTCACGGACCTGAAGGAGGTGCTCGCGGACTTCACCGTGGCACCGCTGGACGACCCGTCGAGGTGGTTCGACCTCGAGACGGCGTTGTCCCCGGACCGGGAGGGCCTGCGATGACGGTCGGTGGCGCACGGCACTGGCTCGGCCCTGCCGTGGGACGCGCGCCGGGCAAGCCCACCGCAGCCGCCGGCGGTGCTCTTCTGCCGCCTCGACGTCGATGGCGAGGTCGCCACGTTCCAGCAGGCCGGCAAGGACTTCACGCTCACCGTGCCCGAGCCGTGGACCGGTGTCGCGAACGGTGAGCTGCTCGACACCACCAACGCCGACGGGCTGCGGACGAGTGACTGGCACCTCGCCGAACCGGCGCCGTCGTACCTGATCACTTGCGTTCACGGGGCGGTGGGTCCGGCCGGCGTGACAACCTTTCGAGAGTCCCGGTGCGTGCCCTCCCTGAAGGAAGGGGTGAGCATGGACACGTCGGTCCCCCGAGAGTGCGAGGAGTACATCCGCGCCGGTCTGCCGCGACTCATGCGGCTGGCGCGTGCACTCACCGGTGATGAGCACCGCGCGGCAGACCTGGTGCAGGACGCGTTGGAGAAGCTCATCCTCAGGTGGTCGCGGATCTCGGGCGACCCGGACGCGTACATGCGCCGGATCATGGTCAACCAGCGGGTCTCGTCCTGGCGCAAGGTACGGCGCGAGCAGGTGTCGGAGCGGGTGCCGGACCAGGCGGTGCCACCGGTCGAGGTCGACCACGAGCTGTTCGACGCCCTGCGCGCCCTCCCGCGGGCACAGCGAGCGGTGATCGCGCTGCGCTACCTCGAGGACCTGACCGAGGTACAGACGGCGAGCGTCCTGGGCTGCTCGGTCGGCACCGTCAAGAGCCACTCGGCGCGGGCGATGGCCAGTCTGCGCGCGTCACTGGAGGGGGTGAGGGCATGAGTGCGCTGGAGGAGCGGATCCGACGCGGGCTCGGCGCCGATGTCACGGTCTCGGTCGACGACATCCTCACCGCAGCTGCGGCAGGCGCCCAGCGCTCGCGCCGCCAGCAGCGCTGGGCGGCCGGGATCGGCGCCGCCGCGGCCGTACTGGCGGTGATCGTCGGCGGGATCGCGGTCAGCCGGGGCAACGAGAGCAGTGCGCCCCCGGTCGGGCCGTCCCCGTCTCCGACCCCGTCGCAGACCCAGAAGGCCACCGACCGGGGCAGCACGACCTACTTCGCCGCCCCGCCCGATGCCGCAGGCCATCCGTCGTTCGGTGAGTTCGCCCTGGTCATCGGACGAGGGCAGTCAGACATCTACCTCCGTCGGGACGGTGAGCTGCCCCGTCGAGTCTTCTCCGCTGATGCCGATGAGCGCTGCCCCTCGGTGTCACCCGACGGTGCCGCTCTGGCCTACCTCAGCGGCACGTACAGGGCGACCGACAACAGCACCGTCGCGGCCAGCGTCATCGTCGTCGCCCTGGACTCGCGCGGCGAGCCCGAGCCCGGCTCGGAGCGGGTGGTCTTCCGGAACGCGAGCTCGGCCTGTCCCCAGTGGTCGCCGGACGGCCGCAGGTTGGCGGTGGCGGGCGAGAGCGAGGACTCGACGACATCCGGGCTCCACGTGGTGACGCTCGACGGGAAGGAACGGACCCTCGCGGTCGGTCGGGCGCAGGAACCGGTCGGTCGGGCGCAGGAACCGCAGTTCGCCTGGTCTCCCGACGGTGACGCGGTCGCCTACCTCACCGAGGACTCCGTCTGGATCGCGCCGCTGGAGGGCGGCGAGCCGGAGTTCCTATGGAGGAGCACGCCGACGCCCGGCTTCAAGGACGGCGGTCTCTACGCCACCCCCGGGGCGCCGCGGTCGCTGTGGTGGCTGCGCAGCGGCGAGCTCGCGGTCGAAGTCATATCCGACCGCGTGTCCGACGAGTACCCCTACTTCCCCGAGGGCCCGGACGCCCTGCACATCATCGACGTCGAGTCCGGGCGCCACCAGACGATCGAGCTGAGCGGGAACACCGGCGCCGCGCAGGTCGTCTGGTCGCCGGACGGCTCACGATTCGCCTACCCGATCCCCCCGGCCAGCAGCATCCTGGTCCACGACCTTGCCACCGGGTCCACCGTCACGGTGAGACCGAAGCTCCATGGCGCTGGCCTGCTCGCGATCAATGACATCGCCTGGTCGGCCGACGGCGAACGGCTGCTGACCGACGCCCAGGCGGGCCCCGATTCGCAGGGTGGGCCGTTCGCCCTCGTCTCGATCGGGCTGGATGGCTCGGTCGACGTCCTGAGCCCCTGGACGACCGTTCAGCGGTGACGTGCACGCGAGGTCTGTGGCTGAGCGTCCCCGCCTCCCATCCAGAACAGGAGAACGAGATGAAGTGGACCAAGCGCCGTCGGAACGCCGAAACGGCCCCTGCTCACCGCGGTCACCTCGCTCCTCGCCGCCACCCCGAGCGCGGGTCCTGTCCCGTTCCCGGTGGACGCGACGATCACGCAGTTGCAGGTGAAGTCGAGGCTGTCCCGGGGCCGAGAGCGCTGGCTCCGATGCTCGACGACCTGGTCGCGGTGTGCCAGCCGCGGCGCCGTCGCCTCACGGTGGTCACGAGCCTCTTCGACACGGTCCGCGACACGGCCTTCGCCTGCAACGGGGACCGCTACTGCTACGGCGGCGACGGTGTCTACCGAAGCACCGACCTCGTGCACTGGAAGCGAGTCCTGCGATGACCCGCCGCGGGCACGCCGGCGCCGCGGTAGTCCTGGTCCTCGCGCTCGCCGGGTGTGCCCCCAACACGGACACGCCGCACTCGACGTCTCCCCCTGCCAGGTCGGACGGGGCCACCCTCCGGTCTCTGCCCGAGGGCGACAACAGCGATGAAGCGCCCGTCCCGATCGAGCCGGGCACCTACCTGGTTCCGAGCTCTGCGTGGTCTGTCGCGGACTACACGGTCACGTTCCCCCGAGGGTGGACCGTGTTCGTCGGCCACGACTTCTTGAAGAATCCTGACCGGGCGGACGAGTTCGGGTTCTACGCGGTCGTGGTCGACGAGGTCTACGCCAACGCCTGCCGGGGCGATCAGGGCGAAGTGGTGACGGTGGGACCCGACGTCCAGGACCTCGTCGACGCCCTGCTCGAGCAGCCGGGCACCGTGGAGAGCGATCCGGTGGATACCACCCTGGGCGGGTTCCCGGCCGTCAGGATCGACCTCCGCATCGCACCGCGCCTGGACCACCGAAACTGCTTCCTGGGCCCCGGCACGGGGGTCCAGGTCTGGCACAGCAGACCCACCGACAAGTACTTCGTGCTCCTCCCCGACGAAGTCGTGAGCGTCTATGTGGTCGACGTGGACGGGATGCGCCAGGTCTTCCTCGCCGGGGGGTTCCCCAGGTCGGTCAGGGACCGGGCCGAGCGCCAGTCGGTCATCGACTCGATCAGTATCAAGCCGGACATGTGATGCGCGACCGTCTACCTCGGCCCCGCGCTGATGTAGCACGAACTGCGCGAGGACCTCGGTGATGACGCGCTCCTCGCCTGCACGAGGAGACACACGCCGCAGCAACCGGCGATCAACTCAACACGGCGATTCGCCCCCGAGCCGCCGCCCAAGGAACCGGCGCCCCGAGCGTGAGACCCACGTTCCGTTGCCTCCCGATCTGCGCAACAGCGATGGCCCGTGCGTTCTCCCGGATGCCCTCGATCCATGACGAGGAGATGGACTCCGAGCGGATCATCGTGGAAGACGAGATCGGCAGGGCGGTTGGACCGAAGGCGCTCCCCCGAGCCGGCCGACGCCGAGGCGACGGCGCGAACAGTCGCAGCCACGCGCACAGTCCACGGTCGGGAATGGACGAAGCCCCGGGTCCGAAGACCCGGGGCCGGTTTCGAGACGGTCGCTGCGCGACCTCCTCAACCACCTTGTTGTGCGCGAGGGGGGAGTTGAACCCCATTCGGGGGTAGCCTCGGACCAGGGCATATGCCGTCTGACCTGCGCATATCCTGTCCTTGCGTGGCCCGGTCGGGGGTTGCTGGGGCTTGAAATGTGTACCGTGTGCACAGCGTC
>DATMHR010000012.1:0-6359 GCA_035554955.1 Nocardioides sp. | reverse complement strand
CGGCCTGGGTGTCGAGGATCCGCCGCACCTTGTCCGACAGCATCGCCATCGAGGTGTCGGCGTTCTTGACCGCGAACGTCCCGCCGAAGCCGCAGCACTCGCGCGCGTCCGGCAGGTCGACGAGGTCGATCCCGCGCACCGCGCGCAGCAGCCGCTGGGGCCGGTCGCCGATGTGCAGCAGCCGCAGCGAGTGGCACGTCGGGTGCAGCGTCACCCGGTGCGGGAACGACGCGCCGACGTCGGTGACGCCGAGGACGTCGACGAGGAACTCGCTGAGCTCGTGGGTGCGCGGCGAGGTCTCGGCGACCGCGCGCTCCAGGCTGGGATCGCCTGCCCGCTTCGCAACCAGCCGGTGCTGGTGGCGCACCGATCCCGCGCACGAGCCCGACGGGGTGACCACGGCGTCGTAGCCGGCGAACGCGTCGACGAAGGTGCGCACGACGGGCACCGCCTCGTCGAGGTAGCCGGTGTTGACCATCGGCTGCCCGCAGCAGGTCTGCGCCACCGGGAAGTCGACCTCGACACCGAGCCGCCGCAGCAGGCGCACGACCGCCGCCCCCGTGCCCGGGAACATGGCGTCGTTGACGCACGTCACCATCAACGCGACTCGCACCGGTTCATCCTCCTCCCCGCTGCAGCCGCGCCTCGGCGGCGTCCCAGTCGAGGTGGTCCCGGGGCTCGTAGCGGACGAGGTCGCAGGAGCGACGCAGCACGGCGCGCATCGCGGCGAGGTCGGGCAGGTCGGCGCCGAGGGCGCGGGCCTGGACGAGGACGTTGCCGAGAGCGGCGGCCTCGGTCGGTCCGGCGAGGACCGGGAGGCCGCACGCGTCGGCCGTCAGCCGGCACAGCACCTGGTTCTGCGAGCCGCCGCCGACCACGTGGACCACCTCCACCTCGGCGCCGGTCAGCCGGACCGCCGTACGGAGGTGCCGCCGGTAGGCGAGGGCGAGGCTGTCGAGGACGCAGCGGGTGATCGCGACGGGCGAGTGCGGGACCGGCTCGCCGGCGGCCGCCGCCAGGCCCGCGATCCGCTCGGGCATCGGGTCCGCGGCCGTGGAGGGCGGCAGCAGCCGCGGGTCGTCGATGTCGACGACGGTCCGCAGCGGCTCGAAGGCCGCGGCGTCGGCCAGCAACCGGCCGAGCTCGACGTCGCGGTAGCGGCGGTCCGCCCAGCTGCGCAGCGACTCGGAGAGGACCCACAGGCCCATCACGTTCTTCAGGAACCGGGTGGTGCCGTCGACACCGCCCTCGTTGGTGAAGTCGGCCTCCCGCGCGGCGTCGGTGAGCACGGGCGCGGCGAGCTCGAGGCCGACCAGGGACCAGGTGCCGGAGGAGATGTAGGCGAAGCGCTCGGACTCGGCCGGTACGCCGACCACGGCCGACGCCGTGTCGTGCGAGCCGACGGCGATCACGGGCACGTCGGTGGTGGTGCCGATGATGTCGGCCGCCTCCGGGCGGAGGCGGCCGACGACGGCGCCGGGGTCGCGGAGGGCTGGCAGGATCTCCGCGGGCAGTCCCAGGCGTCGGACCAGGTCGACGGCCCACGTGCCGGAGCGGGCGTCGTACATCTGCGTGGTCGAGGCGTTGGTGCGCTCGGCGCCGGCCTCGCCGGTCAGCCAGTAGCCGAGCAGGTCGGGCAGCAGGAGCAGCGTGCGGGCGGCCTCGAGCGCTGCGGTGCCGCGTGCTGCCACCAGCTGGTAGAGCGTGTTGAACGGCAGCTGCTGCACGCCGGTGGTGGCGTAGAGGTCCTCGGCGCCCACCTCGGCGACGACCTTCTCGGCGATCCCGGCGGTGCGGCGGTCCCGGTGGCTGAACGGGTTGCCGATCAGCTGCCCGTCGCGGTCGAGCAGGCCGTAGTCGACGGCCCAGGAGTCGATGCCGATGCCGTGCAGCGGCCCCGTCGTCGCGACGGCCCGGACGCCGGCGAGCACCTCGCGGTAGATCCCGGCCGCGTCCCACTGGAGCGCGCCCGGCAGCTGCACCGCGCCGTTGGGGAAGCGGTGCAGCTCGTCGAGCTCGATCCTGCCCCGGCTCACCCGGCCGGCCATGACCCGGCCGCTGGTGGCGCCGAGGTCGACGGCGGCGACCCGGACCGCGCCGTCGGCCGTGGGCCGGCTCATCGCAAGAAGGCCGCGGCGACGCCGGCGTCGACGGGGACGTGCAGACCGGTCGTGTGGGTGAGCTCGGGGCCGCAGAGCACGAAGACCGCGTTGGCGATGTGGTCCGGGAGGACCTCCCGCTTGAGGATCGTGCGCTGGGCGTAGAACTTGCCGAGGTCCTGCTCCTCGACGCCGTACACCGCCGCCCGGTTGGCGCCCCAGCCGCTGGCGAAGATGCCCGAGCCCTGCACGACGCCGTCGGGGTTGACCCCGTTGACCTTGATGCCGTGCTCGCCCAGCTCGGCCGCCAGCAGCCGCACCTGGTGGGCCTGGTCGGCCTTCGCCGCGCCATAGGCCACGTTGTTGGGGCCGGCGAAGATCGAGTTCTTGCTCGAGATGTAGACGATGTCGCCGCCCATCTCCTGCTCGATCATCACCTTGGCCGTTGCCTTGGAGACGAGGAACGAGCCCTTGGCCATCACGTCGTGCTGCAGGTCCCAGTCCTGCTCGGAGGTCTCCAGCAGGGAGCGCGACAGCGACAGCCCGGCGTTGTTGACGACCAGGTCGACGCCCCCGAACGCCAGCACCGCGGCGTCGACCGCGGCCTGGACGGCGTCGGCGTCGCTGACGTCGACCTGCACCCCCACCGCGACGTCGGCGGAGCCGATCTCCGCAGCGGCGGCCTGGGCCTTCTCGAGCGACAGGTCGGCGATGACGACGCACGCGCCCTCGGCGGCGAGCTTCTGCGCGGTCGCCCGGCCGATGCCCGAGGCGGCGCCGGTGACGAGCGCGACCCGGGTCGCGAGCGGCTTGGGCTTCGGCATCCGCTGGAGCTTGGCCTCCTCCAGCGCCCAGTACTCGATCCGGAACTTCTCCGCCTCGTCGATCGGCTGGTAGGTCGACAGCCCCTCGGCGCCGCGCATCACGTTGATCGCGTTGACGTAGAACTCGCCGGCCACGCGGGCGGTCTGCTTGTCCTTGCCGAAGCTGAACATGCCGACGCCCGGCACCAGCACGATCAGCGGGTCCTTGCCGCGGATGGCCGGGGAGTCCGGGGTGGCGTGCCGGTCGTAGTAGGCCTGGTAGTCCTCGCGGTAGGCCACCGCGAGCTCCTTCAGCCGGGCGACCGAGTCCTCCACCGATGCTGTGGCGGGCAGGTCGAGGACCAGCGGCTTGACCTTGGTCCGCAAGAAGTGGTCGGGGCACGAGGTCCCGAGCGCGGCGAGCCGCGGGTGCTCGGCGTGGGCGAGGAAGTCGAGGACGACGTCGGCGTCGGTGAAGTGGCCGACCATCGGCCGGTCCGCGGAGGCGATGCCGCGGATCGTCGGCGCGAGGGCCGCGGCGCGGGCCCGGCGCTCCGCAGGCGGCAGGGCGCCGTACCCGTCGAGGGCCGGGCCGAACGGCTCGGCCGTGGAGTTCTCGGCGATGTAGGCCGCGGCGGTGTCGATGATCATCAGCGAGTGCGCCTCGGCCTCGTCGCTGGTGTCGCCCCAGGCGGTGATCCCGTGGCCGCCGAGGACGCAGCCGATCGCCTGCGGGTTCTGCTCCTTGATCGCGGCGATGTCGAGGCCGAGCTGGAACCCGGGGCGGCGCCACGGCACCCACACGACCCGGTCGCCGAAGATCTCCTTGGTGAGAGCCTCGCCGTCGGCGGCCGTCGCGATCGCGATCCCGGAGTCGGGGTGGAGGTGGTCGACGTGCGCGGCGTCGACGAGGCCGTGCATGGCGGTGTCGATCGACGGCGCGGCGCCGCCCTTGCCGTGCAGGCAGTAGTCGAAGGCGGCGACCATCTCGTCCTCGCGGTCGACGCCGGGGTAGACGTCGACGAGGGCGCGCATCCGGTCCAGGCGGAGCACGGCCAGGCCGGACTCGGTCAGGGTGCCGAGGTCTCCGCCGGAGCCCTTCACCCAGACCAGCTCGACGGGCTCGCCGGTGACCGGGTCGGTCTCGGTGCCCTTCGCCGAGGTGTTGCCGCCCGCGTAGTTGGTGTTCTTGGGGTCGGCGCCGAGGCGGTTGGACCGGGCGATCAGCTCGGCCGCTGCGGGGTTGGTCATCATTTCCTTCTCTGCTAGTTCCACGAGAGCTGGGTGCCGCCGACGCGCTCGGCCTCGATCGCGGCCTGGTAGCCGGACTCGGCGTAGGCGCGCATCGGGTCGGCCGGCAGGCCGCGCTCCTCGCGCCAGGCGGCGAGGTCCGCGCGGACGTCGGTGTAGAAGGCGTCCATGAGGACCTGGTGGGCGCCGAGGACGTCACCCGCCTCCTGCGCGGCGGCGAGGGCGTCGCGGTCGACGAGCAGCGCGCGCGCCGTCATCTCCTGGACGTTGAGCACCGACCGGATCTGACCGGGGATCTTGTCCTCGATGTTGTGGCACTGGTCGAGCATGAACGCGACGTCGCTGTCGGGGCCGTAGCCGCCGCCCCGGATCACCTCGAACAGGATCCGGAACAGCTGGAACGGGTCGGCCGCGCCGACGATCAGGTCGTCGTCGGCGTAGAAGCGGGAGTTGAAGTCGAACGAGCCGAGCTTCCCGAGCCGCAGCAGCTGCATCACGATGAACTCGATGTTGGTGCCGGGGGCGTGGTGGCCGGTGTCCAGGCAGACCACCGCTCGGTCGCCGAGGGCCGCGACCTGGGCGTACGACGTGCCCCAGTCGGGGACGTCGGTGTGGTAGAACGCCGGCTCGAAGAACTTGTACTCGAGCACCAGGCGCTGGTCCGCGCCGATCCGCTCGTAGATCGTCGCCAGCGACTCGGCGAGCCGGTCCTGGCGTCCGCGCAGGTCGGCCTGGCCGGGGTAGTTGCTGCCGTCGGCGAGCCAGATCTTCAGGTCGCGGGAGCCGGTGGCGTCCATGACCTCGATGCAGTCGAGGTGGTGGTCGATCGCCTTCTGGCGGATCTTCGGGTCGACGTGGGTCAGGGCGCCGAGCTTGTAGTCGTCGTCCTGGAACGTGTTGGAGTTGATCGTGCCGAGCCGGACCCCGTGGTCCTCGGCGTGACGGGCGAGCGCGGCGTAGTCGTCGACGCGGTCCCAGGGGATGTGGAGCGCGACGCTCGGCGCCAGCCCGGTGAACCGGTGCACGGTCGCGGCGTCGGCGATCTTCTCCTCGACGGTGCGCGGGGTCCCCGCGGTGCCGAAGACCTTGAAGCGCGTGCCGGAGTTGCCGAACGCCCAGGACGGGAGCTCGATGGCCTGGCCCTCGAGCTGGGCCGCGATGGCGGCGAAGTCAGTCATGACAGGTGGCTTTCTGCGCGGGCCGTGGTCAGTTGGTCGTCGAGGTTGAAGACCTCGCGGAGGAGCACGAAGCCCTCGTCGGGAGCGCCCTCGAGGTCGGAGAAGTACGGCGCCATCTCGGCCTGCCACCGCGCGTTCACGTCGGTGCGGGCCATGGCGGCCTGGGCTGCGGTCAGGTCGTCGGCCTCGACGTAGCCGACGAGCAGCCCGTCCTCCCGCAGGAACAGGGAGTAGCTGCGCCACCCGGTCTCCTGGAGTGCGGCGAGCATCTCGGGCCACACGGCCCGGTGGCGCTCGGCGTACTCCGCCGTCCGGTCGGGACGGACCTGGAGGGTGAAGCAGTAGCGGGGCATGGTGTGCCGCCTCCCTGTTCCTGCGGTCGGTCCGGCTTCGGTCTGACCGGGTCGGTCAGAAGTCGAAGTCGTCGATGTTGCTCTTGTCGAAGACGAACGGGTCGCCGAGCAGGACGGTGCCGTCAGCGCCGACCGTGTACTCGCCGAGCTTCCCGGCCTCGAACGTGTCGCCCTCGGCGCCGGTGATGTCGCCGTTGACGAGCGCGTCGGCGGCGTACGCCGCGAGGTAGCCGAGGTCCTCGGGGTTCCAGAGCGCGAATGCGGTGACGGTGCCGTCCTTGACGTACTTGCGCATCTGGTTGGGGGTGCCGAGCCCGGTCAGCGCGACCTTGCCCTTGTACTCCGAGGTCGACAGGTAGCGCGCAGCTGCGGCGATGCCGACCGTGGTGGGCGAGATGATGCCCTTGAGGTCCGGGTGCGACTGGAGCAGCGCGGCGGTCTGGTCGAACGACTTCTGGTCGTCGTCGTCGCCGTAGACGGTGTCGACCAGCTTCAGCTTGGCGTTCTCCGGCTTGGCCAGCTCGGTCTTCATCATCTCGATCCAGGCGTTCTGGTTGGTCGCGTTCGCCGTCGCCGACAGGATCGCGATCTCGCCGCCGTCCGGGCCGACGGCCTCGGAGATCAGCTTGATCTGGGAGGTGGCGATGCCCTCGGCGCTGGCCTGGTTGATGAAGG
>DATMHR010000011.1:0-60300 GCA_035554955.1 Nocardioides sp. | reverse complement strand
AGAAGGCAGCTCCGGCGAAGAAGGCAGCTCCGGCGAAGAAGGCAGCTCCGGCGAAGAAGGCAGCCCCGGCGAAGAAGGCAGCTCCGGCGAAGAAGGCAGCTCCCGCGAAGAAGGCAGCTCCCGCGAAGAAGGCAGCCCCCGCGAAGAAGGCAGCCCCCGCGAAGAAGGCAGCCCCGGCCAAGAAGGCAGCCCCCGCGAAGAAGGCAGCCCCGGCCAAGAAGGCAGCTCCCGCGAAGAAGGCAGCCCCCGCGAAGAAGGCCGCTCCGGCCACGAAGGCCGCTCCGGCCAAGAAGGCGACGCCCGTGACCAAGGCAGCTCCCGCGAAGAAGGCCACGCCGGCGAAGAAGGCCGCACCCGCGGCCAAGAAGGCCGCCCCGGCGCGGCTCGTCGTCCTCGAGGGCGAGGAGGCCTGGTCGAAGGCGGAGCTCGCGGAGGTGCTGGCCGAGCTGCACGAGCAGCGCACGCACAGCTCGGCCATCGTCGCCGAGCAGGAGGCCGACCTGTCCGGCCTGCTGCGCGACGCCGGCGACGGTGCGGGCCAGGACCAGGCCGACATCGGGGCGACGTCCTTCGAGCGTGACCACGAGCTGACCGTGCTCAACCACGAGCGGGAGAAGCTGGCCCAGATCGACCGCGCCCTGGCGCGCATCGACGACGGCACCTACGGCGTGTGCGAGTCGTGCGGCAACCCCATCGGCAAGATGCGGTTGATGGCCTTCCCGCGTGCCACACTGTGCATGACATGCAAGCAGCGCGAGGAACGCCGGTAGACACCTCCGGCAGCGGAGAGTCCCGACCGTCCCTCATCGCCCAGCCCCGTACCTGGCTGCTGTTCGCGGTCGTCGCCGTCCTGGCGTTCGCCGCGGACCAGCTCGCCAAGCGCGTGGCGGTCGATCGGCTCGACCCCCATCGCGACGTGCAGGTCCTCGGTGACCTGCTGCGGCTGCGGCTCACCCACAACCCGGGGGCCGCGTTCAGCCTCGGCACGGACTTCACGGTCGCGCTGGCGTGCCTGGCGGTCGTGGCGTCGTTCGTCGTGCTGTGGTTCAGCCGTGGCCTGCGT
This sequence comes from Nocardioides sp., assembly GCA_035554955.1. Taxonomy (GTDB): domain Bacteria; phylum Actinomycetota; class Actinomycetes; order Propionibacteriales; family Nocardioidaceae; genus Nocardioides. The sequence continues at coordinate 59,237 of DATMHR010000011.1, read as the reverse complement.
GACCGCGGCTGGGCGGTGGGCCTCGGCCTGATCCTCGCCGGGATCGACGGCAACCTGACCGACCGCCTGACGCGGCAGCCGGGGCCGTTCCGGGGCGAGGTCGTCGACTTCCTCATGCTGCCCCACTGGCCGATCTTCAACGTGGCCGACATGTGCATCAACGTCGGCGCGGCGATCGTGCTGGTGCAGGTCTTCCGCGGGGTTCGGCTCGACGGCTCCCGCGTCCCGTCCGGTGACGAGGACCGCGGCGCGGAGGAGCCGGAGGACCCGTCATGACGGTCGACCACCGCAGCCTGCCGGTGCCCGACGGCCTCGACGGCGAGCGCGTCGACGTCGCGATGGCCCAGCTGTTCGGGGTCTCGCGCTCGCGTGCGGCCGAGCTGATCGCCGACGACCGGGTGCGGCTCGACGGCTCCCCGGTCGCCAAGAGCGAGCGGGTGCTGACGGGGTCGGTGCTCGACGTCGAGATCCCGCAGGAGGTCGACCTCCTCGAGGTGGTCCCCGAGGTCGTCGAGGGCATCAAGATCATCCACGACGACGACTCGATCGTGGTGATCGACAAGCCGGTCGGCGTCGCGGTGCACCCGTCTCCCGGGTGGCGCGGGCCCACGGTGGTCGGACACCTCGCGGGGGCCGGCTTCCGCATCTCCACCTCCGGCGCCAAGGAGCGCGAGGGGATCGTGCAGCGGCTCGACGTCGGCACGTCCGGCGTGATGGTGGTCTGCAAGTCCGAGCACGCCTACTCGGTGCTCAAGAACGCCTTCCGGCAGCGCACGGTCGACAAGACCTACCACGCCCTCGTCCAGGGCCACCCCGACCCGCTGTCCGGCACCGTCGACGCCCCGATCGGCCGCCACCCCGGCGCGGACTACAAGTTCGCGGTGATGGAGGGCGGCCGCGCGAGCGTGACGCACTACGAGACGCTCGAGGCGCACCGGTTCGCCAGCCTGCTCGAGGTCCACCTCGAGACGGGCCGGACCCACCAGATCCGGGTGCACATGGCCGCGCTCAAGCACCCCTGCTGCGGCGACCTCACCTACGGCGCCGACCCGGTGCTCGCGCGCCGGCTCGGCCTGACCCGGCAGTGGCTGCACGCCGTACGCCTCGGCTTCGAGCACCCCGACACCGGCGAGTACGTCGAGTACGAGTCGGACTACCCCGACGACCTCCAGCACGCCCTCGACGTCATCCGTGACAGCGACTGACCTTCTCCTGCGCCCCGCGACGCGGGAGGACGCCACCGCCGTCGCGGACGTGCACCTCGCCGCCCGCGCCGCCGCCCCGATGCCTCCGGGGATCCACACCGAGGACGAGGTCCGGACGTGGTTGGCCCAACGGCTGCTGGTCGACGACGTGTGGGTCGCGGAGCTGGACGGTCAGGTCGCGGGCTACGCGCGGTTCACCGAGACCTGGCTCGACGACCTGTACGTCGCCCCCGCAGCCCAGCGGCGCGGCGTCGGTGGCGCACTTCTCGACGTCGTCAAGGGCCTGCGGCCGCTCGGGTTCTCGCTGTGGGTCTTCGAGGTGAACGCCCCGGCCCGCGCGTTCTACCTCGCGCACGGGCTGGTGGAGCGTGAGCACACCGACGGTGCCGACAACGAGGAGAAGGCGCCGGACCTGCGCATGGAGTGGCTGCCGGGATGAGCGAGGGTGGCCACGCGGTGCTGCTCGTGCCGGTGCCGCAGCTGGAGCCGTTCGTGCGGTCGCGGTGGGAGCACTACGACCCGGCGCTGGTCTCGGCCGACCCGGCCTTCACCCACGCCCACGTGACCCTGCTCGCGCCGTTCCTGCCGCGACCCACCGACGAGGACCTCGCCGTGGTCGGCTCGATCGTCGCGGGCACGGAGCCGTTCGCGTTCGAGCTCGCCGACGTGGCCGTGTTCCCGGACGGGATCGTCCACCTGCGTCCCGAGCCCGCCGCCCCGTTCGCGCGGCTCACGGCGCGGCTGTGGGAGGCGTTCCCGCAGTGCCCGCCGTACGCCGGGCGCTACGCCGACGTCGAGCCGCACCTCACCCTCGACCTGCTGTCAGCGGCGGTCACGGTGGCCGGCACCCGGGCGGCCCTCGACGACGTCCTGCCGGTCACCGGGACCGCGGACCGGGTCGAGCTGCACTGGTACGAGTCGGGCAACTGCCACGTCCGGCGGGTGTGGCCGCTCGCCGGCGAGATGGCGGCGCCCCACCCCGGGGGACGGGGCAGAGGGGGACGGGCCGGCCTGTAAGCCGGGTTCTGTCCTCTGTCACCAGAGGGGCGACCATCCATCTACGACCGCCGTTGCCGGCGGTCTCCAGCGGCCTACCCGCACACTCGGGCGAGCAACCCTCGAACGTGTGCTGTCTGGCCTTGCTCCTGGTGGGGTTTGCCGAGCCGCCCCGGTCACCCGGGGCGCTGGTGGGCTCTTACCCCACCGTTTCACCCTTACCTCGGTCCGAGGACCGAGGCGGTCTGTTTTCTGTGGCACTGTCCCGCGAGTCGCCTCGGGTGGGTGTTACCCACCACCGTGCTCTGTGGAGCCCGGACTTTCCTCGGAACGCCTGCCCGGGGGCAGACGTCACGCGGTCGCCCGGCCGGCCCGTCCGGAGGTAGCGTAGCGGTGATGGACGAGCTGAGGCCTCCGCCGATCGTGTTTCCGGGCGCGACCGGCCGTCCGGAGTCCGCTTACCGGGTCGCCTACGACCTGCTCGCGCGCCGCGCGCCCGTGGAGGCGCTGGAGGTCATCGAGCCGGCGCTCGGGGAGGAGCCCGGCAACCGCGGCCTGCGGAGCCTGCGGGCGTGGGCGTTCTACATGCGGGTGCAGCTGGGCAAGGCGACCGAGGAGCTCCAGCGGCTCGTCGACGAGGACCCGTCGGACACCTGGGCGCGGCACACGCTCGGCCGCGCCCTGGAGCGGCAGTCGCGCCACCGCGAGGCGCTCCCGCACCTGCGGCTGGCCGCGGCGATGAGCGGCGACGTGGAGCACGAGGTCGACGTGCTCCGGGTCGAGCGGGTCGTCGAGGGCCACTGACCGGCCCGACGGAGTAGGTTCGGGCCATGGCCTACTGGTTCTGCCTCAACCACCACGCGGTCGAAGGCCCCGAGGGCTGCGCCTACAAGGACCGGCTCGGCCCCTACGACACCGAGGCGGAGGCCGCGCGGGCGCTGGACAAGGTCGCCGAGCGCAACGCGGAGTGGGACAACGACCCCAACTGGAACGACGACGTCGAGGGCAGCTAGTGGCGCTCCTGACCCGGCGCCGGCGGATCAAGGCGCCGGCCGTCGACCCCGCCACCGGAGAGCGCATCTCACCGTGGTCGTTCGTGGGCCTGGTGCTGATGGCGGCGTCGTTCTTCCTGTACGCCGCCAGCGGTCTGGTCGCGCCCTGGTGGGCCGTCACCGTCCTGCTGCTGCTGTGGGTCGCCCAGCTGGTCCTGTGCCTGTCCTGGTTCGCCCGGCGCCCGACCTGGGTGCCCCTGGTCGGGCTGTTCTCGATCGCGCTGTGGTTCCTCGTGCTGGTCGCGGGCGGGGCGCTGCTCGGCTGGAGCGCCTGACGCGATCCGGGGGTCGTTGGACGGCCTTCCTACACTCGCCCGCGTGATCGAGGCGGTGGGCTACGTGGGGAGCGCCGGCGCGGCGTTGATGTGGATGCCGCAGGCCGCCCGGGCCCTCCGGCACCGGCGCCAGGCCGCCCGGCTCGCCGGGATCAGCGCGTCGGCGTACCTGTGGGCGATCGCGTTCAACGCGCTCCTGCTCGGCTACGGCCTCCTCGGCCACGCCGCTCCGGTCGTGCTCGCCGGGAGTGTCAACCTCGCCTGCGCGAGCCTGATCGTCGCCGTGGTCCTCGTCGCCCGGAGGTCGGCCCCGTGATCGTCCTGGGCTGGCTGGTCGGCGTGGTCGACGTCGTCCAGTTCCTCCCGCAGGCGCGCCGCACGCTCCGGCTGCACCGGGACCGGGAGGCCGTCCGCAGCCTCAGCGTCTGGACGTGGACGATCGCGACCGTCCAGGGCGCCGCGTGGGTGGTCTACGGCTTCGGCGAGGGGCTGCTGCCGATCGCGATCCCCAACCTGGTGATCACGCCGATCTGCGCGGTGATCCTCGGCATCCGGCTCCGCCACCGGTGACCCGGTCGGCGCCGCCGGGCATGATGACCCGCATGGCCATCCAGATCGCCCAGGACCCCGCAGCCGACAAGGTGCTGTCCGACGACCCGTTCGCCCTGCTCACGGGCATGCTGCTCGACCAGCAGTTCCCGATGGAGCGGGCGTTCGCGGGTCCGGCGAAGATCCTGGAGCGGTTCGGCACGCTCGACCCCGCCGCCGTCGCGGACGCCGATCCCGAGCAGTTCGCCGACCTCTGCGCGACGCCGCCGGCGATCCACCGCTACGGCCGCTCGATGGCGGGGCGGGTGCAGGCGCTCGCCGCCCAGGTGGTCGAGACCTACGGCGGTGACGCGAGCCGGATCTGGACCGAGGCGTCCAGCGGCGCGGACCTGATGACCCGGCTGCAGCAGCTGCCCGGCTTCGGCAAGCAGAAGGCCCAGATCTTCACCGCCCTGGTGGCCAAGCAGCTCGGCGTACGCCCCGCCGGGTGGGAGCAGGCCGCCGGCGACTACGCGCTGGACGGGTTCCGGTCGGTGGCCGACGTCGTCGACCCGACGTCGCTGCAGAAGGTGCGCGACTTCAAGAAGGCCAAGAAGGCGACCAAGTGAGCGGCAGCGCCGAGCGAGGAACGAGCTCGAAGCGCTGAGCGCGAGCGCGGGAGCCACGGCGCGAAGCGCCGTAGGCAGCAGCGAAGGCCGGCTGACGCGGGTGCTGTCGACAACCAAGGAGCTGCGCTGCGCGTGCTGAGCATCGTGAGCCACTGGTCGCGCCTCGGCGCCGTCATCGTCCTCGCCCTGCTGCCCGCGCTCGCGCCGTCGCCCGGGCACGCGGAGGCCGACCACACCGGGCGGGCCGCCGTGCCGGCCTCGTTCCGGATCACCGGCTCGGGGTTCGGCCACGGCGTCGGGATGTCGCAGTACGGCGCCTACGCCATGGCTGTCGACGGAGCGTCGGCGGCGCAGATCCTCGAGTACTACTACACCGGGGCCTCCCTCGGGACCGCACCGAACCCGTGGACCGACATCGACGTCCAGGTCCTCGGCTCGGCCGGCGACCCCAGCGGCACCACGCTGTCGGTCTCGGCAGGGGAGTGGCGGCTGCGGGCCGCTCCGGACGCGACGGCCGACCTCGCCACCGGCGGACCTGCGAAGAAGGTCAGGCTCGCTGCCAGGAACGGGCGCGTGGTCGCCGAGATCGTGGAGAGCGGGACGGTCGTCGACACCGTCCCTGCCCAGGACACGCTCGTCCTGCAGTGGACCGGCACCCGTGCGTGGGCGGGCGCCGCGGCCGTCGCCTCGGTCGCGGGAGCGCAGGGTCGCTACCGGCACGGCACCCTGCTCGCGACGGTGATCGGCGGGGCGGTCAACGTCGTGAACCGGGTCCGGATCAACGACGAGTACCTCTACGGCATCGACGAGATGCCGTCGCTGTGGGGGACGACGGGGGGAGCGGCGGCGCTCCAGGCGCAGGCGATCGTCGCCCGCAACTACGCGATCCTCGCCAAGACCGCCGGTCTGCGCGCGGAGTGTGCGTGCCACGTCTACGACGACACCCGCAGCCAGAACTTCACCGGGTGGCGCAAGGAGAACGGTGAGGCGGGCGACACGTGGACGGCGGCCGTCGACGCGACCCGGCAGGACGCCACCAGCACGGTCTCCGTCGTGCGCGGTCCGGACGGAGGGATCGTCGAGACCCCGTTCTTCTCCCGGTCCGGTCGTGTCGCGGGTGCGGGCAAGGGCACGGCCGGCAACCACGACGTCTGGGGCACGCCTGCGCTGTCCTACCTCGCCCACGTCCCCGACCCGTACTCGTTCGCCGGGGTGCCCGACAAGCTGTACCTGTCCTGGACCGACACCCTCACCCAGGCGAGGGCGCAGCGGATCTTCGGCCTGCGCAGGGTCGCTGCCATCAAGGTGGTCGCCCGCTACTCCAGCGGGCAGGTGAGGACGCTCAAGGCGGTCCCGCCCGCCGGCACGGCCGTGACGAGGACGAAGACCGCCGACGGCTGGCGGGTCGCGCTCGGGGTCCTCGGCTCCTGGGTGGACGGGTTCGCACCCCGCGACTGAGCGGTGAATCCGGGTGGCGTGCGGTGCGCCTCCACCCCCGTGGCAGAATGGGGGCCGCGGTCTTGACGCCTCCGGGCCGGTCCGCGCCCCGAAGCAAAATAGACCGTGATCCACGCCTGTACGTACCGCATCGAGAGGTGTTCGTGTCCTCGAACGCACGCAAGGTCCCGCCCGCTCTGCTCGCCCACCCCTCCATCGTCAGTCTCGTCGAGCGAGCCGCCCCGACCGGGAGCGTGACGCCCGAGGACGTACGGCAGGCGTTCGGTGAGGCGGGCGTCGCCCCGGCCCACCTCAAGCCGCTGATGGCCCACCTCGCGGCCGAGGGGATCTCCGTGGCCCTCCCCGTGGACACGCGCGCCGTGGCCGCGACCAGCACGCGCCGCACGACGACCGCGAGCGCTGCCAAGAAGGCCCCGGCGAAGAAGGCGGCCGCGAAGACCACCGAGGCGCCCGCGAAGAAGGCCCCCGCCAAGAAGGCCGCCGCGAAGAAGGCTGCCGCCGCTCCCGCGGAGGCCGAGGTCGCCGCCGTCGGTCCGGACGGCAAGAAGGTCCTCCCGGACATCCCCGACGACCAGTTCGAGAAGGACGTCGCGGCCGACCCGACCATCAAGGCAGACGAGGAGGAGGCCACCGCGACCTCGTCCTTCGTGGTCTCGGCCGCCGACGAGACCGACGAGCCCGCCCAGCAGGTCATGGTCGCGGGCGCGACCGCCGACCCGGTCAAGGACTACCTCAAGCAGATCGGCAAGGTCCCGCTGCTCAACGCCGAGATGGAGGTCGAGCTCGCCAAGCGGATCGAGGCCGGCCTCTTCTCCGAGGAGAAGCTCGCCAAGGGCGGCAAGATCTCCCCGAAGCTGCTCGAGGAGCTCGAGTGGATCGCCGAGGACGGTCGTCGGGCCAAGAACCACCTGCTCGAGGCCAACCTGCGCCTCGTCGTCTCGCTGGCCAAGCGCTACACCGGTCGCGGCATGCTGTTCCTGGACCTGATCCAGGAGGGCAACCTCGGTCTGATCCGCGCGGTCGAGAAGTTCGACTACACCAAGGGCTACAAGTTCTCGACCTACGCCACCTGGTGGATCCGGCAGGCGATCACCCGGGCCATGGCCGACCAGGCCCGCACGATCCGGATTCCCGTCCACATGGTCGAGGTCATCAACAAGCTCGCCCGGGTCCAGCGGCAGATGCTGCAGGACCTCGGCCGCGAACCCACCCCGGAGGAGCTCGCCAAGGAGCTCGACATGACGCCAGAGAAGGTCGTCGAGGTCCAGAAGTACGGCCGCGAGCCGATCTCGCTGCACACCCCGCTGGGCGAGGACGGCGACTCGGAGTTCGGTGACCTGATCGAGGACTCCGAGGCCATCGTCCCGGCCGACGCGGTCTCCTTCACCCTGCTCCAGGAGCAGCTGCACGCCGTGCTCGACACGCTCTCCGAGCGCGAGGCGGGCGTGGTGTCGATGCGCTTCGGCCTCACCGACGGCCAGCCCAAGACCCTCGACGAGATCGGCAAGGTCTACGGCGTGACCCGCGAGCGGATCCGCCAGATCGAGTCGAAGACGATGTCGAAGCTGCGCCACCCCAGCCGCAGCCAGGTCCTGCGCGACTACCTGGACTGAGGCTGCTCGACCGGCGCGCAGGTCCGGTTGCCGGCGGCGTCCGTCGCGCACACCTCGAGCTCGCGCCGCACTGCCGGTGCCACGGCCCGGAAGAGGTTCTCGCCGTACCAGGTCATGGCGCGAGCGGTACCGGCGCCCGCCACGACGACCTGCCGCCACTCGTAAGGCCTGTTCGGCGTGAGGTTGTCGTGGACCCGCGCCACGACCGAGCCGTCGAGGAGCTGTGCCCGGACGACGGGTGGGGCTGTGTCGCGCGGCACCTGAGCCCCCGCGAGGTGCAGGCGCTCGGCCATGTGGCCCGGCGCCTCGCCCTGTGCCTCGACCACGTCCAGACGGTCGTCGCCGTTGACGTCGGCCACGACCAGCCCGAGCGTCCCCAGGGTCCGGGGCCCTTCGAAGATGTCGTCGTCGGCTGTGAGCGCGCCGGTGCCGTCGTTGACGAGCAGCCGGTCGGGGCCGTCGAGGGAGCCGACGATGAAGTCGACGTCCCCGTCGGACTCGACGTCGAGACCGACGGCGACGTTGTCGTCCCAGCCGGTGTTGGCCGCGGGTGGCCACCAGCGCGCCGTGCTGTCGACGTAGCCACCGGCCTGGTCGTTGCGGAACACGTGCTCGGCGGGTCCGTTGTCGGTGACCTCGCCGTCGTTGATGGTGACGAGGTCCAGGTATCCGTCAGCGTCGAGGTCGAGCGGTTCGAACTCGTAGTTGTTCGTGAAGTGCGGCATCCGGTGCGCCGAGACGTCGGCGAAGCTGCCGGCACCGTCGTTCTCGTACAGGAGGCTCGAGGAGCACATCTTGCAGGACGTGGCGATGTCGAGGTCCCAGTCGTTGTCGACGTCCACGAGCTCCAGGTCCCAGCTGAAACGCACGTTGATGCCAGGCATCTGCTCCGCGGTGGCGTCGGTGTAGCGTCCGCTGCCGTCGTTCAGCCACAGGGTGACCCTGCCGCCGCGGTTGGTCTCCGGGGACCCGTCGCCCCAGTCGGCCAGCACGATGTCGAGGTCGCTGTCGGCGTCGACGTCGCCCACCTCGAGATCACCGACGCTGGGCTCGGCTGCGGGCAGGTGGCTGGCGGTGACGTCCGACCACTGACCGTGGCCGTCGCCGAGGTAGAGCCGGCTCCGGGTGCTGACGATGTTCCCGACGATGATGTCGGGCACGTCGTCGGCGTTGACGTCGGCGACCTTGATGACCCGGGTGGTGCCGACGCGCCTGCCGAAGACCTGCCTCGTGGCGTCGACGAACGTGCCGTCCCCTCGGTTCAGCAGCACGCGGTTCTCCACCGGGGTCCAGTACCGCTGGTCACCGCTGTTGGCGAACAGCAGGTCGATGTCGCCGTCGGTGTCGATGTCGGCGGCCTCGACGTTGTTGGTCCACTCCGCGGAGGGTCCGAGGCTGGTGGCCGTCACGTCGACCCACGCGCCCGCGTAGCCGGCCGCTGTGGCGGAGGCCTTCGCAGAGCCGACGGACTCCGCGGTCGGGTCGTCGTCAGCGCCGTCACAAGCCGTGAAGAAGGATGTCCCCAGCGCGAACCAGGCGGTGATCCGCGCTGCACGGTGCCAGGTGCGCCGGCTCATCCGGACGGTCAGCCCGGGTAGGGAGCGACGTACGGGTGTGACGTGCGAGCGACCACCACCCGGCAGACGCCGTCGGGGAGCCGGCACACCAGGAGGTCGCCCTCCTTGGCGGGAAGGTCGCCGCCGCCGTCGTCGGCCCACAGCACGACCCGGTCGTCGTCGAGCCACTGCGAGACCGCGAGTGCCGGCTCCTCGTCCGCCGGCCAGGGCCCGACGTAACCGTTCGGCAGCCGCAGCCGGAGCTCCGACCCGTCCGCGAGGGTCACTGCGGCGTCGGCACCGACCTGGCCGTGCGAGACGCTCGCGATTGCTCGAGGGTCGTGCCGCAGCACCGCCTGCAGGTCCGAACGCGGGTGGGAGGTGATCTCGCCGGAGCGCACGTCGAAGCGGTGCACCCTGCGGTCGGCTCCTCCGTCGGAGGAGTACCAGACCTCGTCCTCGCCGACGTACTCGACGGACGCCGTCCGACCACGCTCGGGAACCGGGATGCGGGCCACCTTCTTGCCGCGCGAGGTGTCGTAGACCACGAGCTCGACCGGGTAGCGGTCCGGGCGGACGACGTCGGCCCACACGACCAGGGACCCGGAGCTCCCCGTCGACACCACCCCGGGGTGCGCGGTCGGCGCCGCGGTGTATCCCGACGTGCCGATCACCTGGGTGGTCGTGCCGTCGGTGAACCACAGCGTGCCGTCCAGCATCGCCTCGTAGACCGCGCCGTCGTCGGTCGGGGCGATGAACGCGACGGGCTCGTCGGTCTCGACGGTCCTCGCGCCGACGTGCACCGTCCGGCCCTCGGCGTAGACCAACGGCCGCGCCGAGGTGTGCACGTCGACTGCGGTGGACGGCGACGGCGAGCCGGCGGGTGAGACCTCGTCGGTGCGGGAGCTGGTCAGTGCGAGGAGGACCGATCCCGCGACGACCACGCTCACCGCGACGGCGGCGACGGCGACGACCCGGCGTCGACGGTGGCGCCGGTCCGCCTCGGCGACGAGCTCGTGCACGTCCAGGCGCGGCGCGGCGACGGCGTCGGCACCGTCGCGGAGAAGGTCGTTCAGGCTCCGGGTCATGACCGCACCTCCTGGTCGGCGGTGACGGAGTGGTCGAAGGCGGGCCCGAGGGTCTCGCGGAGCCGTCGCAGACCCGCCGACACCTGGCTCTTCACGGCCCCCACCGAGCAGCCCATCGCGTCGGCGGTCTGCTGCTCGGTCAGGTCCTGGTAGTAGCGCAGCACGATCGCCGCGCGCTGGCGGGGCGGCACCGTGCGCAAGGCGGCGACGAGGGCGCCGTGGGTCACCACGGCCTCGGCCGCGTCCGGGCCCGACAGCTCGGGCAACGGCTCCTGGGGCCGTTCGTGGAAGGAACGTCGCCGCCGCCACGAGATCGAGGTGGTGACGATGACGCGCCGGGTGTACGCCTCGAGGTTCCCGCGGTCGCTCAGGCGAGGCCACGCCAGCAGGGTCTTGACCAGGGCTTCCTGGAGCAGGTCCTGGGCGAGCTGGTGGTCCCCGACCATGAGGTAGGCGGTCCGGAAGAGGGCGTCCGCTCGCGCACCGCAGAACTCGGTGAAGGCGGTGACGTCGCCTGCGTCGTGCATGTCGCCTCCTCCGCGATCGGGACCGATGCCGCCATGGTCCTCCTGATCTCTACACGCTCCGTCGGGGACGGAAGGTTCGGAGGCGACGGGGAGCGGTCCTACCGCGCGGGAGGAGGCAGCCGATCACCCGCGGGCCGGCGCGACCCGCGGCCAGGGGTGGAGCTCCTCGACCTGGGCGGCCAGCCCGAGGAGGGTCGCCTCCGAGCCGGGGCGGCCGACGAGCTGGACGGCGACGGGACGACCCTCCCGGTCGAGACCGGCGGGCACCGTCATCGCCGGCCAGCCGGCGATGTTCCAGGGCGCGGCGAACGGCGCGTAGCGGGCGTTGGCCTGGACCGTCCTGAGCCACCCGGTCTCCGACCACGCCCGTGCCTCGATCGGCGGCTGCGCGAGCGCGGGCGTGATGAGGACGTCGGTGTCCTGGAAGAACGCGGTCGCACGGTCGCGCCACCGTTGCCGCGGACCGGGCTTCGGGAGGCCGCGCCGCGCGAGCCAGCGGCCGATGCCGGCGTGCCGGGCGTTGCGCCGCTCGAGCTTGCTCGGGTCCGCGAGCTGGTCGGCGTCCGCCGCGGTGCCGGTCGTCCACAGAGCGAGCGCCGTGGTCGTCATCAGGCTGGCGGGGTAGGCGGGCGTGCGCTCCGTCAGGTGGTGACCCGCGCGGCGCAGCGCCTCGGCCGTCCGGCGCGCTGCCGCCGCCCACTCCCTCGCGACCGGGATGCCGGCTCCCGGCGCCTTCGTCGAGAGCGCCAGCCGGAGCGCGCCCGGCGGGCTCGGCTCGGCGTACGACGGCTCGCCCGCGAGCACCGACAGCATCAACGCGGCGTCGGCGACCGTGGTCGCCAGCGGCCCGTTCTCCGCCATGCCTCCCCACGAGGTCGCGCCCAGGTCGGACGGGACGACGCCGAGGCCGGGCTTGAGGCCGACCAGTCCGCAGCAGGCCGCCGGGATCCGGATGGAGCCCATCCCGTCGTTGCCGTGGGCGATCGGCACCGCGCCGGCAGCGACGGCCGCCGCCGAGCCGCCCGAGGAGCCGCCGGGGGTGCGGCTCGGGTCCCAGGGGTTGCGCGTGATGCCGAAGACCGAGTCGGTCGCGCCCCAGACGCACAGCTCGGGGACCCGGGTCAGGCCCACCACGACCGCCCCGGCGGCCCGCAGGCGCTGGACCACCGCGTGGTTGCGCTCCTGGGGCGTGGGGTCGGAGCCCGCCGACCCGTCGCGCATCGGCTCTCCCGCGACCGGGACGTTGTCCTTGATGGCCACGGGGACGCCGGCCAGCGGCAGCGCGAAGCGGTCGGAACGGCTGTCGACCGCGTCGGCCTCGAGCAGTGCGGCCTCGCGCCGGATCACCTGCCACGCGTTGGTGACGGCCTGCGAGCGCTCGACCCGCTCCAGCGCCTCCTCGGTGGCGCGGCGCGCCGTCAGCGTCCCGGAGCGGACCGCCTCGGCGATCTGCGCGGCTGTGGGTGTCGTCGAGGTGCTCACGGGGCCACGCTAGCCGCCGCGCGGGCGGTCAGCCCGAGGCGACCAGCGCGACGGCGAACCCGGAGAGCACCAGGCCGATCGCCTGGGTGCGGTAGACGTGCTCGCGCAGGGCCGCCGTCGCGAGCAGCACCGTGAACGCCGGGTAGAGCGAGGTGAGCACGGCCGCGACCGCGAGCAGCCCCCGCTGCGAGGCGAGCAGGAACGCCAGCACGGCGGCCGAGGCGAGCAGCCCGGCGACGACGCCCCACAGCTCGGCGCGGAGCCGGGGGAGCCAGGCCTCGCGGGTGACGAGGGCGCCGAGCACGATGGCGCCCAGCGCGGTGACCTGCGCGACCGCCAGCGGCCAGTAGCCCGACCCCTCGGGCACCTGGCCCATCGCCACGAAGAGGAGCCCGAACCCGACGCCGGCCAGCACGCCGTCCCGGAGGGCGGCGGCGTCGCTCTCGTCGGTCGACAGGCCCGCGTCCGGGACCCGGGCCACGAGCCAGATGGCGGGGAGCGCCAGGACGATGCCCAGCCAGACGAGCGGAGCGGGCCGCTCGCCGACGGTCACTCCCACGACGACCGGCACGATGGCGGCGCCGACCGCGGAGACCGGCGCGACCACCCCCATCCGGCCACCGGCGAACCCACGGTAGAGGAACACGGTGCCCATGCCGGCCCCGGTGCCGGCCAGCGCTCCCCAGCCGAGGTCGGCGCCCGTCGGGTCGCCGGCCAGGGCCAGCGCCAGCACGGTCGCACCCGCGAGCCCGCCGACCTGGGAGAGCAGGGCGACCGGCCAGGCCGACGATCGCCGGGCCGCGACGCCGCCGACGAAGTCGGACAGGCCGTACGCCGCCGCGGCGGCGAGGGCGAGGAGGACTCCCATGGTGCTGCGAGCCTAGGTGAGGCAGCGGCCGACGTTCGCTAGCCGGCCGAGCGCCGTGCGACCACGACCGTCACGTCGTCGGTCGTGAGGTGGCCGACGGCCCCGGCCAGCAGGAGCTCGACGAGCTCGTCGGCGTTGCTGGTCTTCTCCAGCGCGGCACGGGCGGCCGTCAGCACACCGTCGGCGTCCCCGTGCACGTCGAGCATCCCGTCGCTGACGATCACCAGGGCCTCGCCGGGCCCGATCCGCTCGTCGCGCGGGTCCCACCGCTCACCGGGGAGCGCGCCGACCGGCAGCCCGTCGGACGAGAGGCGAACGGAGCGGTCGGGGCCCACGACGAAGGCCAGGCCGTGGCCGGCGTCGACGTACTCGGCGGCGCCGTCGGAGGGGTCGAACCGTGCCACGAACATCGTCACGAAGCTGGAGATCTCGCCGAGGTCCGCCTCCATGTCGTCGGCGACCCGGCGCATGCTGGCGGTGAGGGTGTTGTGCGGCGACGTGCCGCGGATGATCGCGCGCACGCCCGAGGCGACCAGGGCGGCCTGGATGCCCTTGCCCATGACGTCGGCGAGGAGGACCTGCACCTGCCCGAGCCGGGGGAGGAGCTGCCAGTCGTAGAAGTCGCCGCCGACGGCACCGGCCTGGACGCAGCGGCCCGCGACGTCCCACCCGGGCAGGTCGGGCATGCCGCGGGGGAGGAGGCGTCGCTGCAGCTCGGCGCCCTGCTGGAGGTCCGCGCTGGCAGCGAGCTCGCGCTCCAGCCAGCCGGCGAGGTCGCGCAGCATGGCGTGCTCGCCGACCGAGAGCTCGCGGCGCGGGACCACGTCCATCAGGCACAGGGAGCCGATCCGCTGGCCGCCCGGCGCCCGCAGCGGCGCGCCGGCGTAGTAGCCGACGGTGCCGCCCTGCGCCACGGGGTGGTCGGCCCACGCCTCGTCGCCGCGCAGGTCGGGGATCTCGAGGGTCCGGTCGTCCTGGACCGTGATCGCGCACAGGGAGTCGGACAGCGGGAGGCTGCTGCTGGGCTCCGGGAAGCCGTGGCCGCCACCGGCCGCGGCCTTGGTGTAGTGACGGTCGTCGCTGATCAGGTTCACCCCGGCGAAGGGCACGCCGAAGATGTGCTGGGCCAGCCGCACGACGCGGTCGAAGCGCTCCTCCCGCGGGCTGTCCAGCAGCTGCAGCTCGTCGAGGACGGCGGTGCGCTCGGTCTCGTCGGTGCTCACGACCCGGGGACCTCGCCGATCACCATGTCGCGGTGGCCTCCTCGACGCTGTCGTAGGGCCGCAGGATCCGGTCGAGGTTCGTCAGCCCCAGTACGGCGCGCACCTGCTCGCCGGCCGCGGCGATGCGCAGGTCTCCGCCCGCCTGGCGCGCGGCCTTGAGGCCGCCGATGATCGCGCCGAGCCCGGAGGAGTCGATGAAGTCGACGCCGGCCAGGTCGACCACCAGCCGGGCGTTGCCGGCACCGACCTCGTCGTCGACGCGCGCCTTCAGGGCGGGCGCCGAGACCATGTTGAGCCGCCCGTTGGCGGCCAGCACGGTCGCTCCGCCCACCTCGGAACGGTCGATCTGCATCAGGCGGCCCTTCTCTCGGTCGTCACGGTGGCAGGGGCGACGTGCCCGCTGCCGATCTTTCCAGTTCCCTGATTCGCCCGCCTCATGACGGCCGGGCGGGGACGGGTGGCGCCTCTCACTGCGCTGCGCGGGCCAGGTGCCACACGTTCACCCCCTCGATCCGCTCGTAGGTGAGCTCGTCGAGCATCGACCGGGCGAGCGCGAGCCCGCGGCCGCCCTCGGCGAGGACGTCGGGCATGTCGGCGTCGAGCGAGCCGGTGAAGACCTCACCGCTGTCGGACAGCGTCGCCTCCAGCCGCCGCTCGGTCACGTCGATCGCGAACTGCCAGCGGACCTTTCCCTCGGGGCGCCCGTGCTCGATGACGTTGTTGGCGATCTCGGTCACGGCCGTCTCGAACAGCATGAACGCCATCGGGTCGATCGCGGAGTGCTCGGCGCTGACCCGGTTGAGCAGGTCGTGCAGGTCCTCCAGCCCCTCGGGGATGGCGAAGCCGCCGAGCTCGTAGTGCGTCGGCTCACCGGTCATGCGGTCACCACCTCGTCCTCGGGCTCGGGTGCGCGGTAGAGCGCTGCCTGGATGATGACACTCAGCACCACGAGGTCGTAGGCAACCCAGACCGTGTTGACCGCGACGCCGATGAACGTGACGTCCTCGCCGCGGACCAGCTGCACGACACCGACGACGACCGCGGCGACGAGCAGCACCATGATCGTGAGCTGGGGCCAGATCAGCCTGGCGGGGAACCGCGTTCCACCCTCCGTGCGCTCCTTCGGGGTGACCACGAAGCCCAGCTTCCGGCCGAACCAGACGTTGGCCACCGCGGTGACCGTCGCTCGTATCCAGATCGGGAACAGGGCCAGCGAGTACTGGTGCCCGCGCCAGGTCTTCACGCCGTACCCGACGACGAAGAAGAGCGCCTGGTTGAGCAGGAAGTAGGGGGTGAAGAACATCAGGAAGGTCAGCCCGTACGCGTGGACCGGCAGCACGCCCATGGTCAGGTAGAAGACCGGGGCGAGCAGGAAGGCGAGCGCGGCGAAGCCGGAGAGGTAGCTCCACATCGTCGCGAAGTACATGAGCCGCTGGCCGAACTTCAGGCCCGGCACGGTGAGCGGGTTCTCCTTGAGGAGCACCTGGAGCGTCCCCTGCGCCCAGCGCAGCCGCTGCTGGAGCATCGTGCCGAGGTCCTCCGGGGCGAGCCCGTGGGCGAGCACCTCGTGGTGGTAGACCGTCCGCCAGCCCTGGGTGTGCAGCCGCATGCAGGTCGCCATGTCCTCGGTCACCGAGATGGTCGCCATCGGCATGACCGGCTGCGCCTCGCCCTCGAGCCCGACGTCGACCCCGCGCATCAGCTCGGACACCGAACGGATGGCGCCGAGCGGGGTCCAGTCGCGGTCGGCGAGCCGGTCCAGCGCCTCCTCGTCCACCACCTCCAGCCCCAGCTCCTCGTCGGCCTCGATCGGCAGCTCGGCGATCGCCGCGAGGTCGGCCTTGATCCCCGCGAGGTCCTCGTCGACCGCGGCCCGGCTCGCGGCCGCCAGCTGCTGCTGGAACCGGTAGGTCACGTCGGCGACCGGCTCGCCCGCATCGAGCTCCCGGCGGGCGGTCCGTACGCCGGCCCGGGCGGCCGCGAGCGCGGCCGCGGTCTCCGGGCGGGTCTTGCGCACCGAGCGGGCGGCGCGGTCGAGGATCCGGCCCGAGGCGCGCAAGGAGTCGCGCACGGCCTCCTCGACCTCCCGGACGTAGCCCGTGATCCCCAGCTGCATCAGCGCCTCGCGGCGGATGATCGCGTTGGAGCCGCAGAAGAACGCCGCGTTCCAGCCGTCCTTGCCCTGCTGGACGGGTCCGTAGAACAGCGGCGCCTGGCTGCCGAGGGGGTCGGACTCGGTGACGTTGCTGAACCACTGGGGCGTCTGGACCAGGGCCACCTCCGGGTCGGTGAACCAGCCGAGGGTGTGGTCGAGGATCTCCGGCTCCGGGATCTGGTCGGCGTCCAGGATCAGCAGGAACTCGCCGGTGGTCTGGAACAGGGCGTTGTTCAGGTTGCCGGCCTTGGCGTGCCGGGGCCGGTCCCGCCAGTCGGCGCTGCGGGTGATGTAGCCCACGCCGAGCGCCTCGGCCGCCGCCCGCATGTCCGGACGGTCGCCGTCGTCGAGCACCCAGGTCTCGTGCGGGTGGGCGATCGCCTTCGCCGCCCGGGCCGTGGCCATGACCATGTCGACGGACTCGTTGTAGGTCGTGATCAGCACGTCGACCGTCGCGCCCGGGGGCGGGGGCGGGGCGGCACCGCGGCGCTTCATCCGCCAGATCGTGACCGCGAACAGGTAGCCGTCGACCAGCGCGTAGGTCTCGGCGACGACCAGCGGCAGCGCGATCCACCAGTAGGTCCAGTTGACCGAGAAGAGCCAGCGCCACCCGACGTACGCCGTGCCGGCCGAGAGGCTCAGCAGGGCGATCACCCGCATGAGGACGAGCCTGGTCGTGCTCTGCCCGGTCTGCCGCTCCTGCTCCGGCCGCTCGTTCATGCCGCACCTTCCAGCGGCACCCGCCGCGATCGGGGTCGATGCCGACAGATTAGGGGCGGGGTCCTAGCGGCCGGGGACGACGAAGGCCCCGGACCGTGGTCCGGGGCCTTCGTCGAAGTGCGGGGGGAGGGCTCAGTGCTCGTCGTCGGAGGTGCTCGCCGGCGTGCCGCTCAGCTTGTGGGTCTCGTCGTGCACGGCGGCGGCGATCTCCTTGAGCTTGTCGCCGTGCTCACGGGCGTGGTGGGCGCAGAACAGCAGCTCGCCGCCGGAGGCCAACTCGACACGCAGGTAGGCCTGCGCGCCGCAGCGGTCACAACGGTCCTCAGCGGTCAGCGGTGCGCTGGGGGCTACAGCAGTGGTCACGTCGACCTCTCTTTCGTCTCCTGACCCGATCAGGGATCGGTGCCTGGATCAACGTAGCGACTGGTCCCAAGATTCCCGGTCGCGTGTGGTCCGCGGCACGTCTCCATCAAATCACGCCGCGGCGGCCGTCTCGGGGCTTTTCCACTGCCCGAAACATGCTTGTGACCAACCCGACCGGGATCCTTGTCCAGTTTGCCTCCGGCCCCGGTGCCGTGGACCACATCGTCGTGGTCCACCGCACCGTGTGCCTGCACTGGTCATCGGCGTGTCGGCGTTAGATTTGAGCATTCCTGGAAGGAGCTCGTCATCGCCGACAACACCTACAACGCCGCCCATCTCCTGGTCCTCGAGGGCCTCGAGGCGGTCCGCAAGCGGCCGGGCATGTACATCGGGTCCACGGACACCCGCGGCCTCATGCACTGCTTGTGGGAGATCATCGACAACGGCGTGGACGAGGCTCTCGGCGGGTTCGCGAAGCGCGTCGAGGTGACGCTGCACCCCGACGACTCGGTCGAGGTCTACGACGACGGTCGCGGCATCCCGACCGACAAGGAGCCGAAGACCGGCCTGCCGGGCGTCGAGGTCGTGGCCACCAAGCTGCACGCGGGCGGCAAGTTCGGCGGCGGGTCCTACAACGCGACCGGCGGCCTGCACGGGGTCGGTCTCTCGGTGGTCAACGCGCTCTCGAGCCGGATGGACATCGACGTCGAGCGCTCGCCGGCCGAGCAGGGCCTCTCCTTCCGCCGGGGCGTGCCCGGCGTGTTCGACGGGGAGGGCCCCAAGGCCGGGTTCGCCGAGAAGTCGGGGCTCACCCGCAAGGGCAAGCGGGTCGCCAAGGGCCGTTCCGGCACCCGGATCCGGTTCTGGCCGGACCGCCAGATCTTCACCAAGGACGCCCGGTTCGAGCTCGAGGGCCTGATCGGGCGTGCCCGGCAGACGGCGTACATCGTCCCGGGCCTGGAGCTGGTCGTCCGCGACCTGCGCGGCCCGGAGCTCTTCGAGGAGAAGATCCGCCACGACGGCGGCATCTCGGAGTTCGCCGATGCGCTGAGCCACGGCGAGCCGGTCACCGACGTGCTCCGGATCACCGGCACCGACACCTTCACCGAGACCGTGCCGCTGCTCGACGAGCAGGGTCACATGGTGCCCCAGGAGATCGAGCGCGAGCTGACCGTCGACATCGCGGCCCGGTGGGACACCGGCTACGACACCGAGGTCCGCTCCTTCGTCAACGTGATCGCGACCCCGAAGGGCGGCACCCACGTCGCCGGGTTCGAGGCGGCGCTGACCAAGACCTTCAACGACGCCATGCGGGCGGCCAAGGCGCTCAAGGTCAACGACGACGACGTCATCAAGGACGACATCCTCGAGGGCATGACGGCCGTGGTCACCGTGCGGCTCGCCGAGCCGCAGTTCGAGGGCCAGACCAAGGAGGTCCTCGGCACGCCGGCGGTCCGCGGTGCGGTCCGCAAGGTCGTCTCGGCCCAGCTCAAGGACTTCCTGACCTCCTCCAAGCGCGCCGAGAAGGCCCAGGCCAAGCTCCTGATGGAGAAGGTGGTCGGCGCGTCGAAGACGCGGATCGCCGCCCGCCAGCACAAGGAGACCCAGCGGCGGAAGAACGCGCTGGAGTCCTCCACGCTCCCGGCCAAGCTCGCCGACTGCCGGGCCTCGGACAACGAGCGCACCGAGCTGTTCATCGTCGAGGGCGACTCCGCCCTCGGCACGGCCAAGCTCGCGCGCAACGCGGAGTTCCAGGCGCTGCTGCCGATCCGCGGCAAGATCCTCAACGTGCAGAAGGCGTCGGTCGGCGACGTGCTCAAGAACGCCGAGTGCGCCTCGATCATCCAGGTCGTGGGTGCCGGCTCCGGCCGCACCTTCGACCTCGACGCGGCCCGCTACGGCCGGATCATCTTCATGGCCGACGCCGACTCCGACGGCGCCCACATCCGCACCCTCCTCGCGACGCTGTTCTTCAAGTACATGCCCGACCTGGTGCAGGCCGGCCGGGTCTTCTCGGCCGTGCCGCCGCTGCACCGGATCGAGATCTCCAACCCGCGAAAGGGGCAGGAGAAGTACGTCTACACCTACTCCGACGACGAGCTGCAGCGGAAGCTCGCCGAGCTGAAGAAGAAGAACATCCGTTGGAAGGACCCGGTGCAGCGCTACAAGGGCCTCGGCGAGATGGACGCCGACCAGCTGGCCGAGACCACGATGGACCCGCGTCGCCGTACGCTCCGCCGGCTGACGGTCGACGACGCCGCGGGTGCCGCCGAGGTGTTCGAGCTGCTGATGGGCTCCGACGTCGCCCCGCGCAAGGACTTCATCGTCCAGGGTGCCTACGAGGTGGACATGGAGGCCCTCGACGCCTGAGCCCCGCTCAGACCTTCTGGGTGAGCAGCCCGGTGTCGACGTCGTAGACGAACCCGCCGACCTTGACCGTGTCGGGGATGAGCGGGTGGGCCTTCACGCGCTGGACGTCGCCGGCGAGGGCGGCGTCCTGGCCGTCGGTCACCGGGAGCGTGAGCCAGGAGGTGTCGAGGCCGGTGGCGTTGTCGAGGCGCTCGCGCAGGACGGACTCGCTGTTGCTGGCGACGGCGCACCGGGTGTGCGGGATCACCATGATCCGGCTGACGTTGAGCATGTGCACGGAGATGACCAGGGCGTCGAGCGTGAGGTCGTCGACGCGTCCGCCGGGGTTGCGGAGGATCTTGGCGTCACCGGGCTTGATGCCGATCATGCCGAGCGGGTCGATGCGGGAGTCCATGCAGGTCACGATCGCGATCCCCGCGTGCGCCACGCCGTCGAAGCCGCCCAGGGCGAAGTCGGTGGCGAACTCGCGGTTCGCCTCGAGAAGGTCGTCGAAGTCAGCCATGCGAGGGAGGTTAGCGTGCGCTCACCCGGCTGCTCGCAGGGCCTCCGCGAGGTCGACGGCCCGGGTGCGGGCGCGCGCGAAGAGGACGAGGGCGAGCACCGCCGCGAGCGCGGCGGCCACCGCCGCGCCGGAGAACACCGCCTGCTCCTGGATGATCGCGAGGTCCTTCGCGTCGAGGTGGGGGTGGGCGTCGGCCTCGGCGTAGAGGCGGCGCAGTCCCCAGGTGGTGAGCACCGAGATGCCGACCAGCATGCCGACCATCCGGGCGACCACGACGAGCGCCGAGGCCAGCCCGTGCGCGTCGTCCGTCGTGGAGGCCAGCATCGCCGCGTTGACCGGGGCGAGGGCCAGGCCGAAGCCGAAGCCACCGAGGACGAGCGGCACGTTGGAGACGAACAGGTCCAGGCTGGTCTCGCCCCATTGGGCCATCCACGCGAAGCCGACGGCCGCGCAGACCATCCCGACGGCGGCGACCACGCCCGCCGGGGCCCGGTGCAGCAACCAACCGCCGACCACGGCGCCGACCGGGAGCGCGGCCAGGAACCGCAGCAGGACGAGCGCGGCGCCGAGCTGGGTGTCCTCGGTGGTCGTGCGGGCCAGCAGCGGGATGTCGACCAGGGCGGCGATCAGCGCCCAGCCGACGAGGAAGCTGACGACCAGCGAGCCCCAGGCGGGCACCGCGCGCAGGGCGCCCCGGGGGACGATCGGCGCCTGCGCCCGCCGCAGGTGCACGACCAGGAGCACCAGGGCCACGGCCGAGCCGAGCAGGAACCACGGACCCTGCGGGTTGAAGACGGCCACCTCGGGGTCGGCCGTGGCGAAGGCCAGCACGACCCCCGCGAGGACGAGCGCGAACAGGAGCGCGCCGGTGAGGTCCGCCTCGACCATGCTGCGCAACCAGCCGCGGAGGTCGACGAGCGTGCGGCCCGGCACCAGGAGGGAGACGAGCAGCACGGCCGCGGCCACGATCGTGATCACGCCGATCGGCGTCTCCCACCGGCCGGCGCCGGGGGAGTAGGGGACGAACAGCTCGCCCCAGGTCAGGTCGCGCTTGAGCGGGGCCGGCTGGAGGAACTGGATCGTCGCGGCGGCCACGGTGGCCACGAGCGCCAGCGCGCCCACGACGAGGGGGAGGTGGGCGAGCGCGGTGCGGCGTGGCGTGCCGGCGGTCTCGTGACGGTCGCCAGGGCGACCTCCTCGACCACCGGCCTGGGCGCGGACGAGGACGGCGAGGAGGGCGCCGACGGCGAGGTTGATGGCGAAGATGCCGCGCCAGGAGGTGAAGGAGAGGACGAGGGCGCCGAAGAGGGGGCCGAGGACGCTGCCGAACTCCTGCACCGCCGACACCAGGCCGAGCGGGAGGCCCCGCCGCTCGACCGGGTAGGTCGCGGCGACCAGCGCCATCGTGGCCGGCACCAGCCCGCCGCCGCCGACGCCCTGGAGGAACCTGCCGGCGACCATCGTGCCGAGGTCGTAGGAGATCGAGGTGAGCAGCGACCCGACCGAGAAGACCGTGAGCGACATGACGAGGACGGGGACCTGGCCGCGCAGGTCGGCGATCCGGCCGATCAGCGGCAGCACGGCGACGTACCCCAGGAGGAAGCCGGAGACGATCGGCGCCGCGCGCTGCAGCTGGTCGACCGGGACCCCGGCCGCCGCCATCATGTCGGGCAGGGCCAGGACCACCACGTAGGTGTCGATCGCGGCGAACGCCACCGCGACGGCGGCAAGGCCGAGCAGGACCCGCTGGGTCATCGGAGGTCAGCCGCCCGCATCACTGCGGGGCGGTGATGTCCTTCTCGACGTCGTAGTCCTCCACGTCGATCGTGTAGGTGATGTCGTCGACGCCCGAGAAGAACTCGCCGGTGATGTCGGCCGACCGCAGGTAGCCGTCGCCGTCCACGCGGAACGTCGCGTCGAAGGAGTCGCCCTGCGAGCAGGGGAGGATCTTCCGGATCGCGTCGCCCGGCACGCTGCCGGTGTAGGGCGTGAGGATCTCGTCGTTGTCGGCCCCGCCACGCTCCGCGTCGCCGGCCTCGAGGCCCGTGGCCGCGGTCAGCACCGAGGACACCCCGGAGTCGGGGTCGAGCAGCGTGGCCGGGTCGGGGGCGCAGAACTTCGACGGGTCGTAGGCGCCCCAGCCCTGGATCGGTACGTCGACCCAGACGTCGCCGTCGACCGCGATCACGTCGATGCCGCTCGCCGGGATGCCGAAGACGCGGCCCGCGACCTCGCCCTCGAACGCCGGTTGGTCGGTGATCGTGCCCTCGGCCGAGGCCAGGTAGTCGCCGTCGGACGGCTCGTCGTCGGTCGAGAGGGACAGGTCGACGCCGCTGGTCTCGTCGAGGAGCTTCTTCGCGCCCTGCATGACCTCGTCGGGCGACTTGCCCTGGGTGGACGGCTCGTCGCCGCCGGAGCAGCCGCTGAGGGCCAGGGCAGCGACGGCGACAGCGGCCGCGGCGTGACCCGCCCGGCCCATCAGAAGCAGCATGGCGTCACCCTGACACACCCGCGGTGAGGACCAGCGACAGCGGTCCGGCGGCCGCGGCGAGCGGCTGCGAGCCGGGGATGCCCGAGCCGTCGCGCCGGCCCTCGGCGGCGGGCAGGTCCACCGGCGCGCCGCTGGCCGCCGCGCCGCGCGCCGGCGCGGGACCGGCCCAGGCGAACACGAGGGTGTCCTCGCCCTTGAGGAACCGGTGGCAGCGGACGCCCCCGGTCGCGCGGCCCTTCGGCGGGTACTCCGCGAAGTCGGTGACCTTGACGCTGCCCGGCTCGGTGCCGGGCAGGGCGGTCGACGAGCCCGACGCGGTCACGACCACGGCCGGGACGGCCGGGTCGAGCGCACCGAACCACACCGCCCGCTGGCCGTCGGCCACCCGGACGCCGGCGATGCCGCCGCCGGCACGGCCCTGGGGACGGACGCCGTCGGCACCGAACCGGAGCAGCTGGGCGTCGGAGGTGATGAAGCACAGCTCCTCGGAGCCGGTGCGCAGCTCGACCGCGCCGACGACCTCGTCCCCGTCCTTGAGCGCGACGACGTCCCACTCGTCCTTGCCGAGGACCTCGGGGTTGACGCGCTTGACCACGCCCTGCCGGGTGCCGAGCGCGAGCCCGGGGCCCTCGGTGGTCAGCGTGCACAGCGCCAGCGCCCGCTCGCCGGGGGCGAGCGAGAGCATCTCGGCGAGGGGGAGGCCGCCCTGCAGGTTGGGCTCGTTGGCCGAGGGCGGGATCGCGGGGAGCTCGAGCACGCCGAGCCGCAGCAGCCGGCCGGCCGAGGTGACCACGCCGATCTCGCCGCGCGCCGTGGTCCGCACAGCCGACACGACGACGTCGTGGTTGGCCCGGCCACCGCCCTCGCCGATCTCGTCGGCGGTCGACGTGCGGGCGAGCAGCCCCGAGGAGGAGAGCAGGGCGAAGCACGGGTCGTCGGGCACCTCCAGCGGTGCCGCGGCGGCGGCCACCGCGCCGGTGCCGGCCGACTCGAGCAGGACCGTGCGGCGCGGGGTGCCGAAGGTCTTCGCGACCTCGGCGAGCTCGGAGGAGACCACCTTCCGCAGCAGCGCGTCGTCGGCGAGGATCGCCTCGAGCTCCTCGATCTCGCGCCGCAGCGTCTCCTGCTCCTTCTCCAGCTCGATCCGGGAGAACCGGGTCAGCCGGCGCAGCTGCATCTCGAGGATGTAGTCGGCCTGGGCCTGGGAGAGGTCGAAGACGCTCATCAGCCGCTCCTTCGCGGCGGCCGAGTCGTCGCTGGTGCGGATGACCTGGATGACCTCGTCGATGTCGAGCAGCGCGATCAGCAGGCCGTCGACGAGGTGGAGGCGCTCGGCCTTCTTGTTGCGGCGGAACTGCGAGCGGCGGCGCACGACGTCGAAGCGGTGCTCGAGGAACACCTCGAGCATCTGCTTGAGCCCGAGCGTGCGCGGCTGGCCGTCGACGAGGGCGACGTTGTTGATGCCGAACGTGTCCTCCATCGGGGTCAGCTTGTAGAGCTGCTCGAGGAGCGCCTCGGGGACGAACCCGTTCTTGACCTCGATCACCAGCCGCAGGCCGTTCTCGCGGTCGGTGAGGTCCTTCATGTCCGCGATGCCCTGGACCTTCTTGCCCTGGACCAGGGTCTTGATCCGCTCCATCACCTTCTCGGTGCCGATGCCGTAGGGGAGCTCGGTGATCACGATGCCCTTGCGGCGGCCGATCGTCTCGATCCGGGCGGTCGCCCGCATCCGGAAGGTGCCCCGGCCGGTCTCGTAGGCGTCGCGGATCCCCTCGAGGCCCACGATCTTGCCGCCGGTCGGCAGGTCGGGGCCCGGGATGAAGCGCATCAGGCCGTCGACGTCGGTGCCGGGGTGCTGGATCAGGTGGCGCAGCGCCTGGACCACCTCGACCAGGTTGTGCGGGGCCATGTTGGTCGCCATGCCGACAGCGATGCCGGTCGTGCCGTTGACCAGCAGGTTGGGGATGGCGGCCGGCAGCACCGACGGCTCGTACTCGCGGCTGTCGTAGTTGGGCCGGAAGTCGACGGTGTCCTCGTCGATCGACTCGGTCATCGCGACGGCGGGCGGGGCCATCCGCGCCTCGGTGTACCGCATGGCGGCCGGCGGGTCCTCGCCGCCGGGGGAGCCGAAGTTGCCGTGGCCGTCGACCATCGCCAGCCGCATCGCCCAGGGCTGTGCCTGGCGGACCAGGGCGTCGTAGATCGCGCCGTCGCCGTGCGGGTGGAGGCGACCCATCACCTCACCGACGATGCGCGCGCACTTGGAGTGGCCGCGGTCGGGCCGCAGCCCCATGTCGGCCATCGTGTAGAGGATCCGGCGCTGCACGGGCTTGAGGCCGTCGCGGGCGTCGGGGAGCGCCCGCGAGTAGATGACCGAGTAGGCGTACTCCAGGAACGACGACTGCATCTCGTCGCGGATGTCGGTGTCGAGGATGTGCTCCTCGAAGTCGTCGGGAAGGGGGTCCTGCTTCGTGCGCCGTGCCATGGGGCTCATTGTTCCGGGTGGGCCCGATGAATCCGCGGAGGTGGTCCGGTCTGTTGAGGACATGGCGACGGTGATGACGCACGCGGTGGTCTCGGTGGACGGGTTCATCGCGGACGAGCAGGACGACGTGGGTCCGCTGTTCGACTGGTACTTCAACGGCGACCAGCCGCTGGAGCACATGGGGATGAGGCTGTCGCGGGCGTCCTACGACTACACGCGGCCGCTGTGGGACTCGATCGGCGCGACCGTCATGGGCCGGCGCCTGTTCGACCACACCAACGGCTGGGAGGCGCGGCCGCCGGCCGGCGAGCACCTGGTCGTCGTCTCCCACCGGCCGAAGCCCGACGGCTGGCACCCGGAGGCCGACGTGCCGTTCTTCGACGACATCGCGGCGGCCGTCGCCGAGGCCGAGCGGCGGGCGGGTGACGGGGTCGTCGCGGTCTGCGCCGGCGACGTCGGGGGGCAGGCGGTCGCAGCCGGTCTCGTCGACGTCGTGGCCATGGACGTCGTACCGGTGGTGTTCGGGAAGGGGCGGCGCTACTTCGGCCCGGTCGACGCCCAGCAGCTGCTGGAGGACCCGCACGTCGTGATCCAGGGCGACCGGGTGCTCCACCTGCAGTACCGGGTGCGAGGGAGAGCCGACTAGATTCACCTTGTGACGCAGGCGGACGACGGCACCCCCACCGAGGAGATCGAGGCTCCTCCGACGCACTGGGAGGCCGATGTCATCCTCCGCGACGGCCGCACGGCGCACATCCGGCCGATCCACGACGACGACGAGGCGCTGCTCGTCGAGTTCTACGCGCGGGTGTCGGACGAGTCGAAGTACTACCGGTTCTTCAGCCCGATGCCGAAGCTGTCCGAGCGCGACGTCCGCCGCTTCACCCACGTGGACCACCGCGACCGGGTAGCCCTGGTCATGATCCTGCAGGGCCGGATGATCGCCGTCGGGCGCTACGACGTGGTCGCCGCCCGGGAGGCGGAGGTCGCGTTCCTCGTCGAGGACCAGCACCAGGGCCGCGGCATCGGGCAGCTGATGCTCGAGCACCTCGCCCAGGCGGCCCGTGAGCGGGGTGTCGAGCGGTTCACCGCCGAGGTGCTGCCCGACAACCACAAGATGATCCAGGTGTTCCGGGAGGCCGGCTTCCGCGTGGCGAGCGGCTACTCGGACGGCGTGATCACCCTCGAGTTCCCCATCGACCCGACCGACACCGCGATCGGCCAGATGCACAACCGCGAGCACGTCGCCGAGTCGGCGTCCATCCACCGGTTCTTCCACCCGCGCTCGGTCGCGGTCATCGGCGCCAGCCGGCGCCAGGACACGATCGGCCAGGCGCTGGTGCGCAACCTCGTCACGGGCGGCTTCACCGGCCGTGCGTACGTCGTCAACCCCTCGGCCACCGCGGTGTCCGGCATGCCGGCGTACAAGAACGTCGGCGAGGTGCCCGACGACGTCGACGTCGCCATCGTGGCCGTGCCCGCGGACGCCGTTACCGACGTCGTGCTCGACTGCGCGGCCAAGGGCGTGCACGGGCTGATCGTGATCTCGTCCGGCTTCGCGGAGACGGGCGAGGAGGGACGCCGGCGGCAGCGGCACCTGGTCGGGCTGTCCCGGTCCTACGGCCTGCGCCTGATCGGCCCCAACTGCCTCGGCGTGATCAACACCGATCCGCGGGTCCAGGTCAACGCGTCGCTGTCCTCGGTGATGCCGACCCGCGGCCGCGCCGGGTTCTTCTGCCAGTCCGGAGCGCTCGGCTCGGCGATCCTGGAGAAGGTCCGGAACCGCGGGCTCGGCATCTCCACGTTCGTCAGCGCCGGCAACCGTGCCGACGTCTCCGGCAACGACCTGCTCCAGTACTGGGAGGAGGACGACTCGACCGAGGTCGTGATGATGTACCTCGAGTCGATCGGCAACCCGCGGAAGTTCTCGCGGATCGCCCGCCGGGTGTCCCAGCGCAAGCCGATCGTCGCCGTGCGGTCGGGACGGACGACCCAGGGCGTGCCGATGGGCCACGCCGTGCGCCGGATCGGCGCCCCCCAGGCCGCCGTGGACGCCATGTTCCGGCAGGCCGGCGTGATCCAGGTCGACACGCTCGACGACATGTTCGACGTGGCCCAGCTGCTCGCGCACCAGCCGCTGCCGCGCGGCCGCCGGGTCGCGATCGTCGGCAACTCCGACGCGCTGGGCCTGCTCGCCGCCGACGCAGCCTCCGCGGTCGGGCTCGTGGTCAACCGCAGCGTGGCGCTGGGCGCGGACGCGACGGCCGAGGACTTCGAGGACGCGCTGGACGACGCCATCGACGACCCCGAGGTCGACTCGGTGGTCGCGGTCTACATCCCGCCGCTGGAGATCTCGGGTGAGGACGTCGCCAACGTCCTCGCCGCGGTGGGCGAGCAGTCGGACAAGCCGCTCGTGTCGACCTTCCTCGGCGCCGAGGGCGTGCCGGAGCTGCTGCGCGTGCCCGATGTCGCCGGCTCGACCGCCGGCCGCGGCTCGGTGCCGTCCTACCCCGCGGTCGAGGCCGCGGTCCGCGCCCTGGCGCGCGTGGTGGAGTACGCCGTCTGGCTGCGCACCCCCGAGGGTCCGCCCGCCGACCCGGGCGAGGTGGACCCGGTCGCCGCCCGGCAGCTGGTCGCCAAACTGCTGACCGGCGCCGCCGGCGAGCTGGAGCTGGGCCGCGACGACACGCGGGACCTGCTCGCGACGTACGGCATCGACGTGTGGCCCGCGGTGCCGGTGGAGTCGCGCGCCGAGGCGCAGCGCGCCGCGGAGGAGCTCGGCTGGGACGTCGTCCTGAAGGCCACCGAGGCCTCGGTGCGCGAGCGGCCCGACCTCGCCCACGTGTGGCGCAACATCGCCGGGCCCGGCGACATGAAGGAGGCGTGGGCCAACCTCCAGGAGGTCCTCGTCGACCCGTCGCGGGGCGCGTTCGTCGTGCAGCGGAACGCCCCGCCGGGCGTGCCGATCGCGGTGCGCTCCTTCGAGGACCCGCTGTTCGGGCCGGTCGTGTCGTTCGGCATCTCCGGCCCCGTCATCGAGCTGCTGGGGGACTGGTCCTACCGGATCCCTCCGCTGGACCAGCACGACGTCTCGGCGATGGTCCGCGAGGTCAAGAGCTCACCGCTCCTCTTCGGCTACCGCGGCGCCGAGCTCGTCGACGTGGCCGCGGTCGAGCAGCTGGTCACCAAGGTGGCCCAGCTCCAGAACGACCTGCCGCAGATCAGCTCGATCGACCTCTCGCTCGTCCTGGCGGGCTCGGAGTCGGTCAACGTGCTCACCGCGACCGTCCGGGTCACCCCGGTGCGCGACCCGCGGCCCGACTCGTTCGTCCGCCGGCTCAGCGACGTCACCGTCACGATCCCGGACTAGGGACTTGCCGCGACCGGCCGGGGTGGCTCGCGATAAGGTCCGCCCGTGCTGATCTCCGACTCCGCGCGGGTGCTGTTCGTCCACGTCCAGAAGACGGCGGGCTCGACCATCGACCGCGCGCTCCAGGACAACCTGTCGGACATCCGCGAGATCAAGGGCCTCGGCCGGCATGCCCACCTGGGCCGCATCCTCAAGGCCGAGCCCGCGCTCTCCGGCTACTTCATCTTCGGCTTCGTCCGGAACCCCTGGGACCGGATGGTGTCCTGGCACCAGATGATCGTGCGGATGGACGAGGCGGCCAAGAAGGAGGACCAGTACGCCGAGCACGTCCGGCGCCGCCTCGAGCGGAACGCGTTCTGGGCCGAGGCCGCCGCGGAGTTCCCGCGCTTCGAGGACTTCATCCTCCGCGGCCCCGACCGGTTCCCGCGGATGCGCGTGCCGCAGATCGACTACCTGACCGCGGGTGACCGCCGGGCCGACTTCATCGGCCGCCAGGAGAGCTTCGACGCCGACTTCGCCGCCGTCTGCGAGAAGATCGGCCTGCCGCCGTTCGAGCCGGTGCCGCGCAACGTCGACAAGTCCGAGCGCCCGCACTACAGCACCTTCTACACCGACGAGATGCGCGACCGGATCGCCGAGCTGTTCGCCGCGGACATCGAGGAGTTCGGCTACACCTTCGAGCGGCCGGGCGCCCAGTAGGCGCGCCGCGCGGGGGCGCGTGCGAGGATGCGGCCATGCCCGACGTCCGTGCCCACGACCGCAGTCCCGATCTCCGCGAGGCGATCGATCGGACCGGCTACTACCCGGAGGTCGTCGCCGACGCCGTGGCGGGTGCGGTCGGCGGCGAGGAGGTCGTGTCCTTCTACGTGCACCACGAGCCGACGTTCGAGCGCGACGAGGTCCGGCGCCACCAGTCGGTGATCGTGCTGACCCCGACCCGGCTCATCCTCGCGCACACCGACGAGCACGCCGGGGACGACCTGCTGCCCGAGCCCTACACCTCGACGTCGACCGAGGCGGTCAGCCTGAGCTCGGTCACCTCGGTCGTCGTGACCCGGATGACGACCTCGCCCTCGCAAGGCCCGCGGCCGCCGGCCGAGGCCGTGCTGACCATCGGCTGGGGCGGCGTCAGCCGCGTCGACCTCGAGCCCGCCGGCTGCAACGACCCCCAGTGCGAGGCCGACCACGGCTACACCGGGACCCTCGCCTCCGACGACTTCTCGCTGCGCGTCTCGGCCGCCGCCGACGGCCAGCAGGCCGTCGCCGGCCTTCTCTCGTTCGCGGCCTCGCTGTCGGCGCGGACCCGGGGATGAGCGCGGTCGAGGAAGCCCGCGCCTTCTGCGAGCCCGCCTACGGCGACCGCTCGCTCGGCGACGTCGTGCCCGCCGTCGCCGCGGCGCTCGGCAACCCGCTCGGAGCACCGCCGAGCGGCCTGGTCCTGCCGGACGCCTCGTCGTACGTCGTGTTCCTCATCGACGGGCTCGGCCTGGAGCTGCTCCAGCGCTACAGCCACTCGGCGCCCTACCTGTCCTCCCTGCTGGCCGGCGGCCAGTCCGCGACCGCCGGCGTCCCGTCCACGACGTCGACCAGCCTCACCTCGCTCGGCACGGGACTGGTGCCGGGCGGGCACGGGCTCGTCGGCTTCACGACCCGGGTGCCCGGCAGCGACCAGCTGCTCAACGCGCTGGTCTGGGACGCCGACGTCGACCCGGTGCAGTGGCAGCCGCACCCCACGGCGTTCGCGCGGCTGCAGGCCTCGGGCGTGCGGGTGAGCGTGGTCAACAAGCGCGAGTTCGACGGCAGCGGGCTCACCGTGGCCGCCCACCGCGGCGCCGACTACGTCGGCGTGGACCGGGTCGGCGAGCGGATCGCCGCCGTGCTCGGGGCGTCCAAGGACCGGCCGTCGCTGACCTACGTCTACGACGGCGACCTGGACTGGACCGGCCACCGGTGGGGCGTGGCCTCGACCGAGTGGCTCCAGCAGCTGTCGATGATCGACCACGAGGCCGAGCAGCTCCGCGAGGCCCTGCCGCACGACCGGCGGCTGCTCGTCGTCGCCGACCACGGGATGATCGACGTGCCGTCCGACCGCAGGGTCGACCTCGCCCACCGCGACGACCTGCGCGCCGGCGTCGCGCTGGTCGGGGGAGAGGCGCGGTTCCGGCACCTCTACTGCACCGGCGGCGCCGTGCCGGACGTCGTCGCCGCCTGGCGCGAGGAGCTCGGGCAGGACGCCGAGGTGCTCACCCGCGCCGAGGCGATCGGCCGCGGCTGGTTCGGTGCCGTGGACCCCGCCGTCCTGCCGCGGATCGGCGACGTGGTCGTCGCCTGCCGCGGCGACTTCGCCGTGATGTCGACCGAGGGGTTCCCCTACGAGACGCGGCTGGTCGGCATGCACGGCTCGCTGACGCCCGAGGAGATGCTGATCCCGGTCCTCGTCGACTGAGCGAACCTTCCGGGGGTCTCATCGCGTCGGGGTGGGTGAACGGGGCGCTCGGCCCCGGCGATCGGAGGTATCCATGGCGACGCGGGACAGAGCGGCGTTCGCGGAGTTCGTGTCCACCCGCTCCGGCGCGCTGCACCGCGCGGCGTACCTCATGGTCGGTGACGTGGGGCTCGCGCAGGACCTGGTCCAGGAGGCGCTGACCAAGACCTACGTCGCGTGGCCGCGGCTGCGCGACGCGGGCAACGCGGAGGCCTACACGCGCAAGGTGATCACCAACACCGCGATCACCTGGTTCCGCCGGAAGGGCTGGTACGGCGAGCAGCCGGCGGCCGATCTCCCGGAGACCTCCGACGCCGGTCACGCCGACGACGTGGCGGCGCGGACCTCGCTGATGGGGGCACTGGCGCAGCTGCCGCCGCGGCAGCGTGCCGCGATCGTGCTGCGGTTCTACGAGGACCTGACCGAGGCCCAGACCGCCGCCGCGATGGACTGCGCGGTCGGCACCGTGAAGAGCCAGGTCTCGGCCGGGCTCGCGAAGCTGCGTGCCCTGCTGGGCGACGCCGTGGACCTCGACGACCTGATGCCCGCAGGAGGTGCGGCATGACCGAGAAGCTGAAGACCCTGATGGACGAGAGCTCCGACCTGCAGTTCGCCGCTCCCGACCTGGACGCCATCGTGCGCGACGGCGACCGGACGGTGCGCCGCCGCCGGATCGTGACGGGAGCCGCCGGGCTCGCCGCCGCAGCGGTGGTGGCGACGAGCGCGATCGCGCTCACCGGCGGCACCGGCGTGGACCGGACGGCCGACCCGACCGGCGCGCCCGACGGACCCGTGGCCGAGTGGGCCGCGGGATCGGTGCTCCACACCCAGACCGGTCCGGTCGACGTCGGGCACCCGGTGCGCGCCTACGTGCGGACCGCCGCCGGCTACGTCGTCGCCGACGACCTGGGCACGGTGTGGTCGGTCGTCGGCGGTGAGGTCCGGCAGGCCGGCTACGTCGACGCCCGGCACCCGCGCCTGGTCGGCGACGACGACACGGCGACCGCGGCGTGGGTGGATCCCGGCACCGAGGGCCGGCACCTGGTGGCCTACGACCAGACGACCCGGCAGGCGACGGTCCTCGGGCCGGTCGCCGACGGGGCCGAGGTGGACGCGGTCGACGGCGGCCGGGTCTACCTCACCGAGGACGGATCGGTCCGCGTCGTCCCCGTCGGCAGGGGGCCGGAGGCGGTGCTCGACCCGCCTGCCGCCCACGCCAGCTTCCTCGGCTGGGAGGACGGCGTCGCGGTCTGGTGGGCCGACCACGACGGGCAGTCGGAGTACCTCGTCGGGCGCACCGAGATGCAGCCGGTCGTCATCCCGAACGTGCGGGGGGACCTGGCGATGCTGTCGCCCGACGCGACCTGGGTCTCCCTCGACGCCGACGAGCCGCGGGTCTTCGACACGAGCACCGGCCAGCAGGTGCAGATGGACGTCGACGGACGGGACTTCGCGACCGGCTACGCCTGGCTCGACGACGACACCCTGCTCATGGTCGCCGGACGCAGCACCGACGGCCCGATCGAGCTGCTCGTGTGCGCGGTCCCCGAGGGGACCTGCTCCGAGGACCCGGGCAGCGCCGGGCAGCTCGGCACCTTCGCGGACTCGCCGGTCGGCTTCGCGCTGCCGATCGGCAGCTACCTCGGGGACGGCTGACTCCCGCGGGCCGCGTCCTCGGCCGGGTGAGAGGATGCGGCCCGTGGCGGAGCTGACCTTCTGGACGGGCACGATGGACGCGGGGAAGTCGACGCTCGCGCTGCAGACCAACCACAACCACGCCGCCCGCGGCCGCGCCGGGCGGCTGTTCACCTCGCACGACCGGGCGGGCGTCGCGCTCGTGTCGTCGCGGCTCGGCCTCACCCAGCAGGCCGAGGAGGTCACGCCCGACTTCGACTTCTGGCGCTACACCGTCGACGCGCTGACCGCCGGCGCGCGGATCGACTACTTCGTGTGCGACGAGGCGCAGTTCTACACCGCGGCCCAGATCGACCAGCTCGCGAAGGTGGTCGACGAGCTCCAGATCGACGTGTTCTGCTTCGGGATCCTCACCGACTTCCGCACCCGGCTCTTTCCGGGCGCCGCGCGCCTGGTCGAGCTCGCCGACCGCACCGAGGTGCTCCAGGTCGAGGCGCTGTGCTGGTGCGGCAAGCGCGCCACCCACAACGCCCGCACCGAGGACGGCGTGATGGTGACCGAGGGCGAGGTGATCGTCGTCGGCGACGTCGAGACGCCCGCCGACCACGACACCCAGGTCGCCTACGAGGTCCTCTGCCGGCAGCACCACCGGCGCGGCCTCACCGCCGCCCGGGCGCGGGCCGTCTCGCTCGCGCCGGAGCCCCTGCCCTTCGGGTGAGTCTCGAGACGGTCGCTGCGCGACCTCCTCGACCACCGGGGGATACTGCACCGCATGCCTGACCTGAGGATCCCGCGCGACCCCCACGACGACTACACGCCGGCCGCGATCAAGGCCCGCCAGGAGCTCGTGCGGACGCACACCGACAGCACCCTCGAGCACGTCGGGAGCTACTCCCTGGACCCCGGGACGCTGCCTGGCAACGTCGAGAACTTCCTCGGCGTCGCCCAGGTGCCCATCGGACTGGCCGGGCCGATGCTGGTCAACGGCGAGCACGCGCAGGGGGAGTTCCTCGTCCCGCTCGCCACGACCGAGGGGACGCTGGTGGCGTCGTACTCCCGGGGCATGAAGCTGTGCAACGCCGCCGGCGGCATCACCACGACGGTGCTGGACGACAAGATGCAGCGCGCGCCGGTCTTCAGCTTCGACAACGCCCGCGACGCCCGCGCGTTCTCGGAGTGGCTCGACGAGCACTTCGACGACATCGCGGCCGCCGCGCAGACCACGACCCGGTCGGGCCGGCTCGTCGACATCCAGAAGTTCTCGGTGTCCAAGCTGCTCTACACGCGCTTCAACTACACGACCGGTGACGCCGCCGGGCAGAACCTCACCGGCAAGGCGACCTTCGCTGCCTGCGCGTGGATCAAGCAGAACTACCCCGGCGAGGTGCACTTCCTGCTGGAGGGCCAGTTCGCCACGGACAAGAAGACCTCGGTCGTCAACATGCTGCACACCCGCGGCAAGCGGGTCGTCGCGGAGATCACCCTGCCGGCCGCGCTGGTCGAGGAGCACATGAACGTCTCCACCGACAAGCTGTGGTCCGCCCGGCTCAAGGGGCAGCTCGGCTCGATCATGTCGGTGACCAACAACAACGGCAACCACTCCGCCAACGGCATCACGGCGCTGTTCATCGCCACCGGCCAGGACGCGGCCAACGTGGCCGAGTCGTCGGCGCTCTACGGCTTCTCCGAGCTGCTGCCCAACGGCGACTTCTACGCCTCGGTGACGCTGCCCGCGCTGATCGTTGCGACCTACGGCGGCGGCACCGGCCTCGCCACCCAGCGCGAGTGCCTGGAGCTGCTCGGCTGCTACGGCGCGGGGAAGGTGCGCAAGCTCGCCGAGATCGTCGCCGCGACCGTGCTCGCCGGGGAGCTGTCGCTCGGCTCGGCCGTGGTCGCGGAGGAGTGGGTGGAGGCCCACGACCAATTCGGTCGTAACCGCTGACTCTCTCTGAATAAGGTGGCCGGGTGAGTCTCGACGCCCTGCTCGGTGAGAGCACCCTGCCCTACCAGCTCCCGCCGTTCGCGGACGTCGCGGACGCGGACTACGGCCCCGCGATCGACGCGGCGATGGCCGACCAACGCACCGCGGTCGACGCGATCACGGCCGACCCGGCCGCGCCGACCTTCGACAACACGATGGTGCCGCTCGAGCGCAGCGGCGTGGCACTCACCCGGGTGCTGCACGTCTTCTTCAACAAGGCCGGCGCCGACACCAACGACGCCGTCGACGCGGTCCGCGCGGAGTACGCGCCGCGGCTCGCGGCGCACGCCGACGCGATCATGCTCGACCCGGCGCTCTTCGCCCGGATCGAGGCGGTGCACGAGCAGCGGGAGACCCTCGACCCCGAGGCGCGCTACCTCGTCGAGCGCTACCTGGTCGAGCTGCGGCTCGCCGGCGCCGCCCTCGACGAGGACGACAAGGAGCGGCTCAAGAAGCTCAACGAGCAGATCTCCGCGCAGGAGACCGCCTTCGAGCAGGCCCTCCAGGCCGACACCAACGACCTCGCGCTCGTCGTCGACGACGCGGCCGAGCTGGACGGGCTCACGCCGGGGGAGGTCTCGGCCGCTGCCGCGGCCGCCGAGGCGCGCGGCCTGAGCGGGAAGTACCTGATCTCGCTGGTGCTCCCGACCGCCCACCCGCACCTCGCCTCGCTCACCGACCGCGACGTGCGCCGCCGGCTGTCCGAGGCGCAGCGCGCGCGGGGCAGCCGGGGCGGGCCGCACGACACCCGGCAGCTCGTCCTCGACATCCTCCGGCTCCGTGCCGAGCGGGCCCGGCTGCTCGGCTTCGACAACCACGCCGGCGTGGTGACGGCCGACAACACGGCGGGCACACCGGGCGCCGTGCGCGCGATGCTCGAGCGGCTCGCCGCCCCGGCCGCGGTGAACGCGCGGCGGGAGCAGGAGGCCCTGTCCGCGGAGGCCGGCTTCCCGGTCGAGGCGCACGACTGGCCGTTCTACGCGGAGAAGGTGCGGGCGGCGCAGTACGACGTGGACCTGGCAGCCCTCCGTCCGTGGTTCGAGGCCGAGCGGGTGCTGCGCGACGGCGTCTTCTTCGCGGCCAACCGCCTCTACGGCATCACCTTCGCCGAGCGGGACGACCTGACCGGCTACCACCCGGACGTGCGGGTCTTCGAGGTGAAGGAGGCGGACGGCACCCCCGTCGGCCTCTACCTGCTCGACCTCTACACGCGCGACTCCAAGCGGGGCGGCGCCTGGATGAGCAGCTTCGTGGACCGCTCGGAGCTGCTCGGGATCGACACCGCCGTGGTGGTCAACAACCTCAACGTGCCCAAGCCGGCGCCGGGCGAGGCGACCCTGCTGACCTTCGACGAGACCCGCACCCTGTTCCACGAGTTCGGCCACGCCCTCCACGGGCTGCTGGCTCGGGCGACGTACCCGAAGTTCGCAGGCACCAACGTGTTCCGCGACTTCGTGGAGTACCCGTCGCAGGTCAACGAGATGTGGATGCTCTGGCCGGAGGTGCTCGCCAGCTACGCCGTGCACCACGAGACCGGCGAGCCGATCCCGGCGGACGTGATCGAGCGGCTCGAGGCGTCGGAGACGTTCAACGAGGGGTTCGCGACCTCGGAGTACCTCGCCGCGGCCCTGCTCGACCTCGCCTGGCACGAGCTCGGCGCGGACGAGGTCCCGACCGACCCCGCTGCCGTCGCGGAGTTCGAGGCGGCGGCGCTGGCCGCGGTCGGGCTCGACAACCCCGCGGTGCCGACGCGCTACTCGACGCCCTACTTCGCGCACAGCTTCAGCTCGGGCTACGCCTCCGCCTACTACTCCTACATCTGGAGCGAGGTGCTCGACGCCGACACCGTCGCCTGGTTCAAGGAGAGCGGCGGGATGACCCGGGAGAACGGCGACCTCTACCGCCGTTACGTGATCGGCATCGGCGGGACGAGGGACCCCCTGGAGTCCTACGAGGAGTGGCGCGGCCGCCCGGCCCCCATCGAGCCGCTGCTGGTGCGCCGCGGCCTCACCTAGACCGGTCAGGTGGCGGGGCGCACCCGGAGGATCTGGTCGTTCCCGGAGCCGTTGTCGGTGGTGACGAGCAGCGTCCCGCCGACCCGGGTCACCGCACGGAGCCGGCCGTACTGGCGCAGCGCGGCGGGGGCGCGGGTCCACTTCAGCCGGCCGTCGGCGTCGAACTTCACGAACATCAGCCGGGTGCCGGCGAGGCAGCCGACCGCAAGGGTCCCGCGCAGCCGGCCCCAGCCTGTCCCGCCGACGAACGAGCCACCGCTGCAGGCGATGGTGGGCTCGCCGGAGCGCCACCGCGCGGCCCACTGCTTGCCGGGCAGCGAGAAGTCCGTCATCGGGGCGCTCTCGTCGTAGCCGGGCCCGGGCTGCCAACCGTAGTTGCGCCCGGGGCGGAGGAAGTTGATCTCGTCGTCGCGGTAGGTGCCGTGCTCGACCGACCACAGGGTGCCGTCCCTGCGCTGGGCGAGTCCCTGCACGTTGCGGTGGCCGTAGGTGAAGACGTAGCGGCGCTTGCGGTGGGAGTCGGCCCACGGGTTGCCCGGCCACGGCTTGCCCGACGTCCGGTTGATGCGCAGCGTCTTGCCGCCCAGGCTGTCCTTGTCCTGGGGGTTGGGGGTCTCGGCGGCGTCGCCGGTGCCGACCAGCAGCGAGCCGTCGGCGGTGACGAGCAGCCGGCAGCCGCCGTGCCGGCCGCTGGAGGTCGGCAGCCCGGTGAGCAGCACGTCGGCGCGGGTGGCGCTGGCGCGGTCGTCGCTGAGGGTCCACGCGAGGACCCGGATGTCGTGCCCGCCCCCGGCCTTCGTCCAGCCGCTGCACGTGTAGAACCGGTGGTTGCTCGCGAAGTCGGGGTCGATCGCGAGCCCGAGCAGCCCCGTCTCGCCCGACACCCAGATCCTGCTGCTGTCGAAGTCGACGGGGCTCACGGTCCCGTCCGGCTCGACGACGCTGATGCGCTTGCGGTCGCGCTCGGTCACCAGCAGCCGGCCGCCGCCGATGGGCCGGACGTCCCACGGGTGGTCGAGCCCGTCAGCGACCGTGGTCACGGACAGGTCGGGCAGCGCCCGGTGCGCGGCCGGCTCCGTGCGGGGCGTGCCGTCCGCGGGCGCCGCCAGGCAGGTCAGGGCCAGGACACCGGCGGCCAGGGCGAGCGGGGTGCGCATGCGCCCACCGTACGTCGCCCGGCCGCCGCCCCCGGCGCGTCAGAAGGTGTGCTCGGGCCCCGGGAACGCGCCGGACTTGACCTCCGCGTCGTAGGAACGGGCCGCGTCGAGCAGGGAGGTCCGGAGGTCGGCGTACTGCTTCACGAAGCGGGGCAGCCTGCCGGTCCGCAGGCCGAAGGCGTCCTGCCACACCAGCACCTGGCCGTCGCACTGGTTGCCCGCGCCGATGCCGATGGTGGGGATCTCCAGCTTGGCGGTCACCTGGGCGGCGACGTCGCCGGGGACCATCTCCATGACGACCGCGAACGCTCCGGCCTCCTGCACCGCCTCGGCGTCGCGCAGCAGCCGCTCGGCCGCGTCGCCGCGCCCCTGGACCCGGTAGCCGCCGAGGGCGTGCTCGGACTGCGGGGTGAACCCGATGTGCGCCATGACGGGGATCCCGCCGCGGGTCATCAGCTCGATCTGGGGTGCCATCTCGACGCCGCCCTCGAGCTTCACGCAGTGCGCGCCGCCCTCCTTCATGAACCGGACGGCGGTGAGGTAGCCCTGCTCGGGCGACGCCTGGTAGGAGCCGAACGGGAGGTCGCCGACGACCAGGGCGCGGGAGACGCTGCGGCTGACCGCCCGGGTGAGCGGGATCAGCTCGTCGACCGTCACCGGCAGCGACGTGGCGTTGCCCAGCACGTTGTTGGACGCGCTGTCGCCGACGAGGAGGACCTCGATCCCGGCCTCGTCGAAGATCTGGGCGGTCAGCTGGTCGTAGGACGTCAGCATCGAGAACCGCTCGCCGCGCTGCTTCATCTCGCGCAGGTGGTGGGTCCGGATCCGCTTGACCGGCTTGGGCGCCGTGGCTCCGCCGCCGTAGGGGGATGCTTCTTCGCTCATCGTCGAGCTCCTTGTGGTGTGACTCGCGGCCCGGCTGGGTCCACGTTCGGCAAGGTCAACGACGAGCCTAGGCCCGTACCGTCCGGTAGGGGCGTGTGTGCTCGGTCACCTCGCGGCCGCTACCGGCGTACGGCGTCCGCCGCCCGCTCGAGCTCCGCGACGACGATGCGGCGCATCCCCATCATCGCCTCGACCGCCGCCTCGGCCCGGGCCCGGTCCGGGTCGGCGAGCAGGTCGTAGAGCCGGGTGGGAACGATCTGCCAGGACAGGCCGAACCGGTCCTTGAGCCACCCGCACACCGACTCCTCGCCGCCGTCCACGAGGGAGTCCCAGTAGTAGTCGACCTCGGACTGGTCGCGGCAGGTGACCTGGAACGAGATCGCCTCGGTGAAGCCCGCGTGGTCCGGCCCGCCGTTGATTCCCCGGAAGGTCAGCCCGTCGAGGGTGAACTCGCCCGCGAGCACGGGGGCGGGGTCGGGCTGGTCCGGGCCGACCCGGCGCGTCATGCGGCCGACCGCGGAGTTGGGGAAGATGCCGGTGTAGAACGCCGCCGCCTGCTCGAGGTCGTCGTCGAACCACAGGCACGGCTGGATGGCGGAGGTCGCGATGCTCATACCCGGGGTTGACCTCGGCCGGTCCCTAGACTCATCGACGTGGACTTCTTCTCGGCCTACGCCCAAGGCTTCGCCCGCGTCGCCGCGTGCACGCTCCCGGTCGCCCTGGCCGACCCGGCCGCCAACGCCGCTCGCACGCTCGAGCAGGCGCGGGCCTGCCACGACGAGGGGGTCGCGGTCGCGATCTTCCCCGAGCTCGGGCTGACCGGCTACGCCGCCGACGACCTGTTCCTCCAGGACACGCTCCTCGCCGGGGTGCACGAGGCGATCGCGACGCTCGTCGAGGCGTCCGCCGACCTGCGCCCGGTGATCGTGGTCGGCGCGCCGCTCGAGCACGGCAACCGGGTGCTCAACTGCGCGGTCGTGATCCACCGCGGCGCCGTGCTCGGCGTGGCGCCGAAGTCCTACCTCCCGACCTACCGCGAGTTCTACGAGCGCCGGTGGTTCGCGCCCGGCGACGACCGGCGCGGCGCGACCGTCGAGGTGGCCGGCGTCGAGGTGCCGCTCGGGCCCGACCTGATCTTCTCCGCGGTCGACGTGCCCGGCCTCGACCTCCACGTCGAGATCTGCGAGGACATGTGGGTGCCGGTGCCCCCCAGCGCCGAGGCGGCGCTCGCGGGCGCGACCGTGCTGGCCAACCTCTCCGGGAGCCCGATCACGATCGCCCGCGCGGACGACCGCCACCTGCTCGCGCGCAGCGCCAGCGCCCGGTGCAGCGCGGCCTACCTCTACGCCGCCGCTGGCCAGGGCGAGTCGACGACCGACCTGTCGTGGGACGGCCAGACCATGGTCTACGAGTGCGGCGAGCTGCTCGGCGAGAGCGAGCGCTTCCCGGAGGGCGCCCGGCGCACCGTCGTCGACGTCGACCTCGACCGGATCCGGCAGGAGCGGCTGCGGCAGGGCACCTTCGACGACAACCGGCGGAGCTTCGAGGCTCGCTCCGCTCGCACCTCAACCACCGGCGCCCGTGAGTTCCGTCGGGTCCGCTTCGAGCTGCGGCCGCCCGCGGGCGACATCGGGCTGCGCCGCAAGGTCGACCGCTACCCGTTCGTGCCCGACGACCCCGCGCTGCTCGCCCGGGACTGCTACGAGGCCTACAACATCCAGGTCTCCGGGCTCGAGCAGCGGCTGGCGGCGATCGGCGGCCCGGACTACCAGCCCAAGGTGATCATCGGCGTCAGCGGCGGCCTCGACTCCACCCACGCCCTGATCGTCGCCGCGAAGGCGATGGACCGGCTCGGGCGGCCCCGCAGCGACATCCACGCCATCACGATGCCGGGCTTCGCGACGGGCGACACCACCAAGTCCTACGCGACCCGGCTCGCGACGGCGCTGGGCTGCACGTTCGGCGAGATCGACATCAAGCCCGCGGCCGAGCAGATGCTCAAGGACCTCGACCACCCGTTCGTCCAGGACGGCGCGAGCGTCGACAAGGCCGTCTACGACATCACGTTCGAGAACGTGCAGGCCGGCCTGCGCACCGACTACCTGTTCCGGCTCGCCAACCACCGCGGCGGGATCGTCCTCGGCACGGGTGACCTGTCCGAGCTGGCGCTCGGCTGGTGCACCTACGGCGTCGGCGACCAGATGTCCCACTACAACGTCAACGCGGGCGTGCCCAAGACCCTCATCCAGCACCTGATCCGCTGGGTCATCGACACCGACCAGCTGCACGGTGCGCACTACCAGAGCGACGCCGACCTGGTCCTGCAGGAGATCCTCGACCAGGAGATCACGCCGGAGCTGATCCCGGTCACCGCCGGCGAGCGCCCGCAGGCCACCGAGGACGCGGTCGGTCCCTACGCGCTGCAGGACTTCACGCTCTACCACGTCCTGCGGCGGGGCTTCCGGCCCCGCAAGATCGCCTTCCTCGCGTTCCACGCCTGGCACGACAAGGACGCGGGGGAGTGGCCGCCGGGCTTCCCGGAGGACCGGCGGACGGCGTACGACCTGGGCACCGTCCGGAAGTGGATGGAGGTCTTCGTGAAGCGCTTCTTCGCCAGCCAGTTCAAGCGCTCGGCGCTGCCGAACGGCCCGAAGGTCAGCCCCGGCGGCACCATGTCGCCGCGCGGGGACTGGCGGATGCCGTCCGACGCGAGCGCGGCCGCCTGGCTCGCCGACCTGGAGGACGTGCCTACCCAATAGGGTGACGCCCATGGGCAAGCAGGAAGACTTCGTTCTCCGCGCTCTCGAGGAGCGTGACGTCCGGTTCGTCCGGCTCTGGTTCACCGACGTCCTGGGCTTCTTGAAGTCCGT
Organism: Nocardioides sp.; assembly: GCA_035554955.1. GTDB lineage: Bacteria > Actinomycetota > Actinomycetes > Propionibacteriales > Nocardioidaceae > Nocardioides. The sequence continues at coordinate 17,253 of DATMHR010000011.1, read as the reverse complement.
GGCCGTGGCTCCGGCCGAGCTCGAGGGCGCCTTCGCGGAGGGCATCGGCTTCGACGGCTCGGCGATCGAGGGCTTCGCCCGGGTCTACGAGGCCGACATGCTGGCCAAGCCGGACCCGTCGACCTTCCAGATCCTGCCGTGGCGCGGCGAGGGTCCGTCCACGGCGCGGATGTTCTGCGACATCCTGATGCCGGACGGCTCGGCGTCGTACGCCGACCCGCGCAACGTCCTCAAGCGCACCCTGAGCAAGGCCGCCGACCAGGGGTTCACCTTCTACACCCACCCCGAGATCGAGTTCTACCTGTTCAAGGACGACCCGCAGCCGGGCGTCGAGCCGCGCCCGATCGACCGCAGCGGCTACTTCGACCACGCCGCCCACTCCGACGGCTCGGACTTCCGCCGCGAGGCGATCACCATGCTCGAGGCGATGGGGATCTCGGTGGAGTTCAGCCACCACGAGGGCGGACCGGGGCAGCAGGAGATCGACCTGCGCTACGCCGACGCGCTCTCCACTGCCGACAACATCATGACCTTCCGGACCGTCATCCGGGAGGTCGCGCTCGGGCAGGGGATCTGGGCGACCTTCATGCCGAAGCCGTTCACCGACCAGCCCGGGTCGGGCATGCACACGCACGTCTCCCTGTTCGAGGGCGACCAGAACGCCTTCTACGAGTCGGGCGCCGAGTACCAGCTCTCGGAGACCGGCCGCCGCTTCATCGCCGGTGTCCTGCACCACGCGGGCGAGATCAGCGTGGTCACCAACCAGTGGGTCAACTCCTACAAGCGGATGATGTTCGGGGGAGAGGCCCCGTCCTACGTCTGCTGGGGCCACAACAACCGCTCCGCGATGGTGCGGGTCCCCATGTACAAGCCCAACAAGGGCCAGTCCACCCGCATCGAGCTGCGCACCGTCGACGCCGCCTGCAACCCCTACCTGGCCTACGCCGCCGTGCTCGCCGCCGGGCTGGAGGGGATCAAGCAGGGCTACGAGCTGCCGCGCGAGGCCGAGGACGACGTCTGGGCGCTGACCGAGAAGGAGCGGCGCAGCCTCGGCATCGCCCCGCTGCCCAAGAACCTCAACGAGGCGATCGAGATCGCCGAGGGCTCCGAGCTGCTGGCCGAGACGCTCGGGGAGCAGGTCTTCGACTACTTCCTGCGCAACAAGCGCGCGGAGTGGGACGAGTACCGCGGTCAGGTCTCCGCCTTCGAGCGCGACCGCATGCTCCCGGTGCTCTAGACGTCCCGGTGACGCCCGCCGACGACCGCGCGAGGGGCCGCAGCGAGCTGCTGCGGCTCGGGTTCGCGGACGTCGACCGCGCGCAGGCCGACCTGGCCGCGCTCGGGGAAGCGGGCGGGATGCTGCTCGCGATGCTGAGCCGCACCGCCGACCCGGACGCGGCGCTGTCCGGGCTGGTCCGGCTGGCCGACGCCGTCCCGGACCGGTCGGTCTTCCTGGACGCGGTGGCCGGTGACGAGGGCACGGCCATGCGCCTGCTCTGCGTGCTGGGCGCGAGCGCGGCGCTGTCCGACCACCTCGCCTCCCACCCGACCCACTGGTCCGAGCTGACCGACCCGACCCTCGGCTCCACCCGGCCCGCGGCCTACCACCTGCGCTCGCGGCTGCTCACCGCCGTCGGCGCGGACGCCTCGGCGGCCGAACCCGTCGCGAGCCTGCCGGACGCGGAGGCGGTCGACGCGCTGCGCGTGGAGTACCGCCGCCTCCTGCTGCGGCTCGCCGCGCGCGACCTCGCGCACGACCTCGGGGTCGACGACACCGCGGCCGAGCTCTCCGACCTGGCCGCCGGGACGCTGGAGGCCGCGCTGGCGGTGGCCCGCGCGCGGGTCGGCGAGGCCGCGCACGACGTACGTCTGGCCGTGATCGCGATGGGCAAGTGCGGCGGGCACGAGCTCAACTACGTCTCCGACGTCGACGTGATCTTCCTCCACGCCCTTCGAGACGGCTCGTCCCTCGCCTCCTCAGGGACCGGGAATCAAGGACCTGACGAGACCGCCGCGGGGCAGGTCGCCGCCCGGCTGGCCGCGCAGCTGATCCGGGTCTGCTCCGACCACACCGCGGAGGGCACGATCTGGCAGGTCGACGCGGCGCTGCGCCCCGAGGGCAAGGCCGGCGCGCTGAGCCGGACGCTCGCGGGCCACCGCGGCTACTACGAGCGCTGGGCGGAGCCCTGGGAGTTCCAGGCCCTGCTGAAGGCACGGCCGATCGCCGGCGACCTGGCGCTGGGCCGGTCCTTCGTCGAGATGGTGACCCCGATGGTCTGGTCGGTCGCCGACCGGCCCGGCTTCGTGGACGCCGCCCGGGCCATGCGCCGCCGGGTCGTCGACAACATCCCCTCCAAGGAGCTCGACCGCCAGCTCAAGCTCGGCCCCGGCGGGCTGCGGGACGTCGAGTTCGCCGTCCAGCTGCTCCAGCTCGTCCACGGCCGCGCCGACGAGCGGATCCGGCCCCCGACCACGCTGAGCGCGCTGGACGCCCTGATCCAGGGCGGGTACGTCGGGCGCCCCGACGGCGAGGCGCTGCACCGTGCCTACTCCTTCCTCCGCCAGCTCGAGCACCGGATCCAGCTGCACCGGCTGCGGCGTACCCACCTGCTGCCGGAGGACGAGCGCTCCCTGCGCCGGCTCGGCCGCAGCCTGGGCTTCGCGCGGCAGCCCGACGTCCAGCTGCTCGAGGCCTGGGAGGACCACCGTCGCGAGGTCAGCCGGCTGCACCAGAAGCTCTTCTACCGCCCGCTGCTGACCGCCGTCGCCCAGTTCAGCGGCGACGAGGCCCGGCTGTCCTCCGATGCCGCCGTCGCCCGGATGGCGGCGCTCGGCTACGACGACCCCCGTGCCGCGCTGCGCCACCTCGAGGCGCTGACGGCAGGGGTCACCCGGACCGCCGCGATCCAGCGCGCGCTGCTGCCCGCCATGCTGCAGTGGTTCGCCGAGGGCGCCGATCCCGACGCGGGGCTGTTCGGGTTCCGCCGGATCAGCGACGCGCTCGGCACGACGCCCTGGTACCTCTCCACGCTCCGTGACGAGGGTGAGGTGGCCGAGCGGCTCGCCCACCTGCTCGCGACCTCGCGCTACTGCACCGACCTGCTCGAGCGGGAGCCGGCGGGCGTCAAGCTCCTCGGCGGCGACCTCGCCCCGGTCGGTCCCGAGGCGCTGACCGAGGAGATGCTCGCGACCGCCGGGCGGCAGGCCAGCACCGACAAGGCGGTCCGGTCGATCCGCGCCGTGCGCCGCCGCGAGCTGCTGCGCACCGCTGCCGGCGACGTCCTCGGGCTCACCGACGTCGCCGACGTCGGCTTCGCGCTCACCCGGCTCACCGACGCCACCCTGGAGTCGAGCCTCGAGGTGGCCGCCGCGGCCGTGCGGGAGGCCCGCGGGCTCGACGCCGCCCCCACCCGGATCGCGATCGTGGCGATGGGTCGCTACGGCGGGTTCGAGCTGTCCTACGGCAGCGACGCCGACGTGCTGTTCGTGCACGACCCCGTGGAGGGCGCCGACGCGCACTTGGCGGCGTCGTACGCGAAGGCCGTCGTGGAGGAGGTACGTCGCTCGCTCGGGGCGCCCGGGGTGGACCCGGCCCTCACGGTCGACGCCGACCTGCGGCCCGAGGGGCGGCAGGGGGCGCTGGTGCGCACCCTCGACTCCTACGCCGCCTACTACGCCAAGTGGTCGAAGGTCTGGGAGGCGCAGGCGCTGCTGCGCGCCGACGCGGTCGTGGGGGACCTGGGGCTCCGGGAGCGCTTCACGGCGCTGATCGACCCGCTGCGCTACCCCGCGTCCGGGCTCGGCGAGGACGACGTCCGCGAGGTGCGCCGGATCAAGGCCCGCGTCGACACCGAGCGCCTGCCGCGGGGTGCGGACCCCGCGATGCACCTCAAGCTCGGCCGCGGTGGCCTCGCCGACATCGAGTGGACCGTGCAGCTGCTGCAGCTCCGCCACGGCGCCGAGCTGGAGGGCCTGCGCACGCCGCGCACGCTGCCCGCGCTGGAGGCCGCGTGCGAGGCGGACCTGCTCACCCGGACCGACGCGGACGCGCTGGGCTCGGCCTGGCGCCTGGTCAGCCGGGTGCGCAACGCCGTCACCCTGGCCCGCGGCCGCCCGGCGGACCAGCTGCCGACCGACCCCCGCGAGCGCCGCGCGGTCGCCGGGATGCTCGGCTATCCGCTTGACCACGTCGACGAGTTCGTCAACGACTACCTGCGGACGACCCGACGCGCGCGGGCCGTCGTCGACCGGGTTTTTTGGGAATAGGTCGAACGACCCAAAATTGCGGCCGGGGTCCTTCCCCTGGGACTGGTGATGTGTGTAATGATGGGGCAGTCGGGCCGCGACCGACCCCCCCAGAGGTCGCGGCCCGGCTCGTATTTTTGGCCGAGCGTGTCGCCCCCGCTGGCGCCTCGCCGGCCGTCGGCCGGCTTCTCCGCTCCGGTCGCTCGTACCTCGCTCCCTGCGCTCCGGCGCCGTCCGACGCCCGACGACGGCGCCGGGGCGACACGCTGCCGGCCGCGCAGTTGTTGCAGGCTCGGTGCCGGGTTGCTCGGCGGCCAGACCGCGCCGAATCGCAGGAACTGGTTCGCCGAATCGCAGGTAATGGCGCGCCGAATCGCAGGGAGTGGCGGTCGGTGATCAGCCGACGTGGACGTGCGGGCGGTGCTTGCGGTCCGGCTCGGCCCGGCGGACGACCTCGCGGGTCAGCGGGGCGACGTCGCCGACGCCGAAGAGGAGGAAGCGGGCCAGGTTGAGCAGGGGGTTGCCCTCGGTCCACTCGAAGTAGATGTGCGGACGGACGCCGGTGCGGTCGCGCAGGTCCAGCACGAGGGACGCGAGGGCATTGGGGATCGAGGACGCCCGGACGGTCAGCACCCGGAACTCGCCGTGCAGGGCCTCCCCGTGCACCTCGATCCGGCTCTCGAAGTCGGAGTAGTCCTCGACGGTCACCTCGACGAAGATGATGTCACCGGCGTCGGGGAGGTCGTGGTCGTCGACGATCTGCGCGATCTTCTCGCGGTACTCCTCCACGTCCCGGGCGTCGGGCTCGTTCGCCACCAGCCGGATCGTGCGACGGGCGCAGTCACGGATGTAGGAGTCGGCCTTGGCGTCGTAGGTGATCTCGGTCGTCCGCAGCTCGAGCGCACGCCACAGCCGCGACAGCAGCGACACGGTGATGATCGCGGCGATGAAGCAGGCACCGATCTTCACGCCGTCCGGACGCTCGCGGACGTTGTCGACGAGCGTGTACGCAAGGACGACGGCGATCAGCGCGTACGCGACGGTCAGCCCCGACTGCCGCGCCCGGCGTGCGGCCAGGGTCACCGCCACCGCGGCCGAGGTCATCAGGACGAGCACGCCGGTCGCGTAGGCTCCGCCCTGGGCGTTGACGTCGGCGTCGAAGATCCACGTGATGAGGAAGGCGGTGGCGGTCAGCACGATCACCAGAGGTCGTACGGCGCCCGCCCACTCCGGCGACATGCCGTAGCGGGGCAGGTAGCGGGGGATCAGGTTCAGCATGCCCGCCATCGCCGACGCGCCGGCGAACCACAGGATGAGGATCGTCGAGACGTCGTACGCCGTCCCGAAGGTCTCACCGAGGTAGTGGTGGGCGAGGTAGGCCAAGGCGCGGCCGTTGGCCTTGCCGCCCTCCTCGAACTCGCTCGCGGGGATCAGCAGCGTCGTCACGAGGCTCGACGTGATCAGGTAGACGCTCATGATGCAGGCCGCCACCGTGAGCAGGCGTCGGGTGCTGCGGATCCTCCCTGCCGGCTTCGACTCGTCGTCGTCCTCGTCGCCGCGGACGTGGCTCATCACGGCGACCCCGGTCTCGAACCCGGACATGCCGAGAGCGAGCTTGGGGAAGAGCGTCAGCGAGACCGCGATCATCACGACGACGTTGCCGTGCTCGGCCGTCAGCGCCGACCGCCAGTCGGTGATCGTCTGCGCATCCTGGACCACATGGCCGGCCGCGACCGCGATCACGACGGCGTTCAGGCCGAGGTAGGCGGCGACCAGGCCGACCGCCACCCCGATCGCCTCGCGGAAGCCCTTGAGGAACACCGCGCCGAGCAGGGCCACCAGCCCGAAGGTGATCCACAGCTGCTTGCCGTCGAGTGCGGCGGGCACGTGCGGGTTCTCCACGATGTGCACCGAGGCGTCCGCGGCGGAGAGGGTGATCGTGATGATGAAGTCGGTGAGCGCGAAACCGAGCAGCGCGAGCACGAAGAGCTTGCCCCGCCAGAACGGCAGCAGCCGCTCGAGCATCGCGATCGAGCCCTGCCCGTGCGGGCTCTCGGCAGCCACCCGCCGGTAGACCGGGAGCGCGCCGAAGAGGGTCAGCAGGACGAGGATCAAGGTGGCGATCGGGCTGAGCGCGCCTGCGGCGACGAACGCGATGCCCGGCTGGTAGCCGAGGGTCGAGAAGTAGTCGACACCGGTCAGGCACATCACCCGCCACCACGCCTGCGGTGCCTCACCCCCGTGGTGGGCCGCGTGCGGGCCACCCTTGCGGCCCAGGTCCTCGGGACGGTGGAACAGCCAGCGGGACAAGGGGCCACGCTCGGGCCGGTCGGCGGGAACGTCGACGTCGAGACTCACGCGGTCCATGAAAGCGCCGGGCCGTCGGGGGAACCCGCTGCCTAACACGTCCCTAACGTGGCCTCCCTCACGACGCTGTCAGCAAAGCGTCAGGGATCCTTCCCGGGCTGCAAGGATCGTGTCAGGCGGCGGCCGCCCGGGGCCGGCGAGGGGTTTGCTGGACTCGTGGCAGCACCGCAGCTCACCCGCACCAGCACCCTGCTCGACCAGGAGGGCGTCCGCCTGGGCATCGGAGGGGGAACGCTCCTGGCGACGACGGCGGCGTGTGTGGCCCTCGGGATCACCGGCGCGACGGCCACGGCGGCGGTCTTCACCGTCGCGGTAAGCCTGTTCCGCGTCGTCCGCAGGTACGCCGCACTCCTCCTGGCTGTGACGGGTTGGGCGCTGGCCACCGGCTTCGGCATCAACGACCTCGGCCGACTGACCTTCCAGGGACCGGACCTGGTGCGGCTCGCGTTCATCCTCGCTGGTGCCGTCGCGCTGGGACGGAGCGGTCCGGCGGCACAATGAGCCGCATGCGGGCCGGATCGTTGAGTGCGCGGCGTCGTGCCTGGGGCTACCTCGTTGCTCTTGCCGGACCAACGGTGATCGTGCCGGCGCTGCTCCCGTTCCGCGGAGGCAGGCTCAACCTCGCCAGCGACGTAGCGGTGTTCCTCGTCCTGGTGGTTGGTGCCGCGCTCGTCGGAGGGCTCGGGCCAGCGCTGGCGGCGTCGGTGCTGTCGGCGGTGGCGCTCAACTTCTTCTTCACCGAGCCGTTCCACACGTTCGCGATCAGCGACGCGAACAACATCGTCGCCCTCGTCGCCTTCGTCGTGGTGGCTTCGATGGTGAGCTGGCTGGTCGACGTCGCAGAGCGCCGGGCGGAGGCGGCCGCCGCCGCGGCCGAGATCGCAGCGGCCGACCGGCTGCGCACGGCGATCCTGGCCGCCGTCGGCCACGATCTCCGTTCTCCGCTCGCCGCTGCCAAGGCGGTGGTGTCGGGGCTTCGGGAGGAGGGTGTCGCGCTGGACGAGCGCGACCGGCGGGAGCTGCTCGAAGCAGCGGACGGCGCGCTCGACCGGCTCACCGGGTTGGTCGACAACCTGCTGGACATGAGCCGTCTCCAGGCCGGCGCGATGCCCGTCCACCTGCGCCCGACGGCCCTCGAGGACGTCTTGTCGCGAGCTCTGGACGATCTCGGCGTCGCCCCACGCAGCGTCGTGCTCGAGGTCGAGGAGGACCTGCCGGAGGTCCTGGCCGACCCGGTGCTCCTCGAGCGGGTCGTCGTGAACGTCGTCGCGAACGCGCAGCGGTTCGCGCCGGTCGGCCGACCGCCGGTCGTGGCGGCGATGCGGCATGCCGGCCGCGTGCGTCTGCTCGTCGCCGACGAGGGGCCCGGGATCCCGGCGGACGACCGCGAGCGGGTGTTCCGACCCTTCCAGCGGCTCGGGGACACCGGCACCGGCCTGGGCCTCGGGCTCGCGCTCTCCCGCGGCCTGGTCGAGGCCATGGGTGCCGAGATCGACCCGACCGACACCCCCGGCGGCGGCCTGACGATGGTGCTCGACCTCCCGGTCGCGGCGGGCGGTGCCTCGTGAGCCGGGTCCTGGTGGTCGACGACGAGCCGCAGATCCTGCGGGCACTCCGGATCAACCTCCGGGCCCGGGGCTACGACGTCGTGGTCGCGGCGAACGGGACCGAGGCTCTCGACGCGGCGGCCACCGCGCGGCCCGACCTCGTGGTCCTCGACCTCGGCCTGCCCGACATGGAGGGGGTGGAGGTGATCGCCGGCCTCCGAGGGTGGACCGCCGTACCGATCCTGGTGCTGTCCGGGCGCAGCGACAGCGCCGACAAGGTCGAGGCGCTCGACGCCGGGGCCGACGACTACGTGACCAAGCCCTTCGGGATGGACGAGCTGCTGGCCCGCCTACGGGCGATGCTGCGCCGGAACGCCCCGGCGGAGGAGGAGCCCGTCGTCGCGTTCGGTGACGTGCGGGTCGACCTCGTCGCGACGCGCGTGACGATCGGGGGAGAGGAGGTGCGGCTCACGCCCACCGAGTGGCACCTGCTCGAGGTCCTCGTGCGCAACCCGGGGAAGCTGCTCAGCCAGCGCCAGCTGCTGCTCGAGGTCTGGGGACCGGGGTACGAGACCGCGCAGGGCAACCTGCGCCTCTACATGGCGCAGCTGCGCAAGAAGCTGGAGGCGGAGCCCTCCCGCCCGGTCCACTTCCGCAACGAGCCGGGGATGGGCTACCGGTTCGAGCCCTGAGGTCTCGTGACGGTCGCTGCGCGACCTCCTCGACCGCCGACGAGTTTACAAACACATCCCTCTTGTCAAAGCGGTTTACAAATACTACCGTCGTGTACACCCGCGAGGACGCGACGGAAGGTGGACCATGGAGACGATCCCCAACAGCACGGTGCCGGAGGGCAGCACGGAGAGCTGGAAGGACAAGAAGCGCTACCTGTGGCTGCTCGGGCTGGTGGTGCCGAGCCTGGCGTTCATCGCCTTCGCCGGCTACACCCTGCTCGACTGGGGCGCGGCGCTGTGGGTCGGACCGATCCTGGTGTTCGTGATCATCCCGCTGCTCGACGTGGCGCTCGGTCTCGACGACTCCAACCCGCCCGAGGACCTGATCGAGGCGCTGGAGAACGACAAGTACTACCGCTGGATCACCTACCTCTACCTGCCGATCCAGTACGTCGGCCTGTTCGCCGCGATGGCGATGATCGCCGGCGTCAACCCGTTGGCGTGGTTCACCGACCTCGTCGGGGCGACCTCCTGGGTCGCCGACACGCTCAGCCCCGACCTGGTCGCCGACCTCAGCCTGTCGGTCGTCGACAAGATCGGTCTCGCCCTCTCGATCGGCTGCATCGCGGGCATCGGCATCAACACCGCCCACGAGCTCGGCCACAAGCGCGAGGCCAACGAGCGCTGGCTGTCCAAGATCGCCCTCGCGCAGAGCTTCTACGGCCACTTCTACATCGAGCACAACCGCGGCCACCACGTGCGCGTCGCCACGCCCGAGGACCCCGCGTCGAGCCGGCTCGGCGAGAACTTCTACCAGTTCTGGCCGCGCACCGTGTCCGGGTCGCTCAAGAGCGCCTGGGGCCTGGAGGCCAAGCGCTACGCCCGCAAGGGCACCCACCCGTGGCACCTCGGCAACGACGTGCTCAACGCGTGGCTGATGTCCGTCGTGCTGTTCGGCTCCCTGCTCGCGATCTTCGGCTGGGGCGTGGCGCCGTACCTGCTGCTCCAGGCGGTCGTCGGGTTCTCCCTGCTGGAGATCGTCAACTACCTCGAGCACTACGGGATGCTGCGCCAGAAGGTCGGGCCCGAGGGCAAGCAGCGCTACGAGCGGGTCAACCCCTCGCACTCGTGGAACAGCAACAACATCGTGACCAACGTGTTCCTCTACCACCTGCAGCGCCACAGCGACCACCACGCCAACCCGACCCGTCGCTACCAGTCGCTCCGCGCGTTCGAGGAGTCCCCGACGCTGCCGATGGGCTACGCCGGCTGCATCGTGATGGCCGCCTGCCCGCCGCTGTGGCGCGCCGTGATGGACAAGAAGGTCGTCGCCCACCTCGGTGGCGACATCACCCTGGCCAACATCAGCGAGCGCAAGCGGGCGAAGTACTACGCCCGGTACGGCGCCACCGAGCACGAGGTCGAGGTCGGCGAGGACCTGACGGCCCAGCAGTTCGCGACCGAGGTGCTCGCGGCCAAGTGCCCCGGTTGCTCCTACGTCTACGAGGTCGCGGCCGGCGACGAGCACGAGGGCTTCGCGGCCGGCACGGCCTGGAACGACATCCCCGACGACTGGACCTGCCCCGACTGCGGCGTCCGGGAGAAGGTGGACTTCGTGCCGGTCGACCCCGAGACCCTCGAGGTCAAGGCCTCCTGACCACCGACGCACCCACCGCATGGGTCGCTGATCCGACGGATCGACGACCCGTACGGTGGGTGCCTCGCGTCACGGGGTGGTGGCGAGGGTGAGCGGGCCCGCGCCGGGCCCGCCCACGTCGGACGGGTTCACCACGCCGGCCCGGCGGGCGGCGCCGGCCCACACCCAGCGTCCGTCGATGCAGACGTAGATGCTGGTCGCGTAGGTCCCGTCGCCCTTGACGATCGGCGGCGCTCCCGGGGTGTGCCCGTCGGGCGTGGTCGGCGACCCGGGGAAGGTCGTCGCGACCGTCCCGGACGGCACCTCGCGTCCGTACTGGTAGCACGTGTCGGGGGCGTTGGGGTTCATCAGGTCGTTGTCCTGCGCGTGGGCGGGCGCGGCGACCAGGGTGATCGCCGCAGCAGCCGCCGCGGCGGCCAGGTGGGTGAGCTTCATCGTCGGTCCTTCGTCGGTAGGGGGGTCCGCTACCGAGTGGGATGCCGCCGTCGCCGCTTTGGTTCTCGCAGCCCCGCCGTCACCGGCCGGCGGCGCGGCCGGCGGCGCGGCCGGAGAAGATGCAGCCGCCGAGGAAGGTGCCCTCGAGCGCGTTGTAGCCGTGCACGCCGCCGCCGCCGAACCCGGCGACCTCGCCGGCGGCGTACAGCCCGGGGACGGGGGAGCCGCCCGCGCCGAGCACCCGGCTGTCGAGGTCGGTCTCGAGCCCGCCGAGGGTCTTGCGCGACAAGATGTTGAGCCGTACGGCGACCAGCGGCCCGTGCGCCGGGTCGAGGATGCGGTGCGGCTTGGCCACGCGGATCAGCCTGTCCGTGCGCGAGCGCCGGGCGTTGGCGATCGTCATCAGCTGCACGTCCTTGCCGAACGGGTTGGCGAGCTCGCGGTCGCGCGCGACCACCTGCCGCTCGATCTCCGCGGCGTCGAGCTGGGGTCCGCGGGCGATCGCGTTCATCCGGGACACCAGCTCGGGGAGCGTGGTCGCGGTGACGAAGTCCTCGCCGTGGTCGACGAACGCCTGCACCGGCGCCGGCGCACCCTTGGCCAGCCGGGCCTTGGCGAGGACCTTGAGGTCCTTGCCCGTGATGTCGGGGTTCTGCTCGGAGCCGGAGAGCGCGAACTCCTTCTCGATGATGCTCTGGGTGAGGATGAACCACGAGTAGTCGTAGCCGGTCGCCAGGATCTGCTTCATCGACCCGATCGAGTCGGCGCCGGGCACCCCGGACATCCCCTCGAGCCGCTTGCCGGTGGCGTCGAACCACATCGACGACGGACCGGGCAGGATCCGGATGGCGTGGTCGGGCCAGATCGGGTCCCAGTTGTGGATGCCCTCGACGTAGGCCCACATCCGGTCCCGGTTGACGATCCGGCCGCCGGCGGCCTCGGTGATGGCCAGCATCCTGCCGTCGACGTGGTGCGGCACGCCGCTGATCATGTGCTGCGGTGCCGGGCCCACGCGGTCGGTCGGCCAGTTGCGGCGCATCAGCTCGTGGTTGTGCCCGATGCCGCCGGAGGTGACGATCACGGCGCCGGCCCGGTGCTCGAAGTCGCCGACGGCGTCGCGGTTGGACCGCACGCCGCGGGCGGCGTCGTCCGGCGCGAGCACCGTCCCCCGTACGCCGACCACGGAGCCGTCGTCCACGAGCAGCTCGTCGACCTGGTGCCGGAGGCCGAACCGCACCAGCCCGGCCGCCTCGCCCCGCAGCACGGGCTCGAGGAAGATCCGGACCACCTCGGGCCCGGTGCCCCAGGTGAGGTGGAAGCGGGGGACCGAGTTGCCGTGCCCGGTGGCACGCCCGTCCCCGCGCTCGGCCCAGCCGACGAACGGCAGCGACCGCAGCCCGAGGTCGTGGAGGTACCTCCGCTTCTCGGTGGCGGCGAACGCGACGTAGGCCTCGGCCCAGCGCCGCGGCCAGACGTCCTCGTCGTCGAGGCGGTCGAACGCGGCGGACCCGAGCCAGTCCTGGAGGGCGAGCTCGTGGGAGTCCTTGATGCCCATCCGCCGCTGCTCGGGGCTGTCGACGAAGAAGAGCCCGCCGAGCGACCAGAACGCCTGCCCGCCGAGGTTGGCGCGGTTCTCCTGGTCCAGCACGAGGACCCGCTTGCCGCGCAGCACCAGCTCGTGGGTCGCGACCAGGCCGGCCAGGCCCGCGCCGACGACGATCGCGTCGGGTTCGAAGTCAGACATGGCGCGGAGCCTAGCGGCGCGCCGGTGCGGTCAGTCGTCGAGCCAGTGCCGGTGCCGCCGCCGCAGGAGTCGCGCGACGAGCTCCGCGTAGCGCTGCTCGTCCTCGTGGAGCTCCTGGTCCAGCTCGTGCAGGCCGGGTGCCATCACCGACCAGGGCAGGGACGGGGACATCTCACGCAGCCGGGCCCGGACGACGACGGCGTCGTGGTGGTCGCCGAGCACGTCCTGCACGGACGCGAGCTCCTCGGCGTAGGACGCCGCGTCGGCTCCGAGGAAGGGCAGTGCCGCCTCGACGGCGTACCGCACCCGCTTCACCGCGCGGCGTACGTCGTGCAGCGCGGCCGCCCGCGCCTCGGAGCCGTGGGCGACCCGCGCCGCCTCGGCCGCGGCGTCGAGGCGGCGGACCTGCTTGCGGAGCGTCCGGTGCAGCTCGTGGGTCGCCGGACGGCCGGCGCGGTCCCGCCAGGGCGGGTGCTCGGCGAGGCCGGTCAGCGTCTCGAGGAGCGCGAAGTAGCGGGGCGACGCCAGCGCGGCGACCGCGGCCGCGTGGGCGCGGTCGTGCTGCTCGTGCAGGGCGGCTCGGCCGGCCGCGGCGGCCTCCGACTGGTCCCCGATGAGGGCGTCCAGGCGCTCCTGCACCACCTCCAGGTCGCGGGGCCCGCCCAGGGCGCCGACCACCCAGGCGAGCTCGCCGCGGACCGGGTCGGTCACGTCGCGGTCGAGCAGCGACCGGTAGCTGCCGAGCAGCGCGCGCAGGCGCCGGCCGGCGACCCGCATCCGGTGCACCGCGTCCGGGACGTCGGCCCGGGCCAGGGGGTCCAGCCGCACCAGCTCGTGGACCCGGCGGTCGAGGTCGGGACCGAGGACGTCGGCCGCGGTGGGGTGCCTGGGGAGCGTGGTCGCGGCCGTGGCCGGCCGGGCGAGGGTGAGCACCCGCTCCAGCGTGGTGCCGTCCTGCGCCGGCCGGGCTCCGGCGGCGAGCAGCAGCCGGGCGGTCTCCTCGGGGGCGGGACCGCCGCCGTCGACCAGCTCGAGCTCCCACTCCCGCCAGCGCACCGTGGCCGGGTCCGGGCCGAGCCGGCGGGCGGTGACCCGGTCGTCGCGCACCTCGGCGAAGGGGTGCCCGTCGTGGTCGCGGAGGAGAGCGGTGTCCCGCCGGGTCTCGACGGTGGCGACCCGGCGCAGCGGCCGGCCGCGGTGCACGACCTGGGTGATCGCGACCAGCGCCGGCGGTGTGTCCCGGTCCGCGTCGTCGAGCGGGAGTCGGACCTCGTGCCGCCCGTCGCGGTCCGGCAGCTCGAGGTGCCAGCCGTCGTCGTCGCCGCCGGTGCGGCGGCGCAGGGTGATCCCGGAGCGCAGGAGGTCGAGGTCGGCGGTGTCGACGTAGGTCGCGACCAGCGTGGAGCCGACGTGCTCGACGCTGCCGACGTGGGGGAGGAGCTCGAACGCGGGCAGCAGCGCGTGCTCCGGGACGGCGTACCTGGTCTCGACCTCGTCGACCACGACGGTCATGGCCCGCTCCTTCCGGCACGGTCCGGCAAATGGTCAAAGGGCGGTTCGCCGAGCGCATCGGCGAACCGCCCTCCTGGGGCTGTCCATCAACCGATCAACGGAGGATCGGGAAGCGACGGACGATCTGGGTCTTGGCCCACATCTTGCCCAGGCCCCAAGTGTCGCCGGCCAGCGTGAGCGCGAACACCGTCAGGGCGACGATGCCGACCACGTGGTCGTCGAGGACCGGGTTGTTGTCGAGCGGGAAGGAGACGGCCCACATCATCAGGTAGAGCAGCCCGCCCGAGATGGCGGCGATCCGGATGCCGGCGCCGGTGGTCAGCGCGAGGCCGATGCCCAGCAGGCCGAGCATGAACAGCCAGTCGGTCGCGGCCGCGCCGCCGATGTTGTTGGCGATGCCGTGGAACCAGTTGTCGGGGCTCACGCCGAACTTGAGGAAGCCCTCGGTGGGGCTGCCGCCGTTGATCCAGGCCGCGTCGCCGAAGCGGTCGACCGTGCCGGTCTGGTCGTTGGTGCCGGTGTGGTAGCCGAGCGCGAGCAGCTTGTCGAAGAACGCCCACAGGAACGTGAGGCCGAAGACGATCCGCAGGGCGGCAAGGCCCCGGCGCGCTGCCGAGTGGGTCACGATGTCCTGCTCCACCATCACGTTGAGGTGGGCCGGACGCTGGATGGTGCTCATTTTTCCTTCTCCGTTCCGGGGCCGGTGGCCCCGCGTCTTTGGTTTCTGGTCACAGCCTGTCCGGGCTGAGCGCCTCAGATCAGGGCCGTGGTGCCGAAAAGGCGGGGTCGTTGGTCCCGGTCGCGGCGGGCTCTTGGTCCGGTGCCTCGGGTACGACCGCGACCAGCGTGTGGGCGTGCTCGACCACCTGGGTCGCCGTGGGACCGGTCCGCCGCCGGGTGGACTCCGCGTGCGGGCGGCCGACCACGACCATGTCCCAGTGACCCGACTCGGTGGGCCGCGTCTCGTCCCCGAAGTCGCGGCCGAGGTCCCGGGAGACGTGCACCTCGGGGAACAGCTCGCCGAAGCCGGCGACGGACTCCGCGAGGAGCACGCCGGCCAGCGGGTCGTCCTCGCCCGCGGCGTTGACCACCGTCAGCGGGAGGCTGCGCAGCGAGGCCTGCCGGAAGGCGAACTCGATCACCGGCAGCGACCCGGGCATGCCGTCGGCGGCGACCAGGATGCCGTGGTGGACGCGGCCGACGGTCCCGGGTCGGCAGACGACCACGGTGCAGCCGGCGTGCTTGCTCACCGAGGAGCTCACCGATCCCAGGACAGCGCTGCCGACGGGTCCGCGCCCGCGCGAGCCGAGGACCATGAGGTGGGCCTGGGTCGACAGGTCGCGGAGCACCTGGCGCGGCGCGCCCTCGACGACGGCGCCGTGCGCCTCCAGACCGGGTCGCCAGCGGCGCGCGACGGCCACGGCCGCATCGTTCGCGGCGTCCCCGTCGGGGACGGCGGTCACGATGGCGAGCGGGCGGCGCTCGAGGTGGGCCTGCTCCGCGGCCCACAGGACGGCTCGGTCGGCGTCCGGCGAGCCGTCGACGGCGACCACGATGCTGCCTGGCTGGATCTGGTTCATGCCTCCGAGCGTGCGCTGCCGCACACGTGCACGCACGGGCCGTGGTTCTCAGCCGCCGGGGACCTTAGCCCCTGCATCCGGGGGCCCTCTGCGGCTGGACTGGTGGAGAGCAGATCGCGATCGAGGAGAGAACATCATGCGCAGTCGGGTCCTGGTGCTCGGAGCCAACTTCGCGGGACTGACGGCCGCCCTGACCGTCAAGCACGAGCTGCGCGGTGACGTCGACGTCACCGTGGTCGCTCCGACCGAGGAGTTCCTCTTCACCCCGAGCCTGATCTGGCTGCCCTTCGGCAAGCGCGACCGGCACGACATCACCTTCCCGGTCGAGCCGACCCTCCACGACCACCACATCGGCTTCGTCCGGGCCGCCGCCGTCGCGATCGACCCCGTCGGCCACAGCGTGACCCTCGACGACCGGCGCATCCTGCGCTACGACTACCTGGTCGTCGCCACCGGGTTCCGCAACGACAACGAGGTGGTCCCCGGCTTCGACGCCAACGCGAGCACGATCACCAGCCTCGCCGCCGCCGAGCGGGCGGGCCGCGCCTGGCAGCGGTTCCGCGACGACCCGGCGGACGTGGTCGTGGCGGCCGCCCAGGGCGCGGGATGCTTCGGGGCGGCGTACGAGTTCCTCTTCAACGCCGCCCACGAGCTGAAGAGGCTGGGGCTGCGCAAGCAGGTCCGGCTGACCTACGTGACCGCGGAGCCGTTCCTCGGGCACTTCGGCATCGGTGGCCTGCCGCGCGGCGAGGAGCTGCTGGGGACGTTCCTGCGGCACGAGGGCATCGCCACCCGGATCGGGGTGGCGGTCGACCGGGTCGAGCCGGGCGCGGTGGTGCTGGAGTCCGGTGAGGAGCTGCCGTTCGGGTTCGGGATGGTGGTGCCGCCGTTCCTCGGGCAGGAGTTCCTGAGCCGGGTGCCGGGACTCACCGACGACAAGGGTTTCGTCACGGTGCGGCCGACCTACCAGAGCGAGAAGTACGACGACATCTACGGCGTGGGCGCCGCGGTGGCGGTCGAGGCGCCGTGGCAGACCCCCGTCCCGGTCGGGATCCCCAAGACCGGGTTCCCCACCGAGGCGATGGCGCGGACGGCGGCCGCCAACATCGCCTCCCAGGTGCGGGACGAGCCGGTCCTCGCCGAGGAGCGGTTCGCCGACATGAAGGCCGTGTGCGTGCTGGACGCCGGCAACAACGGCGTGGTGATCCTCGCGGACAAGATGCTCCCGCCGCGCAACCACGGCGTGCTGGTGCCCGGTCCGCAGGCGCACTGGATGAAGCTCGGCTTCGAGAAGTACTACCTCTGGAAGATGCGCAACGGGTACGCCCAGCTGCCCTGAGCGGGTCCGGCCCTAGGAGACTGCTGAACAAAAGGCGCGCCTCCCGCGATCCTCGCGCGGGCCTGAAATCCTGTGGGCATGCAGGGTGAGTCCGATCGGCAGCGTGAGCTGTTGGACGTGGAGTCGGTTGCTGGGCATCTGCTCGAGCCGGGC
>DATMHR010000010.1:0-50035 GCA_035554955.1 Nocardioides sp. | reverse complement strand
GACCACGGGATCTGCCCTCCTGACAGCGCACGACGATGGAGTCTGTCGCGCCGCCGGGGGCCCGGTGACCGGGCAATTACGTAACCGATTGCAGCACTGGCCCGATGGTCCAGCCTGTGGTGGGGCATCGTGTCCGGGCCTGCGGCCCATCGTACGCCTGTTCGAATACGAGCGCAAGTGCCTCGATCGTCGCCTGGGCCGCTTGCTGTCGGAACGCGCTCAGCTGCCGGTGAGCGCGGCCGGGACGTGAGTGCTGAGGAACGCGAGCTGGTCGGCGACGACGGTGTCGAAGTAGGGGTCGAGGTAGGGCTCGAAGTGCTGGCAGTCGTAGGTGCGGACCTCGCCGCGGGGGATCCGCCTCGCCGCCTTGAGGGCGACGCGGAAGGGGGTGACGCTGTCGCGCTCGGCGATCTGGACGAAGGTGGGAGCGGTGATCCTGGGTGCTCGCCGGCCCGGCGAGTAGAAGGGCACGCGCAGCGCGATCCGTGCTGCCACGTCGTTCTCCGGGAGCAGCTCCTCGTACCGCTCACCGGCCAGGCGGATAGCCATCGGCGCCGCGTCGGGCGAGGTCATCATGGCGAGGTCGCCCGGGTAGCCGGCGGCGGCGACGCGGTAGGCTGGCGGCCGAGGAGCGCGCGGAGCTGGTCCCGGATCCCCGCAGCGATGAGCCGCGCGACGAGCGTCGGCGGTTGTGAGAACGCGGAGGCCGGTCCGCTGATGTGGGGGACCTGCGCGACGACCGCGGCGATGTCGTGGTCCTCTGCCGCCAGGTGGAGCGCGTGACCGGCCCCGAACGACGTACCCCACAGCACGACCCGGTTCTTGTCGACGTCCTCGATGCTGCGGGCGTACGCGACGGCGGCGCGCCAGTCGAGCTGCTGTGCGCCGATGTCGAGCACGCGGCGTGGCTCACCCGCGCTGTCGCCCCATCCTCGGTAGTCGAACACCAGCACGGCGTATCCCGCCTCGGCGAACCGGGTGGCGTAGGCGTCCAGGCGCAGCGCCCGGATGGCAGCGAACCCGTGCGCCATCAGGACGATCGGTGGGTTCTCGACGCCGCACGGGCGGTACAGCCAGGCCGCGCACGAGGTGCCGCGAGAGTCGAACGCGATGTCCTCGCGGGTGTAGGTGCTCATTCCGGGTCCTTCGCCTGGGGTTCTTGAATGGTGATCAAGAGCAAGTCGAGGAGAGGCTAACGTTTTCTTGATCGTCATTCAAGAGAGTGCTAGGAATGACTTGTGCCTGCCAACCGACCCCGTCAGGACCGGGAGGAGAAGCGGCGGGAGCTGATCGACGCGGCCCGCCGGTTGTTCATCGAGGACGGTTACGAGGCGACGTCGATGAGCGCACTGGCCAAGGCGGCAGGCGTCGCGGGGAACACCATCTACTGGTACTTCGCCGACAAGGACGACGTGCTGGTCGCCGTGCTGGAATCGGTCCTCGCCGACGCCCTGGCCGACTATCAAAAGGTCGCGGCGCAGCCGCTGGAGGAACAGCTGCTGTGGGTCGTCGACACCCTCCAGCAGATGCGGCGCCTGGTCGCCACGGTCCACTCGCGCGCCGCGCAGTCACCCGCCGTGAACGAGTGGCACACCGGGTTCCACCTCATGGCCGAGTCGATGTTCCGAGCCAACCTGGAGCAGGCCGGGCTGACCGACCCGGACGTCGACGCCGAGGTCAAGATCGGCGTCTTCACCGTCGAAGGCCTGCTCAGCCACGGTCTGGATGACGCCGCCCAGGAGGCCGTCTGCCGTCGCCTGGCCCGGCAATGGGCCCGCTCCTAGCCGCAAAGCGCAGACCAGCCCCTTGTGGTTGCGAACCGTTCGAGCGGGTACCGGTCATGGTGGTCGCGAACGCGACCTGCGAGGGAGGGAACGCAGAAATGGAAATTCTCGGAGTCATCGTCGCGGGCATCATCATCGGGCTGCTCGGCAAGCTCGTGGCCCCCGGAGACAAGGACAACATCCCGATCTGGCTCACGATCCTGTGCGGCATCGGCGGAGTCCTGCTCGGCTGGTTCGTCTACGACGCGTTCGGCGGGGACGAGACGTCGGGCGTCGACTGGGTGCGGTGGATCGTCGCGATCATCGTCGCGGCCGTCCTGGTCGTCATCGCCTCCACCGTCACCGGGAGGAACACCTCGAAGTCGCAGAAGCTCAAGTCGAAGCTGAGCTGACCCCGCGGACCCGCCCCCGGTGCGGTCAGTCGAGCGCCGGGGGCGAGCTGAGCTCGAGGTAGTCGTCGTCCACGCCCGAGGCGAGCAGCGACGCGGCCGGGTCGTCGAACGAGCTCAGCAGCGCGGTGTCGTCGTCGAGCGAGGGGACCGAGGCACCCGGGGACCGCGTCGCGGCCGAGGCGGCTGTGCGCCCGGCCGGGCCGGCGGTCGCGGGCGCCGGCGCGCCGAGCTCGCCGGCGAGGATCGGCCAGACGAAGCGCACCACGGCCGAGACCGCGACGCAGCCGACGGCGACGACCAGGTAGCGGGTCAGCACGTCGCTGAGGCTCAGCATCCCGTGCATCATCTGGTAGCCCGCCGGCGCGCAGACCACGAGCGCGACCAGGAGCACCCGGGCGTCGACCAGTCCCGTGGGCTGCTGCGGCCGGCTCATCAGGCGACACCCATC
The DNA here is from genome assembly GCA_035554955.1 of Nocardioides sp. Taxonomy (GTDB): domain Bacteria; phylum Actinomycetota; class Actinomycetes; order Propionibacteriales; family Nocardioidaceae; genus Nocardioides. Next base: position 47,411 of record DATMHR010000010.1, on the reverse strand, counting down.
GCGAGGACGGGCTCGGTGGCCTCACCGACGACCCCGACCGAGCGCACCTGCCGGGCGGTGCCGAGCTCGGTGTAGGAGAGCACCGGCAGTCGTGGGACGGCCGGGGCGACGAAGCGCCGTACGGCGGGCCGCAGCTGCGGTGCGCACACCAGCACGGGCCGGTGCCCCTCGTTCTCGGCGGCGGTCGCGAGCTGGGCGATGTTGACCAGGAGCCGCTGGGCGAGGTCGGGGTCGAGCGCCAGCACGGCGCCGTGCTCGGTCTGGCGCACGTGCTCGAGCATCCGCTGCTCGAGGAGCGGCTCGAAGCTGACCACGTGCAGCGTGCCGTCGGAGACGTACGCCGCGGCGAGCGACGGGTCGAGCGCCGCGCGGGCGGCCTCGACGAGGCCGTCGAGGTCCTTCGACATCGCGGCCCGGACCGAGAGGGCCTCGAAGATCCGGACCAGGTCGCGGATCGGGACACCCTCCTCGAGCAGTGCGCGGAGCACCGCCTGGATCTCGCCGAGCGAGAGCTGGGTGGGCGTGAGCTCCTCGACCACGACCGGGTGGGTCCGCTTGACCACGTCGGCCAGCAGCCGCACGTCCTCGCGACCCAGCAGCCGCGCGGCGTGGGTGTGCACGACCTCGGCGAGGTGGGTGGTGATCACCGACGCCCGGTCCACGACCGTCGCGCCGCCGACCTCGGCCTGGTGCCGCAGCTCGGCGGGGATCCACTTCGCCTCGAGGCCGAACACCGGCTCGCGGGTCGGCGTACCGGGCAGCGAGCCGAGGAAGTCGCCGATCGCGAGCACCGTGCCGCGCGGCGCCTCGCCTCGAGCGACCTCGGCCCCGAACAGGTTGATCGTGTAGGTGTGCAGCGGCAGCTCGAGGTTGTCGCGCGTCCGCACCGGCGGGATGACGATGCCGAGCTCGCCGGCGATCTTGCGCCGCAGCGCCTTCACCCGGTCCAGCAGGTCGCCACCCGAGCGGGCGTCGACGAGGTCGATGAGGTCCGGCGACAGCTCGAGGCCGAGCGGGTCGACGCGGATCTCGGCGGCCAGCATCTCCGGGGAGTCGGGTACGGCGACCTCGGCGGCCCCCTCGACCACCTCGGCCTCCTCCGCCGTCTCGTCGCTGACCCGGGTCGACATGAAGAGCATGGCGCCGCCGGCGATGATGAAGGGCAGCTTGGGCAGGCCGGGGATCAGCACGAGCACGAGTGCACCGGCGCCCGCGACCCGGAGCGGCATCTGGCGGGCGAAGATCTGGCCGACCAGGTCGGAGCCGAGGTCGGAGTCGGCGACCGAGCGGGTGACGACCAGGCCGGTCGCGGTGGAGAGCAGCAGCGCCGGGATCTGGGAGACGAGGCCGTCGCCGATCGACAGCAGCGAGTAGGTGCTCACGGCCTCGCTGAACGGCATGCCGTGCTGCGCGACGCCGATGGCGAACCCGCCGACGAGGTTGACGAGCGTGATCACGATCGCGGCGATCGCGTCGCCCTTCACGAACTTGGACGCACCGTCCATCGCGCCGTGGAAGTCCGCCTCGGCGTGCACCTCGGCGCGGCGGCGGCGAGCCTCGTCCTCGTCGATCAGGCCGGAGTTGAGGTCGGCGTCGATCGCCATCTGCTTGCCGGGCATCGCGTCGAGGGTGAACCGCGCGCCGACCTCGGCGACCCGGCCGGCGCCGTTGGTGATGACGACGAACTGGATGACGAGGAGGATCGCGAAGACGATCAGCCCGACGATGAGCGAGCCGCCGACGACGAAGTGCCCGAAGGTGTCGATCACCTTGCCGGCGAAGCCGTCGAGCAGCACGAGCCGGGTGGCGCTGACGTTCAGCGCGAGCCGGAAGAGCGTCATCATCAAGATGACCGACGGGAACGCGGCGAACTCCAGCGGCTTGTGGATGAACATCGCGACCATCAGGACCAGCAGCGCGCCGGTGATGTTGAGCGCGATCAGCAGGTCGAGGACCATCGCCGGCAGCGGCACGACGAGCATCGCGACGATGAAGACGATGCCGATCGGCACGGCGAGCTTGGGCAGGCTCTTCACGGACGTCCCTCTTCCGGGGTGATCAGTTGTGGTCGATCGTCGGCGGCCGTCCGTGGCTGCGGGTGGCGCTCTCCTAGCGCCGGGCTTCTCATCGGCACGGTGCGGTCCGGCCTGAGGGGTTCGGTCATCCGCTGATGGCCCGTCGCCGGCGCGCGGCCCGGAGCACCTCGGGCAGCTCGCCGTGGGTCCGTGGGGTGCTGTGCTCGCCACCGTGCTGGCCCTGGGCGCGGCGGCTGATGACGAACGCGAGCACCTGCGCGACCGCCGCCCACAGCTCGCGGGGGATCTCCTGGCCGACGTCGCACGACCGGTAGATCGCGCGGGCCAGGGGTACGTCGCGCACCATCGGCACCCGCTCCTCGGCGGCGCGCTCGCGGATCTTGGCGGCGATCGCACCGGCACCGCGGGCGAGCACCCGCGGAGCGCCCTGCTCGGGGTCGTAGCGCAGGGCGACGGCGATGTGGGTCGGGTTCACGAGCAGCACGTCGGCCTCGGCGACGTCCTGGAGCATGCGGGACCGGGAGGCGGCGAGCTGGCGGCTCCGGATCGCGCTCTTGACCATCGGGTCGCCCTCGGACTGCTTGTGCTCCTGCTTGATCTCGGCGTGGCTCATCCTGATCTGCTTGCCGATCCGCCTGCGCTGCATCGCGTAGTCGGCGACCGCCATCACCAGGCCCGCCGCACCGACGGTGAGCATCAGCTTGGACATCTCGCCGTGGACCTGCTCGAGCACGGCGGGGATCGGGACGACGCCGCCGACCAGCGGCATCATCGACCGCACCGCGCTCCACGCCAGGAAGCCCACGACGCTGCTCTTCAGCAGCATCTTGGCGCCCTCCCACCACGCGTGCGGGCCGAGCACCCGCTTGGCGCCGGAGATGGGGTTGAGCTTCTTGGGGTCGGGCTTCACCAGCTTGGGCGAGAGGAAGAAGCCGCCCTGGGCGACGGCCGCGAGGACGCCGACGACCATCACGATGCTGCCGACGACGAGCATGGCGATCAGGGCGTGCTTGGCCGCGTCGCCCAGCAGGGTGAGCGCCATCGGGACCGAGGGGTTCTCGATCGACCGGAGGTTGGTGGCGAGGTCGGTGCGGAGGCTGCCCAGCTCGTGCCGCAGCAGCGGCCCCATCGCGAGCGCCAGCACGAGCAGGCCGAGCCACGACCCGAGCTCCGGGGTGCGCGGGACCTGGCCGTCCTTGCGGGCCTGCTTCTTCCGCTTCGGTGTGGGCTTCTCGGTCTTCTCGCCGCTGTCGCTGCTCACCGGGTCACCCCCCGACCATCGTGGCCATGGCCTCGTTGGCGAGCTCGACCATGTGGTCGGTCACCCCGGGCAGCATCGGGAACGACAGGCCCAGCAGCAGCAGGGTCAGCCCCACCTTGGCCGGGAACATCACGTTGAACGCGTTGAGCTGGGGCGCGACCTTGGTCAGCAGCGCGAGCGCGAGGTCGGTCACGAACAGCACGGCGACCAGCGGCAGCGCGATCTGGACGGCGACGGTGAAGAACATCGAGAACGCCGTGGTCAGGACCTGCGGCCAGCCGTCGAGGTCCGGCAGGCCCGTCAGCGGCAGGAAGCGGAACGTGCTGAGCAGGCCCCCGACGACCATCAGGTGCCCGCCCGACACGACCAGCAGCGCGATGGCGATCATCTGGTGGAAGCGGCCGAAGACCGTGTTGGAGTTGATGCCCAACGGGTCGAAGGCCTGGGCGAGCGCGAACCCGCCGAACACGTCGACCAGCGAGCCGGCCGCCGCGATCGTCGAGAACAGCAGCATCGTCACGTAGCCCATCGCCAGCCCGACGCCCACCTGGACGACGGCGCTGGTCAGCAGCGAGACCGTGTCGCCGGGCAGCGGGCTCTCGGCGAGCGTCGGCGCGATCGCCAGCGACAGTCCGATCGACAGCACCACCTTGGCCGGCGCGGGCACACCCTTGCTGGAGAACGGCGGCACCACCGCGAGCCAGGCGATCACCCGCAGCGAGGCCAGCAGCAGAGCGGTGAACGAGGCGCCGTCGACGGTGATCGTCATGCGGTCCCCAGCAGCCCCGGGATCTGGTCGAAGAGGTCCTGGGTGAAGGCGATCAGCGTGTGCAGCATCCAGTTGCCGCTGAACAGCAGCGCCGCGCCCACGCCGACGAGCTTCGGCACGAACGAGAGCGTGAACTCCTGGATCTGCGTCATGGACTGGAACAGCGAGATCGCGAAGCCGATGACCAGCGCCGTGAGCAGGATCGGCGCCGACAGCTTCAGGGCGACGGTCATGGTCTGCATGGCGATGTCGATGACGTTGGTGTCGGTCATGGCTAGCCGCCTCCGGCGTAGGACGAGACGAGGGCCTTGATGATCAACGCCCATCCGTCGACCATCACGAACAGCAGGAGCTTGAACGGCAGCGACACCATGACCGGTGGCATCATCATCATGCCGAGACTCATCAACGCCCCGCTCACGACGATGTCGATGACCAGGAACGGGATGAAGATGATGAACCCGATGATGAACGCGTCCTTGAGCTCCGACAGGATGAACGCCGGGATCAGCGTCGTGGTCGGGACGTCGTTGCGGTCCTCGGGGAGGTCCTTCTTGGCGACGTTGGTGAGCAGCGCCAGTTCTTGGTCGTCGGTGTTCTTGAGCATGAACCCGCGCAGCGGCTCCATGCCGTCGTGGAACGCCTCGGTCGTGGTCTTGTCGCCCTTGAGGTAGGGCTGGACCCCGTCGTCGTTCACCTGCCCCAGCACCGGGGACATGATGAAGAGGCTGAGGAACAGCGCCAGCCCGGCGAGCACCTGGTTGTTCGGGGTCTGCTGGAGCCCGAGCGCGTTGCGCGTCAGGCCGAGCACCACCAGCACCTTGGTGAAGCTGGTGCAGGTCAGCACGATCGCGGGCAGCAGGCTGAGCAGCGTCAGCGCCAGGATCGTCAGCAGGCTGTTGCTGGGCTTGTCGGTCAGCCCGCCGAGGTCGATCTGGACCGAACCGCCGTTGCCGGGGCCGCCGGGGCCACCGGGACCCTTCGGGCCGGTCGGATCGGCGTACGCCGCCCCGGGGGCCACGAGGGTCGCGACGAGCGCCGCTCCCGTGGCGAGGAGCACGATCCCGAGGGATCGGAGGCGAAGGGTCACGAGGCTTCCCGCTGGGGCTCGGTGGGGGTGCGCTTCGCGAAGCGGCCGTCGGGCGTGCGCGGGACGCGGGTCGCGGTGGTGGCGGTGGTCGCGGTGGTGCCCGCGGTGTCCTGCGGCTCCTCGGCGTCCCGGCCGCCGGTGAAGGCGGCGAGGGTGTCGCGCCAGGTCTGCAGCGAGAGGATCGAGCCGGCCAGCGCGCCGTCCTGCTTGACGGGCGTTCTGGGGTGCTTGACGGGCACTGCAGTGCCCGTCAACCCCGGTGAGTCGCCGGTCGACCGGTGGTTCCCCGCCGCCTCCTCCAGGAGCTCCTCCTCGTCCAGGCCGACCTCGTCCGGCTCCACCTCGGCGAGCAGGGTGACCTGCTGCTCGGTGGTGCCGAGCACGAGCACCCGGGTGCCGACGGTGACGACGGCGATGCCGCTGGAGCGGCTGAGCGACTGCCGCGAGACCACCTGGATCGTGGCGCCGGTGCGGGACTTGAAGCGCCGGTTGACCATCCGCGCGATCAGCACCAGGAGGCCGACCACGAACGCGAGCGAGCCCAGCAGGCGGAGCGCGAGCTCGGCCATGCTGGCGTTGCCGCCACCCACGGTCAGACCGTCGCGGAGGCGTCGACGATCTCGGTGACGCGCAGACCGAAGTCCTCGTCGACGACGACGACCTCGCCGCGGGCGACGAGCCGGCCGTTGACCAGCAGGTCGGCCGGGCTGCCGGCCGCGCGGTCCAGCTCGAGCACGGCGCCGGGCGTGAGCGCGAGCAGGTCACGGACGGTCATCCGGGTGCGGCCGAGCTCGACGGTGACCTCCATGTCGACGCCCTGGAGCATCTCCAGGCCGCGGACGGCAGGCGCCGGCTGCGGCGCGGTGCCGAACGCGGGGACGAAGGGCTGGTCGGCAGCGGCCGGCGTCTCCTCCGGCTCCTGCTCGCCGAGGGGCTCGCGGGCACCGGCGAGCGTCGCCGCGGGCACGAGCACCGCCGCGTCGATCCCCACGCCGATCAGCGGGACGGTCACGAAGTCGCCACCGAGCGCGGTCGGCAGCGCCTCCGCGTCGTCGGGCAGGTCGAGCGCGGTGGCCGGGCGGGCACGACCGCCGAGCCGGGCGGCCGCGGCGTCGAGCGCCGGCTGGACCGCCGCCGCGACGTCGAGCTGGCCCATCGGGCTGGCCGCCAGCGCGGAGACCAGGTCGGCCCCGACCAGGACCACGACCTGTCCGGGCACGCCGTCGAGCGCGGCGACCGCGCCGCCCGCGAACGCGGCGGCGACGTGCGGCGAGCCGGGCTGCTCCGGGCCGGCCGTGAGCGGGGTGACCGAGGGCAGCTCGGCGGCTGCGGCCTCGGCGACGGCGACGGCGAGTCCGGTGTCGGGGAGGGCGGCGGTCATGACTGCTCCTTGGGGGTGTCCACGATGAGTGCGGCCAGGCGGTGGCCGCGGGTGCCGGGAGTGGCGTGCGCGAAGGTGTTGCCGGCGACGGTGACGTCGAGGGGCGCCGAGGCCGGGTGGGTCAGCCGCAGCACCGAGCCGGGGGTGAGCCCGGCGAGGCTGGCGGGGTCGAGCGTGATCGGCCGGAACCGGACCGACACGGACACGGGCACCCGGGCGAACTGCTCCTGGAGCAGCTGGGCGGAGTGGGCGCGCTGGGCGCGCTCGCGCTCGGAGACCCCGCCGGGGCTGGTCGCGTTGGTGAGGTGGGGAAGCAGCCCGGTGAACGGCAGGCACACCGTCATCCGGTGGCCGCGCTCGCCGATCCGGAGGTCGAACGCCACCACGACCATCACGTCGGCGGCGCCGGCGACCTGGGCGAACTGGGGGCTGTACTCCACGCCGGTCACGGTCGGCTCGAGCGCCACGACCGGGCTCAGCGAGTAGCGCATCTCGCCGAGCAGGCGCTCGACGAGGCCGCGGATCACGCCGTCCTCGATCTCGGTGAGCGGCCGGTCGGGCTGCTCGTCCGAGCCCGGCCCGCCGAGCATGTGGTCGACGCAGGACATCGTCGCGAACAGCGGGATCTCCAGCACGCCCAGGCCCGGCATCGGGTCGGCGGAGAACAGCGTCATGAAGGTCGACGGGCCGAGGTCGTCGACGTACTCCGCATAGCTGCGCTGCTGGATGTCGACCAGCGTCACCGTGCACACGGTCCGCAGGGAGCTGGTGAAGACGGTCGTCGCGGTGCGCGCGAAGCCGTCGAACCCGAGCTGCAGCGTCCGCTGGTGCTCACGGGACAGCTGGATGGGCCGCCGGAAGTCGTACGGCGTGGGTTCCGCTGTCCGGGTACGGCGACGCGGCCGCGCGGGGGCGGAGGGTGGAGGGACGGTGCTCACGCAAGGACCATCGGCTCCAGGGTCCCGGGACCTGAGGGGTCGACCCGGGACCAAGCGGCCATTCCCGCCTAGTACCGAAGGACTAGGAGCGGGCGCGAAGAGGGTTGGGAGGCGGGGCTACTGGGTCACGAACTCCGTGAAGTAGACGCCCATGACCTCCCCCTCGTAGCGGTCCTCGAGCTGCTTCTCCAGCTCGCTGCGCAGCTTCTCCCGCGCGTCGGTGCGGTTGACCTCGCCGACCGAGCGGCCGCTGAAGACGTCGATGGCGGCGTCGAGCGCCTTGCTGCCGTCCACCTCGTGGGAGCTCTCGGTGAGCTGGAGGGCGATCCCGAGGCGGAGGTAGTGGCCGTCGGCGAGGTTGATCTGGATCGAGTCGAGCGGCGCGACCTCGCCCGGCTTGGGAGCGCTGTCGCCCCCGGGTGCCAGGAAGAAGAACCAGGCGCCCGCAGCCGCCGCGACGACGACCACGAGGACCAGCAGCAGCTTGAGCGGCCGGCGCTTCTTCTTGCCCTCGGGCTCCGTCGTCGCCTGCTCGTCGACGGTCGTCGTCGTGCTCATGTCAGCTCCTGGTAGATCTCGCGGAAGTGGGCGCGCGCCTCGGCCGGGGCGGCGCTGAGGATCACGATGTCGACGCGCTTGTTGATGCGCTGCGACCCCGGCTTGTCGGGGTCGACCAGGGGCTTGGTGTGGCCGAAGCCCGTCGCGCGCAGCCGGCGGGCGGGCAGCCCGCCGTGCCCCTGCAGCCGGTGCAGCACGTTGACGGCGCGTGCGGTCGAGAGCTCCCAGTCGGTCGGGTAGTACTTCGGCTTCACCGGCTCCTGGTTGGTGTGTCCGTCGACCTCGATGGGCTCGGTCAGGTTCCGCAGGATCGGCGCGACGGTGTCGACGACCTCCTCGCCGCGCGGCGTGAGCGTGGCGACGTCGGGCTGGAAGATCACGTGCCGCGAGACCAGGCTGAGCACGAGGCCCCGCTCGTCCACGTTGGCCTGGACGTCGTCCTGGAGCCCCCGGCGCTCGAGCGCCCGCTTCACCTTGCGCCAGAGGTCGAGCAGCTTCTGGACGTCGACCTTCGCCTCGTCGTAGGTGCGCTCGTTGCGGAGCTGGTCGGCGGTCTGGAGGACCTGCTTGGCGGCCTCGCGCTGGGCCGGGGGGAGGTCCTGCACGAGGATCTCGTACGCCGAGCCGCTGCTGTCGCCCTGGGTCTCGCTCATCGGGTCCGAGCCGTTGAGGATGGTCACCGACTTGCCGAACCCGGCGGCCAGGCCCTGGCGCAGGCTCTGGAACTTGTTGGCGTCGACCGTCGACATCGCGAACATGATGATGAAGAGCACCATCAGCAGGGTGACCATGTCGGCGTAGGTCACCAGCCAACGCTCGTGGTTCTCGTGCTCCTCGTCGTGGTCCTCCGTCGGCTTGCGCCGACCGCGGGGGTGGGACATCAGGCCGCCTCTTTCTCCTGGCCCGCGGCGAGCGGGAGGAGCGAGCGCAGCTTCTCGGCGACCAGCCGCGGGTTGGCACCCGCCTGGATCGCGGCCACGCCCTCGATGGCGACCTCCATCCGGGCGCACTCGAGCTCGCCGAGGCGCTTGATCCGGTGCCCGATCGGGAACCACATCACGTTGGCCGACATGACGCCCCAGAGCGTCGCGACGAACGCGGAGGCGATCAGCGGTCCGAGGGTCTCCGGGGTGGAGAGGTTCTCCAGGACGTGCACCAGGCCCATCACGGTGCCGACGATGCCGATGGTCGGTGCGTAGGCACCCGCGTCGGTGAAGAACTTCGACGACTGCTTGTCGTCGCGCCGCTTGGCCCGCAGCTCCGCCTCGAGGATGTCCCGGACGTCGTCGGGGTCGGTGCCGTCGATGGCCATGGTGACACCCTTGACGAGGAACGGGTCGTCGATCTCGGCGAGGCTGTCCTCCAGCGCGAGGAGGCCCTCCTTGCGCGCCTTGTCGGCGAGCTTCACGACCTGGGGGACCAGGTCGCCGGCCGGGGCGACGCCGCCGGTGAAGGCGCGCTTCACGCTGCGGACGGCCTCCTTGGCGTCGGCCATCGTGCCGCCGCCGACGGTGATCAGCAGCGTCGTGCCCAGCACCAGCAGCATCGGCGGGAAGATCACCAGGCTCATCGGGTCGCCACCCTCGAGGATGTTCGACACGATGATGATGGCGAAGCCGGCGCCGATGCCGATCAGCGTTGCGGGGTCCTTCACCGGTCGCCTCCCTGGTCGTGCTCGTCCGAGCCGGGGGACCCGGGCTCGTCGTACTCCTCGTCGGCGCCGCCGCGCACGGCGGCCAGCCGGACCGGAGCGCCGGCGGTGCGGCCGCGCCGTCCGCCGAGGTCGGTGCGCAGCTCGGCCTCCAGCAGTGCGCTGCGGGCGACGATGGCGCCGCGGTAGTCGATCACCAGGTCACGGATCTCCGCGAGCGACTCGGTCACGACGTACTTGGTGCCGTCCACGAGCGTCACCACGGTGTCGGGGGTCGCGTCCACGCGTTCGACGAGGTCGGCGTTCAGCACGAACACCGAGCCCGAGAGTCGGGTCAGGCTGATCATCCGGGCACCTCCTGGTAGGTCGGGTCGAGCGTGTCGCGGGCAGCGCCGTGCGCCACGCCGCGGTGCGGACGTGCGACACGCTGCCGACCCTTTGCCTATCGGCCGAGCCGGTGGACGCCTGAGCCGTCGCGGGCGTCGTCAGCGCTTGATGTTGACGAGGTCCTCCAGCACCTGGTCGGAGGTGGTGATCACGCGCGAGCTGGCCTGGAACCCGCGCTGGGCGAGGATCAGGTTGGTGAACTCCGAGGAGAGGTCGACGTTGGACATCTCCAGCGCGCCGGCCATGATCTGGCCGCGCTGGCCCTGGCCCGCGACGCCGAGGTCGACGGCGCCGGAGTTGGCGGACTCGCGGAACTCGGTGTCGCCGACCTTCTCCAGGCCCTGCGGGTTGGCGAAGTTGGCCACGGCGAGCTGGCAGATGTCGCGCTGGACTCCGTCGGAGAAGACGCCGCGCACCTTGCCGTCGGGGCCGATGCTGTACGACGTCAGCTCGACGCCGGCCGGGAGGGTGGCGTCGATCATGTGCAGGTCGATGTCGCCCGCGGCTCCGGTCGGGAGGCCGGCGGCGTCGAGGGCGTAGCCCTGGACCCGGGTGCCGTTGGGCGCGACCAGGGTGCCGGTGTTGTCGAAGCTGAAGGCGCCGGCGCGGGTGTAGAGGTTCTCCTGGCCGTCGCGCAGCACGAAGAAGCCGTCGCCCTGGAGCATCAGGTCGGTGGGCCGACCGGTCGTCTGCGCCGAGCCCTGGTTGAAGTTGAGCATCGTCGCGGCGAGCTGGACGCCGAGGCCGATCTGGATCGGGTTCGTGCCGCCGCGGTCGGCGCTGCCGCTCGACGCAGCGGTGAGCATCTGGCTGAGCGTGTCGGAGAAGACGGTGGTGCTGGCCTTGAAGCCGGTGGTGTTGACGTTGGCGATGTTGTTGCCGGTCACGTCGAGCATCGTCTGGTTGGCGCGCAGGCCGCTGATGCCGGCGAAGAGTGAACGAAGCATCTCGGGTGTCCTACTTCCTGTTGGGTTCTTCTCTGGGGTGGGTTCTTCTCGGGTCCGCGATCGGTTTGATCCCGGTGGTGGTGCCGCGGGACGGGGCCGGACTAGGCCGGCGGCAGCCCCTGCGGCGGATCGCCCGCGCTGCCCGAGGTGGCAGGGGCCTGGATGGTGGGCGCGTCGCCGACGCTGACGACGCTCATGACGGGCACCTCGTGGCCGTCGACGCTGAGCATCGGCCCGGACGGCAGGAACGTCGTGCCCTGGACGGTGCCGGTCTGTTCGGCGCCGTTCTCGTCCATCCAGTGCACGGTCTTGCCGATCAGCGAGCTGGCGCCGAAGGACAGCTGGGCCGTCAGCAGCATCGCGGTCTGGTCGGCCACGTCCTGCATCTTCTGCAGGGCGGTGAACTGGGCGGTCTGGGAGAGGAACTCGCTGGAGTCCGTCGGGTTCATCGGGTCCTGGTAGCGCAGCTGCGCGACCATGAGCTCCAGGAACGTCTGCTGGTCGCCGAGCGCGTCGGTGTTGCCCGCGGAGGTCGCGGCGACGGGGGCCATCAGGCCCGAGCTCACTCCTTCGGTCGGGGTCACGGACATGGGGTCCTCCTCACATGGTCCGGTCGAGACGACCGGGGGTCGGGGGTGCGACGGCGAGCGGTGCGTCGTCGCGGAGGTCGGGGGTGGCGCCCTGCTGGCGGGTGCCGCGGTGGGAGCCGGCGCGGTGCTCGCCCTGGCCGGCCTGGTCGGCCTGGCCCTGCTGGCCCTGCTGGCCCTGGGTCGCGGTCTGCTGCCCGGCCTGGCCCGGCTGCTGGCCGGCGTGGCCCGGCTGCTGGCCGAGCTGGGAGGCGAAGCCAGCGGACCCGATCTCGCGGACGACGACCCGCGCCTCGCTCGCGCCGGCGACCTCGAGCAGCCGCCGCAGCTCGGGGGCGCCCTGGAGCAGGGTGTCCTTGGCCCGGTCGGCGGCGAGGCGGACGTGCACCGCGCCGTCGCGGACCACCAGGGTCACCCGGACCTCGCCCAGCTGCTCGGGCTGCAGGGTCAGGGTCATCCGGTGGGTGCCGTTGCCGCGGGAGGCCAGCTGGGTGACCACCGGCGCCAGCTGGCGCACGGCTGCGGCTGCGGCCGTCTCGCCCCTGGGTGCGTGCAGCGTCCGCGACGGCCCCGACACCGCGCCCAGGGCGGGGTTGGGGTTCGCGGAGGACGGGTCCTGCCGCGCGCCGGAGGAGTCAGCCGGCGTGCCGGCGGCCCCGCCGGTGGGTGCGGGCGCGTCGGGGACCGTGGTCGTCGCGTCGACCGGGTCGGTCGCGGTGCTCGGGCCGGCCGGCTCGCTCGTGAGGGCACCGGGACGGGACGGGTGCGCCGCGGGCGCGAGGTGCGGGACGGCGCTGCCGCGCGGACGACGTACGTCGACCGCGGGGTCGGTGGTCACGGCCTCCGCGTGGGCGGGCGTCTCGGCGGGTGCTGCCGGGGCGGTGGGCAGCGACGGCAGTGACGGCTCGGTCGGTGCGGTCGCCGCGGCACCGGGGTCGCCCGGGGCGGTGCCACCGGGCTGCGCCGGCGCGACGGGCGCCGGGGTCGCGGAGGCCGGGACGTCGGTGGGCAGCGTCGCCGTGGCCGGTCCGGCACCGACGGTGGCCGGAGCGGTCACGGCCAGGTCGGTCGCGCCGGGCGCGGTGGCCGGCTGCGCCGACGGTGGGGCGGCCGGCTGCGGTGCCGGTGCCGGCACCGCGGTGACGGCCATCGCCGCGACCAGCGCGTCGAGGAACCCGCCGGGGGCGCCGGGCGTCGCGGACGGGTCGCCCGGGTTGTCGGCGGCACCACCCTGCGGGCCGGGGGCCGCGGGGGCCTTCGGCAGCGAGGGCAGGAAGGGCAGGACGCTCATCGGCTCACCTCTGGCCCAGGATCGCGAGGACGCTGCGCACGTAGTTCTGGGTCTCCGGGTAGGGCGGCACGCCGTCGTACCGCAGCACCGCGCCGGGTCCGGCGTTGTAGCCGGCCAGCGCCAGGTCGACCTTCCCGAACCGGTCGAGCAGGTCCTTCAGCAGCCGCGACCCGCCGTCGATCGCCTGCGCGGGGTCGAACGGGTTGGTCACCCCGAGTCCGTCGGCGGTGCCGGGCATCAGCTGCATCAGGCCCTGGGCGCCGGCGCCGCTGACCGCCTTGGGGTCGAAGCCCGACTCCTGCTGCATGACGGCCGCGATCAGCTCGCCGGGCACGCCGGTGCGCGCGGCGGCGGAGTTGATCAGGTCGGAGAACGGCACGTCGGCGCCCACCCGCGGGGACGCCCCCGGCACGCTCGACCGGGCGGCGACAGGCGCCGCGGTGCCGCCGCTGGGCAGGATCCGCCGGATGTAGTCGGGGTCGGACGGCACGTCGACGAGGCGGACGTTGGCGCCGGTGTAGGGCGCCTCGATCATCTTGCCGCCGCCGACGTAGATCGCGATGTGGTCGGCGCCGTTGTTGCGGCTGGAGTTGTCCCACGCGAGCAGGTCGCCCGGCTGGGCCTGGTCGAGGCTCGGCACGGCCGTGCCCTGGCGCGCCTGGTCGGCGGAGACGCGGGGCAGGTCGAAGCCGAGGTTCTTGTAGACCAGCTGCACCAGGCCGGAGCAGTCCAGGCCGACCTTCGGGTCCGTGCCGCCCCAGACGTAGGGGAGGCCGAGGTACTTCTTCGCCTCGGCGACCACGTCCGCGCCGGTGACGCCGTCGGACGGGTTGGGCCGGGCGGTCGCGAGCGCGGCCTGGAAGCCGGCGCGCGACGTGCTCGTCACCGGCTGGGCCGGCACGAACCGCGCGAACTGGCTCTGCAGCTGCGCGACGCGCGCGGCCACGGACTCGATGGTCATCGGGCGCTCTCCTGCTGGGCGTTGCGCAGCCAGCGCTGCGCGGTGAGGTCGTCGGTGTCCTTCGCGATCCGGCGGGCGGTCTCGGCGCGCCGCCGCTCGGCGCGGCGCTCCAGCAGGTGCTCGACCGCGGCCAGCCGGGCCCGGTCGGCGTCCCACCGGACGCGCGCCTGCTCGGTCAGTCGTACGGCGCTCGCCGCCTCGACGCGTGCGGTGCGGCCGTCGTCGCCGAGCACCGCGAGCGCGGTCCGGCGCGCCAGCAGCATGCCCGGGGTCGTGACGGCGGGCAGCTCGGCGACGGCCAGCCGGTGGTGCAGCTCCTCGGCGCGCTGCTCGCTGGCGTGCGCGTCGGCGGCCGCCAGCCGCAGGCCGATCCGGCTGTCCTGCTCGCGGACGCCGCGGACCCGCGCGACGGCGGCGAGACCCCGGTCGTCGGGGTGCACCTTCGCCCCGCTCACGACGCCACCAGCTCCTCGAGCCGGCTCCAGGTCTCACCGGCCGGCGTCAGGTCGTCCATCGACTGGCGCAGGAACGACTCGATCCGCGGCAGCCGGGCCAGGGCGGCGTCGGCGTCGGCGTCCGCGCCGGCGACGTACGCCCCGATCTCCACGAGCTCGCGCACGGACCGGTGCGCCGCCAGCATCCGCCGCAGGCGGACCGCCACCTGCTGCTGCTCGCGCGTGGTGACCGCGGAGGTGACCCGGGAGATGGACTCCAGCACGTCGATGGCGGGGAAGTGCCCGGACGTGGCGAGCTCCCGGGAGAGCACGACGTGCCCGTCCAGGATCGACCGGGCGGTGTCGCCGACCGGGTCCTGCAGGTCGTCGCCCTCGACGAGGACGGTGTAGAGCCCGGTGATCGAGCCGGTCTCCGAGGTGCCGGCGCGCTCGAGCAGCCGGGGCAGGAGGCCGAAGACGCTGGGCGGGTAGCCGCGGGTGGCGGGCGGCTCGCCGGCGGAGAGCCCGATCTCGCGCTGGGCCATCGCCACGCGGGTGAGCGAGTCCATCATCAGCACGACGTCCTGGCCGCGGTCGCGGAACCACTCCGCGATCCGGGTCGCGGTGAAGGCGGCACGCAGCCGCTCCATCGCCGGGGCGTCCGAGGTCGCGACGACCACGACGGAGCGCGCGAGGCCCTCGGGACCGAGGTCGACCTCGATGAACTCGCGGACCTCGCGGCCGCGCTCGCCCACCAGCGCGATGACCGAGACCGGGGCGTCGGATCCGCGCGCGATCATCGACAGCAGCGAGGACTTGCCGACGCCGGAGCCGGCCATGATGCCGATCCGCTGGCCGCGCCCGCAGGGCACGAGGGAGTCGAGCGCCCGCACGCCGAGGCCCAGCGGCTGGGTGATCCGGGGCCGGGACAGCGCCGGGGGCGCGGACAGCTCCACCGGCACCTCCGCCAGGCCGTCGAGGTCCGGGCCGCCGTCGACGGGTCGCCCGAGGCCGTCGACCACCCGGCCGAGCAGCTCCTCGCCGACGCGGATGGTCAGCGGCCCGCCGGTGTGGCGCACCAGGTCGCCGACCCGCACGCCCGCCGTCGTACCGAGCGGCAGGCACACCATCGAGCCCGGTCGCAGCGCGACCACCTCGGCGAGCAGGGTTCCCGCGCCGACGACCTCGACCAGGTCGCCGACCGCCGCCGGCAGGCTGCGCACGACGATGTGCAGCCCCACCAGCTCGGTCACGGTGCCGTGGTGCAGCGGCCGGGCCGCGGCCATCGCCGCCTCCCGCACCTCCCAGGTCAGCGCGCTCATGCCTCTGCCACCTCGCCGAATCCCATGTTCTGGTCCGCCGAATCGCAGGTATTGGTGCGCCGAATCGCAGGGAATGGTGCGCCGAATCGCAGGTTCTGGTTGTCGATCGCCCGTCGCGAGGCGCCATTCCGTGCGATTCGCGCAGCCAATCCCTGGGATTCGGGCAACCATTCCGTGCGATTCGGCATCACGAGAGCACCTCCCGGACACGGGCGAGGGCGGCGTCGATGCGGAGGTCGACGACGGCGCCGTCGGACTCGACGAGCGCGTCGGCGGGGTCGAGGGCCGGGTCGGGGACGACGTGGAGGCCGCGGTCGACGAGCGCGGCGGCGACCTCGGCGGTGGCGACGTCGGGGTGCAGGCGGACGGTGGCGACGTCCGCGGCGGGCAGCACCCGCAGCACCCGGCGCACGACGTCCGCACCGCCACCGGCGGCGACCTCACGGCCCACGATCTCCTCGACGAGCGCCCAGGCGAGGTCGGTGCCCTGCGCCTCGAGCTCGTCGGCCAGGCTTCCGAGCATCCCCCTCAGCTGCTCGGCCGCCTCCCCGAGGGCCTGTACGGCGTGCGCGTGCACCTCGTCCCGGCGGGCCTGCGCGGCCGCGTTCTGCTCGGCCAGCGCACGCGCCTGCTCCGCGGCCTGCGCGGCAGCGTCCCGGCGGCCCTGCGCCCAGCCCACGGCGTACCCCTGCGCACGCGCGGCGGCCCGGGCGCGCTCGGCGAGACCGCCGAGCACCGCCTCGGTCACCGAGTCGCCCAGCACCGAGCTCCCGCCGAGGCGGGTCCACTCACCCGTGCGCAGCTCCGGCATCGCCAGGGCCTGCGCACCCACGGTGCCCACCGGCTCAGACGACGAACTCATCGTCGTTCCCCCGTCGGACCATGATCACGCCCTGCTCCTCGAGCTGGCGGATGGTGCGGATGATGCTCTGCTGGGCCTCCTCGACCTGCGCGAGGCGGACCGCGCCGAGCAGCTCGACCTCCTCGAGGAGGTTCTCGGCGGCACGCTCGGACAGGTTGGTCGTGATCTTGCTGCGCACCGACTCGCTGACGCCCTTGAGCGCCAGGGCGAGCTCGGCGGTGTCGACCTGCCGGAGCACCTGCTGCACGGACCGGTCGTCGAGGCCGACGATGTCCTCGAACATGAACATCCGGCTCTTGACCTCGTCGGCCAGCGCCGCGTCGAGGCCCTCGAGGCCCTCCACGATCTGGCGCTCGGTCGGCCGGTCGGAGCGGTTGATGATGTTGACCAGCGGGTCGACGCCGCCCACCCGCGACACCTCGGCGGGCTGGAGCATCGACGACAGCTTGCGCTCGAGGATGCCCTCGACGGTGCGCACGATCTCAGGAGAGGTCCGGTCCATCACTGCGATTCGGTGGGCGACCACGGCCTGCTGGTGGGCCGGCAGGCCGCTCAGCAGCAGCGAGGCCTTGTCGGCCGCCATGTGCGCCAGCACCAGCGCGATCACCTGCGGGTGCTCGTCGGCGATGAAGCCCCGCAGCTGGGCGGGGTCCGCCCGGTGCAGGAACTGGAACGGCATCTGCACCGCGGCCGCGTGCAGCCGCTCCATGATCTCCTTGGCGCGCTCGCTGCCCAGCGACTGCT
Source organism: Nocardioides sp. (assembly GCA_035554955.1). GTDB lineage: Bacteria > Actinomycetota > Actinomycetes > Propionibacteriales > Nocardioidaceae > Nocardioides. The sequence continues at coordinate 30,192 of DATMHR010000010.1, read as the reverse complement.
CGAGCAGCTGCTGGGCGAAGCCGAAGCCGCCCTGGGTGACGTGCGCGTGCGCCGTCATCAGGTCGTGGAACTCCGACATCACCGCGCCGGACTCCGCGGCGGTCACCGCGTCAAGCCGGGCGATCTCCGCCGAGATGTTCTCCACCTCGGCGTCGCTCAGGTGCGACATCACCTGGGCGGCCCGGTCCTTGCCGAGCTGGATCATGAGGACCGCGGCCTTGCGCACCCCGAGGGTGGCCAGGGCGCCGCCGGTCTTCGTCATCACGGTCACCGGGGCTCCACCAGCCAGCCGCGCAGCAGCGCTGCGACGTCCTCGGGCTGCCTCTCGACCAGGGCGAGGAGGTCGTCACGGACCTGGTCGTCCTCCGACTCCTCGGCGGCCTCGAGAGCGGCCATGGCCGGTGCCGGCGCCTCGATGGGCGCACGGGCGGCCGCGTCGGCACGCAGCTGCTCGACCAGGTAGGTCGTCGCCTGCTCCCGCGCCTTCGCGCGGCGCCGGCCCTGCGCCCAGGCCAGGAGGATCAGCAGGGCGATGCCGCCGCCGATCGCGATGTTGCGGTAGAGCCGCTGCTTGGCCGCGTCCGCCTTGGCCTTCGCGGCGTCGGCGAGCTCCTGCTGGGCGGCGTCGGCCGCGGTGCGGTCGAACGCCATCGTGGTGACCTCGATCGTGTCGCCGCGCTTGCGGTCGATGCCGATGGCGTCACGGATCAGGTCGGAGACAGCGCTCGGGTCGCGGCCGGCCGCCGCCGCCTCGTCGATGACCGCGCCGATGTGGATGCTCTTCACCGAACCGGGCGCCGTCTCGCGGTGCTCGACGGTCTGGTCGATCGCGTTGTCGCGGGTCGAGCTCTTGTTCTCGTACGCCGAGTCGCCGCCTGCGCCGGTGGTCGTGGGGTCCATCTGGCCGTCGGGGCCGACCACGCCGCCGCCGGCGGTGCCGGCGCCGCCCGGGCCGGTGTAGGTCTCCGAGCTCTTCGACTCCGACAGCGCCGTCGGGTCCTTGGGCACCGTGTAGGTGCGGCTCTCGATCGTGGAGTGGTCGAAGTCGAGGTCGGCGGTGACGGTCGCCTTCGCGTTGCCCGGCCCGAAGACGGTGTCGAGCATCTGCTGCACCTGGGCCTGCATCGAGTTCTGGAACTGCTGGACCTGGTCGTAGCGGTCGCCGGCGATCCCGCCGTTGACCCCGTCCTGACCGGGCATCGCGAGGACGTTGCCGGCGGAGTCGGTGACGGTCACGTTGTTGGGGTCGAGCCCGTCGATGCTGGAGGCGACCAGGTGCACGATCGCCTGGACCTGCTCCTCGCTGAGCGTGACGCCCGGCGTGGTGTCGATCAGCACCGAGGCCGTCGCCGGGTCCTGCTGGTCGGCGAAGACCTGCTTCTCGGGGATCGCGAGGTGGACCACGGCCGTGTTGACGCCGTCCATCGCCTCGATGGTGTTGTCGAGCTCGCCCTCCATCGCCCGCTTGAAGTCGGTCTGCTCCTGGAAGTCCGAGGTGGACAGGCCCTGCGAGTCGAGGATCGAGTAGCCGGTGCCGTCGCCGCCGGAGCTGGCCGGCAGGCCCTTGCCGGACAGCGAGATGCGGGTGCTGTAGACGTCCGAGCTGGGCACCATGATCGTGCTGCCGCCGTTGGTGATCTTGTAGGGGACGCCCTCGGAGGTGAGCTCGTCGACGACGGCGCTGGCGTCGGAGCCGGTCAGGTCGGAGTAGAGCGGCGCATAGCTGGGCGTGGACACCCAGCGGAACACCATGAACCCGCCGATCAGCAGGGCGGCCGTCCCGACGATGGCCACCACCTTCTGGCCGGTGGTGAAGGACGTGAACGTGTCTCGGGCGCGCTCCAGCGCGCCGATCATCCGGTCTCGCATGTCGTCAGACCTGCATCCTCATGATCTCGTTGAACGCGTCGACGGCCTTGTTGCGCAGGGCCACCGTGAGCTGGGTCGCGACCTGTGCCTCGCTCGCCGCGATGGTGTAGTCGTGGATGTTGTCGAGCTTGCCGGTGGCGGCCTGGACCGCGAGGTTGTCGGCCCGGTCGTTGAGGCCCTCGAGCCGGTCGAGGCCGTCGAGCACCATCGAGCCGAACTCGTTGCCGCCGGCGCCGGACGTGCCGGTGACCCCGCCGGCCGGCGCGACGGACGTCGCGGACGCGTCGATGCCGGAGGTCGTGGCCGGCGCGACGGGCATCGTCGGCGCCATCGGGAAGCTGGGGAACTCGATCGGGGAGATGCTCACGTCACTTCACCCCGATCTGCAGGGCGGCGGTGTAGGTGTCCTGCGCGCTCTTGGTCATCTGCACCGAGGCCTGGAAGCCGCGCTGCGCCATCACGAGCTGACCCATCTGGGCGGCCATGTCGGTGTCCGGCGCGCGGACGTAGCCGTCCGCGTCGGCGAGCGGGTTGCCCGGGTCGCTGACCAGCCGGCCCTCCGGGTCGCCCTCCGCGAAGCCGGAGACGTCGACGCCGCCGTCCGCACGCGGGCTGAACTCGACGTACGTCGCCTGGAAGGCGTTCTGGCTGGTCGGGGTGACCGTGTTGATGTTGGCGATGTTGTCGGCGATGGCGTCGAGCCACGTCTGGTGCGCGCCGAGAGCGGAGTTCGCGATCCCGAGCGCGTCGAAGGCCCCCACGTCAGAAGGCCCCGGCCGCGGTCGAGAGGCGGCTGAACCGGTCGCTGAACGAGCGGCCGACGATCTGGTACTGGAACTGGGTCTGGATCGCCGCGATCGACTCCTTGCGGAGGTCGACGTTGTTGTCGTTGGCGCCGACGGGGGTCTGCGTCTCCTCCACGGTGGGCCGCAGCTGGTCCGCGTTGCTCACCGACCCGCGGTCGATCGCGCTGGAGAGCGCGGACTCGAAGTCGACGCTGCTCGCCCGGAAGTGCGGGGTGTCGACGTTGGCGATGTTGTCGGCGATCACCTGCTGACGCAGGGACAGTCCGTTGATCGCGGTGTGCAGCACCAGGCTGACCGGATCGGACATGGCGAAGGACACGGCGCTTGATCCCTCTGTGCGGGCCACCTCGTGAAAACGGGGTGGACGTGCGGCGCCAATCCATCGGCAGTGGGTGAGCGATCCGTGCTCGAGGTTCCGATCGGATTCAACTGCCTCGGTCTGAGAGGCCTTTCGGCCCGTCGCCCGTAGTCCTTAATGACTACTGCAGGACGACGCTGAGCCGGCCCGGGCCGTAGCCGGCGATCTCGACCGCCAGGTCCTCCCGGCGGCCGAGGGTGAGGGTGCGGATCCGCAGCTGCGGGTCCGGGGTGGGGCCGGCCGGCTGGACGTCGTGGAGCCGCACGTGGTCGGCCCCGGGGACGTTGAAGACCGACGCCCCGATGTTGAGCACCTCGTAGAGGTTGTCCGCGAGGGTGTCGGTGAGCTTGCCGTCGCCGATCGCCTCCTCGGCGCCACCGGGCGGCACCAGGCCGATCGCGGCGCCCGCCCGGGCCGAGAACCCGAGGTCGCACGCGATCAGGGCCACGATGTTGAGGCTGTCGTCGACGTACGTCGCCAGCGTGACCGGGTCGCTCGGGCCCGGGGCGTACGGCGTCGTGGGGGAGAGGCTCACGTCCCGGCCGAGCAGGTCGGTGAGCAGGTCCTTGAGCTGCTTGGGCTGGGGCAGGTGGACGGCCACGGCGGACCTCAGATCACGGTGCGGAGGGCGTCGTCGAACGCCTCCGGGGTGAACGGCTTGGCGATGAGGAACGCGGCGCCCGCCGCCGCGGCGCGCTGGCGCATCTCGTCGGACCCCTCGGAGGTGACGAACCCGAAGGCGACCGTCGACCCCGACGCGCGCAGCGCCGAGAGGCAGTCGATGCCGGTCATCTCCGGCATGTTCCAGTCCGACAGCACCAGGTCGGGCTGCTCGGTGCCGACCATCTCGAGCGCCTGCCGGCCGTTCTCGGCCTCGACGATCTCGTGGCCGCCGTGCCCGGCCTGGCGGAGCGTGCGGATGACGATCTGCCGCATCACGCGGCTGTCGTCGGCGATCAGGATCTTCATCGGGCTGCTCCTGCAGGGACGACGTGGACACACACCCGCACCGGCTGCTCCGCCCAGGTCACGTCGACCCGGGCGACCTCGGACGCGTCCGAGGAGAACGCCGCCCGGCCGGCGGCGACCGACGGCAGGGACAGCACGCTCGGACCCGGCATCAGGCTCTTCACGTTGCCGCCGACCATGTTGACCAGCTCACCGACCGCGTCGGCGATGTCGGCGTCGACGACCTCGAGGCCCTCGGGCAGGGCGAGCATCGTGGCGGCGAGCGCGCCGGCGACGTACTCGGTCAGCTCGACGGTGACGATGCCCTGCCACCCGCCGCTGACGGAGACCGACGCCGACCAGACGCCGGCGGAGTCGAACGGCGCCCGGGCCGGGACGAGACGCGTCATCAGCGGGGCGGCGTCGCCGAGCAGGGTCTCCCAGACCTCGTCGACCACACCGCGGACGTCGTCGTGCGTCGGGGCGGGGATCGCGGTGGCGGTCATGCCGCACCTCCGACCAGGCCGAGCATCTCGAGCTTCTCGGCGATCGCGTCCGGGGTGAACGGCTTGATGACGTACTCGTGGGCGCCGGCGGCGAGCGCGCGGACGATCTGCCGCTGCTCGCTCTCGGTCGTCACCATCATCAGCGTCATGCCGCGCCAGTCCGGGTTGGACCGCACCTCGGTGATGAACGTGTAGCCGTCCATCACCGGCATGTTCCAGTCGACCAGGCACACGTCGGGCAGCTCGCCGTCGCGCAGCTTGTCGAGCGCCTCCTGGCCGTGCCCGGCCTCCTCGGTCTCGAAGTCGAGCGCGGTGACGATCCGGCGCAGGATGCTCCGCATCGCGCGCGAGTCGTCGATGATCAACGCCTTCACCTCAGGCTCCTGTCGTTGGTCGGTGAACTTGGACCCGGCCCTCCTGCTCGCGGCGCCAGGCGGCCGCGAGGTCGGACGGGAGGTCGAGGGTGGTCTCGGACGAGCCGAGCATCAGGTAGCCGTGCGGCTCCACCATGGCGCGCATCCGGCGGAGGATGTCGTGCTTGGTGTCCTGGTCGAAGTAGATGAGCACGTTGCGGAGCAGGATCAGGTCGAAGTGGCCGAGGCCGACGTACGGCGCCGCCAGGTTGAGGTGCCGGACGGTGACCTTCTCGCGCAGGTGCGGGACGACCTCCCACTCGTTGCCGGCCCGCTCGAAGTAGCGCACCAGCGCCGTCGCCGGCAGCCCGCGGTTGACCTCGACGGCGCTGTAGCGGGCGGCGCGCACCCGGTCCAGCATCGCCGTGGAGACGTCGGTCGCCACGATCTCGTGGGTCCAGCCGGCCGGCAGGTGCTGGTCGAGCAGCATCGCGACGGAGTAGGCCTCCTGGCCGCTGGACGCCGCGGCGCTCCAGATCCGCAGGTGCCGCTGCGCGGCCTTCGCCTCGAGCAGCCGGGGGAGGAGGACGTCGGTGAACACCTGGTAGGGCGCGTGGTCGCGGAACCAGCTGGTCTCGTTGATGGTCAGCGCGTCCATCGCCTTGCGCCGTTCCTCGGCGTCGAGCGGCAGCCGGCGTACGTACTCGTCCACCGTGCTGCAGCCGGCGGCCGTCGCGAGCGGGCGCAGGCGTGCCTCGACGAGGTACTCCTTGCCGGCGTCGTACACCATGGCCGTCTCGCGGCGCACGAGTGCCGACACCGACTCGTAGGTGTCCGGGGCGGCGGTCATGCCGTTCCCATCGGGCGGAGGACGCCCGGTCTGAGCCGTCGGCGCCGTCCGGTCGCCTGGTCCGGTCCCCTCAGAAGGCACCGCCCGTCGCCGATGGGCGGGCTGTGACCGAGAAGATCCGGGTTCTCGTGGTCGACGACTCCGCACTCGTGCGGCGCCTCGTGACCACAGCCCTGCGCGAGGTGCCCGACCTCGAGATCGTGGGCGTCGCCAAGGACGGGGTCGAGGCGGTCGAGCAGGTCGACGCGCTCGAGCCCGACGTGGTGACCCTCGACATCGAGATGCCGCGCCTCGACGGGCTCGGCGCGCTCTCCCGGATCCGCGAGGGCCACCCGCGGCTGCCGGTCATCATGTTCTCCACGCTCACCGAGCGCGGTGCCGCCGCCACCCTGGAGGCGCTGTCGCGGGGTGCGTCGGACTACGTCACCAAGCCGTCCAACACCGGGCAGATCGCCGACGGGATCGCGGCCATCCGCGAGCAGCTGGTGCCGCGCATCCGCGCCCTGGTCGGGATGCGCAAGCTCGCCCCGGCGGGCCGCAGGCCGGAGGTCCGCCGCGCGCCGGTGGCCGCGCCGCGCCGCCCACGCACGGGCACGCCGGAGGTGCTGCTCATCGGCTGCTCGACCGGCGGTCCGGACGCGCTCGCGCGGCTGCTGCCGCAGCTGCCGGCCGACCTGGGCGTGCCGGTGCTGGTCGTCCAGCACATGCCGCCGCTCTTCACGACCATGCTGGCCGAGCGGCTCGACCGCGCCTCGGCGCTGACCGTCCGCGAGGCCGCCGACGGCGACCCGGTGCTGCCCGGCGAGGTGCTCATCGCGCCCGGCGACCACCACCTGCGCGTGCGGTCGGTGGGCGGCGCGGTGCGGGCCGTCCTCGACCAGGGCCCGCAGGAGAACTTCTGCCGCCCGGCCGTCGACGTGCTGTTCCGCTCCGCGGTCGAGGTGTACGGCGGCCGCGCGCTCGCCGCGGTGCTCACCGGCATGGGCCACGACGGTCTCGCCGGCTCCCGGCAGCTCTCCGAGGCGGGAGCCGCGGTGCTCGCCCAGGACGAGGACAGCTCCGTCGTCTGGGGCATGCCCGGCGCCGTCACGATGGCCGGCCTCGCCGACGAGGTGCTCCCGCTCGACGACCTGCCCGCCCGGATCGTCGCCGCCCTCCGCCGCCGCCCCTGACCCACCATCTCCGCCGACCCGGCTCTTGTGTGCACCGAAAGCACGCCGAGTCGGCTCTTGTCTGCACCGAAAAGACGCCGAGTCGGCTCTTGCTGACAAGAGCCGACTCGGCGTTCTGTGCGTCAGGTCGTGGTGGTGCGTCAGGTCGTGGGGCGTCAGGTCAGGCGGTGACGTCGATGTAGACCGCGGGGGCGTGCTGCCGGCCGCCGCTCTCGAGACGCTCGGTGACGGTGCGCTGCTGGCGGGTGGCGGCCAGGGCGGCGGGGATGGCGGCGAGCACGGCGTGCTGGCGCTCGCGCAGGCTGAACGCCCGGTCGACCAGGTGGCCCGGCAGCGGGCCGAGGCCGTCCGGCTTGACCCATCCCCTCCGGGGCAGCTCGCCGGCGGTCGCGCCGCTCAGCAAGGACTCGGCGTGGTCCAGGTGCTGCTCGAGCTCGTCGAGCGCCTGCTCCCAGGTCAGGTTGGTCACGGTGCGCTGCTCCCGTCTGTCGCCGGGCGCCCGAGACGCCCGGTCGTGCCGATACCGGTGGTTCACGGGGGTGACCCCCCGGGGGTTTGCTGGGTTCACTGGGTCGCGGCAGCCATGGCGGCCTGCCGCCAGGTGTCGCAGAGGTGCCGGGCGATCACCAGCGCCTGCTGGGTCGCGGCCGGCGCGCGCCGTACGTTCGCGGTGACGAGGCGGGTGCGCAGGTACTCGTAGAGCGAGGCGAGCTCCTGCCCGCCGGGCATCTTGTCGACGTCGAGGCTGGTCTGCAGCTCCACGACGATGTCCTGCGCGTGCACCAGGTGCCGGTGGGCCTCGTGGAAGTCGCCGTCGACCTGGGCCCGGAGGCCTCGCTCGACGTCGAGCACGAGGCGCTCGACGAGCATCACCAGCAGCCGGGCGGGGCTCGCCGTGCTCACGGAGTTGCCCACGTAGGCGGCGCGGGCGGTGGTCGGGTAGCTCACGATCTCTCCTAGGCGCTCGTGCTCGGGAGCGAGGCCAGCTGGCCGCTCAGCCAGCTGGACTGGCTCTTCATCTGCGACAACGCCGTCTCCAGGGCGGTGTAGCGCTGCTCCAGGTTGGTGCGCCGCAGGGCGAGCCGGTCGTCCCAGTCCGCGATGTCCTCGTTGAGCCGCGTGATCGCCGCGTTGTGCCCGTTGATCGAGGTCGTGACGTAGCCCTTGAAGCGGTCGCTGGCGTTCTCGGCGACCTTCTGCACCCGCGCGCCGAACCCGGTGGGACCGGTGAACGCGGCGGTGACGGCGGCGGGGTCGGCGGCGTACGCCGCGGCGAACTTCGTCTCGTCGAAGACGAGCTTGCCGTAGCGGTCGACCTGGAGGCCGTACGTCGCCATCGACGACCCGTCGGCCGGGTAGATCGCGTCGAGCAGGTCGGTGGGCACCTGGCGGACCGTGCCGTCACCGGAGAGGATCCCGCGCTTGGCGGCGTCGGAGTTGCTGGCGGTCGTGGTCCGGACGGACTCGAGGATCGCATTGATGTCGGCGACCATCGACTTCACCGCCGCGGAGCGCGTGCTCGCGTCGCGGGACACGGTGATGTCGGCGGTGCCGGAGGCGCTCGCCGACAGCGTGACGGTCACGCCGGGCGTGACGTCGGCGAACGTGTTGGTCGACGAGGTCGCCTGGATGCCGCCGATGCTGATGGTGGCGTCACGACCCGCCCGGACCGTCGCTCCCCCCAGGAGCGGCGATCCGTCGGCGGCCGTGAGGTCGAACGCCTGGCCGGCGCCGGTCGTGCTCGACTCGACGAGGAGGCGGAACTGGTCGACGCCGCCCGTCGTGCCGACCTTGACGAGGGTGGCCTTGACGCCGGCGTTCGCCGCGTTGATCGCGCTGGCGACCTCGTCGAGGGTGCCCCCGGTGGTCGTGATCGTGACGTCGGCCTGACCGGCGCGCTTGAGCACGACGTCGGTGCCGGCGCCCGTGACGACGTCGGTCCGGGCGTGGGCGTCGGTGAAGGCGAGCTGGTGGGTGAGCGCGGTCTGCCCGACGGTGACGGTGAACGTCGACGGGGCGGCGCTGCTCGTGGCGGTCACGGAGACCGCGGCGTTGGAGGAGGTCGCCTGGAGGGCGGACCAGGTGCCGGTGGTGGCGGAGGCCGTGGCCATGCCGGCGGCCGAGGTGGCGAGGGCGGCGAGCTTGGTGTTGAGCGCCTGGAGGGCGGTGACCTTGCTCTGCTCGGTGGCGACCCGGGTCTTGAGCTTGGTCTGGGTGGCCGCCTCCAGCTGCATCAGCTGGTTGATGATCGTGGCGGTGTCGAGGCCGCTGGCCAACCCGCTGATGCTGGCGGTCGCCATCTCGGCTCCTTCCGTCCGGCCGTCTGCTGGCCTGCTCGCGCGTGGGGTGGAAATGGGTTCCGGGCGCCGGCGGTGCGGGAGGGCTCCGCCGGCGCCCGGAGACGTGTGCGTCCGAGAGACGCTTCAGGATCCGGTCCACCGGGCGGTGGACCGGGCCCTATCAGCCGCGGAGCAGCTGCAGGACGCCCTGCGGGGCCGAGTTGGCCTGCGCGAGCATCGCGGTGCCGGCCTGGGACAGGATCTGCGAGCGGGTGAAGCTCATCATCTCCTGAGCCATGTCGGTGTCGCGGATCCGCGACTCCGACGCCGACAGGTTCTCGATCGCGACGTTGACGTTGTTGATCGTGTGCTCGAACCGGTTCTGGATCGCACCGAGCGAGGCACGCTGGGTGGAGACCTCGGTGATGGCCGCCTGCAGCGTGTTGCTGTCGGTGATCGCCACGGCCGAGACCGCCGCACCGGCGGCGAAGTTGGCCAGCGAGCCGGCACCGTCGATCGTGATCGTGTCGCCGTTGTCGTAGCCCACCTGGAACGTCAGGTCGGCACCGGAGAAGAGCGCGACACCGTTGAACTTGGTGTTGGCCTGGATCCGGCCGATCTCGGTGTTGAGTGCGGTGAACTCGGCGGACAGCGCGGCCTGCGACTGCGCGTTCTGCGTGCCGTTGTTGTACTGCACGGCGAGGTCGTTCATGCGCTGCAGCATGGAGTGGACCTCGGTCAGCGCACCCTCAGCGGTCTGGGCGACGGAGACACCGTCCTGCGCGTTGCGAACGGCGACCTTGAGACCGCCGACCTGCGAGCGCAGGCCCTCGGAGATCGCGAGACCGGCGGCGTCGTCCGCGGCCCGGTTGATGCGGAAACCGCTCGACAGCTTCTCGAGCGACTTGGACATCTGGCCCTGCGTGACCGACAGGTTGCGGTACGCGTTGACGGCGTCGATGTTCTGGTTGATGCGAAGACCCATGATGGTTCCCTCCTGGATTCGGATCTTGTGTGGTTCTCAGGAGCCCGTCCGTGGGCTCCTGTCGGGGGGTTGATCGGTGCGGGATGCGCCGGTCTGAGAGGTTTTTCAGCTGACTGCGCCGAGATTCCTGGCCGGGCGGCGCAGGCCGTCGGCGTGCCGGGCGGCGACCGCGGCGAAGTACGCCTCGCGGCGCCGCTGGGCGACACCGCCGTTCTTGCCCAGCGGCTTGACGAGCGAGGGCTCGAGGGCGTGGTTCAGGGCGTCGCGCAGCAGGACCAGCGCCTCGGCGCGCATCTGGGAGATGCGGGAGTCGGTGACGCCGAGGTCGGCGGCGATGTCGGCCATCGGCCGCTCCTCGAAGAAGTACTCGCGGACCACCTTCTGGAGCCGCTCGGGGAGCTCGACGATCGCCTCCATCAGGTAGGACAGCTGCTCGGCGTGCTCGACCGCCTGCTCGGGCGACGGCGCGCGGGTCGGCAGCAGGTCGTCGAGGGAGCCGGTCGCCGGCGCGTGCAGCGACAGCACCTGGGCGCGGGCCACGTCCTCGTCGTTGGCGTTGACCTCGTCCTCCGACAGGCCGGTGGCCCGGGCCACCTCGGCCGCCGTGGGGGTGCGGCCGAGGGTGGCGGCGAGGGCGGCGCGGGTCTCGGTCAGGTCCCGGGCCCGGCGCCGGACGGACCGCGAGGCCCAGTCGACGGCGCGGAGCTCGTCGAGGACCGCACCGCGGATCCGGGTCGCGGCGTACCGCTCGAAGGGGACACCCCGGGACGCGTCGTACGCACGGGCGGCCTGCACCAGAGCGGTGAGGCCCGCGGAGGTGAGGTCGTCCCGGCTGACGTGGGACGGCACCCGCCCCATCGTCTCCCGCACGATGTGCCCGACCAGCGGCATGGTGCCGATGATGAGGTCGTCGGTGGCGCCGTTCGCGCCGCTGCTGAACCCCGAGACCTGGTTGGCATTGGTGTCTGTCACATGGGCGAGATTGCCTATCCGGAAGCACATCTCCGAGAGCTTCTGCGGGAACCGGGCCCCGGTCCCGGAAGATTAGGGACCCTGGTCCCGGAAGGTCCCAACTAGTCCCTCATCCGAATTGACTAGTCACCGCGACCGGCCGACCGAAGAAAAGCCTCTCGAATCCTCATATCGCCTCCGGGCCGGGCGATTGGGATGCGCAAGAGTCCCGGGAAGCGGGGCGGATCCGAGAGGTGAACCGGTGGACAGGCTGTCACAGATCCTGTGGCGCGAGCGAGAGCTCCTCGAGCTTCTCTCGTTCAAGCTGGAGGTGGAGCGGCTGGTGCTCGCCAGCGGCCGCACCCGGTACCTGGCGTCCGCGACCCGCGAGATCGAGGACGTGCTGGCCTCGCTCCGCGAGACCGAGCTGATGCGAGCCATCGCGGCCGATGCGGCCGCCGACGAGCTGGGCCTGGCGGCGAACCCGTCGCTGGCCGCCCTCGCCGAGGCCGCGCCGCAGCCGTGGCGCGCGATCCTGGTCGAGCACCGCGACGCCCTGGTGTCCGTCGCCCGCGAGATCGCGGACCTGTCCACGGAGAACAAGGGCCTCCTGTCGGCCGGGTTCCGCGCGGCGCAGGAGACGCTCCTGGCGATCGGTGGCGCGTCCACGGAGAGCTACACGCCGGCCGGCGCCGCGGTGGTCGACGCCCCGCGCAGCCGCCTGATCGACCGGGCGCTGTAGTCGTGGGCGGGACCTTCTCCTCGATCAACACGGCGCTCTCGGCGATCCGCTACAACCAGGTCGCCCTCGACGTGTCGAGCAACAACCTCTCCAACTCCGCCACGGAGGGCTACGTGCGCCGCCGGATCGTCGGCGAGAGCGTCGGGGGTCCCACCGTGCCCGCCCTGTGGTCCCGGTACGACGGCCACGGGGACGGTGTCCGGGTGGCGGGTGTGCAGCGGATGGTCGACGCCCTGCTGGACACGCGCGTACGACGCGAGCACGGCTCGCTGTCCTACCTGCACACGACCCAGACCGTGCTCAAGCGGCTCGACGACGCGATCGCCGAGCCCTCCGACCACGGCGTCGCGGCCGCGCTCCAGGACTTCCGCAACGCCTGGCACGACCTCGCCAACAACCCGGGCGGCGACGCCGCACGGCAGCAGGTCCTCGGTCGCGCCGAGACGCTGGTCGAGGCGATCGGCTCCCAGGTGGCCAACGTGACCAACGAGGAGGCCGACCAGCGGGTGCACCTGATGTCGCTCGTCTCCGACGTCAACACGACGGCCGCCGACCTCGCCTCCCTCAACCAGACGATCATGAGCAGCGAGGCCAACGGCAACGACGTGGCCTCGCTCCACGACAAGCGGGACCAGCTCGCGCTCCGTCTCTCCGAGCTGACCGGCGGCGTGACCACGGTCCGTCCCGACGGGATGTACGACGTGACCGTCGGCGGCCAGTCGCTCGTCTCCGGCAACACCGCCGCGACCCTCACCATCGCCACCGGGGTGACGCCGACCGGCGCCGCCGACGGCTCGCCGATCACCCTGGCCGTGGTCGGCGCGTCCGGCACGGTCCCCGTGAGCGGCCTGAGCGGCGAGGTGGGCGCGGTGAGCGACCTGCTGACGACCGTGCTGCCCGGCTACCGGACCAGCCTCGACGCCATCACCAAGGACTTCGCCGACGCCGTCAACGCCCAGCACGCCGCCGGGTTCGACGGCACGGGCGCACCGGGTGGCGCGTTCTTCACCTACGACCCGGCGAACCCCGCGGCCTCCCTCGCCGTGGCCGTCACCGACCCCGCCAAGGTCGCGGCCGGCGCGGTCGCCGGCACACTCGACGGGAGCAACGCCGACCTGCTCAGCCAGGCGGGCGACGTCGACGCCGCCTACCAGCGGCTGGTCAACACGTTCGGCACCCAGGTCGCGGCGCTCAACTCCCGCACCGCCAACCAGGAGACGCTCACCTCGTCGGTCGACCAGGCGTGGGAGCAGCAGGCCGGCGTGAACCTCGACGAGGAGACGGTCAACATGATGACCGCGCAGCGGGCCTACGAGGCCGCCGCGCGCCTCATGACGACCCTCGACGACGTCCTCGACACGCTCATCAACCGCACCGGCCTGGTCGGCCGCTGATCCCGGAAGGCACACCGCCATGGCCATCGGACGCGTCACCCAACGGATGCTCGCCGAGTCGTCGCTCGGCTCGGTGCAGAGCGGGCTCGGGCGGCTCGCGAAGGTGCAGGAGCAGCTGACCACCGGCCGGGTGCTCAACCGGCCCTCGGACAGCCCCACCGGCACCACCACCGCGATGCGGCTGCGCAGCGCGCGGGCGGACCAGGACCAGTACGCGCGCAACGCGCAGGACGGGCTGGGCTGGCTCGAGCAGATCGACTCCACCCTGGACTCGGTGACGAGCTCGATCCGCCGGGCGCGCGAGGTCGGCCTCCAGGGCAACAACACCGGCTCGGTCGGCCAGGTCGCCCGCGAGGCGCTCGCCACCGAGGTCGACAACCTGCGCGCGGACCTGGTCTCGCAGGCCAACGCCACCTACCTGGACCGTCCCGTCTTCGGCGGGATCACCAGCGGCCACCTGGCCTACGACCCCGCGGGCAACTACGTCGGCGTGGCCGGCGACGTGAACCGGCGGATCGGCGACGGCGTGCTGGTGAAGGTCGACGTCGACGGCACGAGCGTCTTCGGCGACGGCCCGACCTCGGTGTTCGCCGAGCTCGACGCCCTGTCCACGGCGCTGCGGTCGGGCAACTCGGCCGCGATCGGCGCCTCGCTCGACGCCCTCGCCGGGCGCCTGGACACCGTCGTGTCCGCGCGCACCGCCGTCGGCGCGACCCAGGGACGGGTCGAGCGCGCCGCGCAGGCCGCCGTGGACGCCAAGACGTCCCTGGAGAGCAACCTGAGCACGGTCGAGAACGCCGACCTGGCCGCCACCACCGTCGACCTGCAGCTCGCCGAGGTCTCCTACCAGGCGTCGCTCGCTGCGACCGCCCGTGTGCTGCAGCCGAGCCTCGTCGACTTCCTGCGGTGACGCGGGACCGCGGACACGGCCTGCCAAGATGGGCACATGCACGCTGATGACGGGGTGGACCTCCCGGTGATCGAGCTCGCTCACCCGATGCCCGGCTTCCCGGACGAGGAGCGGTTCGCCCTGGTCCGGCTCGACGAGGACGGTGTCCTCATGGGGTTCCGCTCGCTCTCGCGGGAGGACCTGCAGTTCGTCGTGGTGCCGCCGGGGCCGTTCTACCCCGACTACACGCCCGAGCTCGATGACGAGACCGTCGCCGAGCTCGGCATCGACACCGCCGAGGACGTGCTCGTCCTGCTGGTGGTGCACGCCGGCGACTCCCTCGCCGCGACCACGGTCAACCTGCGCGCGCCGATCGTCATCAACCGGGCCACCCGCCGCGCCGCCCAGGTGATCCTCGAGGACCCCGACCTGCCGCTCGACGCCCCGTTGGTCGCGTGACCCGCGCGGTCACCCGGTAGCCTCGCCACGTGCTGGTCCTCTCGCGTCGCGTCGGCGAGTCGATTGTCATCGGCGACGGCGCGGACAAGGTCACCGTGACCGTGCTCGAGGTGCGCGGCGACGTGGTGCGGGTCGGCATCGACGCCCCCCGCTCGGTCCGGGTCCACCGCGCCGAGCTGCTCGAGCAGCTGGCGGACACCAACGCCACCGCCGCGTCCCCCTCGCAGGACGCCGTCGCCTCGTTGAAGGACGCTCTGCGCAACCGCGGCTGAGGGCAAACAAACCCGCACTCGTCTCATGCGCGTGCCCGGACGGCCGATGGTGCCGTCGAAGGGAGGGCGCATGGACGACGACGCAGAGATCATCGCGGAGTTCCTCGTGGAGTCCCACGAGAATCTCGATCAGCTCGACCGGGACCTGGTCGAGCTGGAGCAGCAACCGGGGTCACGGGAGCTGCTGTCGAGCATCTTCAGGACGATCCACACCATCAAGGGCACCAGCGGGTTCCTCGCGTTCGGGCGGCTCGAGCAGCTGACCCACGTCGGTGAGACGCTCCTGTCGCGGTTGCGCGACGGTGAGCAGGAGATGACGCTCGAGGTGACCGAGGCGCTGCTGCGGATGGTCGACACCGTCCGCGGGCTCCTCGACTCCATCGAGCAGACCGCCTCCGACACCGACCCGTCGGTCGACGTCGCGCCCGTCGTCGAGGTCATCGAGCGGCTGCTCGCGGAAGATCGCGCACCGGCCCTCGCGACGGCGGACGTTGCCACGGCGGCAGCTCTTCACGGGACCGGCGGAGACGCGACTGACCCGACGACGTCCCCGGGCGGGCAGCCCGCGGTTCCGTCGGTCCCCGACACTTCCGAGGCGCCCGCGGAGCCCGGCTGGGACGGCGTGGACCGCCGGGTGGCCCAGACCGAGCCCGGCGAGGGCTGGGACGGCACCGAGCGGCGCACGGTCGTCGACGCCACCGTGCGGGTCGACGTGGACCTGCTGGACAACCTGGTCCAGCTGGTCGGCGAGCTCGTGCTGACCCGCAACCAGATCATGCAGCGCACCGACGGCGGCGCCGACGTCGAGCTCGGCCGCGCCAGCCAGCGGCTCGACCTCGTGGCGAGCGAGTTGCAGGAGTCGGTGATGAAGACCCGGATGCAGCCGATCGGCCAGGTCTGGTCCAAGATGCCGCGCGTCGTGCGCGACCTCTCCCACCAGCTGGGCCGCGACGTCGAGCTGGTCATGGAGGGTCACGAGACCGAGCTCGACCGCAGCCTGCTCGAGGCGGTCAAGGACCCGCTGACGCACCTGGTGCGCAACGCCCTCGACCACGGCATCGAGCCGCCCGACGTCCGCGAGGCGCAGGGCAAGCCGCGCAAGGGCACGCTCGTGCTCCGCGCCTTCCACGAGTCCGGCCAGGTCGTCGTCGAGATCGGCGACGACGGCAAGGGCATCGACCCCGAGCGGATCGCGGCCGTCGCGCTCGACCGGGGCGTGGTCACCCGTGAGCAGCTCGCCCGGATGGACACCCGCGAGGTCCTCGGCCTGATCTTCCGGCCCGGCTTCTCGACCGCCGAGGCGGTCAGCAACATCTCCGGCCGCGGCGTCGGCATGGACGTCGTCCGCACCAACATCGAGCGGATCGGCGGCTCGGTCGACGTGCAGTCCGAGATCGGGCGGGGCACGACGTGCCGGGTCCGGATCCCGCTGACGCTGGCCATCATCCCCGCGTTGGTCGTGGGCGAGGGCGGCGAGCGCTACGCCATCCCGCAGGCCAACCTGGTCGAGCTGGTCCGGATCGAGGGCGACGACCTCGCCCGCGACGTCGAGCGGCTGGCCGGCGCGCCGGTGCTGCGGCTGCGCGGGCGCCTGCTGCCCCTGGTCCACCTCGCGGAGGCGCTGGGCGACAGCGAGCCCGCGACCGACGCGCTGACCGTGGTCGTCCTCCAGAGCGACGACATCAGGTTCGGCCTGTGCGTCGGCGAGGTGCACGACACCCAGGAGATCGTGGTGAAGCCGATCGGGCGCCAGCTCAAGGGCCTCACGATGTACGCCGGCGCGACCATCATGGGTGACGGACGGGTGGCGCTCATCCTCGACGTACCCGGTCTCGCGCAGGCGCAGGGCATCGACGCCTCGGTCGCCGAGGCCTCCGAGGCCAAGACCGACAGCGACTCCGACGCCACCGCCCTCCTCGTGCTCGAGGTCGGCGGGGGTCGCCGAGCGGCGCTGCCGCTGGCCGCGGTCGCGCGCCTGGAGGAGTTCCCGGTCGACCGCATCGAGCGGTCGGGGAGCGCCGAGGTCGTCCAGTACCGCGACGGCATCCTGCCGCTGGTCCGCCTGGCGCCGGCGATCGGGCTGTCCGACACCAGCGGGTCCGACGAGCAGGTCTCGGTGGTCGTGCACGACGTCGCCGAGGGCGACCGGCTCCGGTCGGTCGGCATCGTGATCGACAAGGTGCTCGACGTCGTCGAGACCGCCGTGGTGCGTTCCGACGTCGGCCGCCGCGCCGGCGTCACCGGCTCGGCCGTGGTCCAGGACCGGGTCACCGACCTGGTCGACCTCCCGGCCGTGGTCGCCCGAGCAGGAGTGGGTGCGTGATGACCACGATGACCACGACCGCCGGTGCGGTCACCGAGCAGTACTGCACCTTCTGGGTCGACGACCTGTTCTTCGGGGTCGCGGTCGAGGAGGTGCAGGAGGTCCTGCGCCACCAGCCGATGACGCCCGTGCCCCGGGCGCACGAGGCCGTGCGCGGCCTGATCAACCTGCGCGGCCAGATCGTCACCGCCGTCGACCTGCGGGTCCGCCTCGGGCTGCCTCCGCGACCCGCCGACCGGCTGCCCATGAACGTGATCGTCCGGTGCGCCGGCGAGGTCGTCAGCCTCCTCGTCGACGACATCGGGGACGTCCTCGACACCGGCGACGGGACCGGCACCGAGCCGGCCCCGCCCAACCTGCCCGCCACCATCCGGAACGTCGTCCAGGGGGTCCGCCCCCTGCCCGACGCGATCCTCCTCGTCCTCGACGTGCACAGCGCGCTGGACCTGCCGACCTCAGCCACCGACCCCACCGGAGGAACCCCATGACCGAGCTCGAGACCGCTCCGGCGGTAAACGGAAAGCGGCCCTCCGCCGCGCGCGCCAAGCAGGCCCGCACCACCGAGGCCGCGCTCGACCCGGCCCTGTTCCGGTCGATGATGGACAACTCGCCGACGAACATGATGTTCGCCGACCGGGACTTCGTGATCACCTACATGAACCCGGCCTCCCTGGCGACGCTGACCCGGCTCGAGGAGCACCTGCCGGTCAAGGCCAAGGACGTCGTCGGGTCCAGCCTGGACATCTTCCACAAGACCCCGGCCTACCAGCGCGGCATCCTCGCCGACGAGGCGAACCTGCCGAGGCGCGCGAACATCCAGGTGGGTCCGGAGGTCCTCGACCTCAACGTCTCGCCGATCCGGGACGCCGAGGGCCGCCACATCGGCGCGATGGCGACCTGGGAGGTCGTCACCGAGAAGCTGCGCCTCGAAGGCGAGGTCGCCCGGATCACGTCGATGATGGAGAACAGCCCGACGAACATGATGTTCGCGGACCGGGACTTCGTGATCACCTACATGAACCCCGCGTCGCTGGCGACGCTGACCCGGCTCGAGGAGCACCTGCCGGTCAAGGCCGCGGACGTCGTGGGCTCGAGCCTGGACGTGTTCCACAAGACCCCGGACTACCAGCGCGGCGTCCTGGCCGACGAGGCGAACCTCCCGCGGCGGGCCAACATCTCCGTGGGCCCCGAGACCCTCGACCTGCTGGTGTCCGCGATCCGCGACGCCGACGGCACCTACATCGGCGCGATGGCGACCTGGGAGGTCGTCACCGACAAGCTGCGCGTCGAGCGCGAGCGCGCCGAGTCGGCCGCCGACACCGCCGCGGTGAACCAGATCCTCTCCGCGCTCTCGACGATCAACGACGTCGACACGGCCGTCCAGACCGCCCTGGACACGGTCCGCCGCGAGTTCGGCTGGGCCTACGGCTCCTTCTGGAAGATCGACCCGGCCGACCGGAAGCTCAAGTTCGACCGCGAGTCGGGCGACGCCGGGCCCGAGTTCCGCAAGGTGACCCTGGAGGCGTCGTTCGCCGAGGGCGTCGGCCTCTCCGGGCGGGCCTGGGCGCAGCGCGACCTCTACTTCACCCGCGACATCGGCGAGATGACCGACTGCGTGCGAGCACCCGTCGCGCAGCAGGTCGGCGTGAAGTCGGGCGTCTGCTTCCCGATCGTCGTCGGCGGCGAGGTCGTCGGGACGATGGACTTCTTCGCGACCGAGACCCTCGACCCGACCGCGCAGCGCCTCGACTCGCTGCGCAACGTCGGCCGCCTGGTGTCCTCGGCCGTGGAGCGGATCGAGAAGGACGCCGCCGAGCGCGCCGCCGCGGAGGAGACGGCGGCCAAGGTCGCCCTCATCCTGGAGGCGGTGCAGGCCGCCGCTGCCGGTGACCTCACCTACGAGCTCACCGTCGACGGCGACGACGCCGCCGGCCAGGTCGGCGCGGCGCTCCGCTCGCTGCTGGACACGCTGCGCGGCAGCATGGGCCAGATCAGCGGTACGGCGGACACGCTGGCCGCGGCCGCGCAACAGCTGACCGGCCTGTCGGAGGGCATGGGCGAGGGCGCGGCGCTGACCTCGGAGCGCGCCGCCTCGGCGTCGACCGCCTCGGTCCAGGTGTCGGCCTCGATCCAGACCGTGGCCACGGCCGCGGAGGAGATGACCGCCAGCATCCGGGAGATCGCCAAGAACGCCACCGAGGCGGCGACGGTCGCGACCGACGCCGTCACGGTCGCCAGCGGTGCGCAGACCACGGTCGCCTCACTGGGGGAGTCGTCCGCCGAGATCGGCCAGGTCATCAAGGTGATCACCTCGATCGCCCAGCAGACCAACCTGCTCGCGCTCAACGCCACCATCGAGGCGGCCCGCGCCGGCGACGCCGGCAAGGGCTTCGCGGTGGTCGCCAACGAGGTCAAGGAGCTGGCCAAGGAGACCGCCAAGGCGACCGAGGACATCAGCCAGAAGATCGAGGCGATCCAGAGCGACACCCAGGGTGCGGTCTCGGCGATCAGCCGGATCGCGGACGTCATCGCCCGGATCAACGACATCCAGACCACGATCGCCTCGGCGGTCGAGGAGCAGACCGCGACGACCAACGAGATCGCCCGGTCGGTCACCGAGGCCGCCGCCGGCGCCAACGGCATCGCCGAGGACGTCACCCAGGTCGCCTCCGCCGCCGCCCACACCCAGGAGGGCGCGGAGAACACCCTGGCCTCGGCCACCGACCTGACCGGCATGGCCGGCCAGCTCAAGGACCTCGTCGGGAAGTTCACCCTCGAGGACTGATGCCCTCGGGTGCCCTCGGGTGCCCCCGGGTGCCCACGGGCCCGGACGCACGAACGCCGGATCGGCTGAGCCGATCCGGCGTTCGTACCTGGTATGCCTCCCGGTCCTGCGCCGGGTGTGGACCGGGAGGCAAGCAGTGGACCTCGGTCAGGCCGCCTTGGCGTGCTCGACCGGCGGGGCGCCGATCGAGCGGCGGAGGTCCCGCATGATCCGCTGGAGGAGCCGCGAGACCTGCACCTGCGTCACACCGAGCTCGTCGGCGATCTGCTGCTGGGTCAGCTGCTCGTAGAAGCGCATCCGCAGGATCTGGCGGTCGCGCGCCTTGAGCCGGCGGCACGCCGGCGCGAGGATCGCGACGGCCTCGGTGCGGTCGAACCCGGCGTCCAGGCTCGGCAGCCGGTCGATCCAGGGCGTGTCGGCCCCGGTCGGCGCGGTCTCGTCGAGCGAGGCGGGGCTGGCGCAGTCGCGACAGTCGATCGCCTCCAGGACGTCCTCCTCCTCGCAGTCGAGCAGCGCCGCGATCTCGCGCGGGAGCGGTGCCCGCCCGAGCTCCTGGGACAGCTGCTCCTCGGCTGCCGCGATGCGGGGCCTGAGCTCCTGCACGCGACGCGGGGGACGGACCGTCCAGGTCACGTCGCGGAAGTAGCGCTTGAGCTCGCCGAGGATGCTCGGCACGGCGAACACGAGCAGGTCCTCGCCGCGGTCGGGACGGAACGCCCGGACGGCCTTGGTGAGGGCCAGGCAGGCGACCTGCTCGAGCTCCTCGAGCTGCTGGCCGCGGTTGCGGTAGCGGGATGCGAGGGAGTGGGCGACCGGGATGTTGAGGACGATGACCTCGTCGAGCAGCCGGTCGCGCTCGGGCCCTTCGATCCGGTTGGCCTCGGCGAGCAGCTGCGACGTGCGCCGCTTCCGCTCGTCCGAGGAGACCTCGGTGGGGCCCGTGATGGTGCGGGTCGTGGTGGACTTGATGGACTTTTCAGACGCCTCGATGGCGGTGGTGGACACGAACTACTCCCGAATTCGGAAGCGGCGTGGCGGTTGGCTGGGCCACAGGTGTTGCGTCTTCTCAGGTCGGTTACCCACGCTACTCGGCGCCGAAACACACGCAACCCAACTATTTTTTTCCGGGGCGTTCTCCGGGACCAGGGTCCCGGTAACCGGGGGGTGCGGGCCGCGTTGTCCAGGGTGACGGACCGACACCCGGAGGGACACCCATGGAGCGCATCGACGCGACGCTGACCGCCTTCACCCGGCGCAGCCGCTCGCTGGCGGTCAGCCACGTGGCCGCCGGGCTCGCGCGCGGTCTCGAGCCGGGTGAGTTCGTGCTCGTCCACGACCCCGCCGACGGCGCGCACTTCACGGCCACGGTCGCCGACATCGACTTCGAGCTCCACGACACCGTCTACCGCCTCGAGCTGGGCACCCGGGTGACCGCGGCCGAGGCGGCCGAGTGGCTGGCCCCCGAGCCCGACCCGTCGACCGGCCAGGTCAGCACCCGGCAGCTGATGGACATGCTGCGCGAGCTGCGCCGCCGCGAGCGCGCGCTCGACGAGCTCCTCGGCGGCATCCGCCGCGGCTGAGGCCGCTCGGACCCCTCGGAGGGGGCCGGTCGACGACCGGCATGGCCCGTTCGGGCCATGCCGCGGAAGGCGTTCGTGCCGACGTGCCCGGAAGGCATGGATTTACGCTGCGCGGTCCCGAGAATAGGTCCCGTGCCCACCGCCTCCTCGATCCGTGTCTACCTCGTCGACGACCACGAGATCGTCCGCCGGGGGATCGCCAGCCTGATCGCCTCGCTGGCAGACGACATCGAGGTGGTCGGCCAGGCCGCCACCGCCTCGGTCGCGCTGCCCGACATCCTCCGGCTGCGTCCCGACGTCGTCGTCCTCGACGCCCAGCTCCCCGACGGCACCGGCATCGACCTGTGCCGCGAGATGCGGTCGCACAACCCGGACATCCGCGGCTTGATACTGACCAGCTACGACAGCGAGGACTCGGTCAGCTCGGCGATCCTCGCCGGCGCCTCGGGCTACGTCCTCAAGCAGATCGACGGCACCAACCTGGTCAGCGGCATCCGCCTGATCGCGGCCGGCCACTCGCTCATCGACCCGGTCATGGCGGCCCGGGTGCAGCAGCAGGTCGAGTTCCACAAGTCGACCCTCGAGCTCATCTCGGAGCTGACGCCCCGGCAGACCAAGATCCTGTTCCTGATCGGCGAGGGCCTCACCAACCGGCAGATCGGCGAGCGGCTGTTCCTCGCCGAGAAGACCGTCAAGAACCACGTCACCGGCCTGCTCTCCCGGCTGGGCGTCGAGACCCGGATGCAGGCGGCGCTGCTCGCCAACCGGGTCCGCAACGAGAACCGCGCGGCACCGGTGCCGCAGCGCGACCTGCGCCCCGCGTCGGTCGACATCGTGCTCCCGGCCCGCCGCCGTACCGCCGCGGGCTGAGCCCGACCGTCAGCCCTTCCCGCCGTTCTTCGCGCGGCGGGTGATGCCGTCGGGGCCGAACTTGTGCGCGCTGTCGCACCAGGGCTGCCGCTGCGAGCGGCCGCACGTGCACAGCGCCACGACCGGGCGGGTCACCGGCACGATCTCGCCGTCCGCGGTCTCGACCTCGGTCGCCCCGCGCAGCAGGGCGGGGCCGTCCCCGCACACGGTCAGGCGTACGACGCTCATCCGGCGGCCTCCGCCGGGACGTCGCGCCACCGGGACAGCAGCACCTCTCCGGCGAGCGCGTCGACGGCGAGGCAGGCCGCCGCACCGAGGACCACGTCCTCGGCCAGGTCGGGGTCCTGGTCCACGAGCGCACCGCAGATCGAGCGGATGGCGAGCTGCTCGTGGACCGAGTCGGCCTCGACGTGCTCGTCGTAGTACTCCGCCACCGCGGCCGGCAGGCCCAGGCGCCGTGCGCCGAGCGCGATCATCCGGCACGGGACCGAGCTGGTCGCCTCGAAGGCCGCGAGGTGGCCCAGCGCCGCACCGCGCAGCCGCCGGTTGAGCGCGAACAGCGACATCAGGTTGACCGACGCCAGGGTCTCGGCGTCGGCGGTGTCCACGTAGGACACGACGTCGGTGGGCATGTCCAGCGACGTCAGCGCGTCGGCGTACAGCGCGGCGTGCAGCCGCTCGGGCAGGCCGCCGCCGTACTCGTCGTACTGGAGCTCGGCGAGGGCGACCTTGGGCGCCCCGTCCAGCCGCGGCAGCAGGAAGCTCTGGGGGTCCGACTCGCGCAGGTGGTAGACCGCCCGCTGCGCGAGGTAGGCGCGGAACTGCTCCTCGTCGGCGTCGCGCTGCAGGAAGCCGGCGAGCTCCGGCAACGGGCCGCTGCCGGTCATCTCGAACAGGAGGTCGGCGACCGCCTCGGCGGGACGACCGGAGCCCCGGCCCTCCTCGGGAGGCCACGGGAGCGGCCCGGAGAGCTCGCGCACGGCCGCCTCGAACGCCCGCTCGAGCGGGGCGCGCGCGGCCAGCAGCAGCGGGTCCCACTCGAGGTCGGGGGAGACGCCGGGGAAGCCGCGGTAGTGCAGCTCGTAGAGCATCCAGAGCGCTAGCTGGAAGTCGCGGTCACCGAGCGGGTCGGTCACCGTCGCGGCCTCCTCCCGCTCGGGTGCGGGACGCGGGTGCTCCTCGGGCGCGGCGGTGAGCGCACGGACCACGCCCTCGCTCAGCGGCCCGCAGGGGGTCGGCAGCCCGGCGGCGCGGGGAGCGTCGGTCTCGCGCCGGGAGCCCCACTCCCCGGCGGTGACGGGAGACGCTAGGTTGCTCCCGCGAGCATCAGTACCGGCCATCGGTCCACCTCCTTGCAGGTGGGCCGAGAGGTACCCTGGGGGGTCGGCCCAATACGGGAGGTGGACGGGTCGTGACGGCGGATGAGAGTGCGCAGCTGACCCTCGACGCGGGCCGGCAGACCGGGCGCTTCGTCTACCACGTCGCCGAGAAGCGCTGGGAGTGGGACGACGACGTCTACCGCATCCACGGCTACGAGCCCGGCTCGGTCGAGCCGACCGACGAGCTGTTCCTCCGCCACAAGCACGAGCAGGACCGGCAGCGGGTCGAGGACGCCTTCGCGGAGGCGATGGCGACCGGTGAGCCGTTCACCATCTACTACCGGATCCTGGTCGGCGGCGCCGAGCGCCGCGTCGTCGTCACCGGTGAGGGCGTCCGCACAGGGGGCGTGGTCACCCACCTCACCGGCTACTACCTCGACCTCACCCCGGAGTTCACCGCCGAGACCATGGCCGCGGCGGACGCCGCGGTGGCCGCGTCGGCAGCGGCGCGGGACACGATCGAGCAGGCCAAGGGCGTGCTCATGCTGGGCTACGGCCTGGACGCCGACGCCGCGTTCGCGATGCTCAAGTGGTGGTCGCGCAACCGCAACGTCAAGGTCCGCGACATCGCCGAGCGGCTGCTGGCGGTCGCCCGCGAGGGCCACGTGAGCCACCCCGGGCTCCGGCGCCTGCTCGACGCGCTGCTCGACGACCTCACCGACCAGCGCCACGTCTGAGCGCGTCGGCCGCCGGCCTCAGGCCAGGGTCAGGATGCCGATGATCAGCAGGGTGGCGAGCACCGCGAGCAGCAGGACCACGAAACCCGTCACCAGGACGGGCCGGGCCTGCTGCTGCTCGCGGCGCTCCTCGTCGCTGCCCGCGCGGCCAACCTCGCGCTGAGCAGCTGCTCTGAAGTCGTCCCCCATGACTGGCCTCCTCGACCATCGCCTTCGTCTGGTTCGAGTGGTACCCGCGCCCCCGGGAGGCATCCGGTGACCAGGGTCACCGCGAGCGCGCCGGGTCCCGGCAGGTGCATGCGGGGCCGGTACCCGGGTACCAGCGGGCCATGAGCGACGACAGCGGATTCCCCCGACAGCAGCAGGAGCCGCCCGGCCTGACCGACGAGATGACCCCGCGGCCCGACCACGGCGAGCAGTCGTACGTCGGCCACGGCCGCCTCGACGGGCAGGTCGCCCTGATCACCGGGGGCGACTCCGGCATCGGACGCGCGGTGGCGATCGCCTACGCGCGTGAGGGCGCGGACGTGGCCTTCACCTACCTGCCCGAGGAGCAGCCCGACGCCGACGAGACCGAGGCGCTGGTCCGCGAGGCAGGCCGCAAGGTCGTGCCGATGGCGCTCGACCTCTGCGACCGCGCCGCGTGCGACCAGGCCGTCGAGCGCACGGTGTCCGAGCTCGGCGGGCTCGACGTCCTGGTCAACAACGCGGGCTTCCAGATGGCGCGCGACGACCGGATCGACGACTTCGACGACGAGCGCATCGACCGCACGTTCAAGACCAACCTCTACGCACTGATGTGGCTGACCCGTGCGGCGGCGCCGCACCTGCGCAAGCGGCCCGGCTGCATCGTCAACAACGCGTCGATCCAGGCCTACGACCCGTCGACCAGCCTGCTCGACTACGCCGCCACCAAGGCCGCGATCAACAACATGACGGTCAACCTCGCGGCCCACCTCGGCCCGGACGGGGTCCGCGTCAACGCGGTCGCGCCCGGACCGGTCTGGACGCCGCTCCAGCCGGCCACCCAGAAGCCCGAGAAGATCGAGAGCTTCGGCTCGGACACCCCGCTGGGACGGGCCGGACAG
Organism: Nocardioides sp.; assembly: GCA_035554955.1. Taxonomy (GTDB): domain Bacteria; phylum Actinomycetota; class Actinomycetes; order Propionibacteriales; family Nocardioidaceae; genus Nocardioides. Next base: position 4,657 of record DATMHR010000010.1, on the reverse strand, counting down.
CCCGCGGAGGTCGCGCCGGCGTTCGTCTTCCTGGCCTCTCCCGCGGACGCGTCGTACGTCTCCGGGACTGTGCTGGGGGTCACCGGGGGGAAGCCGGTCTTCTGAGGCTATGACCACCTGACCCCTGGGTACCACCACGACATGCGCTCCCACCTGCAGATCGACGCCCCGGACATCGAGGTCACCGATTTCGCGGGACTGGAGATCCAGTGGGACCGCCGGGTCCTCCGGCCGCGGCCGTGGACCGCGGAGCAGGGCCGCTGGGCGGCCGACATCCTGGCGGACGTCCCCGAGGGTCCGATCCTCGAGCTGTGCTGCGGCGCCGGCCACATCGGCCTGGTCGCCGCGCGCGCATCGGACCGCGACCTGGTGCAGGTCGACGGAGATCCGGTTGCCGCGGCGTACGCACGCCGGAACGCCGCGGCGGCCGGGATCAGCAGCGACGTCAGGCACGCCGGCCTCGACGTCGCGGTGGAGGACGGCGAGCGCTTCCCGATGGTGCTCGCCGACCCGCCGTGGCTCCCGACCGCCGGCATCGTGGCCTACCCCGACGACCCGCCGCACGCGGTCGACGGTGGTGTCGACGGCGACGACGTGCTGCTCGAGTGCCTGGCGGTCGCCGTCGAGCACCTCGCGCCGGGCGGGCACCTGGTCGTCCAGGTCGGGCTGCCGCAGCAGATCGAGCGGGTCGAGGAGTGGCTGGCCGGGCACGCGGCGGACGGCTCCGACGGTGGACCGGGGCCGCTCGCCGTGGTCGGGGTCCGCGACCGCCGGCCGGGTGGCTTCCTCGTGCACGTCGGCCCGCCTGGGGGCGGGGCGTGAGCGGCTCCGGGCCGACGCCGTCGCGGGTCGCCGGCCACCCCACGCGGCGTCGCCCTCCCGAGCAGCTGACGCGGAACTGGAACGAGCTGCTCCAGGAGCTGCGGGTGATGCAGACCGGGGTGCAGATCCTCACCGGTTTCCTGCTGACCGTGCCGTTCTCCGACAAGTTCAGCGACCTCGAGCCCCATCAGCGGGTGATCTACCTGACGGTGCTCGGCGGTGCGGTCATGACCACGGCCCTGATCGTCGCCCCGGTGTCGTTCCACCGCACGCTGTTCCGCCAGCAGCAGCGGGACTGGCTCGTCGTCGCGGCCCACCGCTCGGCCCGGGCCGGACTGACGATGTTGAGCCTGGTGTCGGCCGGCGTGGTGCTGCTCGTGTTCGACATCGTCGTCGGCACGGTCGCCGGGATCGTGGCGGGCGTCGCCGTGGTCACCGTCTTCGGGATCCTCTGGTACGGCGTCCCCCGGCTCCTGCGGCACCGCCACCTGCCATGAGCACCCGCGCGGCCGGCGGCCCCGCGGTCGTCGTACTGCTGCTGCTCGCGCTGCTGCTCGGAGCCTGCGGCACCGTCAAGGAGCCCGACCCCGAGGACTGGGACGAGACCGCGCGGGTGTCGCTGACCGACGCGGCGAGCGAGGTCTCGGCCGTCAAGCTCACGCTGGTCCACGCGCGCAGCGACGACCTGTGGCGCTCCTACGCCGTCGTGGTGCTCGCCGATGCGGAGGAGGCCGTGGGGAAGGCGGAGGACAAGGTGACCGTGCTGCAGCCGCCGCCGGCGCGGACGAAGGTGGCCGACAAGGTCGCCAACCTGCTCGCGACCGCGTCCGACGTGGTGGGGAAGGCGCGGCAGTCCTACGTGGCCAGCCACCGGGTCGAGGACCAGCTGCTGCACCGGCTCGACGTGCTCGCCGGCCGGCTCGAGCACCAGGCGAAGGCCCTGTGAGATGAAGAAGTACCTCGCCGTCTTCCTCGGGATCCTCAGCGCGATCGGCGGTTTCGTCGACATCGGCGACCTCGTCACCAACGCCCAGGTGGGGTCCCGGTTCGGGATGTCGCTCGGCTGGGTGGTGGTCATCGGCGTGCTCGGGATCTGCGTCTTCGCGGAGATGTCCGGACGCGTCGCCGCCGTCAGCCACCGACCGGTGTTCGACCTGGTGCGCGAGCGGCTCGGGCCGCGGGTCGGCTTCCTCAACCTCTTCGGCTCGGTGGCGGTGACCTTCCTGACCTTCATCGCCGAGATCGGCGGTGTCGCGCTGGGGCTGGAGCTGGTCACCTCGGTCTACTACCTGCTCTGGGTGCCCTTCGTCGCCGTGCTGGTCTGGGTGATCCTGTGGCGCGCGAAGTTCTCCGCGATGGAGAACGTGCTCGGGATGATGGGGCTCGCGCTGGTCGTCTTCGGCGTCGCCCTCTGGCACCTGCACCCCGACTGGACCCACCTGGTCAACCAGATGGCGACGGCCGACAAGCCGCACGACGAGGGCTGGCTCGTCTACTGCTACTACGCGGTCGCGCTGTTCGGCGCCGCGATGACGCCCTACGAGGTGTTCTTCTTCTCCTCGGGCGGCGTCGAGGAGCGGTGGACCGAGAAGGACATCGGCCTGATGCGCGCCAACGTGCTGATCGGGTTCCCGCTCGGCGGGCTGCTGTCACTGGCGATCGCCGGGGCCGCCGCCGTCGTCCTGCTGCCGCCGGGCATCTCGGTCGACACACTCGGGCAGGTCGGGCTTCCCGTCGCCGTGTCGCTGGGCAAGATCGGGCTCGGGATCGCGGTGCTGGGCTTCGTCGCGGCGACCCTCGGGGCCGCGTGCGAGACCGGGCTGTCGGTGGGCTACTCCGTCGCGCAGTACTTCGGCTTCCAGTGGGGCAAGTACGTCCGCCCCAACGAGGCCGCGATGTTCCACACGCTGATCGCGGTCTCCGTCGCGATCGGCGCGGGTGTGCTGATGACCGCGGTCGACCCGATCATCGTCACCGAGTTCTCGGTGGTGTTCTCGGCGCTCGCGCTGCCGCTGACCTACTTCCCGATCCTGGTCGTGGCCAACGACCCCGACTACATGGGCGAGCACGCCAACGGCCCCGTGGCCAACACGCTGGGCCTGATCTACCTCGTCCTCGTGGTCGTGGCGTCGGTCGCCGCCATCCCGCTGATGATCATCACGAAGATGGGGCAGTGAGCCGATGACCCAGGACTACGTGCGGCCCCCGCACCCCGGACCGATCGAGTCGTGGCCCGATGCGGAGTACGACGCCGCGCTGCACCTCCTCGACCGCCAGATCGTCGCCGTCGACGGCCGGCTGGTCGGCAAGGTCGACGACGTGGAGCTCACCGTCGACCCGGACGGCTCGCTGGTGCCGACCGGGCTGCAGGTCGGCGCTGCCGCGCTGCTGCCGCGGTTCGGCGGCGGCCTCGGCTCCTGGCTCGCCGAGCGGCACGAGCAGATCGGTTGTGCCCGGGCGGACCGCACGACGCCGTACGTCGTCGACATGGCGCTGGTCGACGACGTCACCAGCGAGGTGCACGTGACCCAGCCGCGCGAGGGCCTGCTGCGCCGCCGGGTGCCGGGGCTCGAGGAGCCGACCCGCCACACGCTGGGCCAGCTGCTGGAGATGACGGTGCGGATGCCGCCCGAGGTCGAGGGCCCGGCGGAGGCGACGGTGCTGGACGTGCGGATCTCCGCGCGGGACGGCACCCAGCGCGTCTCCGCCCTCGTGGTCGGCCACGGCCGTCCTGGATCGCTGCTCGGGTATGAGCGGAGCAGGGACCAGGGGCCGTGGCTGATCGCGGCGATCGTGCGCCGCATCCACCGGCACACCCGGATCGTCGAGCTCGGCCCCGACGTCGACCTGGTGTGGGAGACCGGCGAGGTGCGCGTCGGGCCCGGCACGGTCGTCCACCAGCTGCCGGACTAGCGCGCTGCAGCCCGGGCCTGGTGGTCGAGGAGGTCGCGCAGCGACCGTCACGAGACCTCCGTTCTAGCTCTTTAGAGATTGACGTGGGCGCTCGCGTCGCCGGTGGTTGAGGTGCGAGGCGCCTCAGCGCCGAGCCTCGAAACCTCCGGCAGCGGGCCCCGGACATGCCGGTAGCCCCGCCGGTGGCGGGGTGTGGGGCGTGGTCGTCAGTGGTCGGGCGGGTCGGTGAAGGGGAGCGGCTGGTCGGTGTCAGTCGCTCGAGCACCGGTCGCCGGGCAGGGGTCGGGCTCGTAGGTGTCGAGCTCGCCTGTTTCCCAGGGGTGCTCGACGTCCATCGTCTCGGGGTCGAGGCGTCGGGGTGGGTCGAGCGCGCGGGTGCCGCGGTGGTCGACGAGGAAGTGCCGGTTGGTGGGGGCGAGCCAGAGGTAGCGGCCGGGTTCGACGATGACGTAGCGCCAGCCTTCGTGATGGGTCTTGGCCCGGTGGTGCCGCCGGCACCGAGGGTCGCCGGTGGTTGAGGTGCGAGGCGCCCCGGCGCCGAGCCTCGAAACCTCCGGCGCTCAGCGGGTGGTCGGGTCGTCGGCGTTGGTGCGTTGTTGGACGGCGTGGCGGCGGGACAGGGCGGGGAGCTGCTCCCAGGCGCCGTTGATGAGAGCTTCGCGTTTGCGGCGGTTCCAGCCCTGGACCTGTTTCTCGAACCGGTAGGCGTCCTCGATCCGGTCGAACCAGCAGCACCAGGCCAGGGTGACGGGGCGTCGGCGGCGGGTGTAGGCGGCGCCGCGGTCGTCGCTGTGGTTGTGCTGCCACAGGCGGGCGTCGAGGTCGATGGTGCTGCCGACGTAGTAGGTGTCGTCGGCGCAGCGCAGCAGGTAGGTCCAGGCCATCGTCCTCAGCGTTCGGACGGGCCGGAGGTTTCGAGGCT
>DATMHR010000009.1:0-33803 GCA_035554955.1 Nocardioides sp. | reverse complement strand
AACCGAAGGCGGGGCGGAACGACCCCGTTGTCACCCAGAGTGCTGACCAGAAATGCCGCTCGACGGCCATGGCGGCGTTCCGCCCGCCACCCACGCCATCACCACCACCCAGATGACGCCTTGTTCAGCAGTCTCCTAGGGCGTGGCGGCGCCCTGGCGCAGCGGGTCGTAGGGCGACGTGGCGACCAGGTCGAGCGCGCGCTGCTGCACCCACGACCCGCCCTGCGGGAACAGCCAGGGCCGGCCGATCCACAGGTAGCCGTCGACGTGCTGGGCGGCGAGGGCGCGCGTCTCCGGCGTGAGCGGCCAGGCCGGGCTGGCGACGTCGGTCGTGGGCGGGATGCCGAGGGTGACGCAGTGGTCCTCCTCGGTCGTCGTGCACTGCGGCGCCCACCCGAGCGGGTGGCCGTCGCCGTGCTCGCGCCACCACGTGCCGGGGAACGGCTTGCCGTTGTCGCTGGTGTCGATCACGAAGTGGGCGTCGGGGACGCCCGCCGCGGCGAGGCCGTCGACGATCGCCGCCCCGAACCGGACCTGCGCGCCCGTACCGTCGAAGTGCGAGGTGTCGAGAGCGAAGCCGCGGGACTCCGCGACGCCGTCGGCGAGCAGGGTGGCGACCGCGTCGGTGGGGTCGCCGCCGAACCAGTCGGCGGATCCCATCTCGATGTAGGTGGTGGTGCTCGGCTGGGCCTCGAGCGTGCGGACGGCGTACTCCACGAGCCGGGAGTAGACGGGTGCGCAGCGCGCGATCGGCCCGTCCGGCTGGACCACGACCGCCGCATGGGTGTCACCGATCGCGGCGGCGAACCTGCGCACGAACCGCTTGTAGGACAGCGACTCCGCCCGCGTCGGCACCCGGGTGCACGCCTCGGCCTCCCAGGGCTGCATCCGGAACAGCGTCATCTGGACGAGCGCGTCCGGGTCGTCGCGGGTGGCGCTGGCGATGTAGTCGGCGACCTTGCGCGTGATCTCGCGGTCGGGGATCCAGGCGCCGAAGAACTTCGCCTTCGGGGTGAGGGCGAGCCGCTTCAGCTGCTCCTTGGTGTCGCCGGTCGCCTGCACGTACGCCGGCCAGGTCGGCTCCGCGCTGCCCTTGTAGACGCCCCATGCCCGGCCGGCCAGCGGGTTGTCCGGGTTCTCGGGCGCCGCCGGGTTGGGTACGTCGCTCGACGCGGCCCCTGCCGCCGGCGGGGTCGGTGAGGCGGGCGCGACGAGGAGGGCCGCGGTGCACACGGCCGCTGCCGCGGCGATCGTCGGGAAGCGCCTCACGCCGTCACGCTACGGCCGCGGCGCCTGGTGCCTGAGTGGTTCGGGTGAACTCGTGTTCTCAGAACGCCGACACGGACGCCGGCGCCCGCTGCGGCCGGCTCAGGGCACGCACGACGGCGGCCTGCCCGTGGCGCCGTACGGCGACCCCGGTGAGGAGCCCCAGCACCGCCTCGACGACGTCGTCGGGGAACTCCGGCGTCGGCAGACCGACGCTGGCGGCGAGGTCGTCGGAGTGCACGACGATCTCCATCGCGCGGGTGACCAGGAAGTCCGGCGTCGTCAGCGACCAGCCCTGCCACGGGATGCGCACCTGGTCGGGCACCCGGTGCCCGGCGAGCGCGCGCGGCAGCGCCTCGAGCGCGGCAGCCGCGACCTCGAGCACGGTGTCGGCGCCCCCGGCGGCCGCGACGTCGCTGCCCTCGCGGATGGTCACGTTGGCCTCGTCGTCGGGCCCGGAGCTCACCCAGGCGGCGCGCGCGTAGTGGTCCAGCAGGGCGATCGGTGCCTCGGCGACGGGCTCCATCTCCAGCAGCCGCACGGTGTTCACGGCCTGCTGGACCAGGTGGTGGGCGAGCCCGCCGACGCTCATGCCGGCGCACGCGCTCTCCTCCCGCCACGCGCCGCGCACCTCGGGTGCGGACGCGAGCTCGAAGGCGGTCCTCGCGGCGGTGACGAAAGAGGTCCGGTTCACCCCGTCGAGGTTACGGGCCGCCTAGGCCGACGCCAGGGACGTGCCGATCGCGAGCGCCTGCTCGGTCGCCCCGCCGAAGACGAACTCGAACCGCTTGGCGCTGGTGAAGTAGCGGTGCGCCTCACCGTCGAGGTCGATGCCGACACCGCCGTGCACGTGCACCGTGGTGTGCGCGAGCCGGTGACCGGCGTCGGCGGCCCACAGCTTGGCGACGGCGACCTCGGTCGCGGCGTCCAGCCCCTCCGACAGGCGCCAGACCGCCTGCCAGAGCGTGAGCCGCTGCCCCAGCACGTCGATGAAGCCGTCGGCCAGCCGCTGCGACACGGCCTGGAACGTCCCGATCGGGCGGCCGAACTGCTCGCGCGTCTTGGCGTACGCCGACGTGAGCGCCAGCGCGCCCTCGGTGACCCCGAGCTGCTCCGCCGCCGCGCAGACCGTCAGCAGCTGGCCGAGGAGCTCGTGAGGCACCCACCGTCCGGCACCCTCATCGACCGTTCCGACGACCCGTTCGCTGGGTGCGTCGGTGAAGGTGACCAGCGCCGTGACGTCGCCGTCGCTGGTGTGCTGGGGCTGGCGGTCGACACCGGAGGCGGTCGCGTCGACCAGGTAGACACCGGGGCCGTCCGGGCCGGTCGCGGTCACGAGGAGGAGGTCTGCCGCCATCCCGGCGCGGACCAGGGTCTTGGCGCCGGTGAGCCGGCCGCCCGCGTCCGCGGTGACCGTCGGGGCGGCGGGCAGGTGGGCGCGCTCCTCGGCCACCGCGGCGGCGTACAGCCTCGGCTCGACCGGCGCGCCCTGGGCGGCCAGGAAGGCGGTGCAGGCGCCGTGCACGGCCAGCGGGACGGGCGCGACCTTGCGACCGACCTCGACCAGCACGCGCGCCAGCTCGACCAGGCCGAGCCCGGCGCCGCCGTCCTCCTCGGGGAGGTGCAGCGACAGGAGCCCCGCGTCGTCGAGCGCCTGCCACAGGTCGCGGTCGAAGCGGTCGCCGGCCGCCTCGACGGCCTTCATCCGCTCGGTCGTCGCCCGGTCGGCGATGATCCGGGCCGCCAGCTCGGCGGCCTCGTCCTGCTCGGGAGAGAAGAGGAAGTCCATGGTGTTGTGCCCCTTACCGCTTCGCCGCGGGCAGCCCGAGGCCCACGTAGCCGATGATGTCGCGCTGGATCTCGTTGGTGCCGCCGCCGAAGGTCATGACCAGCGACGAGCGGAAGAAGCGCTCGAGGCGGCCCGCGAGGACGGCGCCGGGGGAGTCGGCGGTGAGGCCGGCGTGCGGGCCGACGATCTCCATCAACGACCGGTAGACCTCGGTCGCGAGCTCGGAGCCGTACACCTTGGTGGCCGAGGCCTCGGCGGGGGAGAGCGCGACCCCGTGGTCGGCGTCGGCCGCCAGCTTCCAGTTGATCAGGCTGAGCGCCTCGACGCGGGCGTGCGCGCGGCCGAGGGCGATCCGCACCCACTCGCTGTCGATCACGCGGGAGCCGTCGGGGTTGCGGGTGCCGGCGGCCCAGTCGCGGACCAGCCCGAGCGAGTGGATCAGCGGCGCGGCCGACGTGAGCGCCACCCGCTCGTGGTTGAGCTGGTTGGTCATCAGCGCCCAGCCGCCACCGCGCTCGCCGACCAGGTTGGCGGCCGGCACCCGGACGTCCTCGTAGTAGGTCGCGCTCGTGTGCACGCCGGCCACGGTGTGCACCGGCGTGTAGGAGAAGCCCGGCGAGTCGGCCGGGACCAGGATCATCGAGAGCCCCTTGTGGCGCGGCGCGTCCGGCTCGGTGCGGCAGGCCAGCCAGATCCAATCGGCGTACTGGATGAGCGACGTCCACATCTTCTGGCCGTTGATCACCCACTCGTCACCCTCGAGCGTGGCCCGCGTCTTCAGCGACGCGAGGTCGGTGCCGGAGCCCGGCTCGGAGTAGCCGATGGAGAAGTGCAGGTCGCCGGCGAGGATGCGCGGGAGGAAGTACTCCTTCTGCTCGGCGCTGCCGAACCGCATGATCGTGGGCCCGACGGTGTTCAGCGTCAGGTAGGGGATCGGCACGCCCGCGACGGCGGCGGCGTCGGTGAAGATCAGCTGCTCGATCATCGAGCGGTCCTGGCCGCCGTACTCCTTGGGCCAGCCGATGCCGAGCCAGCCGTCCTTGCCGATCCGGCGGATCACGTCCTTGTAGACGCCGGCGTCGCCGAACTCGCCGGTGGCCGAGGCCAGGCCCGCCCGGATCTCCGGGGTGACCAGGTCCGCGAAGTACGCGCGCAGCTCCTCGCGCAGGGCGATCTGCTGCGGCTCCAACTCGACGTGCACGACGCCTCCTGTGTGGTGTGGATCAAACCCGGCTGTCGGGGCGGTTCGTTGTCAGACTAGCGGCAAAACTGTAACGTGTTCTACATGAGTGACACCCGCATGCTCGACCAGGGGACCACCCCGCTGCGCTACGCCAGGGGCTGGCACTGCCTCGGCCTGGCGTCCACCTTCGCGGACGGGAAGCCGCATGCGATCCAGGGTTTCGGCACCAAGCTGGTGGTCTGGCAGGACAGCAAGGGTGAGCTCAACGTCCTCGACGGCTACTGCCGGCACATGGGCGGTGACCTGACCCAGGGCGAGGTCAAGGGCGACAACGTCGCCTGCCCGTTCCACGACTGGCGGTGGGGCGGCGACGGCAAGTGCAAGGAGATCCCGTACGCCCGCCGCGTGCCGCTCCGTGCGCGGACCCACCGCTACGAGACCGCGATCCGCAACGGGCAGCTGCTGATCTGGAACGACCCCGAGGGCTCGAAGGCCGACCACGACCTGCTCCCGCCGGAGCTCCCGGACGTGATGACCGACAAGTACACGCCGTGGTCGTGGCACATCAAGGAGATCAACGGCTCGCACTGCCGCGAGCTGATCGACAACGTCGCGGACATGGCGCACTTCTACTACGTCCACTTCGCGTTCCCGACGAGCTTCCGCAACATCTTCGAGGGCCACACCGCGACGCAGTTCATGGAGTCGAAGGGGCGGCCGGACAAGTCGGAGGGCGGCTACAGCGGGGAGGACTCCACGCTCAAGTCCGAGGCGACGTACTTCGGGCCGTCGTACATGATCAACTGGCTCGAGGTCGACTACAAGGGGTTCGTCACCGAGGTCATCCTCATCAACTGCCACATCCCGACCGGCCCGGACTCGTTCACCCTGCAGTACGGCATCTCGGTGAAGAAGCCCGAGGGCCTGGACGAGAAGACCTGCGCCTACATCGCGGAGCGCTACACCGAGTCGTTCGGCGACGGCTTCCTCCAGGACGTGCACATCTGGGAGAACAAGGTCGCCGTCCAGAACCCGCTGCTCTGCGAGGAGGACGGGCCGGTCTACCAGCTGCGCCGCTGGTACGAGCAGTTCTACACCGACGTCGCCGAGGTCAAGCCGGAGATGGTCGACCGGTTCGAGTTCGAGGTCGACACCACCAAGGCCAACGAGTACTGGCAGGCCGAGGTGGCCGCCAACCTGGCCAAGCGCGCGGCAGCGGACTCCAGCGACACGGAGGCGGCCGCGACCGCGGACGTCTGACCATGCCCTCCTTCGTCCCTACCAACGCCGAGACCCTCGCGGACGCCGAGCTCTACACCCAGGCCCGGATGGTCGAGGTGCAGTGCCTGGACTGCCTGGCGCGCGTCAAGGTGAAGAAGAACAGCGAGCACCACACCTCCATCCAGTGGACGACGGAGTCCGCTGCCGCCTGCCCGGAGCTCGGGCGGCGGGCATCCGGTGGGCGGGACGGGCTCCGGGGATGTCCGCGACTGCTGGCTAGCATCGACGCCGCGGTTCGGGACGGGAACGTCCCGGTCGGCGCCGAGGACGGCTACTGAGGTAGGGGAAGAGTTGGACATCGAGTCCTTCGTGCTCACGGTTGTCGACGTCGTCGACGAGACACCGGAAGCACGTTCGATCAGCTTCGGCCTGCCCGAGGGCGCCGAGGACAAGTTCGCCTACCGGCCGGGTCAGTTCCTGACCCTCGCGGTGCCGAGCGACCAGACCGGCATCGCCGCGCGCTGCTACTCGCTCTCCAGCAGCCCGCACGACGGCGGCCCGCTGACGGTCACCGTCAAGCGCACCGCCGAGGGCTACGCGTCCAACTGGGTGTGCGACAACCTCAAGCCGGGCGACACCATGCGCGTCCTGCCGCCCTCGGGGATCTTCTGCCCGTCGGACCTCGACCGCGACCTCCTGCTGTTCGCCGGTGGCTCCGGCGTCACGCCGATCATGTCGATCACCCGCACCGCGCTCGCGGAGGGCAAGGGCCGGATCGTGGTCTTCTACGCCAACCGCGACGAGCGGTCCGTGATCTTCGCCGAGGAGTTCACCCGGCTGTCAGCCGAGCACCCCGACCGGCTGCAGGTGATCCACTGGCTCGAGTCGGTGCAGGGCCTCCCGACGCCGGAGCAGGTGAAGGCCTTCGCCGCGCAGCACCTGTCCTTCGACGCGTTCGTGTGCGGCCCGGCGCCGTACATGAAGATGGTCACGACGGCGCTCAAGGAGCTCGACTTCCCGCGCGACCGGCGGCACCAGGAGAAGTTCGTCTCGCTCGGGGGCAACCCGTTCGGCGACATCGCCGAGGTCGAGGCGGCCGAGGCCGAGATGGCGCTGGCCGACGCCGACGAGGACGGCGCCGCCGCGGACGTCTTCGCCGACGCGCCCGTCGGCCCCGTCAAGGTCGAGGTCGAGCTGGACGGTCAGGACTACACGTTCGACGACTGGGACCCGCGCACCAAGCTGCTCGACTTCCTCGAGAGCAAGGGGGTCCAGGCGCCCTACTCCTGCCGCGAGGGGGAGTGCTCGGCCTGCGCCGTCCGGCTGCTCGAAGGCGACGTCCGGATGCTGCACAACGACGTCCTCGACGAGGACGACCTGGCGGACGGCATCCGTCTGGGCTGCCAGTCGCTGCCCACGACGGACACCGTCCGCGTCACCTACAGCTGATTGGCGTCGGCGATGGTGACCCGGTTGGGTTCGTCGCGTAGGCTGGCGGTGTTGAAGAGGCCCGGTCACGCACCGGGTACTCCCGGGTCGTGAGATTCGGTTCGCTGTAGTTGTTCCTTTGATGGCCAGTCGAGATCGGCCAGTCCTCGAGGCGCGGTGCAGGTGGTTTCAGCCCGCGCAGGCGCGGTGCTTGCGCGGCACTCGTAGGACAAGATCAAGGAGAAACACAATGGCTACTGGCGTTGTGAAGTGGTTCAACGACACCAAGGGCTTCGGCTTCATCGCTCAGGACGGCGGCGACGGCGACGTCTTCGTGCACCACACGGGCATCGCGGGCACCGGCTTCAAGTCGCTCGCCGAGGACCAGAAGGTCGAGTTCGACGTCACCCGCGGCCCCAAGGGCCTGCAGGCGGAGAACGTCCGCGCGATCTGATCGCCACGCGACGACGGCCCCATCCGCTCAGCGGGTGGGGCCGTCGTTCATTTCTCGGGGTACGTCGTCACCAGCCGCGCTCGCGCCACTCCGCGAGGTGCGGCCGCTCGGCGCCGAGGGTCGAGTCCTTGCCGTGGCCGGGGTAGAACCAGGTCTGGTCGGGGAGCCGGCCGAAGATCTTGTGCTCGACGTCCTCGATCAGGCTCGCGAACGCGTCGTCGTCGCCGAAGGTGGCCCCGACGCCGCCCGGGAACAGGCTGTCCCCGGTGAAGAGGTGCGGGACGCCGCCTGCCGGACGGTCGTCGTACAGGAGGCAGATCGAGCCCGGGGTGTGCCCGGTGATCCGGATCACCTCCAGGGTGCACGCGCCGACCTCGATCGTGTCCCCGTCGGTCACCGTGCGGGTGACCGGGACGCCGGTCTGCTCGGTGACCGCCTCCGCGTCGGGCGCGCCGGCGACGACGTCGCACCGGGTGGCCGCCACGACGCGCTCCAGGGCGCGGTGGTGGTCCCAGTGCTGGTGGGTGGTGACCAAGGCCTCGAGGCCGCGGTCGCCGATCAGGTCGAGCAGCAGGTCGGGGTCGTCGGCCGCGTCGACGAGCAGCTGCTGCCCGGTGGTCCGGCAGCACAGCAGGTAGGCGTTGTTGGCCATCTTCTCGTCGACCGCCACCTTGGTGATCGACAGGGAGGGCAGGACGCGGGTGTCGGGCGGGCCGCCCGGGACCACGTCGCCGGTGTAGTCGGCCTCGGTCGTGTCGTTCATCGTCCCTCCATCGTCGGAAGCGGCCCCGTCGAGCACGACAGTACGGCGCCCCCGGCGCCGACCGGGACGCGGCGGCCGGTGAGCCACCAGGCGAGGGCGTGCCCGGGGCCGGACACGACCGGGTCGTCGGACCCCGGGTCGCCGAGCCGCCAGTCCCGTCCCAGGTCCGTGGCGCGCGCGACGAGCCGCTGACCGGGCGGCCGCCCTGCCTCCGCGTCGAGGAACGTGACGACCGTCTCCTCCGGCCAGTCCGCGCTCGTGTAGCCGGCGAGCAGGTCCGCGTGGTGGATCTCGACCTCCCGCAGGCGCAGCAGCGGCACCGCGGCGGCGGGCATCACCCGCCCCCCGGGCGTCCGCTCGAACGTCGCGCGCTCCGCGACGGAGGTCAGGCCGGTCACGGCCTCGGCGAAGAGCGCCGCGGCGGAGCGCAGCCGGGCCCGGACGACGTCCGGCGGCTCGGCCGCGAGCTCCGCGATGTCGGCGTCGCGCGCCTCGTCGGAGCGGTACATCGGCGTCGCCGGGCCGCCGACGACGCCCCGCACGGCTCCCGCCAGGCCCTCCGCGTTGAGCGCCACGTGGGCGAGCACGTGCGCGCGCGACCACCCGGCGCACTCGCTCGGCGCGGTCCAGCCGGCGTCGGGAAGGCGGTCTGCGGTGTCCAGGAGCCGCTCGGTCGCGGCGTCGACGGGGCTCGTCACCGCTCCATCATGCCCGCGGAAGGAGGCTCTGTCGGCGCCCGTCCGTAGGGTTGGGGGCGTGGCCGACCAGCTCATCATCCGCGGCGCCCGGGAGCACAACCTCAAGGACGTCTCGATCGACCTCCCCCGGGACTCCCTCATCGTCTTCACGGGCCTCTCGGGGTCCGGGAAGTCCAGCCTCGCCTTCGACACGATCTTCGCCGAGGGCCAGCGCCGCTACGTCGAGTCGCTGTCGGCGTACGCCCGCCAGTTCCTGGGGCAGATGGACAAGCCCGACGTCGACTTCATCGAGGGCCTGAGCCCGGCCGTCTCGATCGACCAGAAGTCGACCTCCCGCAACCCGCGGTCGACGGTCGGCACGATCACCGAGGTCTACGACTACCTCCGCCTGCTCTACGCCCGCGCCGGACGCCCGCACTGCCCGACCTGCGGCGCCCCGATCGAGCGGCAGACGCCGCAGCAGATCGTCGACCGGGTGCTGACCTTCGAGGAGGGCCAGCGGTTCCAGGTGCTCGCGCCGGTCGTGCGCGGCCGCAAGGGGGAGTACGTCGAGCTGTTCAAGCAGCTGCAGACCCAGGGCTTCTCCCGGGCGCGCGTCGACGGTGAGATCCACCCCCTCGACAGCCCGCCGACGCTCGACAAGAAGCTCAAGCACACGATCGAGGTCGTCGTCGACCGGCTCAAGGTGGCCCCGACCTCCAAGCGCCGGCTCACCGACTCCGTCGAGACCGCGCTCGGTCTCTCGGGCGGGCTGGTCGTCCTCGACTTCGTCGACCTCGACCCCAAGGACCCGGGCCGCGAGCACCGGTTCAGCGAGAAGATGGCGTGCCCCAACGAGCACCCCATCGACACCGACGAGCTCGAGCCGCGCTCGTTCTCCTTCAACAGCCCGTTCGGCGCCTGCCCGGCGTGCACCGGCCTCGGCACCCGGATGGAGGTCGACCCCGAGCTGGTCGTCCCCGACCCGACGGCGACGCTGGCCGAGGGTGCGCTCCAGCCGTGGAGCCACGCCCACGTGGCCGACTACTTCGGCAAGCTCCTCGTCGCGCTCGGCGAGGAGCTCGGGTTCGACGTCGACACACCCTGGGAGCAGCTGCCGGCCAAGGCCCAGCGCGCGGTCCTCGAGGGCCACCCGACCAAGGTGCACGTGGTCACCCGCAACCGCTACGGCCGCCAGCGGTCCTACTACGCCGAGTTCGAGGGCGTGCGCACCTACATCGAGCGGCGCCACCGCGAGGCGGAGTCCGACGTGAGCCGCGAGCGGTTCGAGGGCTTCATGCGCGAGGTGCCGTGCCCGACCTGCCGGGGGAGCCGGCTCAAGCCGGTCTCGATGGCCGTGACCCTGGGCGCCAAGGACGACGGCGGCAAGAACATCGCCGAGGTCTGCGCGCTGCCGATCAACGAGGCCTCCGACTACCTGCGCAACCTCGACCTCTCGACCCGCGAGCGCCAGATCGGCGAGCGGGTGCTCAAGGAGATCCAGGAGCGCCTCCAGTTCCTGCTCGACGTCGGCCTCGACTACCTCACGCTCGACCGCCCGTCGGGCTCGCTCTCGGGCGGCGAGGCCCAGCGCATCCGGCTCGCGACGCAGATCGGCGCGGGCCTGGTTGGCGTGCTCTACGTCCTCGACGAGCCGTCGATCGGCCTGCACCAGCGCGACAACCACCGGCTGATCGAGACCCTGGTGCGGCTCCGGGAGCTCGGCAACACGCTCATCGTCGTCGAGCACGACGAGGACACGATCAAGGTCGCCGACTGGATCGTCGACATCGGCCCGGGCGCCGGCGAGCACGGCGGCCAGGTGGTCCACTCCGGCACGGTCGCCGACCTGCTCGAGCACCCGGACTCGATGACGGGGCAGTACCTGTCCGGCCGGCGCGAGATCGCGGTCCCCGCCGTGCGCCGCCCGCGCACCGTGGGCCGCGAGCTCAAGGTGATCGGCGCCAAGGAGCACAACCTCCGCGGCATCGACGTGACCTTCCCGCTCGGCCTCTTCGTCGCGGTGACCGGTGTCTCGGGCTCCGGCAAGTCCACCCTGGTCAACGACATCCTCTACACGTCCCTGGCCAAGCAGATCTACAACTCGCGCACCATCCCGGGACGGCACCAGAAGATCACCGGTCTCGAGCACGTCGACAAGGTCATCCACGTCGACCAGGGCCCGATCGGGCGAACGCCGCGGTCCAACCCGGCGACCTACACGGGCGTCTTCGACCACATCCGCAAGCTCTTCGCCTCGACCCCCGAGGCGAAGGTCCGCGGCTACCAGCAGGGGCGGTTCTCCTTCAACGTCAAGGGCGGCCGCTGCGAGGCGTGCGCCGGCGACGGCACGATCAAGATCGAGATGAACTTCCTGCCGGACGTCTACGTCCCCTGCGAGGTCTGCCACGGGGCGCGCTACAACCGCGAGACGCTCGAGGTCCACTACAAGGGCAAGACCATCGCCGAGGTCCTCGACATGCCGATCGAGGAGGCGCTCGACTTCTTCTCGGCGGTCCCCGCGATCGCGCGGCACATGAAGACCCTGGTCGAGGTCGGCCTCGGCTACGTCCGGCTCGGCCAGCCCGCGACCACTCTGTCGGGCGGCGAGGCCCAGCGGGTCAAGCTGTCCACCGAGCTCCAGAAGCGCTCCACCGGCCGCACCCTCTACGTCCTCGACGAGCCGACCACCGGCCTGCACTTCGAGGACATCCGCAAGCTGCTGGGCGTGCTGTCCTCGCTGGTCGACAAGGGCAACTCGGTGCTGGTGATCGAGCACAACCTCGACGTCATCAAGACCGCGGACTGGATCGTCGACATGGGGCCCGAGGGCGGCAGCCGCGGCGGCACCGTGGTCGCCGAGGGCACGCCGGAGCAGGTGGCGGCGGTCCCGGAGAGCTTCACCGGTCAGTTCCTGGCGCCGCTCCTCGCCGGCCGCGAGGCCGAGCAGCCCAAGCGGCGGCGGCCCGCACCGGTCGACCCGCCGGCCAAGGCCGGCGCGAAGAAGGCGGCGCGGACCAAGCGACGGACCGGTTGAGCACGCACAGGCTGGTCACAGGAAAGCCCCCTAGCGTGGGGTCCATGACAGCACCCGTCAGCAGGCGGCAGGCCCTCGCGGGCGCGGCCGCCACCGGCATCGGCGTCCCCCTGCTCGCCGCGTGCGCCGGGTCCTCCGGCACCGGCTCCGGGGGCACCGGCGGCTCCGGCGGAGCAGCGAGCGCGCCGAAGGCGGGCAACGCCCTCGTCGCGACCGCCGACGTCCCGGTCGGCGGTGGGGTGGTCCTCGCCCAGCAGGGGATCGTCGTGACCCAGCCGACGCAGGGTGACTTCAAGGCGTTCTCCGCCGTGTGCACCCACGCGGGCTGCACCGTCAGCGGGGTCAGCGGCGGAGAGATCACCTGCCCGTGCCACGGCAGCCAGTTCTCGATCACCGACGGCTCGGTCGACGGTGGTCCGGCCCCGTCGGCGCTGCCGTCCGTGCCGGTGCAGGTGAAGGGCGACCAGGTCGTCGCCGGGTGACCGCGCGCACGGCGTCCCTGCTGCTGGCGGCGGCGGTCTCGCTCTCCGCGTGCTCGGGCACCGACGCGCCGCCCAGCGGTGACGACGCCCGGTCGGCGCCGTCGAGCAGGCACGCCGGTCACCAGCGACCGTCGCACCCGGTGACGCAGTCGACCGCGGCGACCGCCACTCCCGCGCCCACCCGGCCGACCCGCTCGACGTCGCCCGCCGAACCCGTCGACCCGCGGTGGGTCTTCTACACCGACGACCGCCGGGCGTGGACCTCGCCGTGGTTCGGCGGCGCGCACCGGATCATGATCCCGTTCGGCTGCACGCCGGCGCCCTACTACGACCCCGACCCGACCTGCCCCGACGGGCAGGGCAAGCACCACGGGATCGACGTCGCGATGCCCTGCGGCACCCCGCTGACGGCCGGCCGCCCGGCGGAGGTCCTGGACCATGCCGCGCTCGGGTCGGCGTACGGCGTCGACCCGGTGCTGCTCCGCGTCGGTGGGCAGGACGTCGTGATCGGGCACACCACCCGCGTCTTCGTGGCGCCGGGCGACCACCTCGCCCCGGGCGAGCGGTTCGCGCTGGCCGGCGACTCGGGGGCTCCGGACGGCTGCCACCTGCACTTCGAGGTGCGCCCCGCGGGCGCCGACTACACGGCAGCGGTCGACCCGCGGCCACTGCTCGGGCTGACTGTCGCCGGGCGTCCGTAGGGTTGGGGTGTGCGCGACCCGCTCAGCTACCGCCCCAAGCCCGGGTCGATCCCCACCCAGCCGGGTGTCTACCGGTTCAAGGACCCCAAGGGCCGGGTGATCTACGTCGGGAAGGCGATCAACCTGCGGGCGCGGCTGTCGTCGTACTTCCAGGACATCGCCGGGCTGCACCCGCGCACCGCCACCATGGTCACCACCGCGGCGAGCGTCGAGTGGACGGTCGTCAACACCGAGGTCGAGGCCCTCCAGCTGGAGTACTCCTGGATCAAGGAGTTCGACCCGCGGTTCAACGTGAAGTACCGCGACGACAAGTCCTACCCGTGGCTCGCGGTGACCTACTCCGAGGAGTTCCCGCGGGTGATGGTGGGCCGCGGGGCCAAGCGGCGCGGCACGCGCTACTTCGGGCCCTACAGCCACGCCTGGGCGATCCGCGAGACCGTCGACATCCTGCTGCGCGTCTTCCCGATGCGCTCGTGCAGCAACGGCGTGTTCAAGCGCTCTCAGCAGATCGGCCGTCCCTGCCTGCTCGGCTACATCGACAAGTGCGCGGCGCCGTGCGTCGGCAACGTCAGCGCCGAGGAGCACCGGGCGATCGTCGACGACTTCTGCGAGTTCATGGCCGGGCGCACCAAGCCGTTCCTGCGGCGCATCGAGCAGGAGATGTACGCCGCGAGCGAGGCGCTCGACTACGAGCGGGCGGCCCGGCTCCGCGACGACCTCGGCGCGATGCACAAGGCGCTGGAGAAGCAGGCGGTCGTGCTGGGCGACGGCGCCGACGCCGACGTGATCGCGCTGGCCGAGGACCCGCTCGAGGTCGCGGTGCAGATCTTCTACGTGCGCGGCGGCCGGATCCGCGGCCAGCGGGGCTGGGTCGCCGACCGCACCGACGAGGGTGGGACGCCCGAGCTGGTGGCGGACTTCCTGCTCCAGCTCTACGGCGGGCTGCAGGCCGACGAGGCGCGGGACGCAGTGCCGCGCGAGATCCTGGTGCCGGAGCTGCCGCCCGAGGCGGCGACCTTCGAGCAGCTGCTGTCGGAGCTGCGCGGGTCGCGGGTCGCGATCCGGGTGCCGCAGCGCGGCGACAAGCGGACCCTGCAGGAGACGGTCGCCCGCAACGCGACCGAGTCGCTCGCGCTGCACAAGACCCGCCGCGCCAGCGACCTCACCACCCGCAACCGGGCGCTGTCCGAGATCGCCGACGCGCTCGAGCTCGACGACGCCCCGCTGCGGATCGAGTGCTACGACGTCTCCCACATCCAGGGCACCGAGATCGTCGCCTCGATGGTGGTGTTCGAGGACGGCCTGTCGCGGAAGTCGGAGTACCGGCGGTTCGTGATCCGCGGCCAGGACGGTTCCGACGACGTGGCGGCCATGCACGAGGTGATCACCCGCCGGTTCAAGCGGCTCCTCGACGAGGTGGCCAACAGCGAGCAGCGCACCGGGGAGGACGGCCCGATGCTGGTCGACCCCGACACCGGCAAGCCCCGCAAGTTCGCCTACGCGCCCGGGCTGGTCGTCGTCGACGGCGGGCCGCCGCAGGTCGCCGCGGCGCAGCGGGCCCTCGACGAGCTCGGGATCGACGACGTCCCGGTGTGCGGCCTGGCCAAGCGGCTCGAGGAGGTCTGGCTCCCCGCACAGCCCGACCCGGTGATCCTGCCGCGCACCTCGGAGGGCCTCTACCTCCTCCAGCGGGTGCGCGACGAGGCCCACCGGTTCGCGATCACCCACCACCGCTCCCGGCGGTCGAAGTCGATGGTCGAGAGCCTGCTGGACGACGTGCCCGGGCTCGGGGAGGTGCGGCGGCGGACGCTGCTGCGCCACTTCGGCTCGCTCAAGAAGCTGCGGGAGGCGTCCGTCGAGGAGATCGCCGCGGTGCCCGGCATCGGTCCACGGACCGCCGACGCGATCAAGACCGCCGTTGCCGAGGCCGACGTGGCAGCCGGGCGGGCGCCGCGCCAGACTACGGCGACATGAGCCCCCAGGATCCGAGCCGTCGCGACGCGGGCGAGCTGGTCGTCGTGACCGGCATGACCGGCGCCGGGCGCAGCACGGCGGCCAAGGAGCTCGAGGACCTCGGCTTCTACGTCGTCGACAACCTGCCGCCGAGCCTGCTGCCCGACGTCGTGCGCCTGGTCGACGAGTCGCTCGGCCGGGCGCAGCGGGTGGCGGTCGTGGTCGACGTGCGCTCGGGCTCGTTCTTCTCCGGGCTGCAGAGCGCGCTCGCGCAGGGCACGACCGGTCGCAGCACCACCCTGGTGTTCCTCGACGCCACCGACGAGGTGCTGGTCCGGCGCCAGGAGGCGGCGCGCCGGCCGCACCCGCTGCAGGAGGGCGGCCGGCTGCTCGACGGCCTGCACCGCGAGCGCACCGTCCTCGCGGACCTGCGCAGCGAGGCCGACCTGGTCATCGACACCAGCAACCTCAACGTGCACCAGCTCACCGACCGGATCGCGGAGGCGTTCGGCACCCCGGAGACGACCCGGCTGCGGGTGACGGTGATCAGCTTCGGCTTCAAGTACGGCATCCCGGTCGACGCGGACTACGTCGCCGACATGCGGTTCCTGCCCAACCCGCACTGGGTCCCCGAGCTGCGCGCGCACACCGGCCGGGACGACGACGTGGCGGAGTACGTCCTCGGTCGCCCCGGCGCCGAGGAGTTCCTCGACCAGTTCGTGCCGCTGCTCACCGGGGTCGCCGAGGGCTACCTCCGCGAGGGCAAGCGGTTCATGCGGGTGGCGATCGGGTGCACCGGCGGGAAGCACCGGAGCGTCGCGATGAGCGAGGAGATCGCGCGCCGCCTCCAGCAGCAGGGCTACCTCGCCCGCCCGTTCCACCGCGACCTGGGGCGCGAATGAGCTCACCGGGCTCCCTCGACCGCGCGCAGTCCGTGGTCGCGCTCGGCGGCGGGCACGGCCTGCACGCCTCGCTGACCGCACTGCGCCGGCTGGTCGACGACCTGACCGTCGACGAGCTGACCGCGGTCGTCACGGTCGCCGACAACGGTGGGTCCTCCGGCCGCCTGCGCGGCCAGTTCGGCGTGCTGCCGCCCGGCGACCTGCGCATGGCGCTCGCCGCCCTGTGCGGCGACGACGAGTGGGGCGACACCTGGGCCCGGGTGCTCCAGCACCGGTTCGAGGGCGACGGCGACATGCGCGGGCACGTCGTCGGCAACCTCCTCATCGTCGGGCTCTGGGAGCTGCTGGGTGACCACGTCGACGCCCTCGACTGGGTCGGCCGGCTGCTCGGCGCCAAGGGCCGGGTGCTCCCGATGGCGGTCACCCCGATGGACATCACCGCGGAGGTGCGCGGCCTCGACGGCGACCCGGACTCGCTCACGACCGTGCGCGGGCAGGTCGAGGTCGCGACCACGGACGGCGTGATCGCGTCGATCGCCCTCGACCCGCCCGACCCCGAGGTCAGCCCGGCGGTCGTCGACGCCATCCACGACGCCGACTGGGCGGTGCTGGGACCCGGCTCGTGGTTCACCTCGGTGCTGCCGCACCTGATGGTCCCGCAGCTGCGGCAGGCGCTCGTCGCCACGGAGGCTCGGCTGATCGTCGTGCTCAACCTCGGCGAGCAGCCGGGGGAGACCTACGGCTTCGGGCCCGCCGACCACCTCGCCGTGCTCGCCGAGCACGCGCCCGACCTGACCGTGCACACCGTGATCGCCGACGAGGCGAGCGTCGGCGCGGACCTTCCCGAGCTGCAGGCGCTGGTCGCCGCGATGGGGGCACGACTCGTGATCGCCGACGTCGCGCTCGGCGACGGCACCGCACGGCACGACCCGCGCAAGCTCGCGGCGGCCTACGCGGGTGTCCTCGCAGGTTCGTCCCAGGGTGATTGACCGTCGTGCGAGGATTCGACTCATGGCGATGACGGCACAGGTGAAGGCGGAGCTGGCCAACACACCGGTCACCAAGGCGTGCTGCCGGAAGGCCGAGGTCGCCTCCACCTTGAGGTTCGCGGGAGGTCTGCACATCGTCGCCGGCCGGATCGTCGTGGAGGCCGAGCTGGACACCGGCGCCGCCGCCCGCCGGCTCCGCAAGGACATCGCCGAGATCTACGGCCAGTCCTCCGACGTCGTCATGGTCCAGGGCAACGGCATCCGCAAGGGGAGCCGCTACATCGTCCGGATCGCGAAGGACGGCGAGGCGCTCGCCCGCCAGACCGGGCTGCTCGACCAGCGCGGCCGGCCGGTGCGGGGGCTGCCGCCCGCGGTCGTCTCCGGCGGCGCGTGCGACGCGGTCGCCGCGTGGCGCGGTGCGTTCCTCGCGCACGGGTCGCTCACCGAGCCCGGTCGGTCGTCCTCCCTCGAGGTCACCTGCCCCGGCTCGGAGGCCGCCCTGGCGCTGGTCGGCGTGGCCCGCCGGCTCGGGATCCAGTCCAAGGCGCGCGAGGTGCGCGGCGTCGACCGGGTCGTGATCCGCGACGGCGACGCCATCGGCCAGCTGCTGACCAGGCTCGGCGCCCACGAGACGCTGATGGCCTGGGAGGAGCGCCGGATGCGCCGCGAGGTCCGCGCGACGGCCAACCGGCTGGCCAACTTCGACGACGCCAACCTGCGCCGCTCGGCCCGCGCCGCCGTCACCGCCGGCGCCCGCGTCGAGCGGGCCATGGAGATCCTCGGCGAGGAGGTGCCCGACCACCTGCGGATGGCCGGCGAGCTGCGGCTCGAGCACAAGCAGGCCTCGCTGGAGGAGCTCGGGCAGCTGCACGAGCCCGCGCTGACCAAGGACGCGATCGCGGGCCGGATCCGCCGGCTCCTCGCGATGGCCGACAAGCGGGCCGAGGAGCTCGGCATCCCCGACACGGAGGCGTCCCTGACGCCGGAGATGCTGGCCGAGGACGCCTGACGCAGGACCTTCTGCCCCTTGCCCCGCGCACCCGCGGGGCGCATCGTGGAAGCACACCACGATGCGGGAGGTCGGACATGCACGCGAAGGTCGGTGACCGGCTGGTCGTCGAGGGCAGGACGGACTCGATGCACCGCAGGGAGGCCGAGGTCCTCGAGGTCCGCGGCGACGACGGGACGCCTCCCTACGTCGTGCGCTGGGAGGACGGCCACGAGGGGCTGACCTTCCCGGGGCCCGACGCGCACGTCTTACCGCACGGGTGAGCACGGCGATCCACGACCGCCGCGCGACTGTGACCGTTGTTACCCGTACGTACCGCGGGACCGGCGACGGTCGCGCGTGCGCCGACCACTAGGGTCGGTGACGGGGGTGACTGAACACCTCATTCCACCGCGGGTGACCAAACACCCGCACGAACAAGGGAGTCCTGCATGACTGTCCGGGTAGGCATCAACGGCTTCGGTCGGATCGGCCGCAACTTCTTCCGCGCCGTGCGCGCGAGCGGTCTCGACATCGAGATCGTGGGCGTGAACGACCTGACCGCGCCGAGCTCGCTGGCCAACCTGCTCAAGTTCGACTCGATCCTGGGCCGCCTCGACGCCGACGTGACCGCCACCGACTCGGCGCTCCGGGTCGGCGACCAGGAGATCTCGGTCACCGCCGAGCGCGACCCGTCCGCCCTCAAGTGGGGCGACCTCGGCGCGGACATCGTCGTCGAGTCGACCGGCTTCTTCACCGACGCGACCAAGGCCCGCGCCCACGTCGACGCCGGCGCCAAGAAGGTCATCATCTCGGCGCCCGCCAAGAACGAGGACATCACCGTCGTGATGGGCGTCAACCACGAGCTCTACGACCCCGAGCAGCACACGGTCATCTCCAACGCCTCGTGCACGACCAACTGCCTCGCGCCGATGGCGAAGGCGCTCCACGAGGAGTTCGGCATCGTCAAGGGCCTGATGACGACGATCCACGCCTACACCGCCGACCAGAACCTCCAGGACAACATCCACAAGGACCCGCGCCGGGCCCGCGCCGCGGCGCTCAACATGGTGCCGACCTCGACCGGTGCCGCCAAGGCCATCGGCCTGGTGCTGCCCGAGCTCAAGGGCAAGCTCGACGGCTACGCGATGCGCGTCCCGGTGCCGACCGGCTCCGCGACGGACCTCACCTTCGAGGCCGGGCGCGAGACCACCGTCGAGGAGGTCAACGCCGCGATCGAGCGTCGTGCCGACGGCCGGTTCCTGAAGTACTCGACCGACCCGCTGGTGTCGACCGACATCGTCACCGACCCGGCGTCGTGCATCTTCGACGCGCCGCTCACCAAGGTGAACGGCAACCAGGTCAAGGTCCTCGGTTGGTACGACAACGAGTGGGGCTACTCCAACCGCCTCGCGGACCTGATCGTCCACGTCGGCGCCACCCTCTGACCGTCTGATGGGGGAGTACGCCGGGCTCGGCGAGGTCAGCGGCAAGCGCGTCCTCGTCCGGTCGGACCTGAACGTGCCGCTCGACGGTCAGAAGATCACCGACGACGGCCGGATCCGGGCGTCCGTGCCGACCATCAAGGCGCTCGCCGACGCGGGCGCCCGGGTGGTCGTCACCGCCCACCTCGGACGGCCGAAGGGCACGCCGGACCCGGCGTACTCCCTCGCACCCGTCGCCGCCCGCCTCTCCGAGCTGCTCGGCCAGGAGGTCGCGTTCGCGACCGACACGGTCGGCGACTCGGCGAAGGCGGTCGTCGGCGCGCTCGAGGACGGCCAGGTGGCCCTGCTCGAGAACGTGCGGTTCAACGCGGGTGAGACGTCGAAGGACGAGGCCGAGCGCGGTGCGTTCGCCGACCAGCTCGCTGCTCTCGCCGACGCCTTCGTGTCGGACGGCTTCGGCGTCGTCCACCGCAAGCAGGCCAGCGTCTACGACGTCGCCCAGCGGCTGCCGCACGCCATGGGCGGCCTCGTGTCCGCCGAGATCGACGTCCTGCGCCGGCTGACCGTCGACCCGGAGCGCCCGTACGTCGTGGTGCTCGGAGGGTCGAAGGTGTCCGACAAGCTCGGCGTCATCGACAACCTGCTGGGCAAGGCCGACCGGCTGCTCATCGGCGGCGGCATGGTCTTCACCTTCCTCAAGGCCCAGGGCCACGAGGTGGGCAAGAGCCTGCTGGAGGAGGACCAGGTGCAGACGTGCCTGGACTACCTCGACCGCGCCCGCGACACCGGGGTGGAGATCCTGCTGCCCACCGACGTGGTGGTGGCCGACAGCTTCGGCGACGAGGGCTCCGCGCGGGCGGTCGCGGCCGACGCGATCCCGGCCGACTCCCTCGGGCTCGACATCGGGCCCGCGTCCGCCGCCGCCTTCGCGGCGGCGCTCGCCGACGCCCGCACGGTCTTCTGGAACGGGCCGATGGGCGTGTTCGAGGTCCCCGCGTTCGCGGAGGGCACCCGTGCGGTCGCCGAGGCACTGGCAGCGCACCAGGGGACCGACGGGCTCACCGTCGTCGGCGGCGGCGACTCCGCGGCCGCCGTACGCACGCTCGGCTTCGACGAGGCCGCCTTCGGCCACATCTCCACCGGCGGGGGAGCGAGCCTCGAGTACCTCGAGGGCAAGGAGCTCCCCGGCATCACCGTCCTGCTCGACGAAGGGGCCTGACATGGGGCACACCCGCACGCCGATCATGGCGGGCAACTGGAAGATGAACCTCAACCACCAGGAAGCGGTGGTGCTGGTCCAGAAGCTCGCCTGGACGCTGTCGGACAAGAAGCACGACTACGGCAAGGTCGAGGTCGTCGTGGTCCCGCCCTTCACCGACATCCGGTCGGTGCAGACGCTCGTGGACGGCGACCGGCTGCAGATCGAGTACGGCGCCCAGGACGTCTCCGTGCACGAGAACGGCGCCTACACCGGCGAGATCTCGGCCGGGATGCTCGCCAAGCTCGGCTGCTCCTACGTCGTCGTCGGCCACTCCGAGCGGCGGCAGTACCACGCCGAGACCGACGCGCTGGTCGCCAAGAAGGCGCAGGCCGCGCTCAAGGCCGGCATCACGCCGATCGTGTGCGTCGGTGAGGGTCTCGAGATCCGCCAGGAGGGCACCCACGTGCCCTACTGCACCCAGCAGGTCGTCGGCTCGCTCGCCGGGCTCGACGCGAAGCAGGTCGCGGGGCTCGTGATCGCCTACGAGCCCGTCTGGGCGATCGGCACCGGCGAGGTCGCCACGCCCGAGGACGCCCAGGAGGTGTGCGCGGCGATCCGTGCGCAGGTCCGGGAGTCCTGGGGCGACGACGCGGCCGACGCCGTGCGGATCCAGTACGGCGGCTCGGTGAAGGCCGCCAACGTGGCCGGCATCATGGCCCAGGCCGACGTCGACGGTTGCCTGGTCGGCGGCGCGAGCCTCCAGGCCGACGAGTTCGGCGGGATCTGCCGCTTCTACGACATGCCGGCGCTGGGCTGAGCCGGGACATGTCGCTCTCACGGGTGGGTGCCCGTTCGTCGTCGTACCCGCGCTGACGTAGGATTCCCCCCGTGTTGTCGACGCTCCTCACCGTCCTGCTCGTGATCTCGAGCCTGCTGCTCATCATGCTGGTGCTGCTGCACAAGGGACGTGGGGGCGGACTCTCGGACATGTTCGGCGGCGGGGTCACCAGCTCGCTCGGTGGCTCCTCGGTCGCGGAGCGGAACCTCGACCGGTTCACGATCGGCATCGGCGTCATCTGGTTCGCCTGTGTGATCGCACTCGGCCTCCTTCTGGCCTACTGACACAACCAAGAACACGACCGGCCCGGTTCCTGGCCGGCCCGAGGTGAGGAGAGACCGTTGGCCGGTGGAGGCAGCGCGATTCGTGGTAGCCGCGTAGGCGCAGGCCCGATGGGTGAGGCCGAGCGCGGTGAGGCTGCGCCGCGGCAGGCGGTCACGTACTTCTGTGCGCACGACCACCGCTCGGTGATCACCTTCTCGGTCGAGGCCGCCGTCCCCGACTCCTGGGACTGCCCCAAGTGCGGTCTGCCGGCGTCCCTGGACTCCGACAACCCGCCCCCGGCGCCCAAGATCGAGCCCTACAAGACCCACCTCGCCTACGTGAAGGAGCGCCGCTCCGACAAGGAGGCCGAGGTCATCCTCGACGAGGCCATCCAGCTCCTCCGCTCCCGCCGCAAGTCCGGCGAGATCATCTTCTGACCTGACCCTCCCTCCCGCCCGACGCCGAGTCGGCAGAAGTTCGCAGCTGTACGACGCCGAGTCGGCAGAAGTTCGCACGTCCAGAGCGTCGAGTCGGCAGAAGTTCGCAGCCATCGGGCGTCGAACGCGGGGCGCCTGAGCACTTGTCCACAGGCGCGCGAACGCGATGATTGGGCGGCACTGCTCGGCGGTACGTCGAGTGCATGCCGAGCCAGCTCCCCTTCGCCGACCTCGCGTTCCTCGGCGACTCCTGCTCCCTGCCCCTCGACCGTCCGTTCACGGCTGCGACCGCGCGGGCCGAGGCCGGTATCGACTACCGGACCTTGAAGCGGCTCGTCGACCAAGGCCTGCTGCACCATCCGATCAGAGGCGTGTACGTCGCCGCACAGGTGCCGGACTCGGTCGACCTCCGGTGCGCCTGCCTGCACCTCGTGGTGCCGCCGGACGCGGTCGTGGTCGATCGGCACGCAGGTTGGCTGCACGGTGCCGAGATGGTGCTCGCACCGGGCGAGCACCTCGCTCTCGCACCCACCGCGGTGTTCCGGCCCTCAGGGCGCGGCCGGGTGCGCAACGACCTGAGCGTCAGCGGGGAGCGCAACCTGCTGCCGCGGGACGTCATGGAGCTCGACGGGCTCAAGGTGAGCACGCCGATCCGGACCGCTTGGGACCTCGGCCGTGTCCGGTGGCCCGATCGAGCGCTCCCGGCGATCGACCAGATGCTCCGTCTGCAGAGCTTCACGAAGGAGGAGTTCCTGGCGGGGGTGGAGCGCTTCCGGCGGACGCGGTGGGTGACCACCCTGCGCGCGGTGGCGCCGCTCGGTGACGGTCGCGCGGAGTCGCCGCCGGAGTCGGTGCTGCGACTGCGCTGGATCGAGGCGAACCTGCCGACGCCCACACCGCAGCTCGAGGTGTGGCTGCTCGACCGGCTCCTCGGCCGGCTCGACCTGGGGAACGAGCCGATGCGGTACGGCGCCGAGTACGACGGCGACGAGTGGCACTCGAGCCCGGAACAGCTGGTCCATGATCGCAGGCGCCGGGCGGAGCTGGCGGACGCCGGCGGGTTCCACGTGGTCGCGATGCGGAAGCACAACCTCTTCGGACCTCAGCAGAACGCCGAGCAGATCCTCGTGATGGGGGCGGCCGAGGCACGTCGCAGGTTCGGCATCCGTCTGTCTTCGTGAGAACTTCTGCCGACTCGACGTCGTACGCGTGCAAACTTCTGCCGACTCGACGTCGTACGCGTGCGAACTTCTGCCGACTCGGCCGGGAGTCAGAGGAGGGAGGCAGCAGCGTGGTCGAGGAACCAGGTCGTCTCGAGGCGGCCCTGGACGCCGCGGGCCGGGGTCTCCTGGAGGGCGGCGAGCTCGTCGTCGGGGGCGACCTCGGCGAGGGCACGGCGTACGGCGTCCGCCTTGGCGTCCCCGCTGACGAGGAACCAGATGCTGGCCGAGTGGGCGAGGGCCTCGAAGGTCAGGGAGATCCGCTCGGGAGGAGGCTTCGGCGAGCCGGTGACGCCGACCGCGATGTCGTGCGCCGCGAGCTGGGGGAAGCCGGGGAAGAGCGAGGCGATGTGGCCGTCGGGGCCGACGCCGAGCATCGTGACCAGGAATTCGTGCGCCGGGGAGCTCCGCAGCTCGGCGCCGTAGGCGCGGGCGCCCTCGTCCACCGAGCAGGCCGAGGAGGGCGTGGGTGCCTCGTGGATCCGCGCGGCGGGTACGCCGAGCGCGTCGAGGAACGCCGCGCGCGCCTGGACGGCGTTGCGGTCGGGGGAGTCGCGGTCGACGTAGCGCTCGTCGCCGAACCAGAAGTCGACGGCGCCCCAGTCGACGCCGGAGTCGGGGGCCAGGCGGGCAACGGCCCGGTGCACGGCGTCCGCGATCGAGCCGCCGGTCAGGCAGATGGCGGGCACGTGCCCGGCCGCCTGTGCGTCCGCGATCCGGTTGAGGAGCTCCCCGGCGACGGCGGTGGCCAGCGCCTCGGCGTCGTCGTGGACCTCGATCAGCAGCTCGGTCATGGCAGTCGGTGCTCCCGGTAGTAGCCGATGAGGGCCTGGGTGGAGGGGTCCTGGGCGGCGAGCGCGTCCTCGTCGCCGGACACCGCCGGGGCGACCTGGAGGGCCAGCTGCTTGCCGAGCTCGACGCCCCACTGGTCGAAGCTGTCGATGCCCCACACGGCGCCCTGGACGAACGTGATGTGCTCGTAGAGCGCGATCAGCTGGCCGAGGACCGCCGGCGACAGCTCGGGCGCCATGATCGAGGTCGTCGGCCGGTTGCCGGTGAACACCCGCGCCGGGACGATCTCCTCGCGCGT
The DNA here is from genome assembly GCA_035554955.1 of Nocardioides sp. Classification (GTDB taxonomy): domain Bacteria; phylum Actinomycetota; class Actinomycetes; order Propionibacteriales; family Nocardioidaceae; genus Nocardioides. The sequence goes on along the minus strand of DATMHR010000009.1, from coordinate 9,475 downwards.
CCCCTCGGCCCGCACCTCGTCGGCGGTCTTGCCGAAGGCGAGGGCCTTGGTCTGGGCGAAGAAGTTGGCGAGGAACACCTCGTGCACGTCGGTGTCGCCGTCCTTGAGCGGATACGCGGGGTTGGCGACGGCGATGAAGTCGGCCGGGATGAGCCGGGTGCCCTGGTGGATCAGTTGGTAGAACGCGTGCTGCCCGTTGGTGCCGGGCTCGCCCCAGAACACCTCGCCGGTCTCGGTGGACACCTCGGTGCCGTCCCAGCGCACGCCCTTGCCGTTGGACTCCATCGTCAGCTGCTGGAGATAGGCGGGGAAGCGGTGCAGCAGCTGCGCATAGGGGAGTACGGCGTGCGTCTCCGCGCCGAGGAAGTTGACGTACCAGACGTTCAGCAGGCCCATGAGCAGCGGCACGTTGGCGGCGGGCGCGGTGGTCCGGAAGTGCTCGTCCATCGCGTGGAAGCCGGCCAGGAGCTCGCTGAACCGCTCCGGGCCGATCGCGATGGCGAGCGACGTACCGATCGCGGAGTCGACGGAGTAGCGGCCGCCCACCCAGTCCCAGAAGCCGAAGGCGTTGTCCGGGTCGATGCCGAACGCCGCAACCTTGTCGAGCGCCGTCGACACCGCGACAAAGTGCCTCGCGACCGCCTCGTCGCGGTCGACGCCGTCACCGAGCTGCTCGAGCAGCCACGACCGGCACAGCCGCGCGTTGGTGAGCGTCTCCAGCGTGCCGAACGTCTTGCTGGACACGACGAACAGCGTCGTCGCGGGGTCGAGCCCGGCGAGCTTCTGCGCCGCGTCGGTCGGGTCGATGTTGCTGATGAACCGGCACTCGAGCCCGTCCTGGACGTACGGCGCCAGCGCCTCGTAGGCCATCACCGGACCGAGGTCGGACCCGCCGATGCCGATGTTGACGACCGTCCGGATCCGCTGTCCGGTCACGCCGGTCCACGCGCCCGAGCGGACCTTGTCGGCGAGCTCGTAGACGCGGGCGAGGACCTCGTGCACGTCGTGCACCACCTCCTGGCCGTCCACCTCGAGCGTGGCGTCCGCCGGCTGGCGCAGCGCCGTGTGCAGCACGGCGCGGTCCTCCGTGACGTTGATGTGCTCCCCGGCGAACATGGCGTCGCGGCGGGCCGCCACGCCGGTCTCGGACGCCAGGTCGAGCAGCGCGTCCAGCACCGGCTGGTCGACCAGGTTCTTGGACAGGTCGACGTGCAGGTCGGCCGCGGTGAAGGTCAGCCGTGCGACCCGTTCGGGGTCGGCGGCGAACCAGCCGCGGAGGTCGGGCTCGAACGACCCGGCGAGCTTCGCCAGGCGCTCCCAGGCCTCGGTGGAGGTGGGGTCGACGGGCGCGGCGCTCACGGTGGCTACCGGACCTGCTCCATCTGGCCCTCGACCGTGGCGACCAGCTCTTCCCAGGACTTCTTGAACTTGTCCACGCCCTCGCTCTCCAGGGTGAGGAACACGTCGTCGAGGTCCACGCCGACCTCGCTGAGCCGGTCGAAGTGCGCCTGCGCGTCCCCGGCCCGGCCGGTGACCTGGTCGCCGTGGACCTCCCCGTGGTCGGCGAACGCGTCGAGCGTCTTCTCCGGCATCGTGTTGACGGTGTCGGCCACCACGAGGTCGGTGACGTAGAGCGTGTCGGGGTAGTCCGGGTTCTTCACGCCGGTCGACGCCCACAGCGGCCGCTGCACGTTGGCGCCGGCCTCCGCCAGCGCCTGCCAGCGCGGCGACGCGAAGACCTCCTCGAACGCGGCGTAGGCGATCCGGGCGTTGGCGACGCCGGCCTTGCCGCGCAGCGCGAGCGCCTCGTCGGAGCCGGTCTTCTCGAGCCGCTTGTCGATCTCGGTGTCGACGCGCGAGACGAAGAACGACGCCACGGAGTGGATCGTCGCGAGGTCGACGCCGTTGTCGCGCGCCTGCTCGAGACCCGCGAGGTAGGCGTCCATCACCGAGCGGTAGCGCTCGGTCGAGAAGATCAGCGTCACGTTGACCGAGATGCCCTCGGCGATCGCGGACGTGATCGCCGGGAGGCCCTCGAGGGTCGCCGGGATCTTGATCAGCGCGTTGGGCCGGTCGACGGTGGTCCACAGGTCGTGGGCCGCCTTGATCGTGGCGTCGGTGTCGTTGGCCAGCATCGGGTCGACCTCGATCGACACCCGACCGTCGGCGTGCACGGCCTCGTGCACCGGCGCGAGCACGTCGCACGCGTTGCGCACGTCCTCGGTGGTGAGGTCGAAGATCACCTTGTTCACGTCGGCGCCGTCCGCCACGAGGCGGCGCACCTGGTCGTCGTAGCGCTCGCCGTCGGAGATCGCGGACGCGAAGATCGTCGGGTTGGTCGTGACCCCGACGACCGACTTCTCCTTCACGAGGTCGGCGAGGTTGCCGGTCTCGATCCGCTCCCGCGAGAGGTCGTCGAGCCAGATGGAGACCCCGGCGTCCGCCAGGGCCTGGAGTCGCTCACTCATGGGTTCTCCTTAGGGAGGGGAGGGGAGGGGACTACTTGGCTGCTGCCTCGATGCTGTCCTTGGCCGCCTGGGCGACCGCCTCGGCGGTGATGCCGAACTCGGTGTAGATCCGCTGGTACGCCGCCGACGCGCCCCAGTGCTCGAGGCTGACCATCCGGCCCGCGTCGCCGACGTACTCCCGCCAGCCGAGCCGCAGGCCCGCCTCGACGCTGACCCGGGCACGCACCGTCGGCGGCAGGACCGAGTCGCGGTAGGCCTGGGTCTGCTGCTCGAACCACTCGACCGAGGGCATCGAGACCACTCGGGCGCGGATCCCGTCGGCGGCCAGCTGCCGGCGCGCCTCGACGGCGAGCTGGACCTCCGAGCCGGTGCCGATCAGGATCACGTCGGGCTCGCCGTCCTGCGCCTCGAGCAGGACGTAGGCGCCCTTGCCGACGTCGTCGGTCGACGCCCAGTGCTCACCGGTCTCGGCGTCCTCGCCGCGCGGGAACACCGGCAGGTTCTGCCGGCTCAGGATCAGGCCGGCGGGCCGGTCGCTGTTCTTGAGGACCTGCAGCCAGGCCGCCACGGTCTCGTTGGCGTCCGCCGGGCGGACGATGTCGAGGCCCGGGATCGCACGCAGCGCCCAGAGGTGCTCCACCGGCTGGTGGGTCGGGCCGTCCTCGCCCAGGCCGATGGAGTCGTGGGTCCAGACGTAGACGACCGGCGCCTGCATCAGCGCGCCGACCCGGACGGCCCCGCGCATGTAGTCGGAGAAGGTGAGGAACGTGCCGCCGAACACCCGGGTGCCGCCGTGAACGGCGATGCCGTTCATGATCGCGGCCATGCCGTGCTCGCGGATGCCGAAGTGGAGCACGCGGCCCTGGTAGGGGTCGCCCTCCCACTCCTCGACCGAGCGGTCCTTGGGCAGGAACGACGGGGCGTCCTTGATCGTGGTGTTGTTGGAGCCGGCGAGGTCGGCGGAGCCGCCCCACAGCTCGGGCATCAGCGGCGCGACCGCGTTGATCACCTTGCCCGACGCGGCGCGGGTGGCGACGCCCTTGGCGTCGGCCGGGAAGCTCGGGAGCGCCGCCTCGAGGCCGTCGGGCAGCGCGCGGGCCTTCATCCGGTGCAGCAGCGCCTCCCGCTCGGGGTTGGCGGCCGCCCACTCGGCGTACTTCTTGTCCCACTCCGCGCCCCAGGCCTTGCCGCGCTCGACGAGCCCGCGGGTGTGGGTGATCACGTCGTCGGGGACCTCGAACGTCTTGGCGGGGTCGAAGCCGAGGACCTCCTTGGTCGCCGCGACCTCCTCGTCGCCGAGCGCCGAGCCGTGCGCGGCCTCGGTGTTCTGCGCGTTGGGGGCGGGCCAGGCGATGACCGTCTTGAGGACGATGATCGACGGCCGGTCCGTCACCGCGTCGGCGGCGCGGATCGCGTCGTAGAGCGCCGGCACGTCCTCCGTGTAGTTCGCGAGGTCGGAGTGGTCCGTGCCGGTCCAGTCGACGACCTGGACGTGCCAGCCGTAGGCCTCGTAGCGCTTGGCCACGTCCTCGTTGAGGGCGATCCGGGTGTCACCCTCGATCGAGATCCGGTTGGCGTCGTAGAGGACGGTCAGGTTGCCCAGCTGCTGGGTGCCGGCGATCGACGACGCCTCGCTGCTCACGCCCTCCTCGAGGTCGCCGTCGGAGGCGATCACGTAGATGTTGTGGTCGAACAGCGACTCGCCCTCGGGGGCGTCGGGGTCGAGCAGGCCCCGCTCGCGGCGCGCGGCCATCGCCATGCCGACGGCGTTGGAGATGCCCTGGCCGAGCGGCCCGGTGGTGACCTCGACGCCGGCCGTGTGGCCGTACTCCGGGTGGCCGGGCGTCTTGGAGCCCCAGGTCCGCAGCGATTCGAGGTCGGCCAGCTCGAGGCCGAAGCCGCCGAGGTAGAGCTGCGTGTAGAGCGTGATCGAGCTGTGCCCGGCGCTCAGGACGAAGCGGTCGCGGGAGATCCAGTTCGGGTCGGCCGGGTCGTGCCGCATGACCTTCTGGAACAGCAGGTAGGCCGCCGGCGCCAGGCTCATGGCCGTGCCGGGGTGGCCGTTTCCGACCTTCTGCACGGCGTCCATCGCCAGGACCCGGGCGGTGTCGACCGCCCTGTCGTCCAGGTCGGTCCACTCGAGCTCGGGGAGGTGGGTCACCAATTGCCCTTTCAGGTCGTCAGGCGGAACGTGTCCGAGCCTACTCAGTGCCCAGTGGGCCTCGATACACCCGTCGGACGGCGGGACGGTTACACTCGGCACGCTTCGATCCCATCCCTGGCCCGAGGAACTCAGTGACGTACGTCGACCCTGCCGCACCTGTGTCGAAACAGGCTCTCGGCGTCAACGGGGCCGTCACGGGGGAGGACCGCCAGCGGGCGTCCGTGAAGGACGTGGTGATGGCCTACGTCGGTCTCACCAAGCCCCGCGTGATCGAGCTGCTGCTGCTGACCACCGTGCCGGTGATGTTCTTCGCCGCCCGCGGGGTCCCGTCGCTCGGCCTGGTGGTCGCGACCGTCGTCGGCGGCACGTTCTCCGCCGGCTCGGCGTCGGTCTTCAACTGCGTCTACGACCGCGACATCGACGAGCAGATGCGTCGCACGCGGCGCCGGGCGCTGCCGCGGCACATCGTCACCCCGGCCGCCGCGCTCCTGTTCGGCACCGTGCTCGGCGTGCTGTCGACGGTCGTGCTCTGGCTGTGGGTCAACCCGCTGTCCGCCGTGCTGTCGGTGTCGGCCAACGCGTTCTACGTCTTCGGCTACACGATGCTGCTCAAGCGGCGCACCACCCAGAACATCGTCTGGGGCGGCATCGCGGGCTGCTTCCCGGCGCTGATCGGCTGGACCGCGGTCACCGGTGAGCTGTCGTGGGTGCCGGTCGTGCTGTTCCTGGTCGTCTTCTTCTGGACGCCGCCGCACACCTGGGCACTCGCGCTGCGCTACCGCGAGGACTACGCCCACGTCGACGTGCCGATGCTGCCCGTGGTGAAGCCCGCCCGCGCCGTCGCCCGGCAGATCGTCGCCTACTCGTGGGTGATGGTCGCCACGTCGCTGGCGCTCTGGCCGGTCGCCGGCACCGGCCCGCTCTACCCGATCGTCGCCACGGTGCTCGGCGCGATGTTCCTCGTCGAGGCGCACCAGCTGCTCCGCCGCGCCGGTCGCACCGACGAGCTGAGCCTGCTCCAGCCGATGCGGCTGTTCCACAGCAGCAACCTCTACCTCTCGCTGCTGTTCGTCGCGGTCGCCATCGACCCGCTGCTGCGCTGAGCAGCGCGCCAACGCTCCACCCGCACGGCCGCGGACCCCGCGATCGCGAGGAGGTTGTCGCGGACCTCCGACTGGGTCTGCCACGACCGGTGGTCCCACTGCTCGCCGGACAGGTCGTCCCCGCCGTAGAGCACCTGGGCCAGCGGGACCCCGCGGAACCGGGCGACGGCAGCCAGGGCGGAGGCCTCCATCTCGACGGTCAGGCAGCCCTCCTCGCGTCGGGCCGCGATCTTGGCGTGCGTCTCGCGGTAGGGCGCGTCGGTGGTCCAGGTGCGGCCGGCGGCGTAGGGAACCTCGTGCTCGGCAAGGGTCTCCTCGAGGATCGCTGTCGCGGCCGGGTGGGCCTCGATGTAGCGGGAGGCGGGCACGTAGTGGAACGACGTGCCCTCGTCACGGAGGGCCGACCTCACGACGACCAGGTGGCCGAGCGGCAGGTCGTTGCGGAGTGCTCCCGCGCCTCCGCACGCGACGAACGAACGGCACCCCAGGGCGATGACCTGGTCCAGCAGCGCGCCCGCCAGCGGGGCGCCGACGCCGGACTGCAGGATCGCCAGGCGCTCGCCCTCGTGCTCGACCTCGAGCAGCGGGTGCGGGCCGTCCTCCCAGCGGTTCTCCGTGATGACCGTGGCTCGTCCGCCGTCGACGAGCCGCTGCACCGCGTCGCCGAAGAAGGTGATGACGCAGGCCGCCGGCACGTCCAGCGGTCGGATCTGCTCGCTCGGCTCGATGTAGGCGCGGGGCGTGTCGTCGTGCTCGAAGAGCGGGTGGAGGGAGGCCGGGACGTCGGGCACAGGCCCAGTGTTCAGCGAGGTGCCGTTGCCGGCACGCGATTTTCCCGGACCTCCAGCAGCGCCCAGGTGACGGCGGCGGAGATCAGCGCGGCGCCGAGCATGTGCACGGCGACGAGGACCTCGGGCAGGTCGGTGAAGTACTGGACGTAGCCGACGACGCCCTGCAGGAGCTCCACGACGAGCAGCGCCCAGGCGGCGCGGCTGCGGGTGAGGACGACGAGCGCGACGCTCAGCCCGATGAACAGGAAGACCGCGTCGGCGTGCGCCTGGCTCAGCTGGACCGGCGAGAGCCCGTTGCGCGGGGAGTCCGCGTCGCCGGCGTGCGGGCCCGAGCCGGTGACGACCGTGCCGAGGTAGAGCACCAGCCAGGCGGCGGCGAAGGTGAGCCACGCGACGAGCAGGGCCGGGCCGCGCGCGGGCTCCGCGGGCCCCGGGCCGTCGAGCCGCCGGATGAACAGCACCGCCAGGCCGATGATCGCCATCGAGCACAGCAGGTGGAGCGAGACGATCCACGGGTTGAGGTCGGTCAGCACGGTGATCCCGCCGATGACCGCCTGGGCCGGGATGCCGAGCGCGAGCAGGAGCGCGAGCAGCCGCAGGTCGCGGCGCCGGGACTGCCAGGCGGCCACGAACGTCGCGATCGCGATCGCGGTCAGCACGAAGGTCAGCATCCGGTTGCCGAACTCGATGCCGGCGTGCACCGACATCGCTCCGTGCGGCGTGAACGAGCCCTCGTGGCAGCGCGGCCAGGTCGGGCAGCCGAGACCGGAGCCGGTCAGCCGTACGGCGCCGCCGGTGACCACCAGCGTCATGTTGGCGACCAGCGTCGCCCACGCCAGCGGCCGCAGGAACCGCGTGAGGTCCACACTCACTCCCATCGGAACCAGCGGGCGGTCGCGGCCGATCCGACCACCGCCCAGGCCAGCAGGACACCGAGCTCGGTCCAGCGGACCGCGCCGTCGAGGAACGCCCCCCGGATCGCCTCGCCCAGGGCGCCGGAGGGCAGCAGCCGCGCGAGGTCGCCGAAGGCGCCGTACGACGACGCGGGCAGCACGACCGCACCGCCGGCCATGAGCAGCAGGTAGACCAGGTTGGCCGCGGCCAGCGTGGCCTCGGCGCGCAGCACGCCGGCGACCAGCAGGCCGAGCGAGGCGAAGGCCGCCGTACCGAGGACCGCCGCGAGCAGGAACCCGACCACGCCCTGCTGGGGGGACCAGCCCAGCGCGAAGCCCACGGCGGCGATGACGACCACCTGCATGACCTCGACGGCCAGCAGGCCCAGCACCTTGCCGGCGAGCAGCCCAATGCGGGGGAGCGGGGAGGCGCCGAGCCGCTTGATCACGCCGTAGCGGCGCTCGAAGCCGGTCGCGATGGCCAGCGACGTGAACGAGGTCGACATCACCGCCAGCGCCAGGACGCCGGGCGTGAAGATGTCGACGAGCGAGTGGGGCTCCTTGAGCCCGAGGTGCTTGCCGCCCGTGACGCCACCGATCAGCACGATCACGGGGATCACGACGGCGAGCAGGAGCTGCTCGCCGTTGCGCAGCATCAGCCGGGTCTCCATCGAGGCCTGCGCCAGCACCTGCCGGAGCAGGGGGGCGCCGCCCGGAGCCGGGGTGAACGTGCCGTCAGTCACTCGCGAGCCCCCGTCCGGTCAGCTCGAGGAAGACGTCCTCGAGGTTGCGCTGGCCCAGCGACAGCGACTCGGGGAGCACGTCGTTGGCCTCGCACCAGGCGGAGACCTTCGCCAGGGTCGTCGCGTCGGCGGGCCCGGTGACCCGCAGCGACCGCTCGTCGAGCACGGTCACCTCGGTGTCCGCGCCGAGGGTCGCGGCGAGCGAGTCGGGCGCGCCGGGCGGGAACGGCCGGGTCACGACCAGCCGGATCGTGGCCGCGTTGCCACCGCGGGTGAGCTCCAGCGGCGAGCCCGACGCGATCAGCCGGCCGCGGTCGATGATGTGCACCTGGTCGGCCAGCTGCTCGGCCTCCTCCAGGTAGTGCGTGGTGAGCACCACCGTCACGCCGTCGCGGCGCAGCTCCTCGAGCAGCTCCCACGTGGTGCGGCGGGCGGCGGGGTCCATGCCCGCGGTGGGCTCGTCGACGAAGACGAGCTCCGGCCGCCCGACCAGCGCCATCGCCAGGCCGAGCCGCTGCTGCTGGCCGCCGGAGAGCCGTCGGTACGGCGTGCGCCCGCACTCGTCGAGCGAGAGCCGCTCGACCAGCATCTCGACGGGCAGCGGGTCGGCGTGCAGGCGGGCGATGTGGCGCAGCATCTCGATGGCCCGCACCCCGGACCAGGCGCCCTGGCCCTGCAGCATCACGCCGATCCGCGGCAGCAGCGCCCGCCGATCCCGCACCGGGTCCATCCCGAGGACCCGCACGCGTCCCGCCTGTGGACGCCGGTAGCCCTCGCAGGTCTCCAGGGTCGTCGTCTTGCCGGCGCCGTTGGGGCCGAGCACCGCGGTGATCGTGTGCGGGGCCACCTCGAGGCTGAGGCCGTCGACGGCGGTCTTCTCGCCGTACCGCATCACCAGGCCGTCGACCAGCACGGCGGGTGGCGTTTCAGGCACGGCCGCAGTGTCTCACTAGGCTGCCCGCCGTGAACTCGTGGGTGTACGGCGTCGTGCTGGTGGTGTGCGGGGTCACAGCCGTGCTCCTGGTCGTGGACCTGGTCCGCGACCGGGCCGCCCAGGACAGCCACTTCCTGGCCCTCGCGGTGACCGAGGTGGTCGTGCTCGTCCAGGCGGTCTGGGGGTTCGTCGCGCTGGCCCGTACCGACCGTGACGTCGAGGGCGTGACGCTGGTCAGCTACCTCGTCACGATGGTGCTGCTGCCCGTCGTCGGCGCGTTCTTCTCGCTCACCGAGCGCACCCGGGTCGGCACGTCGATCCTGCTGCTCGCCGTCGCGACGATCGCCGCCATGGAGCTGCGGGTCGCGGACATCTGGGG
>DATMHR010000008.1:0-23546 GCA_035554955.1 Nocardioides sp. | reverse complement strand
CTACCTCGTCACGATGGTGCTGCTGCCCGTCGTCGGCGCGTTCTTCTCGCTCACCGAGCGCACCCGGGTCGGCACGTCGATCCTGCTGCTCGCCGTCGCGACGATCGCCGCCATGGAGCTGCGGGTCGCGGACATCTGGGGAGGCTTCGGTGCCTGAGCAGCACCTGCGGCACGAGCTGTCGACCGGCTGGGGCCGCGCCCTGGTGTTCGTCTACGGGATCTTCGCGCTCGCGGCGACTGGTCGCTCCTCCGTCCAGCTCGCCCTGCAGGCCGATGAGGCGCCGCTGGCCTACTCGCTCTCGCTGCTCGCGGCGGTCGTGTACGTCGTCGCCACCGCCTGCCTGGTCGTCGGGGGCGTGCGCGGGTGGCGGGTGGCCGTGGTCGCGGTGTGCGTGGAGCTCGTGGGGGTGGTCTCCGTCGGCGCCCTGAGCATCGCCCGGACCGACCTCTTCCCCGACCAGACGGTGTGGTCGGGGTTCGGCGAGGGCTACGGGTTCGTGCCCCTGGTGCTGCCGTTCCTCGGGCTCGCCTGGCTGGTGCGGTCGCGGCCCGAGGAGACGTGACCGGGATCTCCCCCCGAACTAAGGGTGACCTTCCTTGAAGGCCGGGAACCAATAACGCCACACTGGTGTTGTGGAAATCGTGGCTCCCGCTGACCAGCAGAGCGACCTGCCCACGCGCCAGCGCGTGGCCCGGTCGATCCTGGTCGACGGTCCGTCCACGGCCGCGGCGCTCGCCGAGCGCCTCGACCTGACCCCGGCGGCCGTGCGCCGGCACCTCGACCAGCTGCTGGCCGAGGGCGCCGTCGAGGCGCGCGACCCCCGTCCCGCGGGCCACCGGGGCCGCGGTCGCCCCGCCAAGGTGTTCGCGCTCACCGAGCGCGGGCGCGACGGGTTCGAGGCGCAGTACGACGACCTCGCGACCGAGGCGATCCGGTTCCTCGCGGAGACCGCGGGCCCCGACGCCGTACGGGCGTTCGCCGAGCGGCGGGCGACGTTCATCGAGGAACGGTTCCCGGTCGTCGCGGACGCGCACCCCGACGCGACGCCGGCGGAGGTGCTGGCGCTCGTCTTCTCCGACGAGGGCTACGCCGCCTCGGTGCGCCACCTGCCGGTCGTGGGGGAGCAGCTGTGCCAGCAGCACTGCCCGGTCTCCCACGTCGCCCACGAGTTCCCCCAGCTGTGCGAGGCCGAGACCGAGGCGATCGCCCGGGTCCTCGGCACCCACGTCCAGCGCCTCGCCACCATCGCCCACGGTGATGGCGTCTGCACCACGTGCATCCCTGATGTCGAGAAGAAGGAGCAGGTCACGTCATGACCTCGATCGAAGAGCTGAACCCCGAGCTCAAGGGGATCGGTCGCTACGAGTTCGGCTGGGCCGACAAGAACGACGTCGGCGCCAACGCGCAGCGAGGACTCAACGAGGCCGTCGTCCGCGACATCTCGGCGAAGAAGAACGAGCCGCAGTGGATGCTCGACCTGCGCCTGAAGGGCCTGAAGCTCTTCGGCCGCAAGCCCATGCCCACCTGGGGCTCGGACCTGTCGGCGATCGACTTCGACAACATCAAGTACTTCGTCCGGTCCACGGAGAAGCAGGCCGCCAGCTGGGAGGACCTGCCCGAGGACATCAAGAACACCTACGACAAGCTCGGCATCCCGGAGGCGGAGAAGCAGCGCCTCGTCGCGGGCGTCGCCGCGCAGTACGAGTCGGAGGTCGTCTACCACCAGATCCGCGAGGACCTGGAGGAGCAGGGCGTGATCTTCCTCGACACCGACACCGCGCTGAAGGAGCACGAGGACCTCTTCAAGGAGTACTTCGGCACCGTCATCCCGGTCGGTGACAACAAGTTCGCCGCGCTCAACACCAGCGTGTGGTCCGGCGGCTCGTTCATCTACGTGCCGAAGGGCGTGCACGTCGACATCCCGCTGCAGGCCTACTTCCGGATCAACACCGAGAACATGGGCCAGTTCGAGCGGACGCTGATCATCGTCGACGAGGACGCCTACGTGCACTACGTCGAGGGCTGCACGGCGCCGATCTACTCGTCGGACTCGCTGCACTCCGCGGTCGTGGAGATCATCGTGAAGAAGGGCGGCCGCTGCCGCTACACGACCATCCAGAACTGGTCCAACAACGTCTACAACCTGGTGACCAAGCGCGCCACCTGCGAGGCCGGCGCGACCATGGAGTGGGTCGACGGCAACATCGGCTCCAAGGTGACGATGAAGTACCCGGCCGTCTACCTCATGGGCGAGCACGCCAAGGGCGAGACGCTCTCGATCGCGTTCGCGGGCGAGGGCCAGCACCAGGACGCGGGCGCCAAGATGGTGCACGCCGCGCCGCACACGTCGAGCTCGATCCTGAGCAAGTCCGTCGCGCGCGGTGGCGGGCGTACGTCGTACCGCGGCCTGATCCAGGTCAACGAGGGCGCGCACGGCTCGAAGTCCAACGTGCTGTGCGACGCGCTGCTGGTCGACCAGATCAGCCGGTCCGACACCTACCCCTACGTCGACATCCGCGAGGACGACGTGTCGATGGGCCACGAGGCGAGCGTCTCGAAGGTCTCCGACGACCAGCTCTTCTACCTGATGTCCCGCGGCATGGCCGAGGACGAGGCGATGGCGATGATCGTGCGCGGCTTCGTCGAGCCGATCGCCAAGGAGCTCCCGATGGAGTACGCCCTGGAGCTGAACCGACTGATCGAGCTGCAGATGGAGGGCGCTGTCGGATGACGGCTGAAGTGCTGGAGAACGCGCTCGAGAAGGTCGAGTCGCACCTCCACCCGGAAGGTTCCTTCGACGTCGAGGCGCACCCGGTGCCGACCGGCCGCGAGGAGATCTGGCGGTTCACGCCGCTCAAGCGGCTGCGCGGCCTGCACCAGGACGCGCCGCTCGACGGCGACGGCGTGGGCGCCGAGGCCGACGTGCCCGAGGGCGTCACCGTCACGCTGATCGACGCCGACGACGCGCGGCGGGGGTCCAGCGGCTACGTGCCGACCGACCGGATCGCGGCGCGCGTGTGGCACGAGTCGACCAAGGTCTGGGCGATCGACGTCGCCCCCGAGACCGAGCTCGACCGGCCCGCGATGATCACGCTCACCGGCAAGGACGGCGCCGACGCGCCCGCCACCGCCACCCACGCGGTGATCACGGTCGGCCAGTTCGCCAAGGCGACCGTCGTGCTGCGGTTCGAGGGCTCGGCGACGCTGGCCGACAACGTCGAGATCGTGGTCGGCGACGGCGCCCACCTCACCGTCGTCAGCATCGACGACTGGGCCGACGACGCGGTCCACGTCGGGCACCGGCACGTCCGGGTCGGGCGCGACGCGGAGTTCAAGCACGTGGACGTGACCTTCGGCGGCGACGTCGTGCGCCACGACACGACGGCCGACTACGCGGGCCCCGGCGGCTCGGTGGAGATGCTCGGGCTCTACTTCGCCGACGCCGGCCAGCACATCGAGCACCGGCTGTTCGTCGACCACACCGCGCCCAAGACCAAGTCCCACGTGGTCTACAAGGGCGCGCTGCAGGGCGAGAAGGCGCACACCGTCTGGATCGGCAACGTGCTGATCCGCAAGGTCGCCGAGGGCATCGAGACCTACGAGGAGAACCGCAACCTCGTGCTCACCGACGGCTGCCAGGCCGACTCGGTGCCCAACCTGGAGATCGAGACCGGCGAGATCGAGGGCGCGGGCCACGCGTCGGCCACCGCCCGGTTCGACGACGAGCAGCTGTTCTACCTGCGCTCGCGCGGCATCTCCGAGAAGGAGGCGCAGCGCCTGGTCGTGCACGGCTTCTTCAACGACCTGATCCGCCAGGTCGGCGTGCCGGCGTTGGAGGAGAGCCTCGCCGCGACGGTCGAGGCCGAGCTCGCCAAGAACGTCCTCAAGGGCGTGGTCTGAGTGGCCTTCGTCCGCGCGTGCGCGCTGGCCGACGTACCCACCGACGAGGCGCTCGGCGTCGACGTCGAGGAGTACGGCGTCGCCATCGCCCGCTCCGGTGACGAGGTCTTCGCGATCCAGGACCTCTGCTCCCACGCCGCCGTCGCGCTGAGCGAGGGCGAGGTGGAGGACTGCACCGTGGAGTGCTGGCTCCACGGCTCGCGCTTCGACCTGCGCACCGGCAAGCCCACCGGCCTCCCGGCGACCGAGCCGGTCGCCACCTTCCCTGTTGAGCTCCGCGACGACGCCGACGGCGCCGTCGCGGTCTGGGTCGACACGACCACCACGTTGAACGGAGTAACCCCCGCATGAGCAAGCTCGAGATCAAGGACCTACGCGTCCAGGTGCAGACCGACGACGGTCCCAAGGAGATCCTCAAGGGCGTCACGCTGACCATCGGCTCCGGCGAGACCCACGCGATCATGGGCCCCAACGGCTCGGGCAAGTCGACGCTGGCCTACTCCATCGCGGGTCACCCCAAGTACGAGATCACCGGCGGCACCGTCACCCTCGACGGCGAGGACGTCCTCGCGATGTCCGTCGACGAGCGGGCGCGGGCCGGCCTGTTCCTCGCGATGCAGTACCCCGTCGAGGTGCCCGGCGTCTCGGTCGCCAACTTCCTGCGCACCGCCAAGACCGCGATCGACGGCGAGGCGCCCAAGCTGCGCACCTGGGTCAAGGACGTCAACGCGGTCATGGACCGGATGAACCTCGACGCGTCGTTCTCGCAGCGCTCGGTCAACGAGGGCTTCTCCGGCGGTGAGAAGAAGCGTCACGAGATCGCCCAGCTCGACCTGCTCGACCCGAAGGTCGCGATCCTCGACGAGACCGACTCCGGCCTCGACATCGACGCGCTGAAGGTCGTCTCCGAGGGCGTCAACCGGTTCCGTGAGCGCGAGGACAAGGCCGTCCTGCTGATCACGCACTACACGCGGATCCTGCGCTACATCAAGCCCGACCACGTGCACGTGTTCGTCGCCGGCCGGGTCGCCGAGTCCGGCGGTGCGGAGCTGGCCGAGGAGCTCGAGGCCAACGGTTACGAGAAGTACGTCGGGGCGGCGGCGGTCTGAGATGACCTCCGCTCCGCTCCCCGGGCTGCTGCCCGAGCTCGAGGTGGTCCGCAAGGACTTCCCGATCCTCGAGCGCACGGTGGCCGGCGGCCTGCCGCTGGTCTACCTCGACAGCGCCAACACCTCGCAGAAGCCGCAGGTGGTGATCGACGCGATGGTCGACCACCTCGAGCGGCACAACGCCAACATCGCCCGAGCCATGCACACGCTCGGTGCGGAGTCGACGGAGGCGTTCGAGGCTGCCCGGGACAAGGTCGCCGCGTTCCTCGGGGCGCCGGAGCGCGACGAGGTCGTGTTCACCAAGAACGCGACCGAGGCGCTCAACCTGGCGGCGTACACACTGTCGCTGCCGGGGGAGCGTCAGCTGGGGCCCGGTGACGAGGTCGTCGTCACCGAGATGGAGCACCACTCCAACATCGTCCCGTGGCAGCTCGCGACCGAGCGGACCGGCGCGACCCTGCGCTGGTTCGGGCTGACCGACGACGGCCGGCTCGACCTGACCGACATCGACGAGCTCATCAACGAGCGCACCAGGGTCGTCTCGCTGACCTGGGTGTCCAACATGCTCGGCACCATCAACCCGATCGCCGCGATCGCCCGCAAGGCCCACGAGGTCGGCGCGCTGGTCGTGGTCGACGCCTCGCAGGCGGCGCCGCAGCTGCCGATCGACCTCGCGGCGATGCCCGCCGAGGAGCGCCCCGACCTGCTGGCCTTCACCGGCCACAAGGTCGTCGGCCCGACCGGCATCGGCGTGCTGTGGGGGAGCCGTCCCGTGCTCGAGTCGCTGCCGCCGTTCCTCGGTGGCGGCGAGATGATCGAGACGGTCCGCATGGAGCGGTCGACGTTCGCCGGGATCCCGCACAAGTTCGAGGCGGGCACGCCGCCGATCGTCGAGGCGATCGGCCTCGGCGCGGCGGTCGACTACCTCTCGCACATCGGGCTCGACACGATCCACGCGCACGAGAAGGCGATCACCGCCTATGCCCTCGAGGGCCTGCAGACGGTGCCGGGCCTGACCGTGCTCGGCCCGCTCGACGCCGCGGAGCGCGGTGGGGCGATCTCGTTCGAGGTCGACGGGGTCCACCCGCACGACATCGCCCAGGTGCTCGACAGCCGCGGGGTCGCCGTACGTGCCGGGCACCACTGCGCCAAGCCCGCCCACGCCCGCTTCGGGGTGCAGAGCTCGACCCGGATGTCGTCGTACCTCTACACGACGCCGGCCGAGATCGACGCCCTCGTCGAGGGCCTGGAATACACCCGTTCCTACTTCAAGTTGGGATGAGGATGACTGCACAGGACCTCGATGCTCTCTACCAGGAGATCATCCTCGACCACTACAAGCACCCGCACGGCAAGGGCCTGCGGGACGCCTACGAGGCCGAGGTGCACCACGTCAACCCCACCTGCGGTGACGAGGTGACGCTGCGCGTGCACGTGCAGGACGGCAAGGTCGCCGACGTGTCCTACGACGCGCTCGGCTGCTCGATCTCGCAGGCGTCGGCCTCCGTGCTCTACGACCTCGTCGTCGGCAGGAGTGTCGACGAGGCGATGGAGATCCACGAGGAGTTCCTCAAGCTCATGCAGGGCAAGGGGACCGTGGAGCCGGACGAGGAAGTGCTCGAGGACGGGATCGCCTTCGCGGGCGTCGCGAAGTTCCCGGCCCGGGTGAAGTGCGCACTACTGTCGTGGATGGCCTGGAAGGACGCCACCGCCCGATCCCTGGAGGCTCAGCAGTGACTGACCAGCAGACCGACCACAGCGACCTCCCCGAGGTCCCCGAGGCCACGTCCGGCGGTGTCGGCACCGCCACCGTCGAGGACGTGACCGAGGCGATGAAGGACGTCGTCGACCCCGAGCTCGGCATCAACGTCGTCGACCTCGGCCTGGTCTACGGCGTGCACCTCGACGAGCACTCCAACGTCGTGCTCGACATGACGCTGACCTCGGCCGCGTGCCCGCTCACCGACGTGATCACCGACCAGACCAACAGCGCCCTCGAGGGCATGGTCAACGACGTCGCGATCAACTGGGTCTGGATGCCGCCGTGGGGCCCGGACAAGATCACCGACGACGGCCGCGAGCAGCTGCGCGCGCTCGGCTTCAACGTCTGAGCCGGTGACCGAACCGGCGGCTGACGCCGTCAACGCCTTCTGGAACGAGGCCAAGCGCCGCATCCACCTCGAGGAGATGTCGGTGTACGTCGGCCCGTCGCCCCTCGCGGCGGTGCCGCCCCCGGCCTGGTCCTTCGGCGGCACGCCCGAGCAGGCCGACGAGCTGCTGGACCTCGTGCTGGCCGGCACGAAGACAGCCACTGCCGGCGCGCTGTGGGACTACGAGGCCGAGGACTCGCCGCTCCCCGAGGCCGGGCAGCTCGGCATCGTCCTCGACGGCGCCGGCAACCCGCGTGCCCTCCTGGCCACCACCGACGTGCGGGTCGTCCCCTTCGACGAGGTGGACGCCGAGCACGCGCGGCTCGAGGGCGAGGGCGACCGGACGCTCGCCCACTGGCGCGAGGTGCACGAGCGGTTCTTCACCGAGCACGCCGCGCACGGTCGCGGGTTCAGCCCGGACATGCCGGTGGTGCTCGAGCGGTTCAAGGTGGTCTTCCCGCAGCGGTAGTGGTGTTGGCTCCGCACGCGACTCTGCTGATGGTGGGGCGCAGCCGGACGCGTTCTAGCTGTCGGGGCTGCTGGTGGCGACGTCGATGCCGTCCGCAAGCGCGAGCTTCGCGTAGCCGCGACGGACGTCCAGCAGGTGGTGCTCCAGGTCGTGCAGGAGGTGAACCATCGCGCCCCGGACCGTCACGTCGAACGACCATCCGTCCGTCACCGCGTCCCACTGAGGCTCCGTCAGCCCACCGATCAGCGCAGCGGTAGCGGATGCTGCTTCGGGGAGCGACGCCAGGGACCCGGACTCCGGCAGCGCAACCGCGCGCCGGCAGATAGCCAGCGTCTGGTCGGTGCCATCGACGCAGTGCTCGGCGTACTCCGCGCCTGACCACGTGTCCGGTTCGGGCCTCCGGTCCGCGTCGGGATGACCTCGGAGCCGTTCCAGTGACCTGTAGACCTCGGCGAAGGCGGACGCCAGATCACGGGGTTCCCGCTCGTCGAAGCCGCACTCGTCGCACACCTCGATCCGCACGCCATCGAGGTCACGCAGCCCGTAGGTCATGGCGGCAGACTAGGTCCTCGGCGAAGCAGCGGGTGGCGGGTGGCCTACGAAGGACCCGGCAGGAAGAAGGCCCAGGCGCCGGCCGACATCTCTCCGCCAGCGAACCGGACCACCCGGTCCGGTGTGCGGATCTCCCACACCGTGACGTCGTGGCGCTGGGACGGGTAGGCGGGATGGGCGACCACGATCCCTTCGCCCTGGGGCCACCACTTGTGCCGCCACGGGTTGACGCCATCGAGGTCGAAGTCGTCGCCGTCGCCGCACATGCCGACCGGCCGCCAGCCAGGGGTCACCGGTCGGGCATCGGCCATGATGGTGAACGTAGTCCCCGGGCCCCGGCTCGCGCCACGGGAACGCGGCTCAGCCGCGCCGGAACCACCGCCGCTTGGCCGCGCCCAGCCGGAAGCCCGCGAGCGTGACGTCGAAGGGGTCGACGGGGGAGGCGTCGCTCATCCCCGGGTAGCCCTCGAGCACGAAGCCGAAGACGTGGTGCAACACCGCCTCGCTGAGCTCGAGCGGGTGGAACGGGAGCGGGTAGTCACCGTCGTCGGTCGCGGGGTACCGCCCCTGCCAGAACGGCTCCTCGAAGGGGAGGTGCTCGCCGACGTCCTCGATCACCAGGTCGTCCGCGCCGACGCTGAGCGCGCGGCGCAGCTGCCCGTCAGGGCCCCAGGCCGCGTACGCGAACCAGTCGACGACGCTGTGCATGGCGTGCACGTGGACCGTGCGGCCGGCCGCCTCGGCGAGGAAGCGCTGGTCGATCCGGGACGGGAGGTCCTGCGCGACCTGGTCGGTGCAGACGATCGTGGCGCCCGGCCACACCGCGGCGAAGACCCGGTCCGGGCCGGGGTTCGAGTCCTCGGCGAGCGTGCCGTCCGCGTCCTCGACCGGGCTCCGGTCCGCGAACAACCGCCGCACGAGCGCGCTCGTGGCACCGCGATCCATCGCCGGCCGTGCCGCCAGCACGTCCCGGACGTCGCCGTCGGCGTAGCAGATCAACGAGTCCTTCGCTCCCATGGCAGGGAGTATGCGTCACCGGCCGGCGGCGACCCCGTAGCGCTGGTCGGTGTAGCGCCGCAGGTTCCGCAGGAACCACTTGAACGCCAGGTTGTTGATCGGCCGCGCGATCGGCATCGTGCGGCGGGCGGCACCCTCGACGTCGAGCGACAGGTTCCAGGTGAGCCGGCAGCCGCGGTCCGTGCGCACGATGTCGTAGCGCTCGGCGAACGCGCGGATCGTCTTCTCCGACGCCTCGTTGAACCGGAACGCGATCGTCGTGTGCGGCTCCCACACGAGGAACTCCTCGGTGCCGACCAGGCCGCCGCGCATGTTCACCGTGCGGGTCGTGCCGGCGCCGAACGGCGGCGGGCTGGTCCAGGTCACCTTGGTGATCACCTTCGCCCAGCGCGGCCAGGACTCGGCGTCGGCCATCACCTCGAACAGCTGCTCGGGGGTGATGGCGAGGTCGACGCTGTTGGAGAAGCGGTACGGCGCGGTGTCGACGAAGTCGACGCCGACCTTCTCGCAC
This sequence comes from Nocardioides sp., assembly GCA_035554955.1. GTDB lineage: Bacteria > Actinomycetota > Actinomycetes > Propionibacteriales > Nocardioidaceae > Nocardioides. Next base: position 13,837 of record DATMHR010000008.1, on the reverse strand, counting down.
GGGTGCAGGGTGCTGGCCATGCAGGGAAGTCTAGAACAGGTTCTAGCCGCTACGGTCGGCGTGTGACCGACGTCCTCGTGCCCGCCAACCGCGTGCCCCGGTGGGTCGAGAACTTCGGCAGCCGGCACGGTGCGACGACCCTGGCGGCCGCGGACGGCGCGCTCCGGGGCACGGCGGAGGACGGCTCGCGGTTCACGGCGCGGCTCCCCTTCGGGACGTCGTACGACGGCCCGGCGGACGCCGGGGCGTTCGCAGCGGCCGTGGTGCCGCCCGACGCCTGGGGCGTCCTCCTTGTGCGCAAGGGCGGCTTCGCGGTGGCGCGGCTGGCCGGGAGCGACGTCGTGGACTCCAAGGTAGGGCAGCGCCACGTCCAGGGGCGGACCAAGGCGGGCGGCCAGTCCCAGCAGCGGTTCGCGCGCCGGCGCGCCAACCAGGCCCGGCAGGCCTACGAGGCGGCCGCCGAGCACGCCGCGCGGATCCTCGGCGACCTGACCGGTCCGCTCGTCACGGGCGGCGACCACGCGGCGGTCACCGAGGTGCTGACCGATCCACGGCTCTCCGGCACGACCGTCGTCGACCGCTGGCTCCCGGTCGCCGACCCCCGGCGCGCGGTGCTCGACGCAGCGATCGCCGACGCGCTGGCCGTCGCGATCGACGTGCACAACGCCTGAGCCGGCGTCAGCGCAGGGCGAGGCATCCCGACGTCGTGACCGGCCAGGGCAGGTCGGCGTGCTCAGCCACGAGCTTGTCGATCCCGGCGGCCACGTCGTCCGGCCACGGCTGCGTGCGGCGGTCCTCCAGCTGGACGCAGAGCAGGATCTCCTCGAACCGGCACGCCACCCGCTGGTGGGTGTCGTCGAGCAGGTACACGAGCGCGTGGACGGCGCGCTCGCTGCGGCCCAGGAGCCGGACGCGGACCGACATGTCGTCGCCGGTCTTGAGCTCGTGCAGGTAGGTGAGGTGGTGCTCGGCCGAGAGGCACGCGAACCCGGACACGAGCGGCCAGTTGAACGGGATGCCCGCCTGGGCGAGGAGCTCGTCGAGCCCCTCGCTGCCGATGCCGAGGTAGTGGCGGACGTTCAGGAAGCCGTTGCTGTCCTCGAACGCCATCGGGACCGGGTGGACGGCGAACGCCGGCATCGCGGCGAGCTCTTCATAGGTCGGCTGGGTGCCCATGGTCAGGGACCCTATCGAGAGCCAGGGTCATGAAGACGCTGTGCGGGTCCTCGACGTAGCCGGGGATGGGACCGCAGGGCGCGAATCCGCGCGACGCGTACAGCGCCCGGGCCGGTGCGAAGAAGTCCTGCGACCCGGTCTCCAGGCTGAGCCGTCCGTACCCGCGCGCACGCGCCTCGGCGAGCACGTGGTCGAGCAGGCGGGCGGCGACGCCGCGGCGCCGGGCTGCGGCCGCCGTCCGCATCGACTTGATCTCGCCGTGCGCGGCGTCGAGCTCCTTCAGCGCCGCGCAGCCGAGCACCGATCCGTCGTCGCGCAGGGTCCAGAACGACATCCCCGGCCCCGCGAGAGCCGCCGGGTCGAGGGCGTGCACGCTCTCGGCCGGCGACGTGGCATACATGTCCGCCAGGTGCTCCTCGAGCAGTGCGACCACGTCGGCGCGCTGGGGGTCGTCGGGCCCGATCCGCATGACCAAAGACCGTAGTGTCGCCCCTGTGAGCTCGTCGACGATTTCACCTGTGATCGAGATCAACGGCCTCGTGAAGACTTTTGGCGCGTTCCGCGCGCTGGACGGTCTCGACCTCACCGTCGCCGCGGGGGAGGTGCACGGGTTCCTCGGCCCGAACGGGGCCGGCAAGTCGACCACGCTGCGGGTGCTCCTCGGGCTGCTCCGCAAGGACGCGGGCACGGTCCGGCTGCTCGGCGGTGACCCGTGGGCCGACGCGTCCGAGCTGCACCGGCACCTCGCCTACGTGCCCGGCGACGTGAGCCTGTGGCCCAACCTGAGCGGCGGGGAGATCATCGACCTGCTGATCCGGATGCGCCAGGCGGACCCGCGCCGGTCCCGGCGCGCCGAGCTGATCGAGCGGTTCAGCCTCGACCCGACCAAGCGCGGCCGCGCCTACTCCAAGGGCAACCGGCAGAAGGTCGCGCTCATCGCCGCGTTCGCGACCGACCCGACCCTGCTCATCCTCGACGAGCCCACAGCCGGCTTGGACCCGCTGATGGAGCAGGTCTTCAACGAGTGCGTCGGCGAGCACAAGGAGCGCGGCGCCACGGTCCTGCTCTCCAGCCACATCCTCAGCGAGGTGGAGCGCCTCGCCGACCGGGTGACGATCATCCGCGAGGGCAGGGTCGTCGAGTCCGGCACGCTCAGCTCGTTGCGCCACCTGCACCGCAGCCGGGTGGTCGCGACCGTCACCGGCACGCCGCCGGACCTGAGCGCCACACCCGGCGTGCACGACGTGGCGGTGGCCGGCACCCAGGTGTCCTGCTCGGTCGACCCCGAGGCGCTGCCCACCGTGCTCGCCGCGCTCACCGCGGCCGGGGTGGTCGGCCTCACCAGCGCACCGCCGAGCCTGGAGGAGCTCTTCCTCGACGCCTACCGCGAGCAGGCGGACGCGGTGCGATGAGTGCGAGCACGCTCACCGGCACCGGGCTGCTGACGCGGGTCGACCTGCGGCGCGACCGGGTCGTCATCGCCTCCTGGACGGGCGTCCTGCTGCTGATGGTGGTGGCGTCCGCCGCGACGGCGGGGACCCTCTACCCCGACGAGGCGACCCGGGTGCGCGCGGTGCACGCCCTCAACGACAGCCCCGCGATCGTCGCCCTCTACGGTCCGATCCTCGACCCGAACAGCATCGGCGAGCTGGCGATGACCAAGCTGACGGTGCTGTACGCCGTGTTCGTGGCGATGCTGTTGATCGTCGTCGTGCGCCGCCACACCCGCGTCGAGGAGGAGAGCGGGCGCACCGAGCTGGTCGGCGGCACCGCTGTCGGCCGCGACGCGCCGCTCGCGGCGGCCCTCGTGGAGGCGGTCGGGCTCTCGCTGACCCTCGGCGGCCTCGCGGCCCTGGGCAACGCCGCGTGCGGGCTCGACGTGGCGGGCTCGGTGGCGTTCGGGGCGCTCTGGGCCGGCACCGGCCTGGTGGCCGCAGGGATCGCTGCGCTCACCTCCCAGATCTCCGCCAGCGCGCGCACCTGCGCGGCGTGGGCCGCCGGCACGATCGCCGTGCTCTACGTGCTGCGCGCCGTGGGCGACACCGGCCCGCAGTGGCTGAGCTGGCTCTCGCCGTTCGGCTGGAACACCCAGGTCCGTGCCTGGTCCGGCACCCGCTGGTGGCTCCTCCTGGCCTATCCCGCGCTGGCGGCGGTGCTGGTCGGCGTCGCCACCGTGCTGCGCGCGCACCGCGACCTGGGATCGGGCCTGGTCGCCGCCCGCCCGGGCCCGGCGGAGGGGTCGCCGCGGCTCGCCGACGCCCTCGCGCTCGCGCTGAAGGTGCACGCCACCGCGATCGTGCTGTGGTCGGTCGGCGTCGGGGTCCTGGGGGTCGTCTTCGGTGCGATCACCCCGGGGCTGAGCGACCTGCTCGACTCGCTCGGGATGCAGGACCTGATCGCCAAGCTCGGCGGCTACTTCCTGGCCGCGATCCTCTCGGTGGTCTCCGTGGTGATCTCCTACTTCGCCGTCACCGTGGTGGCCCACACGGGCCGCGACGAGGAGGACGGGCGGACCGAGGTCGTGCTGGCCACGACGACCTCGAGGTCGCGGTGGTTCGGCGCGTCGGTGGTGGTGGCGCTCGGCGGGACGGCGTGGCTGCTCGTGGAGATGGGGATCGCCCTGTGGATCGGGTACGTCGCCGCCTCCGGTCCCGGCGTCGGCAACCTGCTGGCTGCCGCGCTGGCCTGGGTCCCTGCCGCGTGGGTCACCGCCGCGCTCGCCGCGCTGTGCTTCTCCGTGGGCCCGCGGTGGACCGCGGTCGGGTGGGTGTGGCCGGGCGCGTTCATCACGTTCGAGATCGTCGGCGAGCTCCTCGAGGCACCCCGCTGGGTGCTGGACCTCTCGCCCTACCAGCACGTGCCCGCGGTGCCCGCGGAGCCGTGGGACTGGCCCGCCGAGACCGGCCTCGCCGTCGTGGCCGCCCTGATCCTCGTCCTGGCCTGGTGGCGGTTCCGGGCCCGCGACATCGGCTGATCCGGGAGGCACGACATGGCGGTCATCGAGACCCGCGGGCTGGTCAAGAGGTTCGGGCGCGTGCGCGCGCTCGACGGACTCGACCTGGTCGTCCCGCCCGGCGAGATCCACGGGTTCCTCGGGCCCAACGGCGCCGGCAAGTCCACGACCATCCGCGTGCTCCTGGGCCTGCTGCGCAAGGACGGGGGCGAGGTCCGGATGCTCGGGGGAGACCCCTGGCGCGACGCGGCGGCGCTGCACCGCCGCCTCGCCTACGTCCCCGGCGAGGTCAGCCTGTGGCCCAACCTGACCGGCGGTGAGGCGATCGACCTCCTCGCCCGGCTGCGCGGCGGTCTCGACCCGAAGCGGCGTGCGGAGCTGCTCGAGCGGTTCGACCTCGACCCCACCAAGCGCGGGCGCAGCTACTCCAAGGGCAACCGCCAGAAGGTCGCTCTCGTCGCCGCCCTCGCCTCCGACGTCGAGCTGCTGCTGCTCGACGAGCCGACGACCGGGCTCGACCCGCTGATGGAGGAGGTCTTCACCGAGTACGTCGACACCTTCCGTCACCGGGGCGGCACGGTCCTGCTGTCCAGCCACGTCCTGGCGGAGGTCGAGCGGCTCTGCGACCGGGTCAGCATCATCCGCAACGGCAAGGTGGTCGAGTCCGGCACGCTGGCCGACCTCCGCCACCTGACCCGCACGTCGATCGACGTCGTACTGGCGGGGCCGCCCGATGGCCTCGCGCAGCTGGAGGGCATCCACGACTTCGACGTCGACGGCGACCGGGTGCGCTTCCAGGTGGAGACCGACGCCGTCGACCGCGCGATCGGTGCGCTGCACCGGATCGGGATCCGCACCCTGATCGCCCAGCCGCCGACGCTGGAGGAGCTGTTCCTGCGCCACTACGGCGACCGGATCAGGCCGGGCTCCGCGCCGGAGGCGGAGTGAGATGAGGAGCCTGCTCGTCCTGGTGCGCCACGACCTCCGCCGCGACCGGTGGATGATCCTCTGGTGGTGCGTGGGCGGCGCGCTCCTCTACTGGAGCCAGGCCTACGGCGTGGTGGGTGCCTACACGAGCCAGGCGCAGTTCAGCCGGATGGCCGTCGCCGTCGAGGACAACGCCGCCTTCATCGCCATGCTCGGCCCGGCGCGCGCGCTGGACACCGTCGGCGGGCAGGTCGCCTGGCAGGCGACGGCCTTCGGCGCGATCGTGGCCGGCCTGATGAGCATGTTCATCGTCGGCCGGCACACGCGCGCCGAGGAGGAGTCGGGCCGCGACGAGCTGGTGCGCAGCCTCGAGGTCACCCGACGCGCACCGCTGACCGCCGCGCTCCTGGTCGCCCTGCTCGCCAACGTGGTGCTCGGCGCTGTCGTGTCGGCCGCGCTGATCGCCTACCGGCCCGCGGACCCGGTCCTCGCCGGGCTCCCGCTGCCGGTGACGGACTCCGTCGCGACCGGCGTCGGCGTCACGCTCGTGGGCTGGGTGTTCAGCGCCACCGCTCTCGTGGCGGCGCAGCTCACCCAGAGCACCCGCGGCATGTACGGCATCGCCGGCGTCGTGATCGGGGCGTCCTACGGCCTGCGGGCGGTGGGCGACGTGGGCAACCACGCGCTGAGCTGGATCGGCCCGATCGGGTGGTACCAGGCCATGCACCCCTACTCCGGGCTGCGCTGGTGGCCGGTGCTCCTCATGCTGGCCGCAGCGCTGGTGGCGACGGTGGCGGCGTACGTCGTCTTCGAGCGGCGGGACTTCGCCTCCGGCGTCCTCGCCGACCGGCCCGGGCCCGCCGACGCCGGCGCCGGCCTGCGCTCCGGCATCGGGCTCGCGTGGCGGCTCCAGCGCGGGGCTGTCGTCGGCTGGACGGTCGGGCTGGTCTTCACCGGACTCGCCTACGGCTCGATCGGGGACAGCGTGAAGGAGCTGCTGGGCAACAGCGACTTCGCGCGGGCGATGGGGGCGGGCGTCACCGACAACCTCGTCGACGGCTTCTACGCGACGGCCAACGTGATGATCGCCCTGGTCGCGTGCGGGTTCGCGATCAGCTCGGCCCTGCGTCCTCGGGCGGAGGAGGAGTCCGGCCACGCGGAGGCGCTGATCGCCACCGGTCTGTCCCGCGGCACGTGGCTGGCCGGGCACGTGCTGGTCACCGTCGCCGGCACGGCGGTCGTCCTGCTCGCCGGCGGCTTCGCGATGGGTGCGGCCTACGCCGCCACCACCGGCGACGGTGGCGCGGTGCTGCGGCTCGGGCCACCCGTGCTGGCCTACGTCGCGCCGGTGCTCGTCCTCAGCGGCGTCGCCCGGCTGCTGTTCGGCCTGGCGCCGCGGCTCCTGGTCGTCGCCTGGCTCCCGCTGGTCTTCGCGACGGCGGTGCTCGTGTTCGGCGACATCCTGCGCATCCCGCAGTGGGTCCGCGACATCTCGCCGTTCCAGCACGTCCCGCTCGTGCCGGCGCAGGACTTCGCGCTGCTGCCGGTGGCGGTCATCGCCGCGGTCGCCGCGGCGCTGTCGGTCGCGGGCCAGTTCGCGTTCCGGCAGCGCGACATCGGCTAGGTTGCCGGGTGTGTGGCAGCCCGAGCCCGACTGGGTGGCGCTCCCGGGTGCGTCCGGGACGTCCACCCTGGGCGTGTGGCGCACGGCGATCGGGGGCCGTCCGGTCGTCGTGAAGCGACTGGCAGCGCCCCAGCCGGGGTCGCTGCCGGGGCTCACCGACCCGGCGCACGTCGCGTACTGGCGGCGCGAGGCCGACGTGCTGAGCACCGGCCTCACCGCGTCCACGCCGGGCCTGCGCGCGGCCCCGGCGTCCGTCGAGGAGGACGGTGACGGCATCACGATCGTCGCCGACTGGGTCGAGGACGCCGCGTCGAGCGGGCTCTTCCTGGCGCTCGCGCTGGGCAGGTTCGCGGGCGTCGACCTCCCGCGGCCGCGGTTCCTCGCGGCCCGGCTCCTGCGCGACCGGCTCGACCGGGTCGCCGAGCGCGGCGGCTGGCCGACGCTGGGCCGCACGACCGTCTCCGACGTCGCCGACCACCTGTGGCGGCACCGCGCCTCGATCCTGGACCGGCTCGACGCCCTGCCGCAGGTGCCGCAGCACGGCGACCCGACCGGGTCCAACCTCCCCGGCCGCGACGGCGACGACGCGATCGCCGTCGACTGGGGCACGCTCGGCTACGGACCGGTCGGCGGCGACCTCGGCTACCTCGGGCTGTCGGCGCGCGAGGAGCTCGAGCCGCTCCTCGACGCCTACCTGCTCGGGCTGCCCGACGGCGCCGCGAGCCGCGAGGAGGCGATGCTCGGCGCCCAGGTCGTCGCCGTCTACACCGCGCTCAGCCGCGCGGAGTGGGCCCTCGCCCGGGTCGCCGGGGGGCAGGGCGCGCTCGCCGCCAAGTACCGCCACCCCGCCGTCGCCCCGCACCTGCGCACGCTGCAGCGGCAGTTCCCCGCGATCGAGGCGCTGCTCCGGCTCTAGGCGTCAGGCCGTCAGGAGCTCAGGAGACCTCGACGTTCCGCACCGAGAACGTGTCGCACGCGTCGAGCGTGCCCAGGGTGTAGCCCTGCGTGAACCAGTACTGCCGCGACGCGGCCGAGCCGTGCGTCCAGGTCTCGGCGTCCACCTGACCCTGCGTCTTCTGCTGGATCCGGTCGTCACCGACCGACGCGGCGGCCTCGAGCGCGAGGTCGATGTCCTGCTGGGTCAGGTCGAGGATCAGCACCTGTCCCGACGCGTCCTTGGTGGTGGTCGCGAACTTCGTCCACATGCCGGCGTAGCAGTCGGCCTGGAGCTCCAGGCGCACGCTCGGGCTGTTGGGCCCGGTCTCCTGGCTGGTCACCCTGCCCATCGTCCCGAGGATGTTCTGGATGTGGTGGCCGTACTCGTGCGCGATGACGTAGGCCTCGACGAACCCGCCGTCAGGCCCGCCGAGCTGCCGCTCGAGCACGTCGTCGTAGAACGAGGTGTCGAAGTAGATGTTCTCGTCCGCGGGGCAGTAGAACGGGCCGACCGCGGAGTCCGCCGGGCCGCAGCCGGTCTGGATCGAGCCGGTGAAGGTGATCAGCTCGTTCTCGGTGCGCCAGCCCTTGATGCCCTGGTCGCCCCAGAAGTCGTTGAGCGAGTTCTCGATCGCCACCCGCGCGCAGTCGGGGTCGTTGTTGGCGTCCTCGCCCGTCTCGCAGTGGTCGTAGCGCCCGGTGTCCTGGCTGTCGCCCATCCGGCTGGCCGAGTAGCCCGAGGCGCTCGACGACGTGCCGCCGCCCAACAGGTCGAGACCGGCGCACTGGGCCAGCACGAACAGCAGGATCAGCAGGATGACGCCGCCGATGCCCCCGCCGATGCCGCCGCCGGGGATCGGGAGCCGCATGCCGGGGCCGCCGAAGCCGCCACCGCCGCCGCCGCGCCCCACGTCGCGGATCCGAGAACGATCGAGCCGAGCCTTCGGGTTGAATCGCACAGTCGCACCCTAGCGACAGCGCCGTTTTCGGCCCGGCACCGTCGAGGTGGGACAATCGAGCCGTCATGATCACGGTTCACCAGCTCGAGGTCAGAGCCGGTGCCCGGCTCCTCATGGAGGACGTCTCCTTCCGCGTCGCCTCCGGCGACAAGGTCGGCCTGGTCGGCCGCAACGGCGCCGGGAAGACGACGCTCACGCGCATCCTCGCCGGCGAGGGGATCCCCGCCGCAGGCAGCGTGACCTCCTCCGGCGAGGTCGGCTACCTCCCGCAGGACCCCCGTTCCGGCGACCCCGAGCAGCTGTCCCGTGAGCGGATCCTCGGCGCCCGCGGGCTCGACGACGTCGTACGACGACTGCGGGCCGCCGAGCAGGAGATGGGGAGCGACGACCCCGCGGTGCGGGAGCGCGCCATGCGCCGCTACGAGCGCGCGGACGCCGAGCTGCATGCCGGCGGCGGCTACGCCGCGGAGGCGGAGGCGGCCACGATCGCGCACAGCCTCGGCATCACCGACCGGCTGCTGGGCCAGCCACTCAAGACGCTCTCCGGCGGCCAGCGGCGGCGGGTCGAGCTCGCGCGGATCCTGTTCAGCCAGGCCGACACGCTCCTGCTCGACGAGCCCACCAACCACCTCGACGCGGACTCGATCGTCTGGCTGCGCGACTTCCTGAAGTCCTACTCCGGCGGCGTCGTGGTGATCAGCCACGACACCGACCTGCTCGAGCAGACCGTCAACCGGGTGCTCCACCTCGACGCCAACCGTGCGGTCATCGACGTCTACAACATGGGCTGGAAGGCCTACCTCCAGCAGCGCGAGACCGACGAGAAGCGCCGCAAGCGCGAGCGGCTCAACGCCGAGAACAAGGCCAAGACGCTCACCGACCAGGCCAACCGGATGCGCGCCAAGGCCACCAAGGCGCAGGCCGCGCAGTCGATGCTCAAGCGCGCGGAGCGCCTGATGGCGGGCGTGGAGGCGGAGCGGCAGGCGGACCGGGTCGCCAAGATCACCTTCCCCAAGCCGGCCGCGTGCGGACGCACCCCGCTGACCGCCGCCGAGCTGTCGAAGTCCTACGGGTCCCTCGAGGTCTTCACCGACGTCGACCTGGCCATCGACCGCGGCTCCCGGGTCGTCATCCTGGGCCTCAACGGTGCCGGCAAGACGACGCTGCTGCGGATCCTGGCGGGCATCGACAAGTCCGACACCGGGGCCGTCATCCCCGGCCACGGGCTCAAGCTCGGCTACTACGCCCAGGAGCACGAGACCCTCGACGTCGGCCGCACCGTGCTGGAGAACCTCCAGTCCGCGGCGCCGCAGCTCACGGACACCGAGGCACGCTCGGTGCTCGGCAGCTTCCTGTTCTCCGGCGACGACGCCCACAAGCCCGCGGGCGTGCTGTCCGGCGGCGAGAAGACCCGCCTCGCCCTGGCCTCGCTGGTCGTGTCGAGCGCCAACGTGCTGCTGCTCGACGAGCCGACCAACAACCTCGACCCGGCCTCCCGCGAGGAGGTGCTGGCCGCGATCCGCTCCTACGAGGGCGCCATCGTGCTGGTCACCCACGACGAGGGCGCGGTGCACGCCCTCGAGCCGGACCGGGTGCTGCTGCTCCCCGACGGCGACGAGGACCTCTGGAACCCCGACTACGCCGACCTGGTGGCGCTCGCCTGACGAGGCACCCACCGTCCGGCACCTCGCAGGGCGGTCGAGAGGTGCCGGACGGTGGGTGCGTCGCTACTCCGTGGCGATCGCCTCCAGGACGTTCATGCGGGCAGCCCGCAGGGCGGGGAAGACCGCGGCGAGGACGCCGACCACCACCGCGACCACCAGGAACACGACCAGCTGGGTGAGCGGCAGGCCGAGGCTGGTCAGGTTCTCGGCGAGCGTCTGGCGCAGGAGCACGCCGATGCCGAGCCCGAGCGCCATGCCGAGCACCGCACCGAGCACCGAGATCGTGACCGACTCCAGCGTGATCATCCGGCGCAGCTTGGACCGGCTCATGCCGATCGCCCGGAGCAGGCCGATCTCCCGGGTGCGCTCGAAGACGCTGAGCCCGAGGGTGTTCACGATGCCGAAGACGGCGATCACGATCGCGAACGCCAGCATCCCGTAGATCATGAACAGCAGCTGGTTGACCTGCGCCCTCAGCGAGTCGCTGAACTCCGCCTTGTCGTAGACCCCGACGATGGGGACGTCCTCGGCCGCCCGGTCGAGCGCGTCGTGCACCGTCGAGGCGTCCGCGCCCGGCGCGAGCAGGATGCTGATCGCGCTGTCCTGCCGGGCGATGCCGGCCTTCGCGAGCTCGTCGAGCGACACCGAGACGGGGGCGGTGATCTCGTTGCTCTTCACGATCCCCGCAACGGTCAGGTCGAGGGTCTTGCCACCCTGGAAGGTCAGCGGCACGGGGTCGCCGATCCCGAGGTCGTGGTCGCGGGCGAAGTCGTCGAAGACAACGGCCTCGTCGCCGGTCGCGTCCTGGGTGCCCTTGACGACGTCGAGGTCGTAGATGTCGCCGAAGGAGGCGTCGTTGGCGGCGACGAGCACCCCGTCCCCGTCCTTCATCGTCGCCCCGGCGAACTGCTGACGGCTGATCGTGCCGACGCCGTCGACCTGCTCGAGCCGGTCGCCGACGGACGTCGGGAACGACTGGAAGTTCGCGGCGTTGACCATGAAGTCGGCGGTGAACTGCTCGTCGACGGTGTCGTCGATCGACGCGTTCAGCGAAGCGGCCAGGACACCGATGGTGGAGACCAGGGCGAGGCCGATCATCAGCGCCGAGGCCGTCGCGCCGGTGCGGCGGGGGGCGCGCAGCGCGTTCTCGCCCGCGAGCCGGCCGGGTACGCCGAACACGCGGCCCAGCAGAGCGCGACCCCCGACCAGCACCGGCTTGCCGAACACCGGGGTGAGCACCGCCACGGTGAGGATCCACAGGACGGCCCCGATGCCGACCCACAGGGCGTCGGACCCCGGCGCTCCGCGCACGCCGACGACGGCGAACCCGGCACCGATGGCGAGCACGACCGCGCCGATCGCCGTACGGCGCACCAGCGGCCGCCGTTCCGCCGCGACGTCCGCGCGCAACGCCGCCATGGGCGAGACCTTGCCGGCGCGGCGCGCGGGGAGGAAGGCGGCGAGCACCGTCACCGAGATGCCCACGACATAGCTGGTGATGACCGCGCCGGACGTCAGCGTCAGCGCGCTGCCCGCGATGTCGAGGCCGACTGCACGGAAGATCCCCGCGAGGCCGCGGGCGAGCACCAGACCCAGGCCGAGGCCGAGCGTCGAGGCGAGCAGGGCCAGCACGAGCGCCTCGACGAGGACCGAGCGGGTCACCTGGCCCCGGGAGGCGCCGAGCGCGCGGAGCAGGGCGAGCTCGCGGGTCCGCTGGGCAACCAGGATCGTGAACGTGTTGACGATGATGAAGGCGCCGACGATGACGGCGATGACCGCGAAGACGAGCAGGAAGATGTTGATGACGTTGAGGAAGACCCCGAACGCGTCCTGGCTCTCCTTGGCGACCTTGTCGCCGGTCACCGCCTCGAACCCGGCCGGGACGACGTCGCTCGCCGCGTCCACGAGCTCCTGCTGCGAGACACCGTCGGCGGCGGTCAGGCTGATCTGGTTGTAGACGTCCTTCCCGCCGAGGAACAGCTGCTGGGCGCCCTCGGTCGAGAAGATCAGCAGCGTCGCGCCGGCCGTGCCGCCGCCGTTGAACTCCGCGGTGCCGACGAGCTCGGCCGTCTGCTGGAGCTCGCCCTGCGGGGCCAGCAGCTTGACCTCGTCGCCGACGGAGTAGCCGCCGTTCTCCACGGCCTGCTCGTCCATCACGAGCTCGCCGGGCCGTTCCGGCCAGCGGCCGCTCTGCAGCTTGAGGATCGAGCCGCCCTCCATGTTGGGAGAGCCGCTGTGGTTGAACGCCAGGGTCGGCGCGCCCGTGCCGCCGACGAGCGTGCCGTCCTTGGCCAGCAGGTTCATGCCGAGCCCGGCGACCTCGCCGTCCGCGCGGGCGACCTCGGGCAACGCCTCGAGCTGGTGGACGACGTCGGGGGACAGGGTCGCCGTCGTCTGGGTCATCGGCGCGTCGGTGTTGATGTCGGAGGACTCCGGCCGTACGACGCCGTCGGGCGTCGAGCCGTAGATGATCCCGTCGAACGTCGAGGACAGCCCGTGGCTGAAGACCAGCACGCCGGAGAGGAAGGCGACGCCGAGCACGACGGCGAGCCCGCTCATGAGGAACCGGAGCTTGCGCGCCAGGAGGGTGCGCAGGGTGAGCTTGAGCATCTCAGACGGTCCTGGCGCCGGCGGCCGCCGCCTGGAGGGCGGTCATGTGCTCGAGGACCTGCTCGCGGGTGGGCGAGGAGACCTCGTCGACGATGCGGCCGTCGGCCAGGAACACGACGCGGTCGCAGTAGGACGCCGCCACCGCGTCGTGGGTGACCATCACGACCGTCTGGCCGAAGTCGTCGACGCTGCGCCGGAGGAACGCGAGCACCTCGGCGCCCGACGTGCTGTCCAGGTTGCCCGTCGGCTCGTCGGCGAAGACGATCGACGGCCTGCTGACGAGCGCCCGCGCGCAGGCGACCCGCTGCTGCTGGCCACCGGACAGCTCGGTGGGACGGTGTCCCAGCCGGTCGCGGAGCCCGACGGAGTCCACGACCGTGTCGAACCACGCCTGGTCGGGCTTGCGACCCGCGAGGCTCAGCGGCAGCAGGATGTTCTCCTGCGCCGTCAGGGTCGGGATCAGGTTGAACGCCTGGAACACGAAGCCGATCCGCTCACGCCGCAGCGCGGTGAGCGCCTTGTCGCCGAGCCGGCCCAGGTCGGTGCCGTCGACCTCGACGGTCCCCGACGTCGGGGTGTCGAGCGCGGCCATGCAGTGCATCAGCGTGGACTTGCCGGAGCCCGAGGGCCCCATGATCGCCGTGAACCGGCCGGCCGCGAGGTCGATCGTCACGCCGTCGAGGGCGTGCACCGCGGAGTCGCCGGAGCCGTAGGTCTTGCGCAGGTCGACCGCGCGCGCGGCCACCGTGGGGGGAGTGGTGGTCATGGCCTTCACCCTGCCCGATCCCGCCGACGTCCGCATCGGGCTTTCGTCCCGGACTCGACCCCGACGTGTGGCGGTGCTCACCCCTAGGAGACTGCTGAACAAGGCGTCATCTGGGTGGTGGTGATGGCGTGGGTGGCGGGCGGAACGCCGCCATGGCCGTCGAGCGGCATTTCTGGTCAGCACTCTGGGTGACAACGGGGTCGTTCCGCCCCGCCTTCGGTT
>DATMHR010000007.1:0-66946 GCA_035554955.1 Nocardioides sp. | reverse complement strand
TCGAGGTCGATGGTGCTGCCGACGTAGTAGGTGTCGTCGGCGCAGCGCAGCAGGTAGGTCCAGGCCATCGTCCTCAGCGTTCGGACGGGCCGGAGGTTTCGAGGCTCGGCGCTGGGGCGCCTCGCACCTCAACCACCGGCGACGGTCCGCCGGGGCCGGAGGTTTCGAGGCTCGGCGCTGGGGCGCCTCGCACCTCAACCACCGGCGACCTCGCACCCCGCGGCGAGCGCCCACGTCAATCAAAATGCTTGAACAGGAACCAGATCCACACGGCCATCCACAGGTCCGACAGGCCGCGGTTTCGGAGGACGACAAGAAGGCGCACCCTCCCCGGCATGAACACACCACCCACCCTCGGTCGGGACATCCTGGTCACCGTGCCCGCCCGCTGGCACCGCCGCGACGACCCGGCGTCCGGAGTCGTCCTCGCAGCGCGCGCCCGCTCGCTGCCGCCGAGCGGGCACCCACCGGAGATCGTCGTCCGCTGCGTCCCGGTCGACGACGGCCTCACGACCTGGCGCGGCGACGCGATGCGCGCGCTCGCCGGGCAGCTGGCGGCCTTCGCGCTCGAGGACGAGGACGCGTTCGACCTCGGCGAGCACCGCGTCGCCTACCGGCGCTTCGCGCACCGGCTCGGCTCCCTGGAGCTGCTGAGCGACCAGTGGGCGTGGCTCGTCGACGGGCTCGGCGTCACGCTCACCTGCACGGTCGCGCGCGAGGACTACGCGACCTTCTGCGACCTCTTCGAGTCGGTCGCGGCGACGGTCGAGGTCATGCCCTCCGCGGCGTGACCCGGATCTGCGCGCCCCGGCGCGGGACCGAGGTGATGTTGCGGACCTTGGGGACGTCGTGGCCGACGGCGGTGACGTCGTAGCGCGCGAAGATCTCCCGCAGCACCTCGACGCCCTCCATCAGCGAGAATCCCGCGCCGATGCAGCGCCGTACGCCGCCGCCGAACGGGATCCACACGTTGAGCGGCGGCACCTGCCCGTCGTTGAGCTCGGCGATGAACCGCTCGGGGCGGAAGACCTCCGGGTCCGGGAAGTTCTCGTCGTCGCGGTGGCTCAGGATGATCGACGGGCCGACCGTGGTGCCGGCCGGCAGGTCGCGACCGCCGATCGTCGCGGGCTCCATCAGCGTCCGGACGACCATCGGGATGATCGGGTGCAGCCGCATCGACTCCTTCATCACCGCCTCGAGCCAGGCGTCGTCGCCCTCGTCCGCGGCGCGCTGCGTCCGTGCGAGCAGGTCGGGCGACTTGCCGACCTCGTGCAGCGCCCACGACAGGGCGCTGGCGGTCGTCTCGTGGCCGGCGAGCAGCAGGGTCACCAATTGGTCGCGCAGCTCGGTGTCGTCGAGGCCGGGGTCGTCCTCGGCGTCGGCACCGGCCCGCATCAGGCGCGAGAGCACGTCCTGGCGCTCGGCGAGGTCGGTCGCCGCGCGGCGCTCGCGGATCTCGGCGTACATCAGCCGGTCGAGCACCAGCTGGTTCTCGACCGTGCGCCGCCACGGCCCGAACCGCTGCAGCCACGGGTAGGCCCAGCCGAGCAGGACGGCGGGACTGACCTCGACGGTGCGGTTGACGGCGGGGCGCAGCTGGCGGAGCCGGTCCTCGTCGGTCACGCCGAACACGACGCGCAGGATCACCTCGAGCGTGAGCGCGTTCATGTGCTCCAGCGCCCGGAACGGCTGGTCCGCCGGCCAGCTCTCGACCTCGGCCTTCGCGACCTCGGCGACCATCCCCTTGTAGCCGCGCAGCGCGTGCCCCAGGAACGCTGGCATGACGAGCTTGCGGGCGCGGTGGTGCTCGGTCGAGTCCTGCAGGAGCAGGGAGTGCTCGCCCATGATCGGGCCGAGGATCGCGTTGCCCTTGCCGGCGTAGAACACCTCGGGGTCGGCGGCGAAGATCTCCTTGGTGACGTCCGGGTCGGCGAACAGCACGAGCGGCCGCCCCCCGGGGATGAGCTGCACGGTGACGGCGTCGCCGTACTTCTTCCGCAGCCACGGGTGGAACTGGTGCCGGAACCGCATCAGCGCCACGGTCTGGACCAGGGACGGCCAGCGCGGACCGGGCGGCAGCGCGTCGGCGGGCACCGGCGGGAGGTCCGGTCCCCCGAACATGCTCATCTTGCGGAGGCGCTGGAGGGTCAGCTCCCGGGTGTCGTCCTGGGTCACGGTCGCGGTCACGGCGCCGACGGTACGCCGCCCGGCGCGCCCCGACGTCCGACTCCGGTAGGAACTCGGCCCCCTCGGGCGGTCGGTCCCGGCCAGCCGGGCTAGGGCAGCAGGTGGTCGCGGCGGGCGATGGCGGCCGCCTCCGTGCGTCCGGCGGCACCGAGCTTGCCGAGGATGTTGGACACGTGGACGCTCACCGTCTTGGTGCTGATGAACAGCTGCCGGCCGATCTCGCCGTTGCTGCGTCCCTCGGCGACCAGCGCGAGGATCTCCCGCTCCCGCGGGGTGAGCTGCTGCGACGCCGCACCGCTCGCGCGGGACGGCGCGCTGCCGGCCGCGCGGAGGTCGTCGAGCACCACCGTGGCCCCGAGCTCGTGGGCGACCGCACGGGCCGCGTCGCCGACCTCCCGCGCCAGCGCGGGCTCCCCGACCAGCCGCAGGATGGCGGCGTACGTCGCGCGCGCCTTGGCGAGCTCGGGCGCGCTGCCGAGCTCCTCGTAGGCGGCGGTCGCGTCCGCCCACGCGTCGAGCAGATCCTGCCGGTCGGGGGTGTCGACGCCCGCGAGCCAGCGGACCCGCAGGTGCTCGGCGGTGACGCGGCGCTGCCAGGCCCGGCCCTCGAGACCCCACGAGGCCGGCCGCTCGGCGAAGCGGGCGACCACCTCGTCGGCGTCGGCGTGCAGCACCGCGGCCCGCTCGACGAGGGTGACCCGGTCGACGCTGCTCGCGGACGGCAGCACCCGGGCGATCGCGTCGAGCGCGAGCGCGGCCAGGCGGACCCGGCCCGGGAACCGCTCGTGCCAGATCGTGGAGAGCACCGTGACCACGTCGTCGTAGGCGCCGAGGGCGGCCGCGACGTCGCCGGCCCGTCCGGCGGTCTCGATCTCGACGCCGGCGGCGAACACCGCGACACCGCCCTCGTCGGCCCACACCTTGCGCAACCGGCGGAGCGCGGCCGAGACGTCCTGGCCGCGGTCGGCCTGGATCGCCAGCCGCACCGGCTCGACGATCGCGCGCGGGATCACCGGCCCGCTCTCGTCGTCCACGACCGCCACCAGCTCGAGCGCGCGGTCCCAGTCGCCCCGGGCATAGCTGACCCAGGCGAGCTGCCAGCGCGCCTCGAGGGAATAGGGCGCCCAGGGCAGGCCCACGGCGGCACCCCGCTCGACGGCGGACTCGAACCACCGGGCGGCGTCGTCCCACTCGGCCGCGTCCTGGAACGACCGGCCGAGGAGGAACCGGCCCCGCAGCTCGGCGCTGACCGCGTCGGCGCGGATCGCGCTCGCGACGGCGTCCTCGAGGGCGGCCTGGAGCGCCTTGCGGTCGGTGCCGTCGACGTGCCGGATCCGCAGGCTGCTCAGCGTGGTCACGACCTCGGAGGCGAGCACCGGCATCGCCAGCCGCTCGGCGAGCGCGAGCGCCTCGGTGGCGGCGCCCTCGGCCTCCTCGGGCTGGTCGTAGCCGGCGAGCACACGCGCATGCGCGGCGAGCACCTTGGCCCGCAGGGGGCTCTCGCCCGTGGGCGCGAGCTCCAGCGCCTGACGGGAGAGCTCGGCGGGGTCGAGGGCGGTCTCGGTGTAGCAGAGGACGACGGCGTACTCGCTGAGCAGCCGTGCGCGGGCGGCCGGCGGCGCGTCGGCCGGCAGCCGCTCGAGGTGCTCGGCCAACAGCTCCGCGGCCCGCTGGTTGTCACCGCTCGCGGTCAGCGCGTCGGCGGCCTTGACGGCGAGCTTGGACAGGTCGACGTCGAGCCGGGCGGCGCGCTCGGGGTCGGCGAGCAGCTCGAGCGCGTGCTCGTAGTGGCGAGCGGCCTCGTCGGGCCCACCGACCGAGATGGCCTCGTCGCCGGCCTCGATGTTGGCGGCCGCAGCGCGGTCGAGGTCCATCGCCCGGCGGGCGTGCCGGGCGAGCTCGGCAGCCGTGCCCGGTCCCGCGCCGGAGGCGAGCGCCTCGACGTACTGCGCGTGCAGGCGCACCCGCTCCCCGGGCAGCAGGTCGTCGTAGACGGCCTCGCCGAGCAGCGCGTGCCGGAAGGAGTAGGTGCCGGAGCCGGCGACGAGGACGTTCATCTCGACGGCCTGGCGGATCCCGGACTCGAGGTCGGCGGCGGGCAGGCCGGCCGCGGCCTCGAGCAGCCCGTGGGTCACCTTGCGCCCCGCGACGCTGGCGATCCGGACCACGAGCCGCGCCTCCTCCGACAACCCGTCGAGGCGCACCAGGAGCAGGTCGGCGAGGTCGTCGGGGACCCAGCGGCCCGCGCCGGAGGCCACCAGCTCCTCGACGAAGAACGCGTTGCCCTCCGCCCGGTCGACGATGTCGGCGACCTCGCTCTCGCCGAGCCCGCCCGGCACGAGCTCGGCGACCAGCGCCCGGACGGCCTCGTCGGACAGCGGCGAGAGCTGGAGCCGGTCGACGCTGGGGATGCGCGACCACTCCGCGACCTGCCGGCGCAGCGGGTGGCGGCGGTGCAGGTCGTCGGAGCGGTAGGACGCCACCAGCGCCACCGGGTTCTGGAAGCTGCGGGTGAACAGGAAGCCGAGCAGGTCGCGGGTCGACTGGTCGGCCCAGTGGGCGTCCTCGATCACGAGCAGCAGCGGCGCGTCCGCGGCCGCGGCGTCGAGGAGGGCGTGGACCGCCTCGAACAGCTCGGCCCGGTCGCCGGTGGCGCCGGGCTCCGCGGCGGTGTCGCTCGAGACGCCGCCGTCGGCACCCGCCCGCACGCGGCGGCCGGGCTGGAGCCGGGTGATGGCGGGTTGCCCCGCCGCGACGCGGTCGACCAGCTCGGGCAGCTCGGCCGCGAACCGGCCGAGGACCTCGCTGAACGGCAGGTAGGGCAGCGCGCTCTCGCCGAAGTCGAGGCAGTGGCCGGCGTAGACCCGCCACCCCTCGGCCTGGGCCAGGTCGCGCAGCTCCATGAGCAGCCGCGTCTTGCCGACGCCGGCGTCCCCGGACAGCAGGACGGCCCCGGGGCGTCCGCGCCAGCGGCGGTCGGAGGCCCCGAGGCCGACCAGGTCGGCGAGCTCGGCGAGCTCGGTGTCGCGCCCGATCATCGTCCGGCTGGTGTGTGCGGCCACGGGCACCATTGTGGTGCCCACCGCCGACAGACCGCCGGTCGTTTTCAGGGCTGTCACTCGGCGAGGTCGCGGCGCGGGAACTCGGTGGCGGCGATCCGCCGTGCCCACGCCGCCCGGGAGCGACCCCGGCGCCGGCGGGCGATGGTCTTGGAGATGATCTCGCGGCGGTACGCGAGCTGGGACTCGATGAGAAGGCTGTTGTCGAACATGTCTCAGAGGTTCGCCGTCTGAGGTAGCCCCGCACATCGGGAAGGTGCCTTATCTGGGGCGGCGGGAGCCGGGCCGACGTACCCATCCGCCTTAGGCGACGCGCCGAACCAGCCCTGCCGGTACGGCAGTAGTTTGGCCGCGAGGCCGAGGAGGTGCGGGTGGAGTTCGCGGAGGTGGTCCGGCGGCGCCGGATGGTGCGCGCCTACACCGGCGAGCCCGTCGACCGGGCCGTGGTCGAGCGCGCGCTCGCCAACGCGACCCGCGCGCCGAGCGCCGGGTTCTCCCAGGGCTGGGGCTTCGTGGTCCTCGACGAGCCGGACCTCGTCCGCTCGTTCTGGGCCGCGCAGAGCGACGACGTGGACCACCCCGACCGCTGGCTGGCCGGCATGATGCGGGCCCCCGTCGTCGTCGTGCCGTGCAGCGTGAAGTCCGCCTACCTCGACCGCTACGCGGAGCCGGACAAGACCCGGGCGGGCCTCGGCCGCGACGAGTCGCGCTGGGCGATGCCCTACTGGCACCTCGACGCGGCGATGGCTGCGCTGCTGATCCTGCAGACGGTCACCGACGCCGGGCTCGGTGCCTGCTTCTTCGGGCTGGTGCCCGACCGGGTCGAGCGCGTACGTCGTGCGCTCGGCCTGCCGGACGGCGAGGAAGCTCCGGAGCCCATCGGCGCGATCACGATCGGGCACCCCGCCACGCCGGGCGCCGGGGCCCGGGGCTCGGCGACCCGGCGGCGGCGCACCCCCTGGCAGGAGGTCGCCCACCACGGCCGCTGGGGCGCGGGCTGGCCCGGGGACGCCGAGCGATGAGACCCGGGATCCAGGCCCACCACCTCACCGCGAGCGACCTGGAGCGCTCCGAGCCGGTCCTCCCGCGGATCGCGCACCTGCTGGCGCCCTACCGCGGCAAGATCGCGCTGGTCCTCGTCGCGGTGGTCGCCGCCGCGGGCCTCAACAGCCTCGTGCCGTTCCTGACCCGCGCGGTCTTCGACGACGCCCTCTTCCCCCTCGACGGCAGCGCGCCGCACCTGGACCTGCTCGCGTGGCTGGTCGCCGGCATGTGCCTGATCCCGGTGCTGGCGTCGCTGATCTCCATCGTGCAGAACTGGCTGACCTCCACGGTCGGCAACTCGGCGATGGCCGACCTGCGCGGCGACCTGTTCGAGCACCTCCAGCGGATGGAGCTCGCGTTCTTCACCGCGACCAAGACCGGTGCGATCCAGTCCCGCCTCGCCAACGACGTGGCCGGCGTCCGCACGGTGCTCACCGACACCGCGACCACGATCGTGCAGAACACGGTGACGGTCAGCGCCGCGCTGGTGTCGATGATCGTGCTGTCCTGGCAGCTGACGATCCTGACCCTGGTGATGATGCCGCTGTTCGTGTGGCTGCAGCTGCAGGTGGGCAAGCGCCGGCAGCGGCTCGCCCGCAAGACCCAGGAATCGCTCTCGGAGATGACGGCGATCACCGAGGAGGCCCTGTCGGTCTCCGGGATCCTGCTGGCGAAGGTCTTCAACCGGCACGAGGCCGAGGTCGAGCGCTACCGCGAGGCCAACCGGCGCCAGACCCGGCTCCAGGTCGAGCAGGCGATGACCGGCCGCACCTTCTTCGCCGTCGTGCAGACGACGTTCTCGATCACGCCGGCGATCATCTACCTGGCCGCGGGCTGGATCATCACCGGCCGCCTCCCGATCGGCGCGGACGCCCTCACCGCCGGCACGCTCGTCGCGTTCACCACGCTGCAGGGACGGCTGCAGATGCCGCTGCTGCAGCTGATGCGGGTCTCCCTCGACGTCCAGACCTCGCTCGCGCTGTTCCGCCGGATCTTCGAGTACGTCGACCTCGAGCCCGCGATCACCGACCGCCCCGGCGCCGTCGCCCTGCCGGTCGACGAGGTCAAGGGGCGCGTGGAGTTCCGGGACGTGTCCTTCCGCTACCCCGAGCCGCGGGAGCTGAGCGGCTCGACGATCAGCGACCGCTTCGGCGGCCGTGCGCAGGACGAGGCCGCAGCCGGGGCCGGGAGCCCGTCCCGCGACCGAGACCCCGTCGAGACCTGGGCCCTGCGCCACGTCGACCTCGTCGTCGAGCCCGGCCAGCTCGCCGCGATCGTGGGGCCCTCCGGGTCGGGCAAGACCACCACGACGTACCTCATCCCGCGGTTCTTCGACGTCACCGAGGGCGCGGTCTGCATCGACGGCCACGACGTGCGCGACCTGACCATGGACTCGCTCGCCGACATGGTCGGGATGGTCACCCAGGAGCCCTACCTGTTCCACGGGACGATCCGCGACAACCTCGCCTACGCACGGCCCGACGCCACCGCTGCGGAGATCGAGCAGGCCGCGCGGGACGCCAACATCCACGACCGGATCATGAGCTTCCCGGCCGGCTACGAGACGGTGACCGGCGAGCGCGGCTACCGGCTCTCGGGTGGCGAGAAGCAGCGGCTCGCGATCGCCCGCGTCCTGCTCAAGGACCCGCCGATCCTGATCCTCGACGAGGCCACCTCGGCTCTCGACAACGAGACCGAGCGGCTGGTGCAGGAGGCGCTCGAGCGCGCCACCCGGGCCCGCACGACCATCGCGATCGCGCACCGGCTATCGACCATCCGCTCCTCCGACGTCATCTTCGGCCTCGTGGACGGCGAGGTCGTCGAGCGCGGCACCCACGACGACCTGCTCGCCGACCCGACGGGCCTCTACGCCCGGCTGTGGCAGGAGCAGCTGCGGGCCCGGCGGGGGTAGGCACTAGGCACGGACCTCCACAGCCGGTACCGTCGGATTGCGACCGATCGGTCGCATAGATGCCCGGGAGGCCCGATGACCGCGACGTACGAACCTCTGCTCGAGGACGCCATCGAGATCGACGCCACCCCGGCGCGGGTCTGGGCGCTGGTGAGCGACGTCCGCCGCATGCCCGAGTGGAGCCCGCAGGTGACGTCGACCCGCCTGCGCGCGGGCTGGGACGAGGTGGCGCTCGGCGCCGAGTTCACCAACCGCAACGAGCAGGACGGGCTCGAGTGGACCACGCACGGACGGGTCGTCGAGCTCGACCCCGAGCGGCGGATCGCGTTCCGGATCGAGGAGAACTGGGTGGTGTGGTCGTTCACCCTCGAGCCCGCGGGCGGCGCCACGCGGCTGGTCCAGCGCCGCGAGGCGCCCGACGGCATCTCGGACCTCTCCCTGGAGCTGACCGACGGGTTCCTCGGCGGGCAGGAGGCGTTCACCGCCACCATGCGTGCCGGCATGCGGCAGACGCTGGAGGCGATCAGGAGCGCCGCGGAGGCCTGACGTCCGGGGAGATCAGGGCGGTCGCGACCGACATCCCCAGCGAGCGGTGCCGCAGCGTCGTGATCCGGCGGCCGGGCTGCACCGCATCCTTCACCCGCCCGGCCCCCTCGCCGAGGAACGCGGCCGCGGCGTCGATGTCGGCCACCACGAACGTGATCCCCCACAGCGTCGCCGGCCCCTCCGAGGCCTCGTCGGGGGCGCCGACGACCTCGAGGACCACCTCGCCCAGCCGGTAGAACACCTGCCGCACCGGCGCGCCGCCGAGCTCGCCGTCCCGCACCCGGCGCGGCTCGAGACCGACCCCGGCGAGCGTCCGGGCGGTCCGCTCGACATCGGGCGTCATCAGCACCACGTGGTCGATGCCGACCACGCCGTTGGCGTGCTCGGCGGGCGGGCCGGCTGGCGCGGCCTCCGTCGACGTGGTCGCTGTCGGGATGCCGTCGAGCTCACCGCCCGGCAGGCCTCCGGGCAGGCCGGCCAGCGACCACCTCACGATCCCGGACCCCGCCCCGCGGCCCGCGAGCCGGATCCCCACGCCCCCGACGCGGCAGACGGCGTCCGGGCCCACGGCGAACCCCGCCGCTGCCCACACGTCGGCCGGGTCGGCGACGACGATCTCCCCGACGGTGACAGGCATGGGGAGATGATCGCCGATCGCCGCGGCAAGCTCAGGAGCGGGTGAGCGTCAGGTGGGTGACCCCGCTCGGAGCCGTCACCGCCTCGACGTCGTACGTCGACTCCAGACCCTCGAGCCCGTCCCACAGCCGCTCGCCCCGGCCCAGCACGATCGGCACGACCGCGAGGTGCAGGTGGTCGACGAGCCCGGCAGCGACGAAGTCCCGGACCACGCTCACGCCGCCGCCGATGCGCACGTCGAGCCCGGCGGCACCGTCGCGCGCGACCTCCAGCGCCTCGGCCGGCGAGGCGTCGAGGAAGTGGAAGGTCGTCCCGCCCTCCATCTCGATCGACGGCCGCGGACGGTGGGTCAGCACGTAGGTCGGCGTGTGGAACGGCGGGTTCGGACCCCACCAGCCCCGCCAGTCCGGGTCGGCCTGCCAGCCCGGCGGGCCGAACTTGCCCGCCCCCATGATCTCGGCGCCGATGCCGGGGAGGAACTGCTGGGCGAAGGCGTCGTCGACGCCCCCGCCGCCGCCCTCACGTCCCTGCATCTCGTGGAAGAAGCGGGTGGCGGTCATCCACGGGTGGAGCCGCTGCCCGGCGTGGCCGAACGGCGCCTCCGCCGACTGACCCTCGCCGGTGCCGAAGCCGTCGAGGGAGATCGAGAAGTTGTGGACCCGCACCCGTGACATCGCTTGCTCCTCCTGGTGGTGTGCGTACGACGATGGCGACCGGCCCCGCCCAGCGGAATCATCGGCGCCCGCCTGCTGGTTATCGTGGCCGAGATGTGAGCAGCATGGCCGAACCAGCCGACGACCCGGCCCGGGCCCGCGACCGGCGGGCTGCGGAGAAGGCCGCCGCTCGCGCCCGGATCGCGCAGCAGCACACCTGGGTGGACCTGCAGGTCCAGCGGGCGATCGAGCGCGGCGAGTTCGACGACCTGCCCGGTGCCGGCAAGCCGATCGAAGGCCTCGGCGCGCAGCACGACCCCGACTGGTGGGTGAAGAAGCTGGTCGAGCGGGAGAAGATCGCCGTCCTGCCGCCCTCCCTCCAGCTGCGCAAGGACGACGCCGAGCTCGACGCGCGGCTCGACGCGCTCGGCTCCGAGGCCGAGGTCCGCGAGCAGGTCGAGGAGTTCAACGCCCGGGTCATCCACGCGCGCTACACCCCGTCCGACGGCCCGCCGCTGATCACCATGCCGCGCGACGTCGAGGAGACGGTGGCCGCCTGGCGCACGCGGCGGGACGCACGCCGCGCGGCTGCCGCCGCCCGGGCCGCTAGCGCCGCCGCTGCAGCTCCCACGCCGCGCGGATGGCGTCGCGGATGGCTGCGCCGTCGCCGCTGAGCAGCGCCTGCATCTTCATGTGCCGCTCGTAGGCGGGCGGTACGCCGAACGTCTCCGGGTGCCGGGCGACGAACCGCTCGCGGTCCGCGAACCCCGCCCGGATGATCAGCTCGCCCGCGTCCACCAACCGGGCGACGAGCCGGTCGTCGACGTACCACGCCGGGCGCGCCTCGGTGCCCTTGCGCTTGCAGCCCGCCAGCGACCGGGCGAACGCGTCGACCTCCTCGGGTGTCACGGACCGGACGCTACGCCCGCGCACCGACGACGCGACGTCTCGCCGAGACATGCGTCATACCGCAGGGACCTGACCCGCCGGTAACGTCAGCCGGCGTGAGTCACAAGAGCCCGAAGGACTTCTTCCGTCCGCTGGCGGTCGGCGCGCCCGAGCCGCTGCGCGAGATCCCGGCCCGGCCCAGCCGCGCCATCCACTTCTTCGACCCCGGCAACCCGAAGATGGCTGCCAAGGTCCCCGACATGGTCGGCACCGTCGACGTGCTCCTCGGGAACCTCGAGGACGCGGTCAAGGCTGAGAACAAGGAGATCGCCCGCGAGGGCCTGGTGAAGATCGGCCAGGAGGTCGACTTCGGTCCCACGCAGTTCTGGACCCGGATCAACTCGCTCGACAGCCCCTGGGTGCTCGACGACCTGACCACGCTGGTGCCGGCGATCGGCGACAAGCTCGACGTGATCATGGTCCCGAAGGTGCAGGGCGCCGAGGACATCCACTACGTCGACCGGATCCTCGCCCAGCTCGAGGCGAAGGCCGGTATCACCAAGCCGCTGCAGGTGCACGCGATCCTCGAGACCGCGCGCGGCGTGGCCAACATCGAGGAGATCTGCGCCGCGTCGCCGCGGATGCAGGGCCTCTCCCTCGGGCCGGCCGACCTGGCGGCCGACCGCCGGATGAAGACCACCCGCGTGGGCGGCGGCCACCCCGGCTACCTCGTCCGGCAGGACCCCGAGCGCGGCGAGGACGGCACCCCGCTCTACGACGGCCCGCGCACGACGTACCAGCAGGACCTGTGGCACTACACGATCGCCCGCATGGTCGACGCCTGCGCGACGCACGGGATCTTCCCCTACTACGGACCCTTCGGTGACATCAAGGACACCGTGGCCTGCGAGGACCAGTTCCGCAACGCGTTCCTGCTCGGCTGCGTCGGCGCCTGGTCGCTGCACCCGGTCCAGATCAAGATCGCCAACAAGGTGTTCTCGCCGTCGGTCGAGGACGTCAAGCACGCCCGCCGCGTCATCGCCGCGATGGGCGACGGCACCGGAGCGGTCATGCTCGACGGCAAGATGGAGGACGACGCCTCGGTCAAGCAGTGCAAGGTGATGGTCGCCCTGGCCGAGCAGCTCGCGGCGATCGACCCCGAGCTCAAGGAGCAGTACGACGCGATCGAGGTGGACGCCTGATGTCCGACGACTTCCGCCCGCGCCGTTCCGTCCTCTACATGCCCAGCTCCAACGAGCGGGCGCTGGAGAAGGCCAAGTCGATCCCCTGCGACGCGATCATCTTCGACCTCGAGGACGCCGTCGCTCCCGACGCCAAGCCTGCCGCCCGCGAGTCGGCCGCGGCCGCCGTGCAGTCCGGTGAGTACGGCGCCCGCGAGCTCATCATCCGGGTCAACGGCATCGGCACCGAGTGGCACGACGAGGACCTCGCCGTCGCCGCGAAGGCCGGTCCCGACGTCGTGCTCGTCCCGAAGGTGAACTCCGCCGAGGAGGTGCACCAGCTCGTCGCCGCGCTCGAGGCCGCCGGCGCGCCGGAGAAGACCACCCTCTGGGCGATGGTCGAGACGCCGATCGCGATGCTCAACGCGCTCTCGATCGCGCAGGCCTCCGACCGCCTGACCGGCTTCGTGATGGGCACCAACGACCTGGTCAAGGAGCTCTACGCCGAGCACGTGCCCGGGCGCGAGCCCGTCATCACCGGGCTCGGCCTCGCGCTGCTCGCGGCCCGCGCCGCCGGCATCGTGATCATCGACGGCGTCTACAACGACGTGAAGAACCTCGACGGCTTCCTCGCCGAGTGCGAGCAGGGCCGGCAGATGGGCTTCGACGGCAAGACGCTGATCCACCCCGGCCAGGTCGAGGGCGCCAACAACGCGTTCGCGCCCGACGCGAAGGCGGTCGAGGACGCCCGCGGCCTGATCGAGGCGTTCGAGGCCTCCACCGGCGGCGTGGTGACCTACAACGGCCGGATGGTGGAGAACCTGCACGTCGAGTCGGCCCGGCGCACGCTCTCGATTGCGGAGGCGATCGAGCAGCTCCAGGCCTGACCCTCGTCACCTCGCCGAGTCGGCTCGTGTCTGCACGAGCCGACTCGGCGTCTTTTTGCTGCACACACGAGCCGACTCGGCGTGCTTTTGCTGCACACAGGAGCCGGGTCGGCGTCAGGAGCGGGAGAACCGGTCGGCGACCAGGTCGGCGACGACCTGCTGCTCCGCGGCGTAGGGGTGGTAGGGAGCGGCGGGCGCGGTGGGCGAGGCGCCCGCGACGTACGGGTCCGCCGAGCAGGCGTCGTGGCCCCGCGTCGCCGCGTAGACGTCGACGAAGCCGACGCCGGCCCGGTCGGCCGCCCGGCGCTGGGCGCGCACCATCAGCGCGTTCACCCGCTGGCCGAACGCGACGTCGCCGCGCGCCAGGGGGAACTCCTCGCACGGCTGTCGCGGCGTGATCCGCGGATAGCTGACGACCAGCACCCGGGCGTGCGGCGCGGCGGCGGCGATCCGGCGCAGCGCCCCGGTCAGCCGGTCGGCGATCCTGCGGGTCTGGTCCGCGACCAGGCCGCCCGCCAGGGCATCGGCCCGGGCGCAGGGCGCACCGGCGAGCTCCGTGCCGGCCGCGACGCAGTCCTGGACGAAGTGGCTGAACAGGCCGAAGTCGTTGCCGCCGAAGCTCACGGTCACGAGGTCGGTGGACCGCGAGAGCGCCGCGATCTGCGGTATCTGGCGGGGCTCGTCGCCGATCGGCTGGTAGGGCCGCCAGACCGCGTCGGTCGGCGCGCCCGCACAGCTGACGTCGGTCAGGTCCACGTCCAGCCGGGCGGCGACCAGGGACGGGTAGTTGCCCGACCCCCGGTAGCAGCCGCTGTCGGTGTCGCCGATCAGGGGCGCGGACGTGTAGGAGTCGCCCATGGCGACGTACTCCCTGCGGTCGCCTGCGCGATACCGATGCTGAGCCGACTCCTGCGGGGCCCGCACCGCGGGCGTGCCGGGCTGGCCCTGCCCCTCCGCGGTGCTGCAGCCGGTCAGTCCCCCGGCGACCACGAGCGCGACGAGGACGGCGTTCGCGAGGCGCATGCCCCTACGGTACGGACGGCTCCCCAGGCTCGACCCCGAGCGCGAGGGTGAGCGCGAGCACGGTCTCCGGGTCCTCCAGGGCGTCGCCGTAGGCCTCCCGCAGCTGGCCGACGCGGTAGCGCACCGTCTGCGGGTGGACGAACAGCGCGGTGGCGACC
Organism: Nocardioides sp.; assembly: GCA_035554955.1. Classification (GTDB taxonomy): domain Bacteria; phylum Actinomycetota; class Actinomycetes; order Propionibacteriales; family Nocardioidaceae; genus Nocardioides. Next base: position 52,772 of record DATMHR010000007.1, on the reverse strand, counting down.
TCCTCCCGGCGGCCCTGGTGGAGCAGCCAGGCGCGCAGCGTCTCCTCGAGCTTGGCGCGCGAGGCGGGGCGCAGGTCGGCCAGCGGAGCGAGGGCGCGCTCGCGCAGGTCGGCGAGCGCCTCGGGGTCGGCGGTGAGCACGAGCCGCGGCAGGTGCTCCTCGGTGTCGCCCTCCAGGCCGAGCGCCCGGGCGCGCAGCGCGCGGGCGTACGACGAGCGCACGTCCACCCACGGACGGGGCGGCCCGACGATGCAGCCGCGCCCGGCGACGGCGCGGGTCGTCGCGGCGCGCCGGCGACCCTGGACGTCCGGGACGAGGAGCAGCGCCGCGGCGTCGAGCTCGGCCAGGTCCGAGCTCTGCAGGGTGCGCGGGGGCAGGGTCTGCAGAAGCGGTGCGACCTGGGCCTCCGGCGCGATGACCGCCGTCAGCGTCGTCGGCGGGGTCCACTCCGCGCGCTCGGCCGCCGCCAGGACCGTCGCCTCGGGCGAGCCCGCGAGCAGGTGGCGCACGACCCGCTCGAGGAGCCGCTGCCGCACCCGGCCGGCCGTCGCGGACTCGTCGTTGTGGCCGGCGACGCTCGCGGCCGAAAGCTGGTCGATGTAGGCGAACACGAGCTCGGCGAAGGAGACGAGGAGCCGCGCGTCGAGGTCGAGCGCCACCGCCCGCTCGGAGAACTCCCGCCACGACACCCGTGCGCCGATCCGGTAGGCCGAGAGCAGGGCGTCGGTGCTGCGCCCGCTCCGGGCCTCGCCGCGGCCGAGCTGGTAGGCGCCGTCCACCGCCGACCTGGTGAGCGCGCGGGCGTCGGTGCCGCTGCGCCCGGACACCAGGGAGAGGAAGCCGCCGTGGGCCACCTGGACGGCCGTCCGGATGGTCTCGCCCATCGGCCCGTGGAACGCGTCCTCGTAGGCCGGGACCTCGGCGATGATCTGCTCGACGACCTCGTCGGCGATCCGCGGCAGCTCGGCGCGGATCGCCGTGACCACCGGCGCGGGCAGCCGCAGCGTCGGCTCTGCCCCGCGGGCCGTTGCCACCACCGCCACCACCTTTGTGCGCAACTGACAAATTTCGCCGTTCGATTCACCGCCGGCTGTCATGACTTTAGCCGTCCCGGCGAGGAGCATGGAAGCGTGAGTTCGACGAGCCTTCCCGCAGCCGGCCTGCGTCGCAGTGCGTCACCCGCCGGCGGGCTCGGTGCGCGGCTGCGCGCCGTGGCCGACGCCGCCGTCAGCCCGCTGACCCTGGACGACCTGCTCGACCACTTCCACCCGCTGCGGCGCGAGCCCGGCGACGGCGGCCTCCGCGGCCGCGTCGTCGAGGTCCGGCCCGAGACCCCCGAGTCGGCGACGATCCTGATCAAGCCCGGCAAGGGCTGGCGCGGGCACGTGCCCGGGCAGTACGTCCGCCTCGGCGTCGACGTCGACGGCATCCGCCTCTGGCGCACCTACTCGCTGACCCACGGCCCCCGCGCGGACCGCAACATCAGCATCACCGTCAAGGCGATCCCCGGCGGCGCGGTCTCCGAGCACCTGGTCCGCCGGCTCGCGCCGGGAGCGCTCGTGCACCTGGCCCAGGCGGAGGGCGAGTTCGTGCTGCCCGACCCGCTGCCGGAGAAGCTGCTGCTCGTGACTGCCGGCTCGGGCATCACGCCGGTGATCGGGATGCTGCGCAACCTGTTCCTGCGGGCCGAGCCCGCGCGGGCCGACATCGTGCTGGTCTCGGTCAACCAGAGCGAGACCACCGCGATCTTCCGCGACGAGCTCCGGGGCCACGCCGAGCGCGGCCACATCACTCTGGTCGAGCGCTACGACGACCGTGACGGGGTCCTCGACGTCGCCACGCTCGACACCCTGGTGCCCGATCTCGCCGAGCGTCTCGCCTACGCCTGCGGGCCCGCCGGGCTGCTCGACGCGCTTGAGCAGCACCACGCGGACCGCGGCCTCGCGCTGACCACCGAGCGGTTCCGGCCCGTCGTCCTCGCCACCAGCGAGGGCGGCTCGGTCGCGTTCGAGCAGACCGGCACCGACCTGGAGCTCGACGGCTCGACCACGATCCTCGACGCCGCCGAGGCCGCCGGCGTGCTCATGCCCAGCGGCTGCCGGATGGGCATCTGCATGGGCTGCGTCCTGCCGCTGAAGGAGGGCGCCGTCCGCGACCTGCGGACCGGCGAGCTCACCGTCGCCGTGCCCGGCGAGACCGACAAGGGCGGCGTACCGATCCAGACCTGCATCAACGCCGCCGCCGGCACCTGCCGCATCGACCACTAGCCCGAGGTCGAGGAGGTCGCGCAGCGACCGTCACGAGACCGTAGACGAAGGAGCGAGATGACGACCATCACGAAGAAGCCCGAGAACCCGATCGCCCACCTCACCGAGGCCGACATCGAGGCCATCGGTGCCGAGCTCGACGCCATCCGCCAGGAGGTCATCGACAGTCGGGGAGCCGAGGACGCGGCCTACATCCGCGGCATGGTCGACCTCCAGCGCAAGCTCGAGCTCGGCTCACGCGCGGTGCTGCTGTTCTCCGCGCTGCCGCCGGCGTGGGTCGTCGGGACGGTCGGGCTGTCGGTCGCGAAGATCCTCGAGAACATGGAGATCGGCCACAACGTCATGCACGGCCAGTGGGACTGGATGCGTGACCCCAAGATCCACTCGACGACCTGGGAGTGGGACAACGCGTCGACGGCCGACGGCTGGAAGCACTCGCACAACCAGGTCCACCACACCTACACCAACATCGTCGGCAAGGACAACGACCTCGGCTACGGCATCATGCGCGTCGACGAGGAGCAGCGCTGGGTGCCGATGTTCCTGGCGCAGCCGTTGTGGAACTTCATCAACGCCTGCTTCTTCGAGTACGGCATCGCCGCCTACGACCTCGAGCTCGGCCGCAACCTGCGGATCCCCAAGGAGAAGCGGCCCGAGTCGTTCACGCGCAGCCTCAAGGCGACCCTCGGCAAGATCCGCAAGCAGGCGACCAAGGACTACGTCGTCCACCCGCTGCTGGCGCTGCCGTTCGGCTCCGCGCTGCCGACCCTGGCGGCCAACTTCACCGCCAACCTGGTGCGCAACCTGTGGTCGCACTCGGTGATCATGTGCGGCCACTTCCCCGAGGGCGTCGAGACGTTCGAGCTCGCCGCGATCCCGGAGAAGGAGACCCGCGGGCAGTGGTACGTCCGGCAGATGCTCGGCTCCGCGAACATCTCCGGCTCCAAGCTGATGCACGTGATGACCGGCAACCTGTCCCACCAGATCGAGCACCACCTGTTCCCCGACCTGCCGAGCAACCGCTACGCGGAGGTCGCACCCAAGGTGCGGGCCGTCTTCGACAAGTACGGCCTGAACTACCACGAGGCGCCGCTCCCCCAGCAGGTCGGCAGCGCGTGGCACCGCGTCGTACGCCTGTCCTTCCCCAACGGGTGGCTGGCCACGACCAACGCCAAGAACCTGCCGAGCCAGCTCAAGCTGCTCTACACGCTGGCCACGGCGGACCGGAAGACCCGCAAGGTCGTCCAGCTCCGGCTCGAGCGGCGCGCCAAGGAGCTCGCCGCGGCCTGACCGCGGCCTCCTCCTTCCGGACGGTTTCCGCGCCGACGACGCTTCACGCGGCGGCGGGCGGGAAGAGACTCGGGCATGCCCGCTCCATCGTTCCTCCGTCTCCTCCCGCTCCCCGCTCTGATGGTCGCCCTCGCCGCCTGCGGTGACTCCGGCTCCGGCGGCTCCAGCGGCTCCGACGGCGAGCCCGCCGCGGTGGCCCCGGTCGCCGAGGACGCCTCGCTGGCCTGGACCGCCCAGCTCGAGTCCGACTGGTCACCCACCGACGCGGTCGCCGCCGGTGACGTGACCGTCCTGTCGACGTCGTGGGAGATCGACGAGGGCTCCGAGGTCGTCGCGTACGACGCCGACGGCGCGGTCGCCTGGGAGTACGGCGACGTGTACGGCGGCGTGCTGCTCGCCGCCGTGGGGGACGACCAGGTGCTGGCGTGCTCCGACGACCAGGCGGTGGTCCTGTCCGCCGCGGACGGATCGGTCGTCGACGAGGTGGCCGCCGACGACGAGCGCTGCCCGGTCGCCGACGACGACGCGGGCATCCCGGTGGACCACGACGACGACGCCTACACCGTCTCCGGGACCGACCTGCAGGTCTCCGGGCCCGACGGGGACTACTCGGTCGCCCTCGACGTCGCCGACCCCGAGATCTGGGGCGTCGACGGCGGCCTCGTCGCCTTCGACGACGCCACCGACCGGGTGCTGCTCTACCGCTGAGCAGGCCGGTCGAAGGGCCGGGCGGTCGAATATCCTTGCCCCATGAGCAACGTGACCTGCGAGGTCGTGGACGGGATCGCCCACGTGCGGCTGGACCGTCCCGACAAGCTGAACGCGCTGACCCTGGGGATCCTCGACGACCTGGTCGCCACCGCGCACGAGCTGCGCAAGGACAAGGACCTGCGCGCGGTGATCCTGTCCGGCGAGGGGGACGCGTTCTGCGCCGGCCTGGACTTCGCATCGGTCCTGCGCAACCCGGGCGGCATCGCGAAGGCGTTCGTGCCGCGGCCCTGGCGGGGGACCAACACGTTCCAGGAGGCGCCGTGGGCCTTCCGCCGGATCCCGGTGCCGGTGATCGCCGCGGTGCACGGTCACTGCCTCGGGGGCGGGGTGCAGATCGCGCTGGCGGCCGACTTCCGGGTCGCGACGCCCGACTCGCGCTGGTCGGTGCTCGAGGGCAAGTGGGGCCTCATCCCCGACATGTCCGGCATCCGCAGCCTCGCCGAGCAGGTCGGCATGGACCAGGCCAAGTGGCTCACCATGAGCGCGGAGGTCATCGACGGCTCGCGCGCCGCCGAGCTCGGCCTGGTCACCCGGCTCGCCAACGACCCGCTCGCCGAGGCGCAGCGGATGGCCGAGCAGCTCGCCGGCCGGTCCCCCGACGCCCTCGCCGCGGCCAAGCGCCTCTTCAACGACACCTGGACGTCCTCGCCGCGCCGGGTCTTCGCGCGCGAGCGGCTCGAGCAGGCCTACCTCCTCGCCGCCCGCAACACCAAGGCCGCCCGCGAGGCGGCGTTCAAGAAGTCCGAGCCGGTCTACGGTCCGCGCGGCCGCTGATCCTCCGAGGCGCCCACCGCCCCGACGCACCCACCGTACGGGTCGTCCCTCCGCAGGAAGGGCGACCCCTACGGTGGGTACGTCGTTCAGGGGTAGGCGAGCCCTACGGTCTTCTCGCTGATCTGCCACAGCTCGCGCGCCGCGTCCCGGTCGCGGGCGAGCCTGGAGCGGCCGACCAGCTGCGGGGGCCCGGCCTGCTGGCCCACGCCCGAGGGGCCGCAGTAGGAGTCGCCGAGCAGGTCGGCGGTGGCGGCCATCAGCGTCGGCCAGGCGCCCATCTCCGCCGACTGGGAGACCGCCTTCACGGCGGCGTCGTAGATCGAGGCGATGCCGCCCTCCGCGCGGCCGAACTGGCCGTTCGCGGCCAGGTGGGTGCCTGCGAACCCGGGGTGCGCGGCCAGCGCCCGGACCGGGAGCCCGTTCTCGCGGAGCCGCCGCTCCAGCTCGCCGGTGAACAGCAGGTTGGCCAGCTTGGTCTGCCCGTAGACCGGCCACCGCCAGTAGCGGCCCTCCTGGCTCATCGGGTCACCCAGCGGAGCCTTCGGCGCGATCCGGTGCGCCTGCGAGGACACGGCGACCACACGCCCGTCACCGCTGGCGACGAGCTGCGGGAGGAGCAGTCCGGTCAGCAGGAACGGCCCGAAGTGGTTGGTGGCCATCTGGAGCTCGAGGCCGTCCTCGGTGCGCCGGTACGGCGTCGCCATGACGCCGGCGTTGTTGACCAGCACGTCGATCGCGCCCAGGCGGGCCGCGGCCGCGGCCGCGTGGCGGACCGAGTCGAGGCTGGCCAGGTCGAGGGTGAGCGTCTCCAGCGCGGCCTCGGGGACCTGCTCGCGGATGGCCGTCACCGTGGCGTCGACCTTGCTCGGCGTGCGCCCGGCGAGCACGACGCGCGCACCCCGGCGCGCGAGCTCGAGCGCCGTGTAGTGGCCCAGCCCGCCCATCGTCGGACCGGTCACCACGACGGTGCGCCCGGTCTGGTCGGGGATCTGCGACGGGTCCCAGCTCATGCCGGGGTCCCCGCGAGCTTGTTCGGAGGAGCGGAGCGGGGGAGAAGAAGCTCGTGGGGTGTTTTCATGGCGTCGTCCCCAGCTTCGCGACGACCTGCGCGGCGAGCTCCTCGTCGCCCTCGACGACGACGGCACCCGGCTCGGCCGGCCTCCGTCCACCCGCGAGCACGATGAACGTCCCGCGGTCCATGCTCAGCCGGACCGTCGGCTCGGCCGGCGGCTCGGCGAGGCGCTGCGCCCGCCCCGACTCGTCGACCTCGACGGCGACGACGGGGCTCCCCTCCACGGCGAGGACCGCCGTGGTGCCGGTCGGTGCCTTGACCTTCTTGCCCACCACGTAGCCGAAGCCCTCGCTGAGGTAGTCGGCGGTGTGCTGGGCGCCGGCGGAGTCCATGCCGCCCGGGAGACCGACCGCGCGGCGGACGTCCTGCTCGTGCATCCACACGTCGAGCGGGCGGTTGCGCAGCAGCGTCCGCTGGTTCCAGCCGATGAGCCCGAAGAGCCCGGGCGCCGGCGCGGTCCCGTCCGCGGGCGGGTCGGCGAGCAGGGCCTCGTGCCGCGCCTGCGTCGTCTTGCGGATCTCCTCGATGATCGACGCCGGCGAGCGGTCGCGGCGCGTCACCACCCCGATCTCGGTGAACTGGCCCATCGGCCCGGTGACGTGCGGCGGGTCGCCGATGTCGGCCGTCTCCTCCGGGCCGCCGGCCAGGATGCTCTCGAGGTGGGCGATGTGCGCCGCGACGGCCTTCACGTCCCACCCGGCCAGGTCCGTGGGTCGCGCCCACGCGTCCTCCGGCAGGGAGTCGAGCAGGGCGGTGAAGTCACCGATCGCCTGCCACCACGTGTCGACGTACGTCGCCAGCTGGGCCTGGTCGCTCATGGGGGCGACTGTAGCGAGCCGGATCGGGTGCTCTACGAGAGCGCCAGCATGCAGGCGAAGGCCAGCATCACGACGCCGATGCCGAGGTCGAGCACCTGCCAGGAGCGGGGCGTGGCGAGCAGGCCGCGGGCGCCGCGGGCGCCGTACCCGAGCCCGGAGAACCACAGGATGCTGCCCGTCGCGGCGCCGCAGGCGAACCACCACCGGCCGTCGCCGGCCTGCTGGTTGGCGACCGACCCGAGCAGGAGGACGGTGTCGAGGTAGACGTGGGGGTTGAGGTAGGTGAGCGCCGCGGCGGTGGCCACCGCGCCGAGCCGGGTGGTCGATCCGTGCGCTGCCGCCTCGAGGCCGCCCGATGCCCGTGCGGCGAGGAGCGAGCGGACGCCGTACGCCGCGAGGAAGGCCACGCCGAGCCAGCGCAGCACGTCCAGGACGACCGGCGCCCGTTCCACCACCGTGCCGATACCGACGACGCCCGCGGCGATCAGGACCACGTCGGAGACCGCACACACCGCCACGACGGCGCCGACGTGCCGGCGCGCGAGACCCTGCCGCAGCACGAACGCGTTCTGGGCGCCGATCGCCACGATGAGCGACAAGCCCGTGGCCAGGCCGGCGAGGGCGGAGGTGATCACCCGACGACGGTAGGCGGAGCCTTGGCGTGAAGGCCAACGACAGTTTCTTGCGATCCCTTAGCGTTGCTTCATGACCCCGCAGCCCGCCCAGCTGGCCGCCCTGGTCGCCGTCACCGACCTCGGGACGTTCGAGGCGGCGGCGCGACACCTGCACGTGACGCCCAGCGCGGTCAGCCAGCGGATCCGTGCGCTGGAGTCGGCCGCCGGGCAGGTCCTGGTGCACCGCGGGACGCCGTGCGAGCCGACCGACGCCGGGGCGCTGCTGCTGCGGCTGGCCCGCCAGACCCAGCTGCTGTACGACGAGGCGGGGCTCGCCCTGTCCGGCGGGGACGGGACGGTCGCCGTGCCGGTCGCGGTCAACGCCGACTCGCTCGCGACGTGGTTCCGTGACGTGCTGGACGAGGCGGCCGGTTGGTCGGGCACGGCGCTGCGCCTGCGCGTCGAGGACCAGGCCTGGTCGGCGGACCTGCTGCGGCGGGGTGACGCGCTCGCGGCGGTGACGAGCGACCCCGCGCCGGTGCAGGGGTGCTCGGTGGAGCCGCTCGGCGTGCTCCGCTACGTGCCCGCCGCGACGTCGGCGTTCGCGGAGCGGTGGCGGGCGGGGCGGGGACCGGACTGGTCGGCCATGCCGGTGGTCGTGTTCAACGCCAAGGACGACCTCCAGTACCGCCTGCTCCGGCGCCACGGCGTCGACCGGCCGCCGGTCGTGCACGAGGTCCCGACCTCGACCGACTTCCACGAGGCCGTCCGCCGGGGGCTCGGCTGGGCGGCGGTCCCGGAGCCGCAGCTGCTGCCCGACCTCGCCGCGGGACGGCTGGTGCGGCTGCACGCGCGCGACCACGTCGACGTACCCCTGCACTGGCAGCGGTGGCGGCTCGACTCCCCCACCCTGGACCGCCTCACCGCGGCCGTACGCCGTGCCGCCCGCGCCCACCTCCGTCGCCCCTGACGCCGAGTCGGCAGAAGTTCGCGCCGAAATGGCGACGAGTCGGCAGAAGTTCGCAGCTGGTGCGCGAACTTCTGCCGACTCGAGGCTCTCAGCGTGAGAACTTCTGCCGACTCGGCGGACGGATCAGAAGGCGGACTCGTCGAGGTCCATGATCGCCAGGTCGGTGGCCTGGGCGATGGCGACCTCGGCGGAGATCTTCGGCAGCACCTGGGTGGCGAAGAACTGCGCCGCGACGACCTTGCCCTCGTAGAAGGCCTTGTCCGAGCCGGTGTCGCCGGCCAGCTTGGCGAGCGCGACCTCGGCGCCGCGGAGCAGGAGCCAGGCCACCACGACGTCGCCGAGCACCATCAGCAGGCGGCTGGTGTTGAGGCCGACCTTGTAGACGTTGCGCAGGTCGCCGCCCGAGTTGACGTCGGCCGACATCAGGTCGTTGACCAGCTGGCCGACGAGCGCCTGGGCGTCGTCGAGCGACTTCGCGAGCAGCGCCCGCTCGTTCTTCAGCTGCGGGTTGGCGGTCTCGGACTCGACGAACGCCTTGATGTCGTTGGCGAGGGCGCCGAGCGCGGTGCCGCCGTCCTTGACGATCTTGCGGAAGAAGAAGTCCATGCCCTGGATCGCGGTGGTGCCCTCGTAGAGGGTGTCGATCTTGGCGTCCCGGACGTACTGCTCGATCGGGTACTCCTGGAGGAAGCCCGAGCCACCGAGGGTCTGCAGGGACTCGGTGCCCAGCAGGGTCCACGAGCGCTCCGAGCCGTAGCCCTTCACGATCGGCAGCAGCAGGTCGTTGAGGGCCTCGGCGAGCTTGTCCTCCTCGCCGGCGGCCTTCGCGACCTGGATCTTGTCCTGCACCGCGGCGGTGTAGAGCACCAGCGACCGCATGCCCTCGGCGTACGCCTTCTGGGTCATCAGCGACCGGCGCACGTCGGGGTGGTGGGTGATGGTGACGCGCGGGGCGGTCTTGTCCGAGGCCTGGGTCAGGTCCGGGCCCTGCACGCGCTCCTTGGCGTACTCGAGCGCGTTGAGGTAGCCGGTCGACAGGGTCGAGATGGCCTTGGTGCCGACCATCATCCGGGCGTTCTCGATGACGTCGAACATCTGGGCGATGCCGTCGTGGACCTCGCCGAGCAGCCAGCCCTGGGCGGGCTCGCCGCCGCCGACCTGCGGGTCGCCGAAGGTGACCTCGCAGGTGTTGGAGACCTTGATGCCCATCTTGTGCTCGACGTTGGTGACGTAGGCGCCGTTGCGCTCGCCGATCTCACCGGTCTCGACGTCGAAGTGGTACTTGGGGACCAGGAACAGGGACAGGCCCTTGGTGCCCGGACCGCCGATGCCCTCGACGCCCTTCGGGCGGGCGAGGACCAGGTGCATGATGTTCTCCTGGAGGTCCGACTCGGCGCTGGTGATGAAGCGCTTGACGCCGGTGATGTTCCAGGTGCCGTCCTCGTTGGGGGTGGCGTAGGCCTTGCCCGCGCCCACGTCGGAGCCGGCGTCGGGCTCGGTGAGCACCATGGTGGCGCCCCAGAGGCGCTCGACCATGATCTCGGCGATCCGCTTGTCGCGGTCGGTGCCGTTCTCCCAGACGACCTTGGCGAAGAACGGGCCCGCGCCGTACATCCAGATCGGGGTGTTCGCGCCCAGGATCAGCTCCGCGGTCGCCCAGACCAGCGAGGACGGCGCGACGGTGCCGCCGATCTCCGCCGGGGTCTGCAGGCTCCAGAAGCCGGACTCCATCCAGGTGTCGTAGCTCTTCTTGAACGACGCCGGGACGGGCGCGGTGTGCGTCTCGGGGTCGAACACCGGCGGGTTGCGGTCGCCGTCCACGAACGACGCTGCGAGGTCCTCGCGGCAGATCCGGTCGACCTCGGCGAGGATCTCCTTCGCCGTGTCGACGTCCATCTCCTCGAACAGCCCCTGTCCGAGGACCTCGTCGCGACCGAGCAGCTCGAAGAGGTTGAACTGGATGTCGCGGAGGTTGCTCTTGTAGTGGCTCACGTGTTCCACCGTTTCTGAATCGGGACGGGCGGCGCGGAGCCGCCCGGTCGTGGTGTTGCGAGTGTGCTACTCGTCAGTAACATAATCTTACGTGGGGTGCTAACAGCGCGCAAGCAGACGTGAGGACGGCGACGTCTGGCCCAACCCGCCCATGTCCACTGAACCGATCGAGCTATCTGACACACTGGACCCATGCGAGTTTCCGCCAAGTCCGACTACGCCCTGCGGGCGTTGATCGAGATGGCGGGACGCGCGGACGGCAAGGCGGTCAGCGCCGAGGAGCTCGGCCGGCTGCAGGAGATCCCGCACGGCTTCCTGCAGGCGATCCTGGCGGACCTGCGCCGGGCGGGCATCGTGATGTCGCAGCGCGGGCAGTCCGGCGGCTGGCGGATGGGCCGCCCGGCCACCGAGGTCTCCGTCGCCGACGTGATCCGCGCCGTCGACGGCCCGCTGGTCTCCGTCTACGGGCTGCGGCCGGAGGCGGTCAGCTACAACGAGTCGGCTCAGGTGCTCCAGCTCGTCTGGATCGCCGCGCGCCGCTCGCTGCGCGAGGTCTTCGAGCAGGTGAGCATCCAGGGCCTGGCCGACGGCCAGCTGCCCGACACGGTCACGGCCCGCACGGCCGACGAGGACGCCTGGCAGCCTCATTAGGGCCGAGCGCGAGCAACGCTGGCGGCCAGCCCAAGGGGCACCGGGACCATCGGCCCGACCTGCACGCTGACCCCTCAGGTGGGTCGCCGGGCTGCCGAAGCGTGACCTATCGGCCGCGCGTCCCTGCGTGACGCACCGGTGGCACGGACGCCGTCGGAGGGCCTTGCCAGGAAGGTGACGCCGTGGCGATCCGACGGCCGCTCATTTCGTTGGTCCTCGCGACCCTGCTGATCGGCTTCGCGCTGGTCTCGCTGCCGGAGTCGCCCCGCTACCCGAGCCGGTGCCCGGGCGCCGGCGAGCTCGCCATGGTCGCGCCGGGCGCCTGCGCGCACGAGGACGTCGCGCCGCCAGGCGTCGACCCGCACGAGCACGTCTCCACGGCAGAGCTCCAGGACCGCGTCGGCGCCGGTGCCCAGGCCTACGAGGCGGCCCAGGAGCTCGGTGTCGCCGCGCCCCAGAACGTCGCGGTCTCCAGCCCGTCGGTCCCCTGCGACGGCGACGGGACGTCGGGCTACCGGGTCCAGGCGATGTACGTCGTGGAGGCGGGCTCGACCAACCGCTACTCCGCGCTGCAGTCCAGCTTCCAGCTGTGGGCCGCGGGCGTCGACGACGTCATCAACCGGTCGGCAGCCCTGACCGGGGGCGTGCGGCACGTCCGCTTCGTGACCGAGCCCGGCGGCGGGGGCTGCGTGGCGAAGGTGCTCAACGTGACCGTGCCCAACGGCTCGATGACGTCCTTCAACGCCACGATCTCCGCGGTCCAGGCACTCGGCTACACGAGCCCGGCGCGCAAGTACCTGATGTGGACCGACGCCACGACCCTGTGCGGCGTCGCCACCATGTACGGCGGCGACACCGAGACCCAGGCCAACCCGAACAACGGCTCCTACGCGCAGTACGCGCGCATCGACTCCGGCTGCTGGGGCTTCGGCGACGGCACCTCGCAGCACTCGGTCGAGGCCCACGAGCTGCTGCACACGCTGGGCGGCGTGCAGAACACGGCGCCCCACTCCACCAGCGCCGGTCACTGCTGGGACGAGTCGGACACGATGTGCTACGCCGACGGCGGCAACCACGCGATGGTGCAGATCTGCCCGTCCAACCGGGAGTACTTCTACGACTGCTCCAACGACGACTACTTCTCCACCTACCCGGACCCCGGGAGCTACCTCGACGGGCACTGGAACGCCGCGGACTCCCGGTTCCTCATCGGGGGCGGCGACGGCACCGGCGGCGGGACCCTCGGCTCGCCGACGACGCTGGGCGCCACGATCGCGGTCAACAACCCGGCGGTGCCGGGCCTCGCGACGCAGGCCTCGGTCGCGCCCGCCCTGCCGACGGGTCGCACGCTCACGTCGGTCAAGTGGACCTCGGCCCGCTCCGACTGCACGTTCAGCACCCCCACCGAGGTGCAGACCGACGTCACCTGCAACGCCACCACGACCACCTCGACGAGCGTCACCGCGACCCTGGTCGACTCGACCGGCGCCACGAAGACGGTCACCAGCCCACTGACCTTCGCCAGCGGCAGCGCCCGCCCGGTCACGGTGAGCCTCGGCGCCGCGGGGCAGCAGCCGGCCGACGGTGGCACCGCGGCCGTCTGCACGGGAGCGGGCTTCCCGCTGAAGGCGACGGTGCTGGACACGGCCAGCGGCCAGCCGGTCAAGGGCCTGACGACGTCCTTCACCAAGCAGACGGCGACGATGACCGCTCCGGCGACCGCGGGCACGGCGCTCTCCACGGCCGTGGGCACCGCGACCACGACCCAGGCGGCGACCGTCAGCACGTCCTACAAGGCCCGCACCACGGCCGTGACGACGTACGCCGCCGGCGGGCCCGCCACGGTCGTCGCCGCACCGGCCACCTGCGCGACCTCGCTGACCGCGACCGCGGACAAGACCGGCATCTACTACGGCGACCCGGTCACGGTCTCCGGCCAGCTGACCGCGACCGCCGCCGGCACGGCCGTGCCCGCCTCGGGCGTCTCCCTGGCGGTGCGGCTGACCAAGCCGGGCGGCACGGTCGTCAGCCTCACCACCGTGCGCACTGCGGCCGACGGCAGCTACGCGGCGATCGTCAAGCCGACGGCCAGCGGCACGCTCTCGGTGGCGCTGACCGCGTCGGCGGGGTACGCCGGGGCCACCGCCTCCGCCGGCTCCGTCACGGTCACGCTCCCCGACACGGCGATCACCGGCGCCGTCGACCGGACCGACGTCGGGTACGGCGACAAGGTTCGCGTCACCGGGACGCTCGCCCGGGTCGCGGGCGGGACCACCACGCCGCTCGCCAGCAAGACGGTCGGCATCTACGTGACGCCGGCCGGCGGCACGGCCGTGATGATCGGCTCGGCGACGACCACCGCGAGCGGCACGTTCGCCGCCTCCCCCGCGCTCCGGGTGACCGGGACGCTGTCGGTGAGGTTCGCCGGGGTCACGGGGCAGCCGGCGGCGTCGCAGGTCGTCGGCCCGGTCACCGCGGGCACGTGGACGACGGCGGTCACGTCCACGGCGTCGGCCTCGACCGTCGCCGCGGGCGGCTCGGTCGCCCTCTCCGGGTCGGTCACCAAGACCTACAACGGCACGACGGCCCCGGCGGGCGGGGTGCGGGTGTCGGTCTACTTCCAGACCGGGACCGCCACGCCGGTGCTGGTGACCTCCGCGACGACCACCACCTCCGGCACCTACTCCGTGCGGGTCTACCCGAAGGCCAGCGGCACCTGGACGGTCAAGGTCAACGCCGTGACGGGGTATGCCGCGTCGGCGGCGGCCGCGCTCACGGTGAACGTCGGCTGAGCGGGCGGCTCAGGCGGCCAGCCGCCGCTTGAGCCTGCGCCGCTTGCGGTCGACGTCGGCGAGCCGGTGCTCGAGGCAGTCGTTGCGGCGGGTGAGGCGCTCGATCTCGCGGCGGGCGTCGTCGAGGGACCGCAGCTCCCGCACGGCCACCGGCTCGGGCACGTCGTCGAGCCCGAGGGACGCAGTACCGAAGCCGGCGACCCTGCCGAACGCCTTCCAGGCCGCCTTCGGCCCCTTGCCGTCGAGCTCGACCAGGTGGAGCCTTTCCGGCTTCCGCACCGCGGCGCCCCAGCGGGCGAGCACGTCCTCGAGGTCGGCGCCCGGCGCGTCGGTGACCACGACGTGGACCTGGAAGCCGGCCAGGCCGTCGAGGAAGAGGTCGATCTGCTCCGGCGTCGCGGTCGCGAGCAGCGGTTGGCTGAAGACCACCGTGCCGTTGCCCTTGAGCGCCCGTCGGTAGACCGCGGCCCACTTCCCCTCGACCTCAGAGCGGTGGAAGCCCCAGGCCTTGTGGTCCCGCAGGATCTCGACGGCGGCGAGGAACGACTCGTCGGTCGACTTCGCGAGCGCCTTCACGCCCAGCTCGGCGAGGGCGTCACGGTGGCGGACCAGCGCCGTCTCGATGATGTCGCCGGCACCGGGGACGCCCACGTGGACGAACGCCTTGCGCTTCTTGGCCATGGCGCCAGCCTGGCGGGGGTGGATGAGCAGATCGTGAACCCCGCGTGACCCGACGACGACCGCTCGACGCGACGTGCGTCACTAGAACATGTTCTAGTAATCGGCGTACGATCCCGCCATGATCACCTCCGACGCCATCACGTGGACCGCGCCGAACGACCCGCACCCCGCCCGCGCGGCGTCGCAGCGGTCCTACTCCGCCGTCGCCAAGGGCGACCTCGAGGAGTGGCTGACGGTGTACGCCGAGGACTGCGTGCTCGAGGACCCGGTCGGTCGCTCGATGTTCGACCCCGAGGGCGCCGGGCACCACGGCCACGCGGGCATCGCGGCGTTCTGGGAGAAGGCGATCGCCCCGATCGCGAAGTTCGAGTTCGAGATCTACGACTCCTTCGCGAATCCCGAGAGCAACACCTGCGCCAACATCGGCCGGATCCGGACGTCGTTCCCCGACGGCAGCCACACCACGACCGAGCTGATCATGGTCTACGTCGTCGACGACGACGGCCGGGTGCGGTCGATGAAGGCGTTCTGGGAGCCCGAGCGGACGATGGCGACCTTCACGAAGGCCTGACGCCCGCCCGTCCCGACGTACCCGGCAAACGGCACCCTCTTCAACCGATTTCGGGTGCCGGACGGTGGGTACGTCGGTCAGCCCCCGTGCTCGGTGAGCCAGCTGACGAGGGGGCGGAGGCGGCGCCAGTCGTCCCGGACCCGGTCGAGCAGCTCGGCGGTGTGCACGAAGGGCTCGAAGCCGTAGCGCTTCATCCCGAGCACCTGCTTCATGCGGAGCAGCTCGATGCGCGGGTGGTCCTTGTCGTAGCCACGCGGAGCGGTCTTGAGCCGCTCCCCCGTCACCTCGAACCCGCCGGTGCCGAGGTCGCGCAGGATCCGCTCGAGCACGGCGCCCGCGCGCTTGTCGGCCATGCCTTCCCGGATCGCCGCGAGGCGCGGGCCCGACGCGTCGTAGACGCCGCCACCCACCCGGACGCCCGGCGCGGACACCTCGACGTACCACCCGGTCGCCGGGCCGGCCGCCACGAAGGCGCCCTGGTGCGTCTTGTACGGAGTCTTGTCCTTCGCGAACCGCACGTCGCGGTAGGGCCGGAACACCTTCGCCTCGCCGAACTCCTGGGCGAGCGCGTCGGTGAGGGCGACCATCGGCCCTCGCACCGACTCGGCGTAGACCGCCTTGTGGGCCTCCCAGAACGACTTGGTGTTGTCGACCTCGAGGTCGTCGTAGAAGTCGAGCGCGGCGACAGGGATCCCGGTGAACTCCACGCAGCGAGGGTACGGCGCCCCCGGGTCCTCCGGCGCGGGACGGGTACTGCCCGTCGCATGACCCACAGCAGCGAACCCGAGGTGGAGAAGATCCAGCAGCAGAAGGAGTACGGCGACTCCTCGACCGCCGTGACCCCGCACACCCAGGAGCCGCCCCAGGGCGAGCGGCTGAACAGCGACGAGGACGACGGCCTGGACGGCGAGGACGAGCCCGGCCCCCAGGGCACCGACGCCGACACCATCAGCGACGACGCCGACGCCGAGTCCGGCTTCTACGGCTGAATCGGAGCGGATGACGAGGTTCGAACTCGCGACATTCAGCTTGGGAAGCTGACGCTCTACCAACTGAGCTACATCCGCGTGCGTCCTCGGGACGCGCTGTGGATGCTACCCGATCAGGTGGCGGGAACGGTGATCGGTGCCAGCACCGGACGCTTCGGCTCGACCCCGTCGCCGGAGGACCGTCCGGTGAGCCGGCGCTGCACCCAGGGGGCCAGGTGGGTGCGGGCCCACTGCAGGTCCGCGCGACGCTGCTCGCGCCGGGCCAGGACCTGCAGCTCCGGCATCGGCAGCGGCACCAGCGGGTGCGCGATCCCGAGCACGTCGAGCACCTCGATCGCCACCGCCTGGTGCCCGACCGGGTTGAGGTGCAGCCGGTCCTCGTCCATCACCTGGGCGACCTCCCAGCCGCGGATCCGCCACATGTCGGCCACGAGCGCACCGTGCTTGTCGGCGATCTCGCGCACCCACTCGTTGAAGATCGCCATGCGACCGCGCATCAGCCGGAAGACCGGGTTGGACCCCGGGTCGGCGATGGTGAACATGACCACCTGGGCACCGGTCGCCGCGAGCCGGCCGACCGCCTCGTCGTACGACGCCGCGAGCGCGTCGAGGTCGACCTTCGGCCGCAGCACGTCGTTGCCGCCTCCGTGGATGGTGACCAGGTCGGGCTGCAGCGCGAGGGCCGGCTCGACCTGCTCGGCGATGATGGCGGGCAGCTTGCGCCCGCGGATCGCGAGGTTGGCGTAGCCGAAGTCCGGCTGGCCGGCCGCCAGCGCCTCGGCCACGCGGTCCGCCCAGCCGCGCCAGCCGTTGGGGCGCGTCGGGTCGGGGTCACCGACGCCCTCGGTGAAGGAGTCTCCGAGGGCGACGTACTTCTGGAATGTCACGCCGGCCATTGTCACCCCGAGGCGCGGCTGCGGTCCCGGTAGGGTGCCTCCGTGCTGCTGAGCGACCGCGACATCCTCGCCGAGATCGACGCCGGGCGGATCGCCATGGACCCCTACGACCCGGCGATGCTGCAGCCGTCGTCGATCGACGTGCGGCTCGACCGCTTCTTCCGGGTCTTCGAGAACCACAAGTACCCGCACATCGACCCCGCCGCCGACCAGTCCGACCTGACCCGGATGGTCGAGCCGGAGGGCGACGACCCGTTCATCCTTCACCCGGGCGAGTTCGTGCTCGGGTCGACGTACGAGGTGGTGTCGCTGCCGGACGACATCGCGGCGCGCGTGGAGGGCAAGTCGAGCCTCGGCCGGCTGGGCCTGCTGACGCACGCGACGGCGGGGTTCGTCGACCCGGGGTTCTCCGGGCACGTGACGCTGGAGCTGGCGAACGTGGCGACGCTGCCGATCAAGCTCTACCCGGGGATGAAGATCGGGCAGTTCTGCTTCTTCCGGCTGACCTCGCCGTCAGAGCACCCCTACGGGTCGGAGAAGTACGGCTCGCGCTACCAGGGGCAGCGTGGACCGACCCCGTCGCGGTCCTACCAGAACTTCCACCGGACCAAGATCTAGGACCGGGTCAGCGGCGGCGGCGCAGGGAGCGCGCGAGCGCGATGCCGCTGGAGAGCTTGTCCATCAGCCCGAGCGCGATCTTGGGGATGTCGCTGCCCTTGGGGGCGAGCGGGTTGAGCAGCGCGTCGGTGCCGCCGTCGGCGAAGACCACCGAGCCGACGAGCAGGCTGGCCTCCGGGGACAGCAGGAAGGCGATCAGGTCGGCGATCTCCTCCGGCCGGCCGCCGCGGCCGATCGCCGACGGGTAGGCCTTCACGAAGACGCCGAGCTTGGGGTCGGCCTTCATCGCGTCGCTCATCGGCGTCTCGATGAGTCCCGGCGCGACGGCGTTGAGCCGGATCCCGGCGCCGCCCCACTCGGGCTTCACGCCCTCGCGTCGCGCCCAGTAGGCGACGGCCGCCTTGGTCGCCGGGTAGACGTGGACCGGCTCGCTCTCCGCGGCGACCTTCCGGGCCGCGGCCTCGTCACCCTTGAGGCAGGCCGCGGCGACGTCGGCGTTCCAGCCGGGTTGGGAGGTGACGGAGTTCGACGACAGGAAGACCACCGCGCTCCCGTCGGAGAGCAGGCGGTGCAGCCCCTTCACCAGCTCGACGGCGCCGAAGTAGTTGACCGACACCATGGTGGCCGGGTCCAGCCCGGTCACCGGGCCGAGGCCGGCGCACGGGACGATCCCGGCCAGGCCGTCGGACGCCAGGTGGCGCAGGTCCGCGATCGCCGCCGCCCGGCCCTCCTCGGTCGACAGGTCGGCGGTGACCTCCGCGTCGGCACGGTCCACCCCGAGGACGCGGTGCCCGTCCTTCTGGAGCCGCGCGGCGACCGCCGCGCCGATGCCCGAGGCCGAACCGGTGACGACGTAGGTGCCCATGAGGGGTCATCCAACTAGAACGAGTTCTAGTTGTCGAGTCGCGGTGGGCCGCCCCGCCCCTTGGCGGCAGCCGCGGCCGGCGCCACACTCGGGTCATGACGCAGGTGCTCACCGAGGTCTTCGCGGTCGTGGCAGCCGACCGCGAGGACGAGCTGCTCCGGGGGTTCGACCGGCTGCTGGAGGAGCCGACGCCGGACGGGCTGCTGCGCACCGAGCTGCTCCGCGGGACGGACGGCTGGCGCATCCAGACGCTCTGGCGTGACCGCGCCGCCCTCGACGCCATGCGGGCGAGCGGCGAGCCGCCCGCGGCGCCGCGACTGTTCGCGAGCGTCGGCGCGGAGCCCTCCCTCAGGATCCTGGAGGTCGCGCACCGGCACGAGGTCGGCTGACGGTCAGCGCACGGGGAGCGTGATCACCGACCGGTGCTCGGGGCCGGTGTAGAGCGTGATCGGCAGGGCCTGGGTGACGAGGTCGGTCACGGGGGCGAGCAGGTGCGGGACGTCGTAGCCCTGGATCGTGACGCGCAGCCGGTGGCCGGGCTGGATCGCGGCGCCGGTCGGGAAGACCTCGACGTCGACCGGGGCGACCTGGCCGGCGGCGAGCGGCTGCTTCGCCTCCTTGGTGAACGGGTGCCAGGGCTGGATCAGCTGGCCGTCGAGGTAGCGCGACCGCGACTTCACCAGCCTGCGCTGGGAGATGACCTGCCAGCCGCCGGTGATCCGGTGCACGGTGCCGTCGGGCGCGACGTCCTCGACCGCGACCGACAGCATGCCGTCGCCCGCGGCCGTCGAGACGAACAGGTGCGCGTTGATCGGGCCCTGGAACCGGACCTGCTGGGCCACCGGTGCGGTCTGGAAGGTCAGCCCGGACAGGTCGTTGAGGTTGTTGTCGTTCAGGCAGGGGTTCTGCGGCCAGATCGTGTTCATGATCCCGGCGGTCCACTGGTTGGCCGAGCGGGTGCAGAGGCCGGACACCGGGAGCGGGAGCAGGGTCGACGTACCGGCGTCGGGCTTCGACAGCCGCAGGTCACCCGCGCCGCCGCCCATGGTCGAGGTGCCGGACAGCGCGTAGGAGCGGGCACGCAGGTCGTCGTCGACGTACTTGCCGGTGCGGACCCAGCGGTCGGTGCCCTGCTCGAAGTAGGTCACCGGGGCGATCCGGTCGAGGTCGGTGTCCCGGCCCTTGATCCAGTGGTCGAACCAGCGCAGCTGGAGCTCCTGGAGGCTGCCGTAGCCGGCGTCGCCGACCGCGGCGCCCGACGACCCCTCGAGGTGGTCCCACGGACCCAGGATCATCTTGACCGGGGCGCCGTTGGACTGGAGCTCCTCGAAGTCGAGGGGGGTGCCGCGCTGGAAGAGGTCGTACTCACCGCCGACGAGGAAGGTCGGCACGGTCACGTCGTCGAGGACCTCGATCGGCGAGCGCTCCCGGTAGAACGGGCCGTCGTACGCCGCGCTGCCGCCGCTGAGTGCGTCGAGGCTGAGCGGCGCGGTGAACGACCCGCCCGCCATCAGGTGCTCGAGGAGGGTGGCGATGCCGTCCTGCGGCGCGGTCGCGGTGTAGGCAGGCGGGATCAGGCCGGTCATGGTGACCAGACCGAGCCACAGCGGGATGAACCCGACGTCGATCTGGCCACCGGAGGCGACGACGTCGCGGTAGACGTCGGCGGCGGGCACCTGCGGGAAGATCGCCTTGAGGCCCGGCGGGTGGTTGCCCGCGGCGAAGAGCTGGCTGATGCCCATGTACGACGCGCCGGTCATGCCGACCTCGCCGGTGCTCCAGGACTGGCGGTGGGCCCAGGCGACGACCTCGCCGGCGTCCTTGTCCTCGCGCGCGGAGAACGCGGCCCACTGGCCGCCGGATGAGCCGGTGCCGCGGGCGTCGACGGTCAGCTGGGCGTAGCCGCGCTTGACGAGGTAGGCAGGGTCGCCCCCGGCCAGCGTGGAGCCGGCACCGTTCGACAGGACGGTCTTGTTGTAGGCGGTGATCGTGACGATGACCGGGAACGGCCGGTCGATCGCCGTCCCGTCCGCGTCGGCGGGGAGCTGGAGGTCGCCGCGGAGCTTGACCCCGTCGCTCATCGGGATCACCAGGTCGGTGCGGGTCACGGTGCCCGGGTACTGCTCGGGGCGCGGGGTCCAGCCGGCGGCGCGGGGAGCCGCTGCCGGCGCGGCGGGCTCGGCAGCGGGCGCGGGAGCCGCCTCGGCCGGCCCGCCGGGCAGGGTGAGCCCGGCGATGAGGACGGCGGCGGTCGCGGTGGCGCCGAGCAGGCGCGCGGACAGGCGGTGGTTCATGGGTCTCCCTCGTTGGCTCCGGAGAGGCAACGAGGGAGTCGTGACCGGGGTCACGGATAGATCAGGTCACGAGACCTACAGCGCGTCGAGCCCGGCCCGGCGGGTCCTGCGCGCGGACTTGGCCCGGGCCTCCAGGCGGCGGCGGCTCGCCCGCGCGACCCGGTCGGCGATCTCCTGCCGCACCCGGAGCTCGGTGGACGGATCGATCATGGTCGGTTCCTCCTCCCGGGGTGTGCTGGTGGCGGCTGCTGATGACCACTCTTGCAGTGACCACCGACAGCGCTGCTGGCGTGAAATCATCGGTCCGGGCGCGGATCAGGCCGGGACGAGGACGACGTCGCCGGACACGGTCGTGGCCCGCAGCTCGACACTGTCTGCGCCCGGCTCGGGCTCGCCGACGCCCTCGATCGAGGAGGTCAGCTGACCGGTGACGGTCTTGATGTCGGTCCACACAGGGGTGCCGGCGGGGATGCCGATCCGGACGTCGCCGGAGGCGCCCTTGCTGGTGATGCGCCCGCGGTGCGCCGTACGGATCACGGTGGAGCCGGAGCCCGTCGTCATCGTGACGTCGCCGCTGGCCTCGCCGACCTCCAGGTCGCCGGAGCCGGTCTTCACCGCGAGCGGACCCGCGACGCGGCTCACCTCGACGTCGCCGGAGCCGGTCGAGACGGCGGTCGTTGCTGCGGCGGCGTCGATGGTGACGTCGCCGGAGCCGCTGCGGATCCGGACCTCGGCGCGTGCCTCGTTGATGTGGATGTCACCGGAGCCGGTGTCGACCACGGCGACGTCGCCGACCACGTCGAGGTCGACCTGGCCGGAGCCGCTCTTGACCTTGCTCGACCCGACCACGCCGGTGACGTCGATGTCGGCACTGCCGGTCTTGACGACGACCCGGCTGTGGCTCGGCACCGACACCTCCATGTCGAGCTTGTGGTCGAGGCCGAAGAAGCCGCGGACCTTCGGCGCGACGACCGTGACGCTGTCGCCGTCCTGGGTGATGACGACCTGCTCGGCGTCCTTGCCCGCGACGTGCACGGTGGTGCGCTGGGTGTCGGCGGCGGCGATGCGGACCGAGCCGCTGCCGTTCTCGACGTAGAGGTCGATCGGGCGGGGCGTGTCGAAGCCGCGCTCGACCGGGTGGGTGGTGCTCATGCTGTCTCCTGGGGGTCGTCGTGGTGTCAGAGCCAGCCGGTCATCCGGCGGTTCCCACGCTTGCTGCCGAACGGGAAGTCGCCCCCGAACGGGATGTTGGACAGGTCGACGTCGACGTGGATGGCGGCGTCGCGGGTAGCGGTGCGGACCAGGTTGACCAGCCACGTGTTGAGCGACTGGCCGGCGGCCGCGGCGGCGTCCTCGGCCTTGCCCTTGACCGACTCCGGGAGCCGGAGGGTGATCCGGGCCAGGCCCTCCTCGTCGCCCGGCGGGGGCGGCGGCAGCGGCGGCGCGGGGGGCTGGGGGGGCGCCGTCGGCGTCGGCGCGCCGGCGTCGACGACGAAGTCGAGGTCGCGCCCGGAGAGACGCACGTCGACGCTGCCGCTGGACATCGCGGCGGTGATCTCCGCCGCCGCCTGGCTGATCGCCTCCATCAACGCCAGCCGCGCCGACGGGTCGAGGGCGAACCCGAGGCGCTCGGCGACCTGCCGGGCCTCGTCACTGATCCCCTCGGCGGCCGCGAGCAGGTCCCGGCGGAGGTTCTCGACGTACGGCGTGATGTCCATGTGCATCACTATGACGTCACAATGACGTCATGTCAAGGGCGCGATGATGTCAGTACGGCGTCGCGACGGCGTCGACCGCGTAGATCCGGCCGTCCTGGTCGATCCAGAGCTCGAGCGCCGCACCGACGTCGCAGGTCCGCGGCTCGGGCACGCCGAGCGTCACCACGTCGTCGGCCGACCCTGCGTAGTCGCTGGGTACCGGACCGCCGTCAGGACAGGTCGAGCGGCCCGCACTCGGCACCAGCTTCTGGTCCGCGGGGATCGGGAAGACCCCGAGGGCGCAGTCCGCGCAGGTCCAGCTCGCCAGGCTGGCGGGGTCGTCGATCCACGCCTGCGACGCGCCCCGGGTGAGGTCACGCACCCGGTCGGCGAAGTGCGGAGCCGACCCGTGGCCGCGTGCCCAGCGGGCGAGCTGCGCGGCGGCGCTCAGCCGGCTCAGCGTCGTCTCGAGCTGCGGCTCGGAGACGTCGGCGCCCTGCGGCGGGAGACGCAGCTCGACCGCGTCGATCCGGCCCTGGTCGTCGGTGCCGACCAGCAGCGACGTGGCGGGGCAGGAGATCCCGTCCACCGGGACCTCGACCGAGAGGTGGTAGGTCCAGTCGTAGGAGAACCACCCGCCGCGGTGGCCGACGAGGCAGCCCGGTCCCTGGGACACCGAGAGCGTCGGGGTGCCGGCGTAGGCCCAGATCGCGGGGTCGGTCAGCATCTGCTCGAGGCCCGCGAGCGGGGAGTGGCACATGCCGTCGGCTCCGCAGATCGTCCACCCGTCCGGGTCGGCGAGCTCGTCCCGGGTGCGGGTCGCTCCGGCGACCGGGTCGAGGTCCGGGCGCTCCAGGCTGAGCTCCACCTCGGGCGCGAGCACGGGCGGCCCCCCGAGCCCGCGGGCGAAGCGCACCAGGTCCCAGATCGTCGCCCAGTCCGGCTCCCCGACGCAGTCGGTCACCTTCCGCGGCTTCACCACGAACATGGTGACGGTCGTGCCCGGCCGGAGCCGGTCGCCGACCGGCGTGTCCGCTCCGACCACCGTGCCCGCGACGTTGCACCCGTCGCGCTCCGCCCGGACCCGGACGTCCACGCCGGCGTCCTCGAGCAGGGTCCGGGCCTCGCCCTCGGTGTAGCCGAGGAGCGACGGCATCTGGCCGGCGTCGTAGACGCGCGCCGTCTCGGCGGGTGAGCCGTCAGCGTCGGCGGGAGCGGCTGTGCCGCCGTGGGTGCCGACCTGGGTCGCGACCCACCACCCGCCGCCGAGCACGAGGACGACGGCTGCGGCGACGGCGACGAGCAGCGGCCACCGGCGGCCGTCGGGCTCCGGCAGTCCGGTGAGGGTCAGCGGTGCGACCTCGTCGACGTCGATGGTCGCGGCCGCGCGGGCGAGCAGGTCGCGGGCGTCGTGCTCCGAGGGCTCCGTAGATTCAGTGGGCTCAGTGGGCATCGGGGGCCTCCACGAGGGGTGCGAGCGCCCTCAGGGCGCGGGCGGTCCGGGACTTGACCGTGCCCGGGGCGACACCCAGCGCGACAGCGGTGTCGCGCTCGGAGAGGTCGGCCCAGAAGCGGAGCACGAGCACCTCGCGGTGGTCGGGCGACATCGCGGCGAGCGCACGGCGTACGGCGATCCCGCTCGCCCACCCCGCGTCATCGGCAGGGCGCGGCTCGGGCAGGTCGTCGGTCGGCAGCTCGCCGTTCCACCGGCGGGTGCGCGCGTCGATGAGCGTCGTGACGAGCACGCGGTGCACGTAGGCGTCCGGGTTGTCGGCACGACTGACCCGCCGCCACGAGCGGTAGCACCGCAGCAGGGCGGTCTGGACGATGTCCTCCGCGTCGCCGCGCGGACAGCCGAGCAGCACGGCGGTGCGCACCAGCCGGGTTCGCCGCTGGGCGACGTAGGTGCTGAAGTCCATCGGGCTCCTTGTCGGTCACCAGTGTGACCGGGGAGGCCGCTCGGTCGGTTCCCGATCCGGCGAAACCGGGGAGGATTCGATGAACCAGGTTCACCGAATCCTCCCCACCCGGGGTTCCGAGCGCTCCTGTCCACAGGCTGCCAGCGCCCGTGGTTGACGCGGCCGGAGGTCGGGCACGGCTCCCGCATGGACATCGACCACCTCCTCGACCTGCAGGACGGCGTGATCAGCCGCCGGCAGGCTCTCGCCGCCGGGTGGACCGCGACCGACGTGGCGCGGAAGCTCCGCCGCCACGAGTGGACGCCGGTGCACCCGGGCGTCTACGTCAACCACACCGGCCCGCAGACATGGCGGCAGCGGGCGTGGGCCGCGGTTCTCGCGTGCTGGCCTGCCGCCCTCGCCGGCGCGTCAGCGCGGCGAGCGCACGAGGGTCCCGGTCGCCCTGGGGCGGACGACGGGCCGATCGAGATCGTGGTCGCACACTCCCGCAGGGTCACGGTGCCCGACGGGGTCCGCGTGCGGCGGCTGCGCCGGATGAGGGACGCGGTCCAGTGGAACCTGAGCCCACCGCGGATGCGCTACGAGGACGCGATTATCGACCTCGCCGACCGGGCTCCCACGGACCTCCGCTCGATCGCCGTGCTGGCCGACGCCTGCGGCGGCCGGCGTACGACGGCCGATCGCCTCCGAGCGCGGTTGGACTCGCTGGCGTGGCTGCACCGTCGCGACTGGCTGGCGGGCGTCCTGGACGACATCGCGGAGGGGACCTGCTCGGTCCTCGAGCACGGCTACCTGACGCTCGTCGAGCGGCCGCACGGTCTGCCGCGCGGCCTGCGTCAGGTCGAGGCAGTGGCGCCGGACGGCCGGCGCATGTTCCGCGACGTCCTCTACGGCGGGAAGCGTCCGCGCTGGCGCCAGGTCGTCGAGCTGGACGGCCGGCTCGGTCATTCGTCCGCCGAGGAGAGGGACCGCGATCTCGAGCGGGACCTCGACGCAGCCGTCGACGACGTCGACACGGTCCGCCTCGGCTATCGCCTCGTGTTCGCGACCTCGTGTGCCACCGCCTTCACGATGGCCCGCCTCCTCCGCCGGCGCGGCTGGCCGGGGACCCCGCATGCGTGTCCCACCTGCCCGCACGACCTGAACTGGGGAGCTTTCGATGAAGCCGGTTGATCCGATGCTCCCCGCTCTCCCTCACGACAGCCCGAGGACCTTGGCCGACTCCTCGCGCATCTGCACCTTCCGGATCTTGCCGGTGACGGTCATCGGGAACTCGTCCACGACCAGCACGTAGCGCGGGATCTTGTAGTGCGCCAGCTTCCCGCTCGCGAACTCCCGCACCCGGTCGGCGTCGAGCGGCTCGGCGCCGGCGCGCACCCGGACCCAGGCGCAGAGCTCCTCGCCGTACTTCTCGTCGGGTACGCCGACCACCTGCACGTCCTCCACGTCGGGGTGGGTGTAGAGGAACTCCTCGATCTCGCGCGGGTAGATGTTCTCGCCGCCGCGGATGACCATGTCCTTGATCCGGCCGACGATGTTGCAGTAGCCGTCCTCGCGCATCACGGCGAGGTCGCCGGTGTGCATCCAGCCGTCGGCGTCGATCGCCTCGCGGGTCTTCTCCTCGTCCTCCCAGTAGCCGAGCATCACCGAGTAGCCGCGGGTGCAGAACTCCCCGGGCTCGCCGCGCTCGACGGTCTCGCCGGTGACCGGGTCGACGATCTTGATCTCGACGTGCGGCGCGGCCCGCCCGATGGTCGCCGTGCGGCGGTCGAGGTCGTCGTCCCGGCGGGTCTGGCAGGACACCGGCGACGTCTCGGTCATGCCGTAGGCGATCGACACCTCGCTCATGTGCATCTCGTTGACGCAGCGCTTCATCACCTCGACCGGGCAGACGGCGCCGGCCATGATGCCGGTCCGCAGCGAGGACAGGTCGAAGCCCGCGAAGTCCGGGTGGTTCTGCATCGCGATGAACATCGTCGGCACGCCGTAGACCGCGGTGCAGCGCTCGTCGGCGACGGCGCCCAGCGTCGCGCCGGGCTCGAAGCCGGGCCCGGGGATGACCATCGTCGAGCCGTGGGTCGCGCAGCCGAGGTTGGCCATCACCATCCCGAAGCAGTGGTAGAAGGGCACCGGGATGCACAGCCGGTCCTCCTCGGTGAAGCCGATCAGCTCGGTCACGAAGAACCCGTTGTTGAGGATGTTGCGGTGGCTCAGCGTGGCGCCCTTGGGGAAGCCGGTGGTGCCCGACGTGTACTGGATGTTGATCGGGTCGTCGGGCCGCAGGTCGTGGGCGCGGCGGTCGACGACGTCGGCCGGCTGCTCCCGGCCGGCGGCGACCAGGTCGGCCCAGTCGTCGGTGTCGACGTAGATCGCGCGCTCCAGGCGGGGGCACTCCGCGCGGGTCTCCTCGACCATGGCGCGGTAGTCGCTGGTCTTGAAGCTGCTCGCCGCGAGCAGCATCCGCATCCCCGACTGGTTCACCGCGTAGGCGAGCTCGTGCGTGCGGTAGGCCGGGTTGACGTTGACGAGCACCGCGCCGATCTTCGCCGTCGCGAACTGCACGACGGTCCACTCGGCGCAGTTGGGCGCCCAGATGCCCACCCGGTCGCCCTGCGCGACGCCGTACGCGATCAGCCCACGGGCGACCTCGTCGACGGCGTGGTCGAGCTCGCGCCAGGTCCAGCGCCGGCCGGACGCCACCTCGACCAGCGCCTCACGGTCGGGGTACGTCGCGACGGTGCGCTCGAAGCTCCGGCCGATCGTCTCCTCGAGGAGCGGCGTCGTGGTCTCTCCCGCTGCGTAGGACTCCATGCCTCTTTCTACGCCGAGTCGGCTCTTGTGCGCACGCACGACCTGCACACAAGAGCCGACTCGGCACTGTTCAGGTGCACACAAGAGCCGACTCGGCGGGTGCTCAGGGTAGGCGTCGGGCGACGTGCTCGGCGAGCAGGCCGAGCGGCAGGGCGCCCGAGTCGAGCACCGCGTCGTGGAAGGCCTTGATGTCGAACCGGTCGCCCTGGCGGGCCTGGGCGGCGGAGCGGATCCGCTGGATCTCGAGGCGGCCGACCATGTAGGACAGGGCCTGTCCGGGCGTAACGGCGTAGCGGTCGATCTCGGCCGTCGCGTGGCCCAGCGTCTTCTCGGAATTGGCGAGCAGGAAGTCGATCGCCTGCTGCCGGCTCCAGCCCATCGCGTGCATCCCGGTGTCGACCACCAGGCGGCAGGCGCGCATCGAGTCGGCGGCGAGCATGCCCATCCGGTCGAGCGGCGAGCCGTAGAGCCCCATCTCGTCGGCCAGCCGCTCGCTGTAGAGGCCCCATCCCTCGGAGTAGGCCGTCACGAACGACGTCTTGCGGAAGTCGGGCAGGTGGTCGAGCTCCTGCGCGATCGCGATCTGCAGGTGGTGGCCCGGGATGCTCTCGTGGAAGGACGTCGACTCGATCTCGTAGCGCCCCCAGCCCTCGGGCTCGGAGACGTTCATGAAGAAGACGCCGCCGCGGCTGCCGTCGAGCGCGGGGCGGAAGTAGTAGGCGATCGCGCCACTCGTCGTCGGCTCGACGTCGCAGTCGGACTTCGGCAGCCGGCCGAACCAGTCCCCCATCACGCCGCGCGCCTTGTCCATGGCGGCGCGCGACGCCTCGACGACCGCGTCGCCGTCGGTGTGGTGCAGCGCGGGGTCGTCGCGGAGCGCCGCCAGGATCGCGGGCACGTCGTCGGTGCCCACCACGGCGGGCCCGAGCTCGGCGTACTCCCGGGCGAGGGAGGCCACCTGCTCGAGGCCGATCTCGTGGATCTCCTGCGGGGTGAGGGCGGTGGTCGTGTAGTAGCGGGTCAGGGTGGCGTAGGTCTCCTCGCCGCCCGGGAGGTAGAGGAGGCCCACCTGCTCGTCGTCGCGGCCGCGCGGCATCACCTCGTCGTGGAGGACGGCGCGGTAGGTCGCCACCGCCGGGCGCACCCAGTCCTCGATGGTGACGCGCATCCGGTCCAGGAGGTCCTCCCGGTCCACCTTCTCCGGCGTGGGCGCGATCGCGAGCAGTCGGTCCTCGGCGACCGGGGAAGCCAGCCACTCGTCGAGCTGCTTGATGGTGTCGGCGACGGCGAACGCCGCCGGCACCCGGCCACCGGCGAGGCCGTCGCGGTGGCGGTCGGCGAGGTCGGTGAAGTACGTCGCGATGCCGACGAGCTTGTCGAGCATCGCCTCGGCGACCTCCCGGGTGGGGAGGGAGAGCTTGGGGAAGTACATGCCCAGCGAGGCCTGCGCCCCGAAGATCGGGTTGGCGCCGTACTCCGCCGTGCGGAGCGCGTTGACCTCCGCGGTGGAGGTGGCGTCCCAGAGGAGCATCGCGCGGGAGAGCCGCTCCTGCTCGTCGAGGCCGGACTCGTCGACGGCCTCCGCCCGCGCCGCGAAGCCGCGCGCCTCCTCGATGGCCGCGTCCTCACCGGCCCGGCTCACGTCGGTGTAGGAGCCCGCGACGGAGTACTCCCCCGCCATGTGCGCCCACAGCGGGCTCTGGCGGTAGCGGAAGGACTGGTACTCCTCGGCGAGGCGAGCGATGTCGTCGGTCACGACGACAGTTCTACGCCGTCGTGGCTCGATCCGACCCGAAATACGCGCCGACCCGGCACGAAGTTCGTGCCGGGTCGGTGCGGTGGGGGATCAGCGCTGGTGGGTCACAGGTCGAAGAGCGAGTCCGACTTGTTGATGTCCACGTCGGTGCGCGGGGCGCTGTCGTCACCGGAGGACGCGGCCGGTGCGGGCGCCGGCTTCTCCTCCGCAGCAGGCTCCTCGACAGCCGGCTCGTCGGCGACCGGCTCGGCGGCCGGTGCCTCCTCGACCACGGCGGCCTCCTCGGAGCGGGCCTCCTCCTCGACCGGCTCGGCCTCGTCGGCCGGCTCGGGCGCGGGTGCCGGCTCGGCGGGCGTCGCCGGTGCGGCGTCCGCCTCCGAGGCGAGGTCGAACAGCGAGTCGGTCGCCGAGATGTCGGCCGACGGCGCGGCGCTCCCGGCCGAGGCGCTCTCCGGGGGTGCCCCCTGGACGCCGCCCTTGACCTCGGCGTCGACCACGGCCTCCTCGGTCGGCTTGGGCGCCGGCTCCGACGTGGCAGCCGGCTCCTCGGCCGGCGCGGCGTCGAACAGCGACCCGGTCGAGACCGGCTTCTCCTCGGCCGGCGCGGCCGACTGGGCCGGCTCGGCCGGGGCGGCGTCGAACAGCGAGCCACCGGAGGACTCCGCCTTGGCAGCGGGCTTCTCCTCCTTCGCCTCGGTCGCGGCCGGGGCGTCGAACAGCGAACCGCCGGACGGCTCAGCCTTGGCAGCGGGCTTCTCCTCCTCCGCCTCGGTCGCGGCCGGGGCGTCGAACAGCGACGTCCCGCCGGAGGCCTTGGCGGCCGGCCCGACGTCGGCGGTCTCGGTGACGGTGTTCTCGGTGACGGTGACGTCACCCGCGGCCGGCTCGGCGTCGGTCGCTTCGCTCCCCGCCTGCTTCGCATCCGCCTTCGTCGCGACCGAGACCTTCTCACCCGGCTTGGCGCGCGTGGCGACCTCGCCCTTGACCGACGCGAGCAGCATCTGCGCGACGTCGAGGACCTCGACCTCCTCGCGGGCGGTCCCGCTGGCCTGGGCCTCGAGCAGCCCGTCGGACAGCATCACCCGGCAGAACGGGCACCCGACCGCGATCTGGTCGGCACCGGTGCCGACCGCCTCGTTGGTCCGGTCGACGTTGATCCGGTTGCCGAGGGTCTCCTCCATCCACATGCGGGCACCGCCGGCGCCGCAGCAGAACGACCGCTCGCCGCTGCGCTCCATCTCGACGA
This sequence comes from Nocardioides sp., assembly GCA_035554955.1. GTDB lineage: Bacteria > Actinomycetota > Actinomycetes > Propionibacteriales > Nocardioidaceae > Nocardioides. The sequence goes on along the minus strand of DATMHR010000007.1, from coordinate 22,418 downwards.
CCTCCGCGCCGGGCATGATCTGCAGCAGGTCGCGCGGCGGGGTGTAGACCTGGTTGTGGCGACCGAGGAAGCACGGGTCGTGGTAGGTGATCGACCGCTGGTGGGCGCCCTCGCCGTCCTTGACCGGCGTCAGCTTGCCCTCGCGGACCAGCCGGTTGAGGAGCTGGGTGTGGTGGATGACCTCCAGCTCGATCCCGAATTCCTTGTACTCGTTCTTGAGCGTGTTCATGCAGTGCGGGCAGGTCGAGACGACCTTCTTGGCCTTCGCCTCGGTGAGCACCTCGACGTTCTGCTGGGCCAGGCCCTGGAACACGAACTCGTTGCCGGCGCGACGGGCGGAGTCACCCGTGCAGGTCTCGCCGTTGCCGAGGACGCCGAACGAGACGCCGGCCATGTCGAGCAGCTCCGCGACCGCGCGCGTCGTCTTCTTGGCCCGGTCCTCGTAGGCGCCGGCGCAGCCGACCCAGAACAGCCAGTCGACCGACTCGAGGGACTCGATGTCGTCCCCGACGACCTTGACGTCGAACGGCAGGTCCTTGGCCCAGTCCATCCGCGCCGTGGAGGACATGTTCCACGGGTTGCCCTTGTTCTCCAGGCCGCGGAACAGGCCGTTGAGCTCGGAGGGGAAGTTGGACTCGACGAGCACCTGGTAGCGGCGCATGTCGGTGATGTGGTCGATGTGCTCGATGTCCACGGGGCACTGGTTGACGCAGGCGCCGCAGTTGGTGCACGACCAGAGCACGTCGGGGTCGATGACCGCGCCGCCGCTCGGGTTGGTCGGGTCGCCCTCGGTCTCGCCGACCAGGATCCGCTCCGCCTCGGCCACGACGCTCGCGTCGAGCGAACCGCGCTTGTCCTCGTCGGCCAGGTGGTAGGGAGCCGACTTGAACGCGTTGTCACGCAGGTTCATGATCAGCATCTTCGGCGAGAGCGGCTTCTCGGTGTTCCAGGCCGGGCACTGCGACTGGCAGCGGCCGCACTCGGTGCAGGACGCGAAGTCGAGGTTGGCCTTCCAGCTGAAGTCGGTGATGTTGCCGACGCCGAGCGTCGCGTCCTCGTCGAGGTCGTCGACGTCGTCGAGGGTGACCGGCTTGCCGTTGTTCATCATCGGCTTCACGGCGCCCAGCGCAACGGTCTTGCCGTCCTCGCGCTCGAGCGCGTCGGGCCGCTTGAACATGACGTTGAGCGGCGCGACGAAGATGTGCAGGTGCTTGGAGTGCAGCACGTCGAGCAGGAAGACCAGCATGACGCCGATGTGCAGCAGCAGGCCGATGCCGATGAGCAGCGTGCTGTCGGGAAGCACCGTGCCGAGCAGGTAGGAGACGAACGCCGCCTTGCCGTAGCCCTCGTCGGTGCCCATCGCGCGGGCCTCCACGGCGCCGCGGAACAGGAACATCGTCCAGATGACGTTGAAGATCATGAACAGGACGAGGTACGCGCCGCCGAGGTGCGAGCCGGAGAAGCGGGACTTGCGACCGAGCTTGGCGGGCTCGTTGCGGACCCGGATGAAGTAGAACGCGACGATGCCGACCAGGCAGAGCACGGCGATGAGGTCCTGGACGAAGCCCAGCGGGCCCCAGGTGCCGAGGATCAGGAAGTGCCAGTCGGGGTTGCGCGAGATCAGCGCGCCGTAGGCCTCGACGTAGACCGAGGCGAGGATCAGGAACGCGTACATCACGAACGAGTGCGCGACGCCGGGGATCGTCCACTTCAGCAGTCGGCGCTGGCCCAGCACCTCGCGGAGCTGGGTGCCGACCGCGCCGACGGTGCGCTTGGTGACGTTCTCCATCCGGTCCGGCGCCGGCTGACCGCTGGAGATCAGCCGGTAGAGGAACCAGATCCGCCTGGCTGCGAGCGGCAGGATCACCGCGTTCAGCAGCAGTCCGAGGATCAGCGTGAGAGTCAAGTCGTACTCCAAGGTCGCAAGGGACGATCTGCTGGTCCCCAAGAAGCACTCAGACTACAAAGAGCGGTCCGCGCTCCGGGGGCCGCCCAATACTACTGGCAAGTAACAGGCGCGGGGGGTGACGATTGCCACCCCCCGCGCCTGCATGAAAAGGCTCAGCCGATCAGCGAGGCAGCTGCCCCACGCGCATCCGCGCGACGCCGAGGTCGACCACGGCGCCCGAGCCGTCGAGCAGCGTCAGCCGCAGGGCGGTCACCTGGAGACCCGCCTTGAGCTTCTTGACGATGTTGGTCTCGATCTTGAGCAGGCCCGGGATCTCCAGCCCGTCGAGCGGGATCTCCTGGGGCTCGCCGTTGACGGAGATGATCGCCGTACCGGTGCCCTTCGCGCTGCGCACGATGCGGCGTACGCCGCGCTCGCGCTTGACGAAGGCACGGGCCTTGATCGCCTCGATGTGGACCGCGCCGTCGAGCAGGTCGACGTCGGCGATCTCCGCCTGCTCCCAGCCCTTGGCGACCTTGCGGGTCGCGGAGGCCTGCTCGGTGACCCGCGCGACACCGGCGTCGAGGACGCCGGTCAGCGGGACCGAGGCGACCGAGGACTCGAGGACCTCGCCGTCGGTGCCGGCGCACGGCATGAACACCTGCGGGGTCTGGCCGACGCCGACGATGTCGCCGAGCACGCTGGCCTTCAGGCCGTAGGCGATGCCGCCGAAGACGCCGTTGGTCGCCTCACCCATCCGGGCGACGGCGCGGGCCACGGCCACGGTCGTGTTGGTGGCGTCGAGGTGGACGCGGAGGCCGGTGGCCTGCGCGACCGCGCGGTTCTTGCCGTGGACCTGGGTCGTGCCGCCGAGGCCGATGGTGGCGACACCCGGGATCACGATCGGCTGGCCCGGGGTGGGCAGCGGCAGGGTGACCGGGGCACCCACCGGCGGCGTGTACTTGAGGCCGAGGACGCTGGTCCTGGCGTCGGTGTGGTAGCCGGTCGAGTCGTGGTAGGCACGGGTCCAGGCCTGGACCGCGGTGATCGCGATGGTGCCCGCGCCGGTCTCCAGCAGCTTGACGTCGGCGATCGTCTGCTGGGTGTAGGTCGAGACGGTGTCACCCTTCTTGCGGGTCCACGTCTTGGTCTCGACGCCGTCGATGGTGCCGAGGCCCGGGAGGTCGACCGAGGCGGTCGAGTTGGACTTCGAGATGCCGGCGATGTTGTTGCAGGCGATGATCGCCCGCGCGATCGGGCCGGACCCGACCGGCAGGTCGCCACCCTTGACCTTGGCGCCGAAGCCGAACGCGGACATGCCGTAGGGCACCGGGACCTTGTCGCCGGCGGCGGCCGGGGACGTCGACGTGACGACGAGGCCGCCAGTCAGGGCTATGAGAAGGCTGAACAGAGCAGCGAGTCTGCGCATGGTAACTCCTTGGGAGCATGTGGGACGGGAGCCCTCGCGGCCGCCCTCCCCCTACGGCGCGTACCACGAGACAGAATTCCCGAGAACCCTAGCGTCCGCAGCCGGATCGCACCGGACAACCCCCGGATACAGCAAGATGGCGGGGTATCTCACACTTTCGACGGGGTAGGAGCGTGCCCGTGCCATCGTCTGCTCCGACCCCTGCCCGCCGCGTGATCGTCGCCCTCGGCCGGGCCGTCGGGGGCGTCGTCCTGCTGGGGCTGACCGCCTGCAGCACGACCGCTCCGGGGTCGCAGGCCCCTCCGGGCGGGTCACCGCCGCCCCCCGCGGCGAGCGAGGACGTCCCGCTCTCCGACGCCGCGCTCCGGGCCGCCACCAGCGACACCGAGGAGGACTCGGTCTACCCCGAGGTCGGCGACCCGCTCGTGGACGCGCTGCACTACCAGCTGGACGTCTCGTGGACGCCCGAGGCGGACCGGCTCGACGCCGTGGAGACGCTCCGGTTCCGGGCGACCGACGACGCCGACCGGATCCCGCTCGACTTCTCCGACGCCCTCACCATCTCCTCGCTGAGCGTCGACGGCGCGGACGCGTCGTGGGACCTCGAGGGCAAGGACCTCTCGGTCGACCACCCGGTGGCGGCGGACCAGGACTACCTCCTGCAGCTGGCCTACTCCGGCTCGCCCGAGGCCTACCCCGCGCCGTCCACCCGGCCCGACTTCGCAGGTGGGATCGGCTGGACCACGACCGACGACCACGAGGTGTGGACGCTGCAGGAGCCCTACGGCGCCTTCACCTGGTACGCCGTGAACGACCAGCCGGCCGACAAGGCCTTCTACGACTTCACGCTGTCCGTGCCCGCGCCGTGGACCGGCGTCGCCAACGGGGCGCTCACCGCCAGCGAGGAGGAGGACGGCGTCCGCACCACCCGCTGGCACCTCGACGCCCCCGCGTCGTCGTACCTCGTGACCATCGCGTTCGGTGACTACCGGGCCACCGACCTGCCGCCGGTGCACGGCGTGCCGATCACCGTGTGGAGCGCGGCCGACGAGCCGGGGACGCCGGGCCAGACGGCGTACGCGTCCCGGGCGATGCGCTGGCTCGAGCGCCTGCTGGGGCCCTACCCGTTCGACACCCTCGGGATCCTCGTCGTCCCCGGCGAGAGCGGCATGGAGAGCCAGACCATGATCACCCTCGGCGACACGCCCTACGCGACGTCGCGGGACGTGGTCGTGCACGAGCTCGCGCACCACTGGTACGGCGACGCGGTCACGCCCGCCGACTGGCGCGACATGTGGATGAACGAGGGCATGGCCATGTACCTCCAGGCGATGTGGGAGGCGCAGGACCGCGGTGTCCCGGTCGCCGAGGTGATCGACGGCTGGGCTCGCACCGAGGCGGCCGAGCGGAAGGCGGCCGGACCGCCGGGCGACTACGACCCGGCGCAGTTCGGCAGCGGCAACGTCTACTACGGCCCGGCCCTGATGTGGCAGGAGCTGCGCGAGCGGATCGGCGACCGGGCGTTCCTGGACGTCCTGCGGGCGTGGCCGCGGACGCACGAGTACGGCTCCGCCACCCGCGAGGAGTACGTCGCCTGGATCGAGCGGCGCACGGGCGCGGAGCTGTCCGACTTCTTCGACGCGTGGCTGCTCGACCCCACGACACCGTCGCGCGAGAACTAGAACTCGTTCTACACTCCGCGGATGCGCGTGCTCCCTCTCGCGAAGGTCGGTGCCGTCGTCGTGGCCGCCGGCCTCGCCCTCGCCACGGCCCCCTCCGCACCGGCCGCCCCCACCGTCGCCGCCGACGCGACCGACCTGCCGCCGATCCCGGCCGTGCCGGGCCTGCCGATCCCGTCGCTGCCGACCGACCTCCTCGTGCCCCGGTTCGTGGGTGGTCCGGCGACCGCCGACGCGCTCCCCGCGCCCGCGGTCCCGCAGAACCCCTACCTGTCGCCCAACGGCACGAGCAGCATGCACAACGACGCCTACAGCTCCGACGCCTACCGGGTCAGCGGGCCGCTCGGCAACGGCCTGCAGGTGACCTCGCGCAGCTACGGCATCCGCGAGTGCGCCACGATCGCGTTCGACTCCCACGGCCGCCTGGTCGGCCTGTGCGGGGGCCTCGAGGGCTTCACGATGATGGTGATCGACCCGGTCACCCTCGCCGCCGTCGACGAGCTCCAGGTCTCCCAGCGCGACCTGACCAGCGGCGCCAACCCGCTCACCGACATCTGCGGCGGGACCTACTTCTTCCTCGACCCGGCCGACCACGCCTTCGCCACGACGACCGACGGCGGGATCGCGGAGGTCGCCGTCGCCGACGACGGCTCGCTCACCCGCGTGCGCGACTGGTCGATGACCTCCTCGCTCGCCGACGGCGACTGCCTGGTCGCGACCGGCGTCGACTGGAGCGGCCGGCTGTGGTGGTTCAGCCAGCAGGGCGTCGTCGGCACCCTGGACCGGGCGACCGGCGAGATCCGCTCGCTCCACCTGCCGGCCGGAGAGGGCATCTTCAACTCCGTGTCGAGCGACGAGACCGGCGGCGTCTACGCGGTCACGACGCACGCGATGTACCGCTTCGACGCCGCCGCCGACGGCACCCCGCAGGTCACCTGGCGGGAGACCTACGACCGCGGGACGCGCCAGAAGCCGGGCATGCTCTCGCAGGGCTCGGGCACCTCGCCGACCCTGATCGGCGACCGCTGGGTCGTGATCGCCGACAACGCCGACCCGCGCAGCCGGATCCTCGTGTTCGACCGCCGCCGCGGAGCCACCGACCGGCTGCACTGCCAGGTCCCGGTCCTCGCCGACGGGGCGAGCACCACCGAGAACAGCCTGGTGGCGGCGGGCAACTCGGTCATCATCGAGAACAACTACGGCTACAGCGGCGTGCAGTCCACGATGCTCGGCCGCACGACCACGCCCGGCTTCGCGCGGGTGATGGTCGGCGACGACGGCTGCCGGGTGGCCTGGACCAACGACACGGTCGCCGCACCGACCTCGGTGCCCAAGGCGTCGCTCGGCAACGGCCTGGTCTACGCCTACACGAAGCCGGCCCGCAGCGACCTGATCGACGCCTGGTACCTGACCGCGCTCGACATCAGGACCGGCCGCGTGGTCTGGAGCCGGCTCACCGGGACCGGCATCCAGTGGAACAACCACTACGCGTCGATCTACCTCGGCCCCGACGGCACCGCGTACGTCGCCACGGTGGCCGGCCTGGTGCGGGTCGCCGACCGGTGAGCGTGGGCCCGCGCACGAGGGTCTAGGAGGCCGACCCGGACGGCGAGGACTCCAGGATGCAGCTGACGCCGCTGGTCAGGACGTCGCCGAGCACGCCCGGGTCCAGGTCGCCGCTGGGCGCGTCGACGACGTGGTGGTCCGCGTCGAGCAGCCCGGCGTCCACCAGCCCGTCGACGCCCCGCTTGCGCACCAGCTCGCGGGCGACGCACTCCGCGTCGGCCTCCTCCACCGTGCCGTTGGCCGCGAGCACCCGCGCGATCTCGCCAGCGACCTGCTCCTCCTCCGCGGTCAGCCCGTGCGCGTCCGTCGACGGCGACGCAGGTCCGCCGCCCCCGGAGGGCCCGTCGCCGCGGGCGAGCACGACGCCGAGCGCTGCCACCGCCAGCAGGGCCACCCCCGCGGCGGCCGCGCCGACGACGAGCGCGACCCGCCGCCGCGACCCCCGGGACGGGGGCGGGGGCGGGGCGTCGTACGCCGCCCGCACCTGGGGCGGGGCCGGCTGGCGCCCGAGGGCGCGGAGGTCGTCGCGGAGCGCCGCGGCGGTCGGGTAGCGGTCCTCGGGACGCTTGGCGAGCGCCCGCCGCAGGATCCGGTTGGCCTCGCGCTCCCACCCGCCCGACACGACCAGCTGCGGCACCGCGCCCGACACGTGCGCGGTCACGACCTGGTAGTCCGACGTGCCGGCGTAGGGCGCACGGCCGCAGAGCGCCGCCCAGAGCAGGCAGCCCAGGGAGTAGACGTCGCTCGCGGGCGAGGGGCGCCCGCCGGTGTGCAGCTCCGGGGCCATGTAGGCCGGGGTACCGAGGGCCGACCCCTCGGTGGTCAGCCCGCCGGAGTCGATCCGCCGCGCGATGCCGAAGTCGGCGAGGTAGGCGGTCACGCCGTGCTCGCGGAACCGCAGCAGGACGTTGGCCGGCTTGATGTCGCGGTGCACCAGGCCCATCGCGTGCGCGTCGGCGAGCCCGCTCGCGACCTGGGCGATCATGTTGATCGCGACCCACGGCGCCGGCGCCCCGCTGTGGCGCAGCACCGCGCCGAGGTCGCCACCGGGCACCAGCTGGGTCGCGATGTAGAGGTTCCCGTCGATCTCCCCGTGCGCGAAGACGGTGACGACGTAGGGCGAGTCCAGCGACGCCTGGGCCTGCGCCTCGCGGGTGAACCGCGCCCGGAACGCCGGGTCCTCGGCGAGCTGCGGCGAGATGATCTTCAGCGCGACCCGACGGTCGAGGACCGCGTCGACGGCCTCGAACACCACCCCCATCCCGCCGCGCCCGAGCTCGCGCACGACCCGGTAGGGCCCGACGTGGGCGCCCGGCGCGGGAAAGGAGGACACGAACGAGTTCTACTCGCCCGCAGGCACCGCCACCACCGACTCTCCCCAACCCGGACGCCGCCCGCCTACGGCCGCCCGCCTACGGCCGCCCGCTGCTAGAACAGCAGCGCGGTCGCGGGGTCGGCCACCATGCCTGCGACGTCGGCCAGGAACCGGGAGCCGGTGGCGCCGTCGATGTGGCGGTGGTCGAAGGAGAGGGACAGCGTCATCGCCTGGCGCGGCACCACCTGGTCCCCCACGACCCACGGCTGCGGCTTGATCGCACCCATGCAGAGGATCGCGGACTCGCCGGGGTTGATGATCGGCGTGCCGCCGTCGACGCCGAAGACGCCGACGTTGGTGATGGTGAACGTGCCGCCGGCCATCTCCGCCGGCTGGGTGCGACCCTCCCGCGCGGTCGCGGTCAGCGTCTCGAGCTCGCGCGCCAGCTCGGCGAGCGAGCAGGCCTGCGCGTCCTTGACGTTGGGTACGACGAGCCCGCGCGGCGTCGCCGCGGCGATCCCGAGGTTGACGTAGTGCTTGACGACCACCTCGTCGGCCGCGTCGTCCCAGGTCGAGTTGATCGTGGGCGAGCGCCGCATCGCGAGGATCGCCGCGCGTGCCACGACCAGGAGCGGCGACACCTTCACGTCGCGGAGCTCGGGCCGGGACCGCAGCCGCTCGACCAGCTCCACGGTCGCCGTCGCGTCGACGGTCACCCACTCGGTGACGTGGGGTGCGGTGAAGGCCGACTGCACCATTGCCGCCGCCATCATCTTCCGCACGCCCTTGACCGGCTCGCGTGTCTCGCGCGGTCCCGACAGGCCGCCGTCGGTGGTCGAGTAGGTCTCGCGAGGAACGAGCGAGGGCGTACCGAGACCCGCCGACTCGGCGGCACCAGCCGCAGCCTCGACGTCACCGCGCGTGACGACCCCGTCGGGGCCCGAGCCCACCAACGACGCAAGATCGACGCCCAGGTCCTTGGCCAGCTTGCGGACGGGCGGCTTGGCGAGCGCGGTCTCGTGACGGGCCGCGGGGCGGCCCTCCTCGACCCCCGGCGCCGACGGAGCCGCGTGGCTCCGAGCGCGCGAGGGACGGTGGGGCTCCGCGCGGGCCTCCTCGGCCTCGACCATCGGCGAGGCGGAGGCGGGGATGAACGAGGCCTGCGCCTGGGCGCGGGCGGCCATCTCGGGCGTGGGGAACCGCCGCGGGCGCCGCTTGAGCGCCGCCTCCTTCGGTCCGTAGCCGACCAGGGTCGCGTTGCCCTCCGGCGGGACGTTGGTGTCGATCGGCGCCGACGACGTCGGCGCGGCGGCCGGCGCGGCTTCCTCGGTGACGTCGGAATCCGCGCCGATCGCGATGATCGGCGTGCCGACGGGGACCGTCTCCCCCTCGGCGACGAGCAGTGCGGTCACCGTGCCGGCGTAGGGCGACGGCAGCTCGACGATCGACTTCGCCGTCTCGATCTCGACGACGACGTCGTTGATCGCGACCTCGTCCCCGACCTTGACGCGCCAGGCGACGATCTCGGCCTCGGTCAGTCCCTCGCCGACGTCGGGCAGCTTGTACTCGGGCATCTCTCTCCTAGAACGCGAGGGACCGGTCGACGTGGTCGAGCACGCGGTCGAGGTCGGGCAGGAACGACTCCTCCACCCGCGCGGGCGGGTAGGGCGTGTCGAAGCCGCCGACCCGCAGCACCGGTGCCTCCAGGGAGTAGAAGCACTGCTCGGTGATCCGCGCCGACACCTCGGCTCCCACGCCGAGGTTGACGTGCGCCTCGTGGACGACGACGGCGCGGCCGGTGCGGCGCACGGACTCGACGACCGGGCCCATGTCCAGCGGGGACAGCGTGCGCAGGTCGACCACCTCGATCGAGCGGCCCTCCTCCGCGGCCACGGCCGCGGCGTCCAGGCAGGTGCTGACGGTCGGGCCGTAGCCGATCAGGGTCAGGTCGCCGCCGGAGCGGACCACCCGCGACGTGAACAGCGGCGCCGGCTCGGCGCTCTCGTCGACCTCCGCCTTGACGGCGTGGTACTGCCGCTTCGGCTCCAGGAAGACCACCGGGTCGTCGCAGGCGATCGCCTGCTGGAGCATCCAGTAGCCGTCGACCGGGTTGGAGCAGGTGACCACCTTGAGCCCGGGTGTGTGCGCGAACTGCGCCTCCGGCGACTCGCTGTGGTGCTCGACGGCGCCGATGCCGCCGCCGTAGGGGATCCGGATGACGATCGGCACGCGGAGCCGGCCCTGGCTGCGGAAGTGCATCTTGGCGACCTGGCACACGATCTGGTCGTAGGCCGGGTAGACGAACCCGTCGAACTGGATCTCGACCACCGGCCGGTAGCCCCGCAGCGCCAGGCCGACGGCGGTGCCGACGATGCCGGACTCGGCGAGCGGGGTGTCGATCACCCGGTCCTCGCCGAAGTCCTTCTGGAGGCCGTCGGTGATCCGGAAGACGCCGCCGAGCCGGCCGACGTCCTCACCCATGACGACCACCTTCGGGTCGTCCTCCATGGAGCGGCGGAGTGCCGCGTTGAGCGACTTCGCGAGGGTCAGCTGGGTCATCGCGCAGCCCCCTCGGCCTCGAAGGAGTCGACGTACGCCGCGAAGCCGTCGCGCTGCTCCCGCAGCTCCTCGGTCTGCTCGGCGTAGACGCGGTCGAAGACGGTCAGCGGATCGGGGTCGGGGAGCGCGTGGCACTCGCGACGCAGCCGCTCGCCGAGGGCGTCGGCCTCGGCGGCGATGCCGGAGAAGAACTCCTCCTGCGCGAGCCCGTTGCGCCGCAGGTAGGCCTCCACGCGGGCGATCGGGTCCTTGAGCTTCCAGTGCTCGACGTCCTCGATCAGCCGGTAGCGGGTCGGGTCGTCGGTCGTGGTGTGCGCACCCATCCGGTAGGTGTAGGCCTCCACGAGCGTCGGGCCCTGGCCCTCGCGCGCGCGCTGCAGCGCGGCCTGCATGACCGAGTAGGTCGCGAGCACGTCGTTGCCGTCGACCCGGATGCCGGGGAAGCCGAAGCCGCGCGCCCGCTGGTAGAGCGGGATCCGCGACTGCCGCTCGATCGGCTCGGAGATCGCCCACTGGTTGTTCTGGCAGAAGAAGACGACCGGGGCGTTGTAGGAGGCGGCGAAGACGAACGCCTCGTTGACGTCGCCCTGCGACGAGGCACCGTCACCGAAGTGCGCGACGACCGCCATGTCGCGGTCGGGGTCGCCGGTGCCGACCAGCCCGTCGCGCTGCACGCCCATCGCGTAGCCGGTGGCGTGCAGGGTCTGCGCGCCGATCACGATCGTGTAGAGGTGGAAGTTGTGCTCGGCCGGGTCCCACGAGCCCTGGTCGACGCCGCGGAACAGCGCCAGCAGCTTGACCGGGTCGACACCGCGGCACCACGCGACCGCGTGCTCGCGGTAGGTCGGGAAGACGAAGTCCTGCGGCGCCAGGGCCCGGCCGGCGCCGACCTGCGCGGCCTCCTGGCCGAGCAGCTGCGCCCAGAGGCCGAGCTCGCCGTGCCGCTGCAGCGCGGTCGCCTCGACGTCGATGCGGCGGGACAGCACCATGTCGCGGTAGAAGTCGCGGACCTGGGCCGGGTCGAACTCGAGGTCGAACTCCGGGTGGTGCACCCGCTCCCCCTCCGGGGTGAGCAGCTGGATCAGCTCGGCGCCACCGTCGCTGTGCCGCGGGCCGAAGACGTCGGCCAGATCGGCTCCGAATCCAGGGGTCGTTGCGGGGTCGTTCATGAGGTCACAACTCCTTGCGTCGCCGGGTCGGCGGGGTTGCCGCGTCACCGGTGTCGGGTCGAGATGTCCGGCCCGTCACAGGGGTGGCGCGACGTGATCCGGAACACATCGTCGGTAGGCACAACGTAGCGCATGGGCGGCGCCGAGGAGGCACCGACGGGACAGGTCAGGCGCGTCGGTGCGGCTCGTCCCAGACCGCCGGGTCGGGCCCCTTGGGGATGATCCCGGAGGGGTTGATGTCGCTGTGCACGACGTAGTAGTGAGCCTTGATCTGGTCGAAGTCGATCGTCTCGCCGAAGCCCGGCGTCTGGTAGAGGTCGCGCGCGTAGCCCCAGAGGTGGGGCAGCTCGACGAGCTTCTGGCGGTTGCACTTGAAGTGGCCGTGGTAGACCGCGTCGAAGCGGGCCAGCGTCGTGAACAGCCGCACGTCGGCCTCGGTGATCGCGTCGCCCATCAGGTAGCGGCGTCGCGCGAGCCGCTCCTCGAGCCAGTCCAGCGCCGCCCAGAGCCGGTCGTACGCCGCGTCGTAGGCCTCCTGGGAGCCGGCGAAGCCGCAGCGGTAGACGCCGTTGTTGACCTCGGTGTAGACGCGCTGCATGACCGCGTCCATCTCCTCGCGGAGGTCGGCGGGCCACAGGTCGGGCGCGTCCGGGCGGTGGAACTCCTTCCACTCGTGGAAGAAGTCGTGGGTGATCCACGGGAAGTCGTTGGTGACCAGCTTGCCGGTCGCGACCTCGACGACGGCCGGCACCGTGATGCCGCGGGGGTAGCCCGGGAAGCGCTTGAAGTAGGCCTCCTGCAGCCGGTGGATCCCGAGCACCGGGTCCTTGCCGCCGGGATCGAGGTCGAACGTCCAGCTGTTCCGGTCGTGGGTCGGCGCCGGCATGCCGAGCGAGATCACGTCCTGGAGCCCGAGGAGGTTGCGGACGATGATCGACCGGTTGGCCCACGGGCAGGCCTTGGCCGCGATCAGGCGGTAGCGGCCGGGCTCCACCGGCCACAGCTCTCCGTCGACCGGGCCGTGCTCCGGCCGGCGCGCGCCCCGGGTGATCCGGTCGCGCACGTAGTTGACGTCGCGGTCGAACGCCTTGCCGCGTTCGACGTACGTCGGGGTGAGGTCCTCGCTCCGAGCGGGCGCGCTCCCAGCCATGGCCCCACCCTAGGTAGGTGGTCCTAGGGCGGGGCCGTGGCGGAGTCGCGGGGAGCGCCTCGAGGCGCTCGGGCTCGCTCCTACTGCTGCGTGTACTGGAAGCCGCTGATCAGCCAGTCCAGCGTCTCGTCCGGGATCATCGTCCAGGTGCAGGCGAGGGTCGAGTCGGTGTCGGGGGCGTAGACGTCGGCGGTCAGCGTGATCGAGCCGTCACCGTTGTCGGTCGGCGCGTCGAAGGTGTACTGCGCGTTCGACATCTGCACCGCGGGCGAGGCCTTCTTGCACGCCTTCTGGCTGCCGAACTCGCTGTTCCAGTAGTCCGGCGTCGAGAAGCCCTGGACCGCGAGGCAGTTGCCCTCGAGGAACGAGTCGAGGAACGCCTGGGCGTTGATCGCCGGGTCGACGTCCGGGGTCGTCGTCGCCGTGGGCTCGGTCGACAGGTCGGTGGTCGGCGCCGTCGTCGGAGCGGAGGTGCTCGCCGAGGTCGGCGTCGAGGCACTGGTCGCCTCGGTGGACTCCGACGTCGTGTCACCGGCGCTGTCGTTGCTGTCGTCGCCGCTGCTCAGCGCCCACCAGAGGCCGCCGCCTCCCAGCAGGACCAGCACGACGACCGCCACGATGATGCCGATGACGAGGCCCTTGTTGCCGCCTCCCCCACCGGTCGGCGGAGCGGGGTAGCCACCGCCGGGCGGCGGCGGGTAGCCACCGCCGGGCGCGCCGCCGTACGGCTGCTGGGGCGGCTGCTGCGGGTAGCCCGCGGGCGGCCCCTGCGGGACCCCACCCTGGGGAGCGATCTGGGTCGGCGGGGGCTCGCCGGGCTGGCCCGGCTGCCCGGGCGGCGGGGGGTAGTTGCTCACGCACAGAGAGGTAGGGCAGAAGGCCCCCGGGTAAACCTCTATCCGCGAAGTTTCATCCCCAGGGTTGAGCAGGGCGGGACCGGCGGGCCGGGACCAGCGTGACGGCGATCACGAGGAGCCCGCCCAGCGCGGCCACCACGGCGATCGTGGTCGCCCGGGAGTCGAGGGAGTCGCCGACCACGTCGAGGATGAGCGCCACGAGCCCGCGCCTGCCCGGCTCCGCCTGCCGCGCCACCGCGTCGGCGGCGGGCGAGGTCGACACGCGCACCAGCAGCGCGCCGAGGGCCAGGCCGAGGCCGGCGGCACCGAGCACCCGCAGCCGCCCGCGCCAGCCGTGGCCGAGCAGGACCGCGAGGCCGACGAGCAGGATCCACGCGACCGTCAGCGCGAACGCCGACCCGTCGACGAGGTGGTAGGCCGTGCGGTAGTCAGCGAGCTGGGACTCCCGGGCGACCGGCACGCGGAGCTCGGGGGCCGGGAGCCCGGAGAGGGGCAGGCCGGTGTCCTCGGCGAGCACCTCGTAGAGGCCCTGCATCAGCGGCGAGAGGTCCACGGTGACCCAGCCGTCGGCAGCCGCGTCGTCGTCCATCACGCGGAGGAACTCGCGGTGCGCGTCGCGGTTGGCCTCCCGCCAGAACTCCGGGAACTGCGGGTCCTTCACGACCTGCTCGGCAGCCGTCCGGGTCATGTCCTCGATGCCCTCGGGGACGCCGACCGGCAGGTGGTCCTGGATCTCGGCCACCGCGGCGTCGGTCATCTCGTCGGCGAGCTCGCGGCGCAGCGCGGGGTCGTCGGCGAGGGGCGCGACGGTCTCGACGTACGCGTCGGTGCTGTCGATCGTCGACGACAGCCAGGTCGCCGTGACCGCGAAGGGCGTCAGCAGGGTCGCGACGACGACGAGCAGCGCTGCTCCGGCGGAACGCATCGGCGACGCGTCACTCCATGTCGCTGGAGTCGGAGTCGACCTTCCAGTCGCCGTCCTCCTTGACGAGCTCCAGGGTCTCGTCGGACTTGTCGGTCTCGAGCTGCTGGCCGATCGGGTTGTCGCCGTTGTACTTGACCTCGATCGTGTAGTCGACCGTGGCCTTGTCGCCCTTCTCGGAGACGTCGCCGACGTCGTAGTTGATGTCGAGGTCGTCGAAGAGCTCGCTGTAGGTGGTGCCCTCGCTGAAGGCCGACAGCTGCTCGTTGAGCTTGTCCTCGATCTCGCTGCACTTGTCGGCGCCGGCCGAGTCCAGGAGCTGCTTCTGGTAGTCGGAGCTGGTCAGCTCGCAGACCTTCTCGAAGTCGCCGTCGGCCTCGGCGCCGAGGTAGTCCTTCGCCACCGACTTGGGGTCGTCGCCACCCTTGAGGATGAAGAAGCCGCCGACGCCGCAGACCAGGAGCACCAGCACGACGGCGACGATGATCCCGATCAGCAGGCCCTTCTTGCCGCCCGACTTCTGCGGCGGGGCGCCGTACTGCGGGGCCGCGCCGTAGGGCTGCTGGCCGCCGTACTGCGGGGCGCCGTAGGGCTGCTGCTGCGGCTGCGCGCCGTAGGGCTGCTGCGGCTGCGCGGGCTGCTGCTGGGGCTGCTGCTGCGGCGGGTAGTCAGCGGCGCGGTTGGGCGCGATCTGCGTCGGGGCCTCGGGTCCGGGCACGTGCGGCTGCTCGGGAGCGGCTGGCCGCTGGCCCTCCGCGGGCTGGGTGTGCTCGGTCCACTGGGTGCCGTCCCACCATCGCTGGCCGCCCTGACCGTCGGGGTACCACCCGGGAGGGGTCGAGGGCTGGTTCGGGTCGGACATCACGTCTCCAAACGTCGGTCGGGCACGGCGTGCTGCCGAGGCATCATGGCACGCCGCCGTCGCGGCGCGCCCTCGCGGTCATCCGGTGATGAGCGCCACGACGACCACGAAGAGGACGAGGGCCAGGGCCGTGAGCAGACCGACCACGAACCCGGTCGTCCGCTTCTTCGACGGCGGGGGCGGTGGCAGGTAGCCGGCGGGCGCCTGCGGCTGGGCCGGGTAGCCCGCCGGCGGCTGCTGCGGGTAGCCCTGCGGCTGCTGCGGTGGGTAACCGGGGGGCGGCTGCTGCGGGTAGCCCGGAGGCGGTTGCTGCTGCGGGTAGCCCTGCGGCGGCTGCTGGGGATAGCCCTGCTGCGGCGGTACGCCGTACGGCGGCTGGCTCATGGCCTCAGCGTAGGCGCCCGGACGCCTGTGCGGAGGGCTGCTGCACGACCGCGCGTCACGGCGACGCCGTCAGCTGGTCGAAGTAGCTCTCCAGGTAGCTCTCGATCTCGTCGGGATCGGTCGGGAAGTCCGTCGGGAAGTCGGTGGGGAAGTCGGTCGGGAAGTCGGTCGGGAAGTCCGTCGGGAAGTCGGTCGGGAAATCCGTCGGGAAGTCCGTCGGGATGTCGGTCGGGATGCCGAGGTCACCGAGGTCGAAGTCGTCGATCAGCCACGCGTCGCCCTCCTTGACCAGCTTGAACGTCAGCGGGATGTCCTCCCCGCTGTCGGTCGCGGTGGCGTCGACCTCCGCGGTGTCGTTGGCCTCGTCGACCCGCGTGTCGTCGATGGTGTAGCTGTCCAGCGTGTCGCTGCTCATCGCGTCGCACTCGCCGACGATCTGCTTGAAGTGGTCGGTGGTGATGTCCTTGATCGCGTCGCAGTCGTTGGTCTTGGCGGCGTCGAGGAACTGGGTCACCACGGCCTCGGGCCCGGCGTCGGACGCCTGGCTCGAGCTCGACGAGGAGCCGCCGTCGGAGTCGTCGTCACCGCCGAACACCACGATGCCGAGCACCACCGCGGCGCCGATCAGCACGAGGACGCCGACGATCGCGAGCACGATCAGCAGCGTCTTGCCCGAGCCCCCCGACGAGCCCGGGGGCGGGCCCCCGGGGGTCCACGGGCCGCCCGGCGGCGGGCCCTGCGGCGGGTAGCCCTGCGGCGGGCCCTCGGGCGGGACGCCCGGGGTGCCGTACGGCTGGGTCGGGAGCGGCCCGGTGGGCGTGCCCCACGGCACCGGTCCGGAAGGAGGCGGCCCGGAGGGAGGCGGCCCGGAGGGAGGCGGGGGCGGGGGCGGCTGGTTGCTCATGGTGTCTCCCGGAGGCCGAGGTCGCGGTGCGCGCCCACCGTAGCGATTGCGACGGGTGGTCCGCTGGCAACTGGGCGGTTCAGGACGGCACGGGCGAGCGCTGCAGCACCTCGACGAGCCGGTCGGTCGCCGCCGGCTCGGCGACGGTCACCCGCACGCCCTCCCCCGCGAACGGCCGTACGGCGAGTCCCGCCTCGCCCGCAGCGGCGGCGAACGCCTCGGTCCCGCCACCCAGCCCGAACCACACGAAGTTGCCCTGCGGGTCGGGCACCCGCCAGCCCGCGGCGCGGATCCCGTCGACCATGCGCTGCCGCTCGGCCACGATCGCGTCGACGCGCTCGAGAAGCAGGTCCTCGGCCCGCAGGGACGCGATCGCCGCGGCCTGCGCGACGGTCGAGACGCCGAACGGCAGCGACATCGCACGGACCGCGGCCGCCACGTCCGGCGCCGCGACGGCGTAGCCCACCCGGAGGCCGGCGAGGCCGTAGGCCTTGGAGAAGGTGCGCAGCAGCACGACGTTGTCGTGGCGGCGTCGCAGCGCGGGTCCGTCCAGACGGTCGGGCATCCGGACGAACTCGTGGTAGGCCTCGTCGACCACGACCAGCACGTCGGACGGCACCCGGGCGAGGAAGTCCTCGACCTCGGCATGGGCGAGGGCCGGCCCGGTCGGGTTGTTGGGCGTGCACAGCAGGACGACCTTGGTGCGCTCGGTGACGGCCGCCGCCATCGCCGCGAGGTCGTGCCGACCGCCGTCGGGCCCCTCGGTGACCGGGACCGGCACCCCCGTCGCACCGGCAGCGGTGATCGCGATCGGGTAGGCCTCGAACGACCGCCACGCGTGCACCACCTCGTCGCCGGGCCCGCAGAAGGCGGCGAGCAGGTGGAAGACCAGGGCGACCGAGCCGGTCGCCGCGGCGAGCTGCTCGGTCGGGAAGCCCAAGCGGGGCGACAGCTCGGCGTAGAGCTCGGTGCAGCCCATGTCCGGGTAGCGGTTCATGGCGGCGACCGCGTCGTGCGCCGCCTCGAGCACGCCCGGCAACGGCGGGTAGGGGTTCTCGTTGGAGCTGAGCTTGTAGGTGGTCAGGCCGGGCCGGGCGACCGGCGGCTTGCCGGGGACGTACGGCGGGATGGCGCTGACCCGCGGCAGCGGCTGGGGACCGGACACGTCTTCTCCGTTGGTCGAGTAGCCGCCGAGGAACGAGGCGGCGTACCGAGACTAGGCCGCGGGCTCGTCGACCTCCGGCAGCAGCACCCCGCCGCCGAGGACGTGCTCGAGGTCGCGGCCGATCGTGATGTCGAGCGGGTTGGTGAGGCAGCGCACCGAGCCGCCACCGAGGTGGAACTCGGAGACGTCGACGACGACCACGTCGAACCCCCAGGCATCGAGCTGCGCCCGCACGTGGGGCGGACAGCCGGGCATCACCACGGTGCGGCCGACGACGACCGAGTTGGCGCAGAACGTGGTGACCGCCTCCTCCTCGGTGATCAGCAGCGGCTCGGGGACAAGGTCGAGCAGCGTCTCGGCCGAGGTCCGGTCGAGGGCGTCGGGGCACACGATCGCCCGGCGCTCGTCCAGCGGGCAGAAGGCGAGGTCGAGGTGGTACATCCCGGGGTGGGTGATCCGCAGCCCGCGCACCTGCACGCCCAGGTCGGCGGCGAGGTGCTTGAGCGCGAGCTCCTCCGTGCGCGGCCCGTAGCCGACGACCAGCTCGCCCCGCCACGGGAAGGCGTCGCCGGCCTCGAAGTGCGGGCCGATGCCGCCGCGGCCGACGTACGACGCCGCGAAGCCCTGGGCCTGGAACCAGGCCTCGGCCGAGCGCGTCTCCATCCGGCGCTCGACGTAGCGCATGTGCGAGAGGACCAGCGACTGACGACCGGGGCCGCTCCAGTCGGGCCGGAGCGCGACCAGGCCGAGGTTCATCGCGTAGACCATGTCGGGGCTGTCGGCGCGCGCAGGCACGACGTCGACGGCAGCGCCGGCGGCCTGGAGTGTCGCGACGAGCTCGTCCCACTGCGCGGCCGTGCGGCCGGGATCGGGCTGGACCGCCGGGTCCATGAACGGGTTGATGGCGTAGTCGACGCGGAACTGCGACGGCTCGACCATCGCGTAGCGGCGACCCCACTCCAGAGCGCGCTCGTCCAAGGGACCCTCCCAGGCGGAAAAGAAGGGATTGCCCGACGATTGTCGGACAATCTGACAATCGGGAGTGTGACAGATGGTGGCGACCTCCGCCAGTGCGGGTCTCGTGACGGTCGCGGCGCGACCTCCTCGACCACCGGAGCAGGCACAATGGACGCATGTCCCGCACCGCCACCACCGCGTTCGCCGGGCTGAGCGTCGAGCACGCGTCGACCGTCGAGCGGGTGGCCGCGGAGCTGCGCCGCGCGGTGTTCGAGGGCGAGCTGGAGAGCGGGACGCCGCTGCGCGAGATCGCGCTGGCCGAGTCGCTCGGCGTCTCGCGGCCCACCGTGCGCGAGGCGCTCACCGTGCTCGTCGGCGAGGGCCTGGCCACCCGGGAGCCGCACCGCGGCGTGAGCGTCGCGACCCCGCGCGCCGACTCGGTCCGCGACGTCTGCCGCGCGCGCTGGGTGCTCGAGGGTGCGGGCGTGCTGGCGTGGGCGGACGCGGACCACGCGCGGCGTCAGCGGGTGCACACGACCCTGGAGGCCTACACGTCCGCGGTGCGCGCGGGCACCGCGTCGTACGAGGAGCTCAACGAGCGACACCTCGCCTTCCACGTCTCCCTCGTCGAGCTGACCGGTAGCCCCCGGCTGGTGCAGATGGCCGAGGCGCTGATGGACGAGCTGAAGCTCGCCCTGGCCCAGGTCGACCGGATCCGGCGCAACGCCCACGACCAGGCCGACTCCCACGAGGGCCTCGTGCGGTTGCTCGAGGCGGGTGACGTCGACGGCGCCCACGAGTTCCTGCGGCGCCACATCGACGACGCCGAGGACGAGATCATCGAGGCATTGGAGCTGACATGACGAGGTTCCTGGCCCGCTGGGCCATCACGGCTGCCGCGATCGCCGTCGCGGCCTGGCTGTTCGACGGCATCTGGTTCGAGGGCGCGAGCCACGGCCAGGCGGAGCTCAAGGACAAGATCGTCCCGCTGCTGGTCGTGGCGCTGATCTCGGGCGCGGTGACCGTCTTCGTGAAGCCGGTGCTGCAGTTCCTCTCCCTGCCGTTCATCCTGCTCACGCTCGGCATCTTCCTGCTGGTGCTCAACGCGCTGCTGCTGAAGCTCACCGCGTGGCTGTCGGACCTGGTCGACCTGGGCTTCCACGTCGACGGCTTCTGGACCGCGCTGTGGGGCTCGGTCGTCATCAGCATCACCACCTGGATCCTCGACGCCCTCGTCGGCCCGGACGACGAGTGACCCGGCCCTCCCTGCCGGCGCCCCGCGACCCCGGGCGCTACCGGATCGCGCTCGTCTGCCTCGGCAACATCTGCCGGTCCCCGATGGCGCACGTGGTCCTCGCCGACCGCGTCGCCGCCGCCGGCCTCGACCAGGTCGAGGTCGCGAGCTCCGGCACCGGCGACTGGCACGTCGGCGAGCCCATGGACCGCCGCGCGGCAGCGACCCTGCACGGAGCGGGGTACGACGGCAGCAGCCACCGCGCCCAGCAGATCGCCGCTCCGTGGCTCGACGACTTCGACCTCCTGCTGGCGATGGACCGGCAGAACCTCGCCGACATCGGCACGCTCGCCCCGGCGGCCGGCGTCGACCCCGACCGGGTGCGGCTGTTCGGCGACTTCGACCCGGTGTCGCCCGGCACCGAGGTCCCCGATCCCTACTTCGGCGGCGACGAGGGCTTCGCCACCGTGCTGGCGATGGTCGAGCGGACCGCCGACGCGCTGGTCGGCGCGCTCATTCGAAGTCTCCCGCGCGGACGGCCCTGAGCAGCGCGTAGGCGCGCTCCCGCTCCTCCGGCTCCAGGGCAGCCAGCCCGAAGTCGATGTCGGTCAGCGCCTTGGTGGCTTCCTTGAGGGTGCGCTCGCCGTCGGAGGTGAGCGAGGCCAGCACGCGTCGGCGGTCGACGTCGTCGGTGGTGCGGGCGACCAGACCGGCGTCGACGAGACGGTCGATCGCGTTGGTCACCGAGGTCGGGTGCACCATCAGGCGCTCACCGATCTTGCTCAGCGGCAGCTGGCCGGAGCTGCTGAAGGACAGCAGCACCAGGACCTCGTAGCGCGCGAACGTGATGCCGAACGGCTTGAGGACCCGGTCGAACTCCGCGAGCAGCAGCTGCTGCACGCGCATGATCGACGTCGCCAGCCGCATCGCCGACGGGTCCCCGATCCGCTCGCCCCACAGGTCGCCGGCACGCTCGATGGGGTCGAACGGCAGGCGGGGCCTCTCTGCCATGGCCCGTGATCGTACGCGGTCGCGGACGCGCTCTTGGCCCGGTTCGTCGGATGTCCTAGTATTTTCCTCGGATGTCCGACTATCTGAAGGCCGAGCGATGACCCTCTACCGTCCCCAGCACCCCGTGCGCGTGGTGACCGCGTCCAGCCTGTTCGACGGGCACGACGCGGCGATCAACATCATGCGGCGGATCTTCCAGAGCCAGGGCTGCGAGGTGGTCCACCTGGGCCACAACCGGTCGGTGGCCGAGATCGTGGAGGCGGCGATCGAGGAGGACGCGCAGGGCGTGGCGGTCTCGTCCTACCAGGGCGGGCACGTGGAGTACTTCGAGTACCTGGTGGAGCGGTTGCGGGAGCGCGGCGCCGGGCACGTGAAGGTCGTCGGGGGCGGGGGCGGCGTGATCGTGCACGACGAGATCGACCGGCTCGCGCGGGCGGGCGTGCGGATCTTCTCCCCCGAGGACGGGCAGCGTCTGGGCCTGCCGGGCATGGTCAACACGGTCGTGGAGGACTGCGACGTCGACCTGTGGGAGGTGCACCAGGTCTCGGCCGACGAGGTGCTCTCCGGCGACCGGACCGCGCTGGCGCGCGCGATCACCGGTGCGGAGAGCGGCCGGCTGCCGGAGGCGACGCTGGTGCGGCTGCGCGAGGCCGCGGCCGGTACGCCGGTCCTCGGCCTGACCGGCACGGGCGGGTCGGGCAAGTCGTCGCTGACCGACGAGCTGGTCCGCCGGCTGCGCGTCGACCAGCAGGACAAGGTGCGGGTGGCGGTGGTCGCGGTCGACCCGACCCGCCGCAAGGGCGGCGGCGCGCTGCTCGGCGACCGGATCCGGATGAACAGCCTGGACCTCTCGAGCGAGGGCATGGACCGCGACCGGGTGTTCTTCCGGTCGCTGGCCACGCGCGGTGCGCACGAGCTGCCCGACCATCTCGAGGACGTGCTGACCGTGGTCAAGGCCGCGGGCTTCGACCTGGTCGTGGTGGAGACGCCGGGCATCGGGCAGGGCGACGCGGCGATCGTGCCGTTCGTCGACGTCTCGCTCTACGTGATGACGCCGGAGTTCGGCGCGGCGAGCCAGCTCGAGAAGATCGACATGCTGGACTTCGCCGAGTTCGTCGCGATCAACAAGTTCGACCGCAAGGGTGCGGCCGATGCGCTGCGCGACGTGAGCAAGCAGGTCCAGCGCAACAGGGAGGCTTTCCGCCAGAGCCCGGAGGAGATGCCGGTGTTCGGCACGATGGCCGCACGCTTCAACGACGATGGCGTGACGGCGCTGTATCAGGCGATGAAGCCGCGCCTGCAGCAACTGGGCCTGGCGGTGAAGGAAGGCCGCCTGCCGCTCGTGGCCGTGCGTCACAGCACGAACC
>DATMHR010000006.1:0-149259 GCA_035554955.1 Nocardioides sp. | reverse complement strand
GGAGACCTTCTTGGACTCCAGGCGCTCGCGCTCGAGCATGTTCTTGAAGTCCATGTTGCCGCCGACGTTGAGCTGGTAGGTGCGGTCCAGCGTCACGCCGCGGTCCTCGAACAGCTTCGCCATCACGCGGTGGGTGATGGTCGCGCCGACCTGGGACTTGATGTCGTCGCCGACGATCGGCACGCCGGCGTCCTCGAACTTCTTCGCCCACTCCGGGTCGGAGGCGATGAAGACCGGGAGCGCGTTGACGAAGGCAACGCCGGCGTCGATCGCGCACTGCGCGTAGAACTTGTCGGCCTGCTCGGAGCCCACCGGCAGGTAGGACACGAGCACGTCGGCGCCGGTGTCCTTGAGGGTCTGGACGATGTCGACCGGCTCGGCCGCCGACTCCTCGATGGTCTCCCG
Source organism: Nocardioides sp. (assembly GCA_035554955.1). GTDB lineage: Bacteria > Actinomycetota > Actinomycetes > Propionibacteriales > Nocardioidaceae > Nocardioides. The sequence continues at coordinate 148,854 of DATMHR010000006.1, read as the reverse complement.
GTAGTACTTGCCGAGGCCGTCGAGGGTGTGGCCGCGCTGCACCTCGACGCCGAGCGTCGGGACGTCGCAGATCTTGATCGTGTTGTTCTCCGAGGCGTTGATCGCCTCCGAGAGGTCCTTGCCGACCTTCTTGTCGTCGACGTCGAACGCCGCGACGAACTCCACGTCGCGGACGTGGTAGTCGCCGAAGGTCACGTGCATCAGACCCGGGACCGTTCCCGTGGGATCGGCGTCCCGGTAGTAGTGCACGCCCTGGATGAGGGACGTGGCGCAGTTGCCCACGCCGACGATGGCTACTCGAACCGAACCCATGAGAGTCCTTCCAAATCTTTCTGTGGTGGGGAGTTGCGCCTGGCTCACGGCGTGGGTGCCGGAGGGTGCTGATCGGTCTGCCGCTCGACACGCACCGGTGCGCCCCGCTCGGCGTTGATGAGGTCCGAAAGCCAACGGACCTCGCGCTCGACCGACTCGACGCCGTGCCGTTGCAGCTCGGCGGCGTAGCGGTCCACTTCCTTCTGCGTCATCGCGAGCTCGCGCTGCACGCGGTCGAGCCGCTCCTGGAGCCGGGAGCGGCGGCCTTCGAGGACGCGCAGCCGGATCTCCATGTCGGTGGAGGAGAAGAAGCGGAACCGGATGTCGAAGTTGTCGTCCTCCCAGGCGGCGGGGCCGACCTCGGACATCAGGCGCTCGAACTCCGCGGTGCCCTTCTCGGTCACCTGGTAGACGATCCGCTGCCGCCGCGACGTCGGGGGCACGCCCGCGGCGCCGGACAGCTCCTCGATGAGGTTGTTGCGGAGCATCTTCTTCAGCGCCGGGTAGAGCGAGCCGTAGGACAGGATCCGTCCCCACCCGAGCATCAGGTTGAGCCGCTTGCGCAGCTCGTAGCCGTGCATGGGTCCCTCGTGCAGCAGTCCGAGGACCGCGAGCTCGATGGTTTCTCCACGCCGTGCCATGCGACCTATCGTAGCGATATATCCGCGGAATGCGAACATCCGATGGATCGAGGGCGTCCACCGGGTGTCACCGGGCGCCACGGGCGCCGTCGAATGGAGCCCTGCGGACCCGCCCCGTACCCTGGGCCGTCGTGTCAGGAAAGCGGAAGGCCCCGGCGAGCTCGTCCGGTCGCGCCCGGAGCACCACGACGAAGACGCCGCGCACGTGGAAGCAGCGGGGGCTGTGGCTCCTGAAGTGGGGTCTGATCGCCGGCGTCGTGATGGCGCTGGTCGCCGTCGGCGGCTTCTACGTCGCCTACCGGTCGATCGACATCCCGGACCCGAACGCCGAGTACCTGACCGCGACGACGCACGTCTACTACGACGACGGCAAGACCGAGCTCGGCGACTTCGCGATCCAGCGGCGCGACCCGATCAGCTACGACGAGATGCCGCAGGTCATGAAGGACGCGGTGGTCGCCGCCGAGGACCAGAGCTTCTGGACCAACAAGGGCATCGACCCCAAGGGCATCATCCGCGCGGCGTTCAACGACGCCAAGGGTGGCAGCACGCAGGGCGCGTCGACGATCACCCAGCAGTACGTGAAGATCCTCTACCTGACCCAGGAGCGCTCGTGGAAGCGCAAGGTCAAGGAAGCGATCCTCTCGCTGAAGATCCAGCAGCAGCTCTCCAAGCAGGAGGTGCTGGCGGGCTACCTCAACACGATCTACTTCGGTCGCGGCGCCTACGGCATCCAGGCCGCCGCCGAGGCCTACTTCCAGGTCGACGCCAAGGACCTCGACCTCAAGCAGGCCGCGGTGCTGGCGGCGGTCCTCAACGACCCCAACGACCTCGACCCGGACAACGGCAAGGCCGCGAAGATCGCGCTGAAGGGCCGCTACCAGTACGTCCTGGACTCGATGGCCGACATGGGCACCGCCGACCCCGACCGGGTGGCGAAGGCGCGCAAGCTGCTGCCCGACTTCCCGAAGCAGGAGCCCAACGACACCTACGGAGGCGAGAAGGGCCACGTCCTCCAGATGGTCAAGCAGGAGCTGCTCGACCTCGGCTTCAGCGAGGAGGAGATCGAGGGCGGCGGCCTCAAGGTCACCACCACGTTCACGCAGAAGGCGATGCAGGCCGTCGAGGACGGCGTGATGGAGCAGCGCCCCGACGGGTTCAGCGACAAGGAGCTGCACATCGGCGCCGCGACGGTCGAGCCGGGAACGGGCGCCGTGCGCGGCATCTTCGCCGGGCAGGACTACCTGCAGTCGCAGCTCAACTGGGCCGTCTCCGGCGGGCAGGCCGGCTCGACGTTCAAGCCGTTCGCGCTGGCCATGGCGCTCAAGAACGGCTGGTCGCTCAAGGACACCTTCGACGGGAACTCGCCGTTCTACGCACCCGACGGGACCGAGTTCAACAACGAGCAGCACAACAGCTACGGCTCGGCGGTCAGCCTGCTGAAGGCGACCGAGGACTCGATCAACACCTGCTACGTCGACCTGACCCTGTCCACCCCGGACGGGCCGCAGAAGATCGTCGACACCGCCGAGGACATGGGGATCCCGCCGCTCAAGACCCCCAACGACCCCTACGGCTTCCCGGACCACACCCCGGGTCTCAACGCCAACGCCCAGGTGGCCCTCGGCTCGCAGACGGTGAGCCCGATCAACATGGCCAACGCCTACGCCACCATCGCCAACGGCGGCGTCGCGGCCGAGCCCTACATCATCGAGAAGGTCGTCGACGCCGACGGCAAGGTCCGCTACACCCACAAGGTCGACACCCACCGCGCGATCACCGAGGACGTCGCGGCCGACGTCTCCTACGCGCTGCAGGACGTCGTGAAGTACGGCACCGGCACGGCGGCGCTCGCGCTCGGCCGTCCCGCCGCCGGCAAGACCGGTACGGCGACCAACGGCCTGGACCAGGTGTCGTCCGCCTGGTTCGTCGGCTTCACGCCGCAGCTCTCCACCGCGGTGATGTACGTCCGCGGCAACGGCACCGGGCAGCTCGACGGCTGGCTGCCGGAGTACTTCGGCGGCTCCTACCCGGCGCGCACGTGGACCGCGATCATGCAGACGCTGATGGAGGGGCTGCCGGTCGAGGAGTTCCCGCCGCCGGCGAACATCGACGGCGAGGCGCCCACGGAGGGCCACGCGCCGTACACCCCACCGCCGCCCCCGACCAAGAAGCCGTCGCCCACCCAGCAGCCGACGCGCACCCAGTCGCCCTCGCCGTCGGAGACCAGCAGCGCGCCGCCGTCGAGCTCGGCGACACCGTCGCAGACGCAGCCGACCCTGCCGACCGGGCCGACCTCGCCGACCAGCTCCTCCGGTGGCGGGGGGCAGTCGACGCCGCCGGGAGCCGGGCAGACCAAGAAGTCGCCGCGCCGCGGCCGGCGCCGCGCGGCGGCGTAGGCGGCCCCGCGCGATGACGCACGTCCACCCCACCCGGGACGACCGGGTCGTCGCGTCGCTGAGCGAGGTGGTGGGCGGGCCCGTGGGCGACCGCGCGGTCCCGCACCGGTGGTGGAACCCGCTCCGGGTCCTGCTGGTCCTGGCCGCGCTCGGGTTCGTGCTGGGCATGGCGCAGAAGGCGCCGTGCTCGCTCGACACCGACCACGACCAGAACTGGACCTACTCGCACATGTGCTACACCGACCTGCGGCCGCTCTACGTGCCGCGGGGGCTGGCCGAGCACGCGTGGCCGTTCAGCGGCGACCCGCAGACCCGGGCCCGCTACGAGGTGATGGAGTACCCGGTCGGGATCGCCTACTGGGCGTGGGGCGCGTCGTGGGTGACGCACTGGCTCAACGGCTCGCCCGACCTCGACGAGCGCTACCGCACACCGGTCGACAAGCTCGGCGGGCTCCCGAGCGTCCAGCGCGAGACCGATATCTTCCTGCTGGTCAACGCCGTCGGCTTCGGCGCGCTGGCGCTGCTCAGCGTGTGGCTGCTGGCGCGGGTCAACCCGGGGCGGCCGTGGGACGCCGCCGCGTTCGCCGTCTCACCCGCCCTGGTGCTGACCGGGCTCATCAACTGGGACCTGCTCGCGGTGGCGCTGGTGGCCGGCGCCCTGTGGGCCTGGGCCCGCGGGAGACCGGTGCTGACCGGAGTGCTGATCGGGCTCGGCACCGCCGTGAAGCTCTACCCGCTGTTCCTGCTCGGCGGCGTGCTGGTCCTGTGCATCCGGCAGCGGAGGTGGGCCCCGTTCCTCGTCGCGTCGATCTGGGCCGGCGTCGCCTGGCTGGTGGCCAACGCTCCGGCGCTGCTCACCGGGCGCGCGCAGTGGGACGTCTTCTGGCAGTTCAACGCCTCGCGCAGGGCGGACCTGGGCTCGGTCTGGCTGGTCATCGACCAGGCCGCGAACACCTCGGTCTCCGCGCACACCATCAACGTCTGGTCGTGGGTCTTCTTCGGTGCCTGGTGCGCCGGCGTGCTCGTCCTCGGCCTGGTCGCCCGTCGCCGCCCGGGCGCACCCGATCCGCGGCTGGCCCAGCTCGGCTTCCTGGTGGTCGCCGGGTTCCTGCTCGTCAACAAGGTCTACTCGCCGCAGTACGTCCTCTGGCTGCTGCCGCTGGCCGTGCTCGCCCGGCCGCGCTGGCGCGACCAGATCGTGTGGCAGGCCGGGGAGGTCTTCTACTTCTGCTGCGTGTGGTGGTACCTCGGCGGCTACCTCAACCCGACCGGCGGCGGTGACGTCGGCTTCTACTGGGTCGCGATCGCCGTCCGCGTCCTCGCCGAGCTCTACCTCGTCGGCATCGTGGTGCGCGACGTCCTGCGACCCGAGCACGACCCGGTGGCGCCGGTGGTCGAGGATCAGCCCTCGATGACGATCCGGTCGAACGCGGTGGCGGTGTAGCGCACCCGCACGTCGACCTGCTCGCCGACGTCGGGCACCCGGCTGCCGTGCGGGACGAAGAGCATCGACGCCTGCATGTGGGGGGGCTCCGCGAACAGGCGCTGCTTGCCGTCGATGGAGTACGGCGAGCGCACGAAGCCGATCGCGTCCATGCCTCCGCGCGCGATGGTCGCCGCGCGGCCCTTGACCGACAGCTCGCCGGTCGGGGCCTCCAGGCCGATGCCGTGGGCGGTGCCGCCGCTGACGACCAGCAGGTGCCCGGACTTCGGCACGGTGCGGCTCCGGTAGCCGAACGAGTCGCCGCGCTCCACCGGGTGCACGTCGAGCACGGTCGCGGTCACGGTCAGCGCGCCCCGGTCGCCCAGCCACAGGCGGGTGCCGATCCGCGGACGGAAGGCGAAGTCGGGGTAGGTCCCGGAGATCGTGGCCAGCTCGGCGTCGGTGAGGTGGCTGACCCACACCATCGGGCGCTCCCGCGCGGGCAGGTCGGCGGCGACCACGTCGACGAGCAGCCGGTTGACCTCGCCGAGGTGCGACCCCTGCTGCAGCGGGAGGTGCAGGGCGACGCCCTCGACGTGCGCGTCGGGGTGCTTGCGCAGCACCGCGCCCGCGTCCCACAGCTCGCGACCGGACATGCCGTGCCGCCGCATGCTGGTGACGTGCTCGACGACCAGCCGTGCCGAGGGGTCGCGGGCGAGGAGGTCGGCGAGGTCGTCGTACCGGCTGACGGTGTGGACCACCCGGCGCGCAGCGGCACCCGACGGCAGCTCGATCCACGGCCGCCAGGGGGTGAGCACCAGCACGTCGCCGGACCAGCGGGTGAGGACCTCGGACAGCTCGTCGTAGGTGCCGACCGCGAGCGTGGTGACGTCGTGGCCGCGGTCGCGCAGCCACTGGCTCTTGCGGGCCAGCCGGCCGAGGGTGAAACCGTAGCCGTTGCCCTTGGCGACGGGCACCAGCCCCGGGTGGGTGGCGGCGACGTCCTCGAGGTGGCCGCGCCAGCGCGGCCCGTCGACGGTCAGGGTCAGGCTCATCGTCGCGCCCGCCTCAACGTCGCCTGAGGTAGATCTGGAAGGCTTTGTAGAGCGCGCGGTTGAGCGGGAGGTCCCACTCGCCGGCGTACTCCACGGCCTCGCCGCCGGTGCCGACCTTGAACTGGATCAGCCCGACGTGCGCGTCGTCGGCGTCGAGCGTGTCGGTGATGCCGCGCAGGTCGTAGACCGCCGCGCCCGCGGCGATCGCGTCGCGGACCATCGCCCACTGCACCGCGTTGGACCCGCGGACCTCGCGCTTCTCGGTGGAGGACGCGCCGTAGGAGTACCACGCGTGCTCGCCGACGCGGACCGCCAGCGTCGCCGCGACCAGGTCGCCCTCGTGGCGGGCGAGCCAGACCTTGAGCCGGTCGGGCTGGTCGGCGTTCAGGGCGTCGTACATCGTCTCGAAGTAGGGCAGCGGCCGCGGCGTGAAGTGGTCGCGCTCGGCGGTGTGCACGTAGAGGTCGTGGAACGCCTTGAGGTCGCTGCGCGTGCCCGCGCCGACCTCGACCCCCTCCTTGGCGGCCTTCTTGATGTTGCGGCGCCAGAGCTGGTTCATGCCCTTGAGGACGTCCTCCTCGGTGCGCTGGTTGCCCTCGCCGTCGCGGAGCGGCACCTGGAAGACGAACTGGGGCTGCCCGGCGGCGAAGCCGCCCTCGACGCCCTGGTGCCGCCAGCCGAGGTCGGTCAGCTGCGCGACGACCCGCGCGCCGAGCGCCGAGCGCTCCTCGGGCGGGACCTGACCGAGCAGGTGGACCGCCGGGTCGGCGATGCCCTCCTTGACCTGGGCGGCCGTCCAGCGGCGGGTGACGACGGGCGGGCCGATGCGGACGGCGAACGCGCCCTGCTGCTTGAGGTGCCGCACCATCGGCGTGAGCCAGTCCTCGAGCCGGTCGGCCGACCAGTCCACGACGGGACCCTCGGGGAGGTAGGCGAGCGACCGCCCGATCCGCGGCAGCTGCCGGTGGAGCACGAGCGCCGCGCCGACCTGGCTGCCGCGGTCGTCGAACCAGCCGAGGGACTCGCTGCGCCACTCGCTCTTGACCTGCGCCCAGCCCGGGGTCTGCAGGAAGCTCGCCGACGGCAGGGAGGCGAGGAAGTCGCGGTGCTCGGTCGGGGTGATCGGGCGCACGCTGGGCATGGGGTTCAGGCTATCGGTGCCGCCGTGATCGTCCGCCCTCCGCCCGCCGGGCCCTCGCTCAGCGGCCGGCGAGCTCCAGGAGTACGTCGGCGGCCAGGCGGGCGTCGTCCCGCGTGGTGCGCCACGACGACACGCTGACCCGGATCGCGGGCTCGCCCTGCCAGGTGGTCGGCCCGCACCAGATCCGTCCGTCCGCGTGCACCCGCTCGAGCAGCGCGGTCGTCGCCGCCGCGTCGCGGTCGCGCACGAGCACCTGGTTGAGCACCACGTCGTTGAGGACCGTCAGCCCGCCCGCCCGCAGCCGCTCGGCGATGAGGGTGGCGCACGCGCAGCTGTCCTGCACCAGCGCGGCGACGCCGTCGCGGCCCAGGGCCCGCAGCACGGCCCACACCTCGACCTGCCGGGCCCGCTGGGACGACTGCGGGGTGTGGTGCATCGCCTCGAACCGGTCGTCCGGCGGCAGGTAGCCCGCCGTGGCCGAGAAGGTGCGTCGCAGCGCGGCCGGGTCGCGCACCACCGCGAGCCCGCAGTCGTAGCCGATGTTGAGCCACTTGTGGCCGTCGGTCGCCCACGAGTCGGCGCGGGCCAGCCCGGCGACCAGGGAGGCACGGCCCGGGTCGGCCAGCGCCCACAGCCCGAACGCGCCGTCGACGTGCAGCCACGCCCGGTGGCGGCCCGCCCAGTCGGCGAGGCGCTCGAAGTCGTCGAACGCGCCGGTGTTGACCTCGCCCGCCTGCGCGCACAGCAGCACCGGTCCGGAGACGTCGGGGAGCGCGTCGGCCCGGATCCGGCCCTGGTCGTCGGCCGGCACCACGGTCACCCGGGACCGGCCGAGGCCGACCAGGCCGAGCGACTTCGACAGGGTCGAGTGGGCGTGCGCGCCGACGACCACGGTCACCGGCGGGGCGCCGAAGAGCCCGTCGGCCTGCACGTCCCAGCCCTCCCGGGCCAGCAGCGCGTCCCGGGCCGCGGCCAGGCAGGTGGCGTTGGCGACCGTTGCGCCGGTGACGAACGCCAGGGCCGAGGCCGGCGGGAGCCCGAGGAGGTCGAGCACCCACCGGCGCGCGACGTCGTGCAGGCGGGCGGCGACGGGCGACATCACCGGCAGGGCGGCGTTCTGGTCCCAGGCCGCGGCCAGCCAGGCGCTGCCCAGCGCGGCCGGGTGGCTGCCCCCGGTCACGAAGCCGAAGTAGCGCCCGCCGGTGCTCGCGACGGTCGCCGGGCTGCCGGCCTCGTCGAGCAGGCGCAGGGTGTCGGCGACGCCGGCACCGTGCTCGGGCAGGAGCTCGTCGAACCCGGCCAGGGCGTCGACGGCGGCCGCGCCGGGGAAGACGGGCCGGTCGTCGACCGCGTCGACGTAGGCCAGCGCCCGCCGGGCAGCGTCCGCCAGGGTCCGTTGCTCGTCCACGCAAGGCACCGTACGGCGGCCCGCCGCCTCCCGCTGCCGATCGCCCGGTTAACGCAACGGTTACGCGGCCGCGCCCGCAGCCGAAACGTCGGGGTCCGAGGGTGGTCGACGACCCACCTACCGAAGGTGGGGCGCCCCTAGGGTTCCGCTCCTGGACGCACACCGTCCTCGAGGCCTGGTCCGAGAGGGGAGGCGGAGTGCACACAGCGGTGCACGCCGTTCCACGGCGGGACAAAAGCCCGGGAGGCCACCAGGCCCGGCTGCCGTGCGACCGACCGTCGGGCCCCTCTCCTCCGGAGGAACCGATGTCCACTCCCGCCTCATCGACGGCCGCCGGCTCCGACGCCGTCGCGGCGTCCGACCTGGGCCGTTTCGGCTACGACCAGAAGCTGTCCCGCCGCGTCGGCAGCTACGCCTCGTTCGCGGCCGGCTTCTCCTTCGTCTCGATCGTCACCACGGTCTTCCAGCTCTTCGGCCTCGGTTACAGCTTCGGCGGGACCGCGTTCTTCTGGACCTGGCCCGCGGTCCTGGCCGGCCAGCTCCTGGTCGCCCTCTGCTTCGCGGAGATGGCGGCGCGCTACCCCATCTCCGGAGCGATCTACCAGTGGGCCCGGCGGTTGGGCGGACCGCTCGTGGGCTGGTGGGCGGGTTGGACGATGGTGATCGCCCAGACCATCACCGTCGCTGCAGCGGCGATCGCCCTGCAGGCGGTGCTCCCCATCGTGTGGGACGGCTTCCAGGTGGTCGGAGGCGACCCCACCCTCACCAGCACGACCGGCGCGACCAACGCCGTGGTCCTCGGAGTGCTGCTCCTCGTGGGCACCACCCTGCTCAACGCGTTCGGTGTCCGACTCACGGCGATCGTGAACTCCGCCGGTGTGACCTGCGAGATCATCGGCGTGGTCCTGATGACGATCCTGCTGCTCGGTCACGCCGAGCGCGGACCGTCCGTGGTGCTGCACACGACCAACCTCGACGCCAGCACGGGGTACGTCGTCCCGCTGCTGATCTCCGCGCTCATGGCGGCGTACGTCCTGGTGGGCTTCGACTCTGCCGGCGAGCTGGCCGAGGAGACCCACAAGCCGCGGGCCACCACCCCGCGCACGATCATCCGTGCCGTCGTCGCATCGGGCCTGGGAGGCGGCTTCCTGATCATCGCCGGGCTGATGGCGGCGCCGAGCCTCGGCGTCGACGACCTCGGTCTCGGCGGCCTTCCCTACGTGATCACCAGCCAGCTCGGCACCACGACCGGCAAGCTGCTCCTGCTGGACGTCGCGTTCGCGGTCAGCGTCTGCACGCTCGCGATCCAGACCGCGGCTGCCCGGATGATCTACTCGATGGCCCGCGACCAGGTGCTGCCGTTCAGCAGGCAGCTCGGCGCGGTCAACGACAGGACCGGCACCCCGATCCTGGCGACGATCGTCCCGGGCGTCGGCGCGGCGCTGTGCCTTCTCGTCAACATCGGCAACGCCGGGCTGTTCCTCGGTCTCGCGAGCGTCTGCATCCTGATGCTCTACCTCGCCTACCTGATGGTGACGACGTCGATGCTGGTGCAGCGGCTGCGTGGCACGAGCTTCCGCGACGGGACCGACGAGGACGGTAGGCCGCTCTTCACGCTCGGCCGGGCCGGCCTGGCGGTCAACCTGCTGGCCGTCGTCTACGGCGCCGCGATGAGCCTCAACCTCGGGTGGCCGCGCGCGGAGGTCTACGACCCGCTCGGAGAGGCGTGGTACCTGCACTACCTTCCCGTCGTCGCGCTGGCCGTCACCGCGGGCTTCGGGATCGTCGCCTACCTGAGCCAGCGCACGGCGTACTTCCAGGCCATCGGCGTGCCGCTACCGCAGCACGCCCCGCTGCTCCCGGGCGTCGTGGGGGAGGAGGCATGACCGGCTACGTGCACGAGATGCCCGGCGGCGCGGCCTGGTCCGCGCCCGTGCGCGCGGGTAGGCAGGTGATCCTCACGGCCACCGGACCGCGGGCCAACGCGACCGTGCTCCTGTGGGCCGCCGACCGGCTCGACCGGCTCAACGTCCCCGACACGCTCAAGGCCCAGATGTCGGCCCGGATCATCCCCCCGATGGTGCTGATGTCCGACCGCGGACAGGCCCTCGTGTCGGTCGTCGGCTCCACCTTGGACTGGCACGACTGCCTGGCCGGGATCGGTCAGGACGTGCACGTCCCGCCCGGGACGTCGTACGCGGACGACCGGAACGGATGGCGCCGATCGACCCGCTCGCTGCTGCTGCTCGAGATGGCCAAGCACGGGTTGGGTGAGCCCGACCTGCACGGCTGCGTGAACTTCTTCAGCAAGGTCGCGATCGACCCCGCCGCTGAGCTCGCGTTCGTCCCGGACCACTGCCCCGCGGGGGCCACGGTGACACTGCGCACCGAGCAGGACCTCCTGCTGCTGGTGGCGACGACACCGCACCCCATGGACGAGGAGTGGGCGCCCGCCGGGATCCGGATCGAGGTCGGGCCCGCCGGTCCCGTGAGCGCGGATGACCCGAGCGTCACGTTCCGCGACGAGAGCGCCCGCGCGCTCGAGGCGGCCCGGAGGTCGGTGGCATGACGACGACCACCACGGCGGTGACGCTCGACCTCACGATCGAGCCCGGCGACGGCGCGCTCGTCCGCGTCCCTTCACGCGGCCGGCTGCGCATCGTGGACCTGCACGGCAACCAGGCCGTCGACACCCTGCTCTACGACGCCGACGACATCGACAACCGCTACTCCGCTTTCGACACCGTGCGGGAGCAACGTGCGGTCTTCCTGACGACCGGCTCGCGCCTCCTGTCGGGCCGGCTCGACGAGCTCGCCGTGATCACGGAGGACACGTGCGGCCGCCACGACACCATCGGCGGCGCCTGCGCCCAGGAGTCCAACGTGGTGCGCTACGGCGAGCACACACGACACCAGCACGCGTGCCGTCAGACCTTCCTCGCCTACGGCGCGGCGGCCGGGATCGGGCAGCGCGACCTGGGCCACAACATCAACTTCTTCATGAACGTGCCGGTGACACCCGACGGCGGCCTGTGGTTCGACGACGGACTCTCGGCGGCGGGGAAGCACGTGGAGCTCGAGGCGCGCCGGGACCTGCTGGTCCTCGTCAGCAACTGCCCGCAGCTCAACAACCCGTGCAACGGCTGGGACCCGACGCCGGTGCAGCTGGTCGGGTGGTGGCAGTGATGGCGGCGGTGACCGTGCTCGACGCCGGGATCCAGACGACCGTCCAGGACCTCGAGGGCCGCGCCGGCCTCTGGGGTGTCGGCGTCCCGCCGTCCGGGGCAGCCGACGACCTCTCGTTCGCCCTGGTCAACGCGGCGGTCGGCAACGGCCCGACCGCTGCCGGGCTCGAGTACGTCGTGCGCGGACCGGTGCTCGAGACCGACGTCGTGCGGCTGGTCTGCGTCGGCGGCGCGACGGATGCGGCCCGGCTCGGTGACCGCGCGCTGCGCCCCGGGCAGGTGGCCCGGTGGGAACCCGGGGTGCGGTTGGACCTGGGTCCGGTCGCGGGTCCCGGCATGCGGGGCTACCTCGCCATCGAGGGCGGCATCGCCGTGCCGCGGGTCCTCGGCAGCCGGGCGACGTTCACGCTGGGGGGATTCGGCGGCCTGGAGGGCAGACCGCTCGTGGACGGCGACGTGTTGGCTCTCGGTCGGCGGGAGAACCTGGCGGCACCGGTGGTGGTCACCCTCCCGCAGCTCACCGACAGCTGGGTGCTGCGGGCGGTCCCCGGACCCCACGGCGCGCCCGAGCACCTCTCGGACGCGGGCGTCGAGGAGCTGTTCGCTGCCGAGTGGCGTGTGGACCACCGGTCCGACCGGACCGGCATCCGGTTGGTCGGACCGACGCCCCGCTGGGCCCGCACCGATGGAGGCGAGGCCGGGCTCCACCCGTCCAACGTGCACGACTCCGCCTACCCGGTCGGGGGGATCATGCTCTCGGGCGACACCCCGGTGATCGTGGGCAAGGACGGCCCGTCGCTCGGCGGCTTCGTCGTACCGGCGGTGGTGATCGAGGCCGACCGCTGGAAGCTGGGGCAGCTGCGACCCGGCGACGCCGTGCGGGTCCAGCCGGTGACGCCGGAGGACGCCGCACGGGCCATGCGCGCCCGCCGGGCCCTGCTCGCGGACCTCCGCCTCCCGGCGGCCGAGCCGGACCTCCCGCCTGCTCCGACAGCCCGCCCCGAGGTGCTCCACGAGGGCGCGGCCCGGGGCGCCGCGCCCGCGTTCACGATCCGTCGCTCGGGCGACCGGCACCTGCTGGTCGAAGCGGGCTCCGCGGAGCTCGACCTCGTGGTGCGGATGTGGATCCACCTGCTGGCGGAGGCGCTCCGGGCCGCGCGGCCGACCGGCGTCGTCGAGATCGTGGAGGGTGTCCGGTCGCTGCTGGTCGCTGTGGACACCGCAGCGCTCCCGCTCCACGCGTTGGGCGACCACGTCGCCGCGCTCACGGAGGCGCTCGCCGATCCCGCCACGGCACGTGTGCCGGCGCGGGAGGTGACGCTGCCGATCGCGTTCGACCACCCGGAGGCCCACGAAGCGATGCGCCGGTACGCCCGGTCGGTGCGCTCGGATGCCCCGTGGTGCCCGGACAACGTCGAGTTCATCCGCCGGGTCAACGACCTGTCCGACCGCGCGGACGTGTTCGACGTGGTCGCGGAGGCGACGTACCTGGTCGTCGGGCTGGGCGACGTCTACCTCGGGGCGCCGGTGGCGGTTCCGCTCGACCCGCGGCACCGCCTGGTGACCACCAAGTACAACCCGGCGCGTACCTGGACGCCGCAGAACGCCGTGGGCATCGGAGGCATCTACCTCTGCATCTACGGCATGGAGGGCCCGGGCGGCTACCAGCTGGTCGGCCGCACGGTGCCGGTATGGCGACTGCTGCCCGACGGTCGGGCCGGCGACGAGCATCCGTGGTTGTTGCGGCAGTTCGACCGGATCAGGTTCCGACCGGTCAGCGACGAGGAGCTCGCACGGCAGCGGGCGGAGATCCTGGCCGGCGAGCGGGACCTGGATGTGCGCTCCGCCGAGTTCTCGGTCGGCGAGGTGCTCGACCTTGAGGTCGCGGCCGCCGACGAGATCGCGGCCGTGCGAGCCCGCCGCCGGGCCGCGTTCGACGCCGAGCGTCAGCGGTGGTCGTCGTGACGCCCGCGGAGTCACTCGCCCGGGCGCGTGAGCTGGACCAGCCGGCGTTCATCTGCCTCGTCGAGGACCCGTCAGGGTCGTCGGCGACCGGACCGTTGGCCGGCACGACCTTCGCGATCAAGGACAACATCGACCTCGCGGGCGTGCCGACGACCGCGGCCGACCCGCGCGTCGACACCCCCGCCGCCACCTCGGCGCCGGCCGTGCAGCGACTCGTCGATGCCGGCGCGGTGGCGATCGGCAAGACGAACCTGGACCAGTACGCCACGGGCCTGGTCGGCACGCGATCGCCGTACGGCGCGTGCCACGCGGTCGACTCGTCCGACCACGTCAGCGGCGGCTCGAGCTCGGGCAGTGCGGTCGCCGTCGCGGCCGGGGTCGTCGACTTCGCCCTCGGCACGGACACGGCAGGCAGCGGTCGGGTCCCCGCGGCGTTCAACGGGCTCGTGGGCGTCAAGCCCAGCCGCGGTCTGGTGCCGACCCGTGGCACGGTGCCGGCGTGCGCTTCGCTCGACTGCGTGACCGTCCTCACCCGGTCCGTCGGACTGGCGCGGACGGTGCTGGACGTGATGGCCGGGCCCGACCGGGACGACCCGTGGTCGCGGAGGTTGGTCCAGGCGCTCGTCCCCCGGCGACCGGTGCTCGCCGTCCCGGACGTCCTGCCCGGGCTCGACGCGGTGCACGAGAAGGCGTGGCTCGCGTCGCTGGAGCGGGCGACCGATCTCGGCGACACCCTCGTCGTCGACGTCTCCCCGCTGCTGGAGGCGGCGGAGCTGCTCTACTCAGGGCCGTGGCTGGCCGAGCGCACGCTGGCGTTCGGCGACCGGCTCGCGGACGACCCGGCCGTCGACCCCACGGTGCGGGCGATCGTGACCGGAGCACCGCCCTACGACGGGCCCGGCGTGTTCGCGGCGTTCCACCGTCTCGCGGAGCTCGCGCGACAGGCGGCACCGGTCTGGGAGACCGCGGACGCCCTGCTCCTGCCCGTCACGTGCACCCATCCCACGCTGGCCGAGGTCGGCGCCGACCCGGTCGGGGTGAACACCCGGCTCGGCAGGTTCACCAACATGACCAACCTGCTCGACCTGTGCGCGGTCGCGGTGCCGGGACCCGAGCGGGACGACGGACTGCCGTTCGGCGTCCAGCTCCTCGCCCCCGCGGGCCACGACCTCGCGGTCCTCGACCTGGCGGCGCGCTGGTGCGGTGAGGAGCCGGTGCCGGCGCCGGGTGGCAACGGCGGAGTGCGGGTCGCGGTGGCGGGGGCCCATCTGTCGGGCCAGCCCCTCAACGGCGACCTCGTGGCACGCGGCGGCCGGTTGGTCGGCACCACGCGGACCGCGGCGGACTACCGGATGTACGTCGTGGACGGCCCGCTCCCTCGGCCTGGACTGACCCGCACGGCCGCCGGGGCCGTCGCAGGGCCGGGACTGGAGGTCGAGGTGTGGGAGCTGCCGCGGGAGGGTGTGGGGTCGCTCCTCGAGTCCGTGCTGCCGCCGCTGGCGATCGGACCGCTCGAGCTCGCTGACGGCACGCAGGTGCTCGGCTTCGTGTGCACCGCCGAGGCGGTGGACCCGACCCGCGACATCACCGCGCACGGCGGCTGGCGCGCGTGGCTGGCTGCGGCGTCGGGCTAGATCCGCTCGCGGAGCCACGCGAAGTCGGCGGCGTGCTGCTCGGGGCCGCCGGGCGTCTCGCACACCACCGGCGCCTGCGCCTCGCGGACCACCTGGGCCAGCAGGTCGGGATCGATCCGGCCCGCGCCGAAGTTGGTGTGCCGGTCGGCGCCGGAGTCGAAGTCGTCACGGCTGTCGTTGCAGTGGACCAGGTCGATCCGCCCGGTGATCTTGCGGACGTCGTCGACGATCGTCTCCAGCGGGTTGCCGCCCGCGTGCGCGTGGCAGGTGTCGAGGCAGAACCCGACCATCTCGAAGCCCTCGGCCCGGGAGATCGCCTCCCAGACGCCGGCGATCCGGTCGAGGTAGCGGGTCATCGCGTTGGTGCCGCCCGCGGTGTTCTCGATCAGCAGCGGCAGCTTGAGGTCGGTGGCCTCGATCGCCTTGCGCCAGTTGTCGAACCCCTTGGCCGGGTCGTCGTCGTCGGTGACGTGGCCGCCGTGCACGATCAGCCCCTTCGCGCCGATCTCCGCCGCCGCGTCGACGTGCTGCTGGAGCAGCTTGCGGCTCGGGATCCGCTGCCGGTTGTTGGTGGTGGCCACGTTGATCAGGTAGGGCGCGTGGACGTAGAGGTCCACGCCCGCCGCCTCCGCGTCCGCCCGGAGCGCCGCGGCACCGCCCTCGTAGGCCAGCACGGGGCCCTTGTAGCTCTGCGGGTTGCCCAGGAAGAACTGCACCAGCGGCGCGTTCCGCGCCCGGGCCTCCGCGATCGGGTCGGTCTGGTCGACGTGGGCACCGATCGGGATGTCGCTCATGGGTCCCAGCGTAGGAGCGGACGCGGACACCCGCGGACGGCCCGGTGGGTCTTTGGTCCTTCCGGGGGACGAAATCCTCCGGAGTTGCGTTTCGGCGGGGCGCCGCGGGCCTAGCATCCCCGCCATGAGCACGCTCCATGTCGAGACCGGCGGCCGGTCCTACACCTTCGACGAGCCCCGCGTCGTCACCGTCGGAAGGGCTCCGGAGTGCGACATCGTGCTCGCCGGAGCGACGGCCTCGCGGCGTCACGCGGAGATCCGGTCCGACGGCAACGGGTGGACGGTCGTCGACGTCGGCAGCAGCAGCGGGACCTACCTCAACGGCACCCGGGTGAGCGAGGTGCGGGTCAGCGGACCGACCTCGGTGCGCTTCGGGTCGGTCGACGGCGAGGAGCTGGCGCTGTCGGTCGAGGGCCTCGCGCAGCGGCCCGCCTTCCCCGCGCCCGACCCCGGCGCCGCGGCCGCGGTCAACCTGCAGCAGACGATCGTGCCGGGCCAGGGCCCGGGCGGCGGGATCGCCCCCGGCGGGTACGGCGTGCCCGGTGCGGCTGCCGGGCCGGGCGTGCTGGTGCGCGTCGAGGGCGAGCCGGCCAAGCGGTTCGCTCCGGGCACCATCGTGCGGATCGGCCGCGACCCCGCCAACGAGGTCGTGGTCGACGACCCGTCGGTCTCCCGCCTGCACGCCACGATCGAGATGCGCCAGGACGGCTGGTGGTTCTTCGACCGCTCGACCGCCGGCACCTTCCACGAGGAGGACCGGGTCACCCAGCGGCGGCTCGGCGACGAGCCGTCCAACCTGATGCTCGGTCACCCGACCGCCGGCGTCGAGGTGGAGATCGTGCCCATCGTCGCCGCGGCGCAGGCCCAGCGGTCGCTGGCCAGCAAGAAGCGCAAGCGCACGGCGCTGGTGCTCACCAGCATCGCGGCGGCCTTCGTGCTGGTGGCCGGCGGGCTCGGGCTGGTGTGGTGGCTGGGCAACGACGAGGAGCCCAGCTCCTCGGCCGGCGGCGCGCCGGAGCAGCAGAGCGGCCTCAGCGAGGCCGCGCTCAGCCGGGCCAAGCAGGCCACCGTGCTGATCATCGCCCTCGACGGCAACGGCGAGGTGCTCGGCAAGGGCTCGGGCTCGATCATCAGCGACGACGGCTTGATCCTCACCGTCGCCCACGTCGGCGACCCGCACGCACCGGGGGCGCTGTTCCCCGACAACGAGGCGGCGCCGGCCGCCTTCCAGATCGCTCTCACCTCGGCCGAGGACGACAAGCCCGCCGACCCGGAGTACACCGCGGTGGCGGTCGCCTCGGACGGGCCGCTCGACCTGACGGTCATGCAGATCACCGGCGACGCGGACGGCAACCCGATCGATCCGGCGACCCTCGACCTGCCCGAGCCGCTCCCGATCGGTGACAGCGACGCGGTGCACACCGGTGACAACGTCACGGCGCTGGGCTTCCCGGGCGTGGCCCACGTCGCCACGACGGAGAGCTTCACCCAGAACGCCCTGACCGTGACCCGGGGCGTCGTCTCGACGTTCCTCGGCGACGAGCCGATCGACCCCGAGCGGGCCTGGATCGACAGCGACGTGCGGATCGGGTCCGGCAACTCCGGCGGCCCCTCCATCAACGACGCCGGCGAGATCATCGGCCTCAACGACAACGTGGTGACCGAGATGACCGTCGGCGACTCCGGCGCCGGCGGCAGCTTCACCGGCGGGTCCGCCCGGATCCGTCCGGTCAACTTCGCGCAGGGCATCCTCGACGCCGCCGAGCAGGGCACCGACTACGTCTCCCCCTACGTCGACCAGCCCGACCAGGGCGACATGGGCGGCGAGGCCACGGTCACCGCGCTCGGCTGGGCCTCCGAGGGAGCCCAGGGCTGCACCTCCGGCTCGGCCACGGTGCCCTACCCCGGCCGCAAGGAGGCCGTCTACGCGGAGTTCGACGTCGAGGGCGTGCCGGAGGGCACGCCGATCGTGATCGACCTCTACGGCGTCGACGGCTCGCTGCTCGACTCGCAGACGGCGACCTGGGACGGGTCCGAGGGCTGCCTCGACTACCCGGTGACGCTGGGCGGAGCCGGGGTGGAGGGCATCGACGCGGTGTTCAGCGCCGGTGCGAACGGCGAGATCGAGGTGCACAACCAGGTCTCGTTCCAGTAGCCACCCGCACGCCGGCCGCCGACCGCACGAGGATTCGGCGGTCGGCGTACGCCGTTGCTAGCCTGTCCTGTCCGCCGCGCCACCCGGTGCGGGTGGACAGCAGAGCCCTCCTGCCACGGAACGTCCGTGGCCGCCTGAGTCCAGAGGAGGTGGAGACCGCTTTGCGCGCTTACGAAGTCATGGTCATCCTCGACCCCAGCCTTGACGAGCGGACGGTCGAGCCGTCGCTCGACAAGTACCTCAACGTCATCCGCAAGGACGGCGGCACCGTCGACAAGGTCGACGTGTGGGGCCGACGCCGGATGGCCTACGAGATCCAGAAGAACGCCGAGGGCATCTACGCGGTCATCAACCTGACCGCCGAGCCCGCGACCGTCGCCGAGTTCGACCGCCAGCTGGGCCTCAACGAGGCCATCCTGCGGACCAAGGTGCTGCGTCCCGTCGTCTGACCGGGAGCGGTCCGTTGTGGACGACGCCTACCGCATGTCGGGGGCAGCGGCCACGATGGTCCGACACACCGATCATTTCGTCGCAAGCATCTGATTCCCAAGGGAGACACCCACATGGCAGGCGAGACCGTCATCACCGTCGTCGGCAACCTCGTCGACGACCCGGAGCTGCGCTTCACCCCCTCGGGGGCTGCGGTGGCCAACTTCCGGATCGCGTCGACGCCGCGCACCTTCGACCGGCAGACCAACGAGTGGAAGGACGGCGACGCCCTCTTCCTCTCGTGCGCGGTCTGGCGGCAGTACGCCGAGAACGTCGCCGAGTCCCTCACCAAGGGGATGCGCGTGATCGTCCAGGGGCGGCTGAAGTCGCGGCAGTACGAGACCCGCGAGGGTGAGAAGCGGACCGCGATGGAGATCGACGTCGAAGAGGTCGGTCCCGCGCTGCGCTACGCCACGGCGAAGGTCACCCGCGCCGGTCGCTCCGGCGGCGGTGGCGGCTACGGCGGCGGTGGCGGCGGTGGCGGCGGCAACGCCGGCGGCGGCGCCCCGGCCAACGACCCGTGGGCCTCGTCGGCCCCCTCCGGCGGCGGTGCGCCGTCCGGTGGCGGTGCTCCGGCGAACGACCCGTGGGGCGCCCCGGGTGCCGGCTCCGACGAGCCTCCCTTCTGATCCACCCTTTCCCCAAACCCGACCATTCCGGCGGCCGTGACTGAGCCGCCGGGCTCTGAAGGAGGAGCACCACAATGGCGAAGCCAGTCGTCCGCAAGCCCAAGAAGAAGGTTTGCCAGTTCTGCAAGGAGAAGGCGACCGGTGTCGACTACAAGGACACCGCCCTGCTCCGCAAGTTCATCTCCGACCGCGGCAAGATCCGCGCGCGGCGCGTGACCGGCAACTGCGTCCAGCACCAGCGGGACGTGGCGATCGCCGTCAAGAACGCCCGCGAGCTGGCGCTGCTGCCCTACACGGCCAGCGGCCGCTGAGCACGAGGGGACGCTGACATGAAGATCATCCTGACCCAGGAGGTCGAGGGCCTCGGTGCCCCCGGCGACATCGTCGAGGTGAAGGACGGCTACGGCCGCAACTTCCTGCTGCCCCAGGGCCGCGCGATCCGCTGGAGCCGTGGCGCCCAGACCCAGGCCGACGCGATCAAGGCGTCGGTCAAGGCGAAGGCCGTCCGCGACGAGTCGCACGCCGCCGAGATCAAGAGCAAGCTCGAGGGCGCCCCGGTCGACGTCAAGGTCAAGGCCGGCCAGGGCGGCCGTCTGTTCGGCGCCGTGACCGTCGCCGACATCGCTGCCGCTCTCGGCGAGCGCACCGGCGAGTCGATCGACAAGCGCACGATCGTGCTCGGCGGGCCGATCAAGACCCTCGGCAACCACGCCGTGTCGGTCAAGCTGCACGACGAGGTGTCGGCCGCGGTCGCGCTCAACGTCATCCCGGCCTGAGACTTCTCGGACCACCCCGGACGGGGGCTGCCTGCGGGCGGCCCCCGTCCGGCATTTCGGGACACGCGCCGCGTCCCCGCGGAGTCTCCCGTCGCCTGTGGGAGGCTGATCGGGTCTGCCCCCGACCCTCACGGAGGACGTCTCCCATGAAGTCCGCCCGCGCGCTGCTGCCGGCCGCCCTGCTCGTGCTGACCCCCGTCCTCGCCGCCTGCGGCGGCGGCGACACCGAGCTGGCGAACGACACCACCACGAGCAGCTCCTCGCCGGTGGACCGGACCAGCGACGGTGCGAGCGACGGTGCGAGCGACGGTGCGAGCGACGGGGCCACGAGCCCCTCGGACACAGCGACGACCGAGAGCTCGGCACCGGCCGCGCAGCTGCCCCCGACCTGCGACCTGGTGCAGAAGCTCGACATCGCCACCGCCTACGGCGTCACGCCGCAGGCGGGGAAGCCCTTCGAGGGTGCGTCGGGGACGGGTTCGTCCGACGGCGAGCAGTCCTCGTGGACGACCCACGAGTGCGCGTTCACCGCGAAGGACTTCCTCACCGCGACCGTCGCGCTGGCCGGCCCCGACGACTTCTCGACGCCCTTCACCTGCCCCGAGCAGACCGCCGCCGACGTCAGCAAGGTGACGGTCAAGGGCGCGGACGAGGCGTCGTGGGCCGTCGACAGCCAGGACCCGTTCGACGCGACCCTGCGGGCCTGCACCGAGCACCTCGTCCTCGACGTCACCCTGGAGTTCGAGCCGGGCTACCAGCACGAGGGCGACCCGCAGGCGCAGACGGTCGCGCTCGCCGAGCTCGTCCTCGGCCGCCTGCGCTGAGCGGCCTGCGCAGATCGGCGGGCTGATCAGTCGGCGTCGACCGGCGCGGCCGCGCCGTCGGCCCACGCCCTGCCGGCGTAGACCACGCAGAGCACGAACAGCGACACCTGGGACAGGCCGGTGACGATGCCGGCGGGGTCCCGCAGCGACTCGACGCCGCCGCCGATCACGATGATCGGCGCCAGCGCGCTGAGCGCGAACCCGATCGCGGTCCACGACGTCCACCCGGTGGCGAAGGTGGCCCCGGCCTCGCGCGCCCGCACCGAGAGCGCGTGGCAGAGCAGGCCGCAGAACGCGAGCGAGGGCAGGTCGATGGCCCAGCCCAGCGACGGGTCGGCGTCGGCGAACCAGTCGTGCACGTCGGGCCACCACAGCACCGCGGAGGCGAGGAGCGCGGCGACGCCGAGCACCCAGAGCGCGGAGCGCTGGGCGAGCTCCCGGCCCCGGCCCAGGAGCGCGACACCGCCGAGCACGAGCGCCCAGCCGACCGGGTCCGGGAGCAGGTCGAAGGAGCCGGCCCGGGAGTAGAGGGCCACCACGACCAGGCCCAGCGCCACGAGGACGAGCGGCTTCACCGGCCGGGCCCCGCGCCGGTCACGAGCCAGCGGTCGCCGTAGGCCCGGTGCAGGAGGGTCGCCGCCCGGCCGCCCATGAAGACCGCGCAGAACACCACCCAGACCCAGGTGAGCGCGGCGCCGGGCAGGCCGGCGGTGGCGGTGAGCAGCACGAGCGGAGCGTATCCGGCTAGGACCAGCAGCCCGGCGCCCGCCAGGTAGCGGCCGTCCCCGGCCCCGATCAGGACCCCGTCGAGGACGAAGACGACCCCGGCGACCGGCTGCGCGACCGCGGCGACGAGCAGCACGGGGACGAGGGCGCGGTGCACCGCGTCGTCGGTGGTGAACAGCGGCCCGAGCAGGGGAGACGTCGCGGCGAGCACGGCGCCGGTCACGACCCCGCAGGCGAGGCCCCAGCCCACCATCCTGCGGGTGACCGCGCGGGTCGCGGCGACGTCGCCGGCGCCCAGGTGGCGCCCGGTGATCGCCTGGGCGGCGATCGCGATCGCGTCGAGCGCGAAGGCGAGGAAGGTCCAGATCGTGGCCGCGAGCTGGTGGGTCGCGATCGGCACCGCCGGACCGGCGTCGCCGTGCGCGGCGCTGACCACGACGGCGTACGTCGTGACGAGCAGCGAGGCGCGCAGGGTGAGGGTGCGGACGAGGAGCGGCACGCCGGCCCGAGCGGCGGCCCTGATGCCGGGGAGGTCCGGGGCCAGGGCAGCGCCCTCGGCGCGCGCGGCCCGGACGACGACCGCGACCAGCAGCCCGGCGGCGAGCACCTGGGCGAGCACCGAGCCGAGCGCGGAGCCGCTGATGCCCAGGCGCGGCAGCGGCCCGACGCCGTAGACGAGGACGACGTTGAGCAGCAGGTTGAGGGCGTTGCCGACGACGGCCACGACGAGCGGCGTCCGGGTGTCCTGGAGCCCACGCAGGACGCCCGTGGCGGCGAGCATGAGCAGCAGCGGGGTCACGCCGAGGAGGGCGATCCGCAGGTACGTCGTCGCGGGTCCGGCCACCGACGGGTCCGGCCCGAGCAGCGCGACCAGCCGGTCGGCGAGGGCGATCCCTGCGGCCGTCACCGCCACGCCGATCAGCACCGCGAGCCACAGCCCGTCGACCCCCTGGGCCAGCGCGGCCCGACGGTGGCCCGCGCCGAGCCGGCGTGCGACGCCCGCTGTCGTTCCGTAGGCCAGGAAGATGCAGAGCCCGACGAGCGTCTGCAGGATCGTCCCGGCGACGCCGAGCCCGGCCAGCTGGTCGGTGCCGAGGTGACCGACGACGGCGGAGTCGCCGAGCAGGAAGAGCGGCTCGGCGACCAGGGCCAGGAACGCCGGGACGGCGAGCCGGCCGATCTCCCGGTCGTCGCCCGTCAACCGCTTCCGGGGGCTCCTCACCAGGCGTCCCGGACGCCTTGGGGAAAACTGGACCAGACCTGTGGAAATCGGGTGGGACGGGTGGTCCCGGTCATGACCGCCGGGTCGCCGCCCGCTGACGACCGGGTGAACGGAAGAAGTTGCCCACTATTTCCCGTCCACATCTGCAAAAACCCATCGGTGCAGGTCAATGGCGTGTTATCCGGCTTTCCCACCACGATGTCCACACCCTTCTCCCCAGCCCGTGCACACGGCCTTGGCGTGTCGTCCACCCCTGGCGACCGGTTATCCCCAAGGCTTGTGGACAAGGTGCTTTCCCCCGCCCTGGATCCGCCGTAGGTTCGCGGTTCGAGTCTGCCGCGTCGGCGGCTCGCCGGGTGCCGCGGGGGGTTGTGCCGGACCTTCCCCGCAGAGTGTTGCCGACCGCAGCGGAAGAGGAGGACCGGGCGTGAGCCTCACGGAGTCCGACAGGACGGCCCCGTTCTACGACCAGGGCCCGCCGGACGACTGGAGCGACGGTCCGGCGGCCTACGAGCCGGGTCAGGCGCCGCGCGGCGACGGCCGCACGCCGCCGCAGGACATGGCCGCCGAGCAGTCCGTCCTCGGCGCGATGATGATCTCCAAGGACGCCATCGCCGACGTCCTCGAGGTGGTCCGCGGGGTCGACTACTACCGTCCCGCGCACGAGGCCATCCACGACGCGATCATCGACCTCTACGGCCGCGGCGAGCCGGCCGACATGGTCACGGTGGCGGGCGAGCTCCAGCGGCGGGGCGAGCTGCAGAAGGTCGGCGGGGCGCCCTACCTCCACACCCTTGCGGCCAACGTGCCGATCGCGGCCAACGCCGGCTTCTACGCCGAGATCGTCCGCGAGAAGGCGATCCTGCGCCGCCTGGTCGACGCCGGCACCAAGATCGTCCAGATCGGCTACGCCGGCGAGGGCGAGGTCGACCACATCGTCGACGCGGCGCAGGCCGAGGTCTACTCCGTCACCGACCGCCGCAAGGCCGAGGACTACGTCCCCCTCGGCGACATCATGGACTCGGTCCTCGACGAGATCGAGGCCATCGAGAGCCGCGAGGCCGGCATCTACGGCGTGCCGACCGGCTTCGCCGACCTCGACGAGCTGACCAACGGCCTCCACGCCGGCCAGATGATCGTCGTCGCGGCGAGGCCTGCCATGGGCAAGTCGACCCTCGCCCTCGACCTGTGCCGGGCGGCGTCGATCCACAACAACCTGGCCAGCGTCTTCTTCAGCCTGGAGATGACGAAGTCGGAGATCACGATGCGTCTCCTCTCGGCCGAGGCGCGGGTGCCGCTCAACCACATCCGCAACGGCAAGATGTCGACCGAGGAGTGGGAGCGCCTGGCCCGGCACGTGGCGAAGGTGTCGTCGGCGCCGATGTTCATCGACGACAGCCCCAACATGACGATGATGGAGATCCGGGCCAAGGCCCGGCGGCTCAAGCAGCGCCACGACCTGAAGCTGATGGTCATCGACTACCTCCAGCTGATGACGTCGGGCAAGAAGGTCGAGTCCCGCCAGCTCGAGGTCTCGGAGTTCTCCCGCCAGATCAAGCTGATCGCCAAGGAGCTGGAGATCCCGGTCATCGCGCTGTCCCAGCTCAACCGTGGCCCGGAGGCCCGCGCCGACAAGCGGCCGATGATGTCGGACCTTCGCGAGTCGGGCTGCCTCACCGCCGAGACGCGGCTGCTGCGGGCGGACAACAACGCCGAGGTCTCCTTGGGCGAGCTGATGGAGTCCGGCGCGACCGACGTGCCGGTCTGGGCGCTCGACGACCGGCTCAAGCTGGTGCCGCGCACGCTGACCCACGCGTTCCCGAGCGGCACCAAGCCCGTCTTCGAGGTCACCCTCGCCTCGGGCCGCCGGGTCCGGGCGACCGCCAACCACCCGTTCCTCACCTACGACGGCTGGATGCCGCTCGGCGAGCTGACCGTCGGCAGCCGGGTCGGCGCGATCCGGCACGTCCCCCCGCCGCTCGAGATCAAGCCCCGGGACCCCAACGAGATCGTGTTGCTCGGTCACCTGATCGGCGACGGGTCGTTCGTGAAGCGGCAGCCGATCCGCTATGCGAGCACCGACGAGCACAACCTCCTGACAGTGTCCTGGGCTGCGCGGCAGCTGTTCGGCATCACCGCGGTGCGGGACGACTACCCCGCTGCGAGGGTGACGACCCTGAGGCTCCCCGCTCCGTATCGCCTCACCCACGGCAAGCGCAACCCGATCGCGCAGTGGTTGGACGGCATGGGCCTGTTCGGGCTGCGGTCGCACGAGAAATTCGTGCCCGACTGGGTGTTCTCGCTGCCGAAGGAGCAGGTCGCACTCTTCCTCCGTAGTCTCTGGGCGACCGATGGCTGCGTGCATCTAGGGCGCAAGCCGCGGAAGGGGACCGTCTTCTACGCGACCTCGAGCCGTCGCCTTGCAGATGACGTCGCGCGCCTCCTTCTTCGCTTCAACGTGTTCGCGCGGGTCAGCACCAATCAGAAGGCTGGCTATCGGCCCGGATATCAGGTGCACGTTTCAGGCGCCGAGAACCAGCTCCGATTCCTGGACGACATCGGGGTCTCCGGAGGTCGAGAAGATCAAGCGCTCGAGCTGGCGGAGTTCCTCCGGACCGTGGTCGCACGACCGGGTGCTGACACGGTCCCGAGCGACGTGTGGAATCGCGTGCGTAACGTCATGGACACCGAGAAGGTTCTCAGCGCTGAAGTCACGCGGTCGTTCGGGAACCTCGCGGTACTCGAGAAGCGTGCGCCGGGGCGAGAGAAGTTGTTCAAGATCGCCGCCGTGCTCGGGGACAACGAGCTGGCACTCGTCGCGACCAACGACGTCTACTGGGACTCGATCAGGTCGATAAAGCCGATCGGTGAGCAGCCCGTCTACGACGCCACGGTGCTCGGCGTGCACAACTTCGTCGCCGAGGGCATCGCCCTTCATAACTCCATAGAACAGGACGCCGACATGGTGGTGCTCCTCCACCGCGACGACGTCTACGAGAAGGAATCGACCCGCCCGGGCGAGGCCGACCTGATCGTCGCCAAGCACCGCAACGGCGCGACCCGGGACATCGTGGTGGCGTTCCAGGGCCACTACAGCCGCTTCGTGGACATGGCTCACTGAGACGGCGCACGGAAGCGCAGCAGCGAAGAACTTGTTCGTCGCTGTCACACGGGAGCCGCCTCGGACGTCGAACCGGTGACGACCCGATCCGACCGCTCAAGGAGATCCACCGATGAAGACGATGACCTGCAACCAGCTCGGCGGCCCGTGCGACCTCGCGCTGACCGGCGCGACCGCCGACGAGGTGATCAAGGCACAGGACAAGCACCTCAAGGACATGGTGGCCGGTGGCGACACGGCGCACCAGGCGGCGCACGCGGAGATGAAGGGCCGGTGGCGGCGGCCGATCGCCGGCATGGGGTGGTACCGCGACGTCAAGAAGCGGTTCGCCGAGCTGCCCGCGGACTGACGCGCGCTACCAGAGTCCGTACATCGGTCCGACGAGGAAGAACGCGACGAACCCGATGGTGTTGTTGAAGCCGTGGGCGAGGACCGAGGCCCACAGGGTCCGGTAGTGCAGGCGCAGGGCGCTGAAGTAGAGCCCGTCGATCGTCACGACCACGACGCCGATCAGGCCCTGCTCGCTGTGGGCGATCCCGAAGAGGACCGATGAGAGCACCACGGCGGCGACCAGGCCGGCGCGGCCCGCGCCGCACGCGTCGCGCACCCGGGTGAACAGGTAGCCGCGGTAGGCGACCTCCTCGGCGAGCGCGCCGAGCACCCAGCCGAGCACCAGCAGCACGGCCAGCATGCCCACGTTGCCCTGGAGGTCCTCGAAGACGCTGAGATCCCGCTTCTGTCCGGAGACGTGGTTGGCGATCGGCATCGTCAACGCGAGCTGGAAGGCCGACCACGCCAGGGCGAGGACGAACAGCTTCGCGACCAGCGCCGTTCCGCGGAACCGCGTCAGGCCCAGGCTGCCCGGGCCACGGTGGCGGACCGCCAGGGAGATCGCGGCGAGCGCGAGCATCACCAGGCTGGGGATCAACAGGTCGAGCAGGACGGCCGCAGCCGCGAGGACCGCCTCGACGGCGGCGACCGCCGACCACGCGCGCGAGCGGGTGCGGTCACCCGGCACCGGCGCACCGACAGCCGGCCCGGGAGCGGGGCTCACGGTCCTCATCGCGGCACGACCTCCCCGCGGTCGCGCGCGCGCCGTGCCAGCAGCGGGCGGTGGACGCCGACCGCGAGCGCGCCGAACGCGACCGCGGCGACCGACAGGACCACGACGGTGGCGGCCGAGCCGTGGGGGTCGTCGTTGACCAGCATCACCACGGCCATCGCGGCCACCGACGGAG
Source organism: Nocardioides sp. (assembly GCA_035554955.1). Taxonomy (GTDB): domain Bacteria; phylum Actinomycetota; class Actinomycetes; order Propionibacteriales; family Nocardioidaceae; genus Nocardioides. The sequence goes on along the minus strand of DATMHR010000006.1, from coordinate 121,717 downwards.
GCACCAGGGCGAACCAGCCCGTGACGGCGTAGAGCGCGCGACGGCCGAGATCCCGGCCCGACAGCAGGGCGACGGCCCCGACGACGGTCGCCGGCACGACGACACCGAGGTCGAGCAGGAAGATCGACCAGTAGAAGGTCCGCGCGGCGGCGAACTCGTCGGGGATCGCGGTGGTGTCGAACGAGCCGATGATCCCACCCGCGTAGCGGAGGACCACGACGCCGGCCAGGCCGAGCATCAGGACTCCGCACCAGCGCTCGGTGCGTCGGGGTCGCGGCGGCAGCAGCGCCGAGCGGGAGAGAGACCAGCACCACAGGGTGAGGCCGCCGGACAACGTGACCAGGGCCAGGTGGAACAGGGTGATCGCGCGGTACTCGGCGTACTCCGGACCGAGCACGTACTGGACGAACATGTAGAGCGTGTAGCCCGCCGGCGGGAACCCCAGGAGCGCGGCACCGGGTTCGTCGCGCAGCGCCCGCACGGCGGCGAGCACGCACCACGGGACCACCAGCAGCACGGTCACGACCTCGAGCCCGACCAGCTGGTTCCGCAGGGTCGCCGTGATCGGGTAGTCGACCAGGTCGAGCCCCAGCGGCCCGATCGCGGAGTTGACGACCAGCGCGCCCGCCAGGACCAGGAGGAGCACGCCGAACGCGCGGGGCACGCCGGGCACGTCCATCACACCCTCCTCGTCCGATTGCGCCACCCCCAGCCTGCGCGCTTCGGAGGCATGGTCGCAGGGCCGCGCGCCCTCCCCGGGCGGGGACCTTTGCATCTACCCGGGGAACCGGGCCTCGCGTTGGCTGAGCACCGGAGGAGCCGACCATGCCGACCGAGAGCCACGCCCCGGCGTCCGCCCGCGTCGCCCTCTACTGGCTGCCGTTGGGCGCAGGCGACAACACCCACTGCGTGCGCACCAACGGGCGGGTCTTCGAGTGGCTCTCCGCTCGGCACGAGCACCGTGAGTGCTGCGACCTCTACCACGCCGCGCTCGAGGTCAGCACGGGCACGGACCGGTTCACGATCGAGATGGCCCCGGTCTGGAGCGTCGGTGCGCCCGACCGTGGGGTGGTGTGCGAGGGACCCGTCGGGACGAGGTGGCTCGGCCGGTCGCGGCTCTTCCGCTACGAGGTGCGGTGCTGGCGGGACGGCCGGATCCCCGACGTCGACCTGGCCGTGGACAGCCCGCTCCTCGTTAGCACCGACCCGACGCGGGTGGAGCGGCTGCTGTCGCTCGCACCGTCCTTCCCGACCGCCACGTGGGGACGCGACGAGCTCGGCACGGGGGACATGTGGAACTCCAACTCCCTCGTCTCCTGGCTGCTGGACGTCTCCGGCCACGACCTCGCCGCGGTCGCACCGCCGGAGCGCGGCCGGGCGCCCGGCTGGGCGGCCGGCCGCGTCGTGGCGGGGCGCCTCGGTGCGACGGGCTCCTGAGGAGCGTGTGCGAGAAGGTGCGGGTCGATGCGGTACCCGTTAGGACCCCGCGCATTCGGCGGACATCCGTCACGCCCGTAATTGCCCATTTCTTTTAACTCGCCGTGTCCTCGGGGCTTGCCGCGCGTTGTTCTGCTAACGGAAATATGCATTCTCGCTGCGAATGCCCTCCTGTCTCGCGGACCGCTCCAGGCTGCCCGCGGGTTCCCCGTAGACGCAGTCCCCTAAGGAGTACTCATGCGTAGGCTCGCGGCTCTGTTCAGCCTCCTGATAGCCATGACCGGCGGCCTGGTGGCCGCCTCCACCTCGCCGGCCACGGCCGGCGACACCGTCCCGGTGCCGTACGGCATGTCGGCCTTCGGCTTCGGCGCCAAGGTCAAGGGCGGCCAGATCCCGGCCCAGTCCGGCCCGATCGCGCGCGCCATCGTCGCCTGCAACAACATCGCCGGCATCACCAAGCGCAGCGCGACCGCCTCGGTCGACATCCAGGGCCTCGGCACCCTCGAGGGCGTCGAGACCAAGGTCTGGACGCGCAAGAAGGGCGACACCGTCTCGACGTACGCGCGGCACACGATCGCCGACGTCGTCCTGTTCAACAACGACGCCGGCAAGCTCGCGATCACCGGCGTCGAGGCCTGGACCCGCGCCTACCACGACGCCTCGGGCTACCACACCGACGCGCACACCAACCTCGTCTCGATCACCTACACGCCGCCGGGCGGCCAGCCGCAGAACTACCCGGCGCCGCTCCCGGACAACCCGGTCCAGATCCCCGGCCTCGGCACGATCAGCCTCGGCGGCACCACGCAGGTCCACGGCAAGCACCGCGCCGTCTCGCAGGCCACCGGCCTGCGGGTGCACCTCGACTCGCCCAACACCACGGTCGCCCTGGCCCGGGCGGTCGCCCGCCTGATCGAGGCGCCCAACGGCGTCTTCGGCGGCATCGCCTACGGCGTGCGGGCCAACGTGGCCGGCGACGTCATCGGCGTCGGCGCGACCCCGCAGGTGTTCATGCCGTGCGCCGGCACCGACGGCGAGGTGCTGCAGTCCTCGGTCGCGACCGTCGACCTGCCCAGCGCCCTGCACGTCGGCGGCCTCGAGGTGACCGAGAAGGCCACGGCGACCCGCAAGGTCGCCCAGGGCTACGAGCAGGCCACGATCGCCAACGTCAACCTCGGTGATGGCCAGCTCATCATCGACGGCATCAAGGCCAAGGCGTTCGTCAAGCGCGAGCGCGGCGTCCGGCACCTGGTGCGCAGCACCAAGGGGACCGGCGCGGTCACCATCACGGCGAACGGCGAGCCCCAGCAGATCCCGATCGACGGACAGCCGATCGAGATCCCGGGCCTGGTCAAGATCGAGTTCAACCTCGTCAAGAAGCTGAAGAGCGGGCTGCAGGTCACGGCCGTCCGGCTGACGCTGCTCGACGGCTCCGGAGCCGTGGTCGACCTCGGTGTCGCCCGGATCCGCGTGGGTCAGCTTCCCCGCTGACCCCCGACCCACCCCACCGCCAGGCGCGGGGACGGCTCCGGCCGTCCCCGCGTCCGGCGTTTTCCGCGGAGAAATCCACGCGCGTGCGGCGGCGTCGCCGACCTAGGCTGACGGGCGTGTACCTCGAGAACGTGGTCTTCGACGCGACCGACCCGCAGGCCCTCGGCCGGTTCTGGGAGAGCGAGCTCGGGACCGAGACGCTGACCGACCAGCCGGAAGGGTACGAGACGCGGCTGGCGGTGCCGGACGGGCCCGTCCTCGACCTGTGCTTCCAGCGCGTGCCCGAGCCGCCGACCGGCCCCCAGCGCCTGCACCTCGAGCTCGCCGGCGGCGGGGAAGGGCGGCGCGGGTCGCGCGCCGATCCGGAGGGCAACCCCTTCCGCGTCGTCGAGCCGCGCACGGCGTACGGCGACCGCGGTCCGGTCACCGCGCTGGTCCTCGCCGTCGCGGATCCCGATCGCGACCGGATGTTCTGGTCGTGGCTCACCGGCTGGACGCACGACGCGGAGAGCGGGACCCTGCAGCACGCGACCCGCCGCGGTCCGGTGCTCGCGCTGCGTCCGGAGGCCGAGCCCAAGCGAGCCGGGAAGAACCGCATCCACCTCGACGTCCGGCTCGAGCCCGGCGAGGACGCCGACGCGGTGGGCTGGGACATCGCCGACCGCGGTGGCCGCGAGCTGCGCACCGACTGGGGCGACCTGCCGTGGCGCTCCTACCTGGACCCGTCGGGCAACGAGTTCTGCGTGCTCCCCGCGCCGCGCTGACCTAGGTCCGGACCATGGAGCTGACCGCACCGCGCAAGGCCCAGCCCGGCGACAGGGTCGCCGTGGTCTCGCCGTCGTTCGCCGCTCCCGCCGTCGCGCCCGCCGTCCACGAGCAGGCGCTGGAGCGGCTGCATGCGCTCACCGGCCTGGTGCCGGTGGAGTACCCGACCACCCGCAAGCTCGGTGCCTCCGCACGGGAGCGGGCCGACGACCTCAACGCCGCGTTCGCCGATCCCGAGATACGCGCGGTCCTCGCGACCATCGGCGGCGACGACCAGATCACCGTCGTGCCGCACCTCGACGCCGCGGCCGTCGCGGCCGACCCGAAGCCGTTCCTCGGCTACAGCGACAACACCAACCTGCTCAACTGGCTGTGGACCCACGGCGTCGCGGGGTTCTACGGCGGCTCCACCCAGGTCCAGCTCGGGCCCGGGCCGGCAGTCGACCCGGTCCACGAGACGTCGCTGCGCGCCGCGCTGCTGACGGGCGGGCGGCTGGAGCTCACCGAGCCCGGCGAGTGCGAGGACTTCGGCCGCGACTGGGAGGACCCGCGCGCGCTGACCGAGTACGGCGACCGCGAGCCCACCGAGCCCTGGACCTGGTCCGGGCCGGAGCGCGCGGTCACCGGCCCGACCTGGGGCGGCTGCATCGAGGTGATCCAGTGGATCCTGGCGGCGGGCCGGTTCCCCGCCGACCCCGCGGTCCTCGACGGCGGCGTGCTCCTGGTCGAGTCCTCCGAGGAGCTGATCCCGGCGCAGGAGTTCGGTCGGATCCTCAGGTCCCTGGGTGAGCGCGGGATCCTGGGCGCGGTCGACGCCGTCGTCGTCGGCCGCCCGCCGACGTCGGACCAGGCGCACCGGCCGTCGGCCGACGAGCGGCGCGCGCGGAGGGCCGAGCAGCGCGACACCGCCGAGCGGGTCGTCCGCGCCTACAACGCCGACGCCGTCATGGCCGTCGGACCGCCGTTCGGCCACACGCGCCCGCAGTGGATCGTCCCCTACGGCGGGTCCGTGACGGTGGACGGGGAGCGCCGGCGGCTGTTCGCCGACTACGGCTGAGGCCGCCGCGGGACCTCAGCGCATCATCGAGCCGTGCATCATCCAGTCGTCCCAGTCGCGACGACCGCTCCACGCACTCATGTGCTCGTCCATCCACGCGACCATCTGGTCGCACCAGGCGCCGGGGTCGTCGAGCGGCGGGTCGTCCGCGGGCAGGTGCGTGACCCACTCCCGGCAGCTCGAGCGCAACCGGTCGGTGTCGCCCCACATCATCTGGGGTCCCGTCCCGTCGGTCCGCATGGCCTGGAGCATCCAGTCGGTCAGGTCGGTGCACCAGGCGTCCTGAGCCCGCATGGGCGCCGGTCCGCCACCCCAGTCGCGGCACCCCTGCTGCAGGGCCGCCGCCTGCGCCTCCATCCGCGCCGGGACCGCACCGTCGTCGCGTCCGCTGTCGCGACCGGCGAGGTAGGCGACGGCGGCGACCAGGGCCACCAGGAGCACGGCGACGAGAGCCGCGACGGCCCACAGAGCCCGGGACCGTGTCTCCAAGGTCTGCATCGACGTCAGCGTTCGTCAGCGAAGACGACTGCACCGAGCTTGAGCCCGGAGCCCTCGTACCTCTCCCTGGTGGTCCGGTCGATGACCGACCGGATCTCCTCCCGCTGGCCGTCGTGGCACTCGACGAGGAGGCACTCCTCGCCGTCCACGCTGCCGACCGCCTGGGCATGACCGGCCGCGGCGACCGCGGCGGCCAGCACGGCGACGTCGACGCCGTTGGGCAGCGGGTAGGCGACCTTCGGCGTGGCCGGGTCGAGGATGTGCTGCTCGGCGGTCCGCACGGTGTCGACCTCCGCCTTGAGGATCCACGGCACCACCAGGGCGAGGATCACGACGAGCACGACGGCGATTCCGATGGCCGGGATCATGGCGGCCTCCCTGGGTCCTGGCTCGTGGTGGGATCCGCCTTCCTGCGGGTCGATGGCGCCACGGCAGGTCCAGTGTTGGGCGGCCGGGCGGGGGCCTGGCAGAGGCTGAAGGTCCTGACCCGAGGGTCTTGCGTCCTGGCGGGCTGCTCGACGGGCCCGGCTCGAGGTCGCGGGAGGGGGCGACGAGCCCCTCCACTCTCAACGTATAGCGGACAGGGGGTCTTGCGGCAAGGCCCCCTCGCGACGGCAGAATCCCCGCTCCGACGCGCAGGGGAGGGCCTGCGCGCGCCCTGACCTCGGAGCCCATCACCGTGTCCACGTCCGCGTTCGCGCTTCCCGACCATCTCGCCCACAAGGCCGACCCGACCCTGACCGCAATCGACGAGCGGCACTTCGCCGCGATCGCGCAGAGCATCGAGCGGGCGGTCGCCGACCTCTCCGACCGCCTCGGCGCCGAGCGACGGTCGGAGGGAGGCAGCGGCCAGGCGGCGATGGACCGCGACCTGGAGGTGCACCGGCTGACCGGTCGGCTCCGGGTGCTGCGCCGCTACACGCTGGACCTGTGCCTGGGCCGGATGGTCCCCGGGGACGACCCGGACGAGCCGGTGTACGTCGGACGGCTCGGCCTCAAGGACCACGACGGCCGGCGGCTCCTCGTCGACTGGCGGTCCCCGGCGGCGGAGCCGTTCTTCGCCGCGACGCACGCCGACCCGATGGGCCTCCTGAGCCGCCGTCGCTACCGGTGGACCCTCGGCCGGATCACCGACTACTGGGACGAGGTGTTCACCCCTGACGGCCTGGACGGTCACGCCGCGCTCGACGTCCAGTCCGCGTTCATCGCCACCCTCGGCGCGAGCAGGTCGCCGCGGATGCGCGACGTCCTCGGCACCATCCAGGCCGACCAGGACGCCATCATCCGGGCCGGGTCGCGAGGCGCGCTCGTGGTCGACGGGGGACCGGGCACCGGGAAGACCGTGGTGGCGCTGCACCGCGCCGCCTACCTGCTCCACGCCGACCCGCGCCTCGGCCACCGCCGCGGGGGCGTCCTGTTCGTGGGCCCGCACCAGCCCTACCTGGCGTACGTCGCCGACGTCCTCCCCAGCCTCGGTGAGGAGGGTGTCCGGACCTGCACGCTCCGGGACCTGCTGCCCGAGGGACCGGCCGCGCGACCGGAGCCGGACCCGGAGGTCGCCCGGCTGAAGGCGTCCGCCCGGATGGTGGACGCGATCGAGCCGGCCGTCCGCCTCTACGAGGAGCTGCCCACCGAGGGGATGGAGGTCGGGACGCCGTGGGGCGACGTGTGGGTGAGCACCGCGGACTGGGCGGAGGCGTTCGCGGCACCGGACCCCGGTGTGCCCCACAACGAGGCACGCGAGGTGATCCGCGAGGCGCTCCTCGACGTGCTGGTCGACAAGGTCGAGGGCGACGACGTCCCTGCCGACCTGCTGCGCCGGGCGCTCGGGCAGGACGCGGACCTGCGGACCGCGCTGGACAAGGCCTGGACCCTGCTCGACCCCGCCGACGTCGTCGGCGACCTCTGGTCGGTGCCCGCCTACCTGCGCCTGTGCGCGCCGTGGCTCACGCCGGAGGAGGTGCGGATGCTCCAGCGCGACCGGCCGGACGCCTGGACCGAGTCCGACCTGCCGCTGCTGGACGCCGCGCGGCAGCGCCTCGGTGACCCCGGCGCCGTCCGCCGGCGACAGCGGGAGGACAGGGCGGCCGCGGCGGCCTCCGAGGAGATGTCCCGGGTCGTCGACCACCTGGTCGCCACCGATGACAGCGAGATGCAGCTGATGTCGATGCTGCGCGGGGACGACCTCGCCTCCGTGCTCGCTCCCGACCCGGGCCGGGCCGAGGTCGCCGACCTGCTCGCCGGCCCGTTCGCGCACGTCGTCGTCGACGAGGCCCAGGAGCTCACCGACGCGCAGTGGCAGATGCTGCTGCGCCGCTGCCCGTCGCGCAGCCTCACCATCGTCGGCGACCGGGCCCAGGCGCGGCACGGGTTCACCGAGTCGTGGGAGGAGCGGCTGCGCCGGGTCGGGATCACCGACGTCCGCCGGATGTCGCTGCGCATCAACTACCGCACCCCCGAGGAGGTGATGACCGCGGCCGCGCCCGTCATCCGGGCGGTCCTGCCCGACGCCAACGTGCCGACGTCGGTCCGGGTCAGCGGGGTCCCCGTGGGCCGCGGCACGGCCGCGCAGGTCGAGGAGGTCGTCGACCGCTGGCTGGAGGAGCACGCGGAGGGCACGGCCTGCGTGGTCGGCGACCCCACCTTCCGGGCGAGGGCGCGGGTGCGCTCCCTGACCCCGGAGCTCGTCAAGGGGCTGGAGTTCGACCTGGTCGTCCTGGTCGACCCCGACCGCTTCGGCTCGGGAATCGGGGGTGCCGTCGACCGCTACGTCGCGATGACCCGCGCGACCCGGCAGCTGGTCGTGCTCACCAGTGGCTGACGCTCAGCGGAAGGCGCAGCCCGACTGCACGCCGAACCGCCGGAGGATCGCCGCGGCGGGGCAGGCACCGGTGATGCTGGCCTGGAGCTGGTTGGCCCCGACGAACCCGCCGAGGAGCAGCCACCAGGGAGAGACCAGGGCGCCCAGCAGCACGCTGACCAGGGTCAGCGTCCCGGCGAGGGCGAAGATGGCGCGGTCGATGTTCACGTGCAGTCCTGTCGTGCTCGCGCCTCGCGGCGCTCGGGCGAAATATCCCCCCAGGGGGATCTGGGGAGAGAGTACCAGATCCCCCCGGGGGGATGCCCGTCCGCGGCTAGGGAGCGGACGCCGCGGAGGTCAGCGCCTGCAGCTCGTCGACCACGTCCTCCATCAGCAGGTGCGCATCGGGGACCTGCAGCGTGTCGACGGCGAGCCCGACGATGACGTCGCCCGCATAGCTGAAGATCGACACACCGAGCCCGATCGAGCCCGACATCGGCACCCACCCCATCGTCCCGCGCAGCTTGCTGCCCGCCAGCGTCACCGGCTCCCGCGGTCCGGCCACGTTGGTCATCACCGCGCTGCCCTTGGCGGCGAACACCTCGACGACCACCTTCTCGATGACCGAGGGCGCCTGCCCGATGACGTCGAGGATCCCGTAGGCCACGGTGCCCTCGGCCGAGCGCTTGATCGCGCTCATCCGCCGCGCCATCTCCTCGAGGCGCTCGTGCGGCGTCGCCCGGCTCACGGGGAGGTTGAGGTAGACCAGGCCGAACCGGTTGCCGAGGCTCGAGGGGAGCGGCTGGTCGAGCGGGTGCAGGTTGAACGGGACGAGCACCCGCACGTCGTGGACCCGGGCGCCGCGGCGCTCGCGGTCGGCCCGCAGCGCGCCGGAGACCGCCGCCAGGAGCACGTCGTTCACGGTCGTCCCCGTGGCGTGCCCGGCCGCCTTGACCCGGTCGAGCGGGATCGGGTCGGACCACACGACCTGCTTGTCCGGCCCGGTCCGGCGGACGACGACGCCGGGGTCGAACGGCAGGCCCACCAGCTTGGCGAGGGCCCGCGCGTCGCTGGCACTGGTCGTCGCCAGGTCCACGAGGTGGCGCGGATGGGTGGCGACCTGCACCGCCTCGTGCACGACCGAGCCTGCGACCTCGCGGACCAGCCCGCGCGCCTTCTCCGGGGCGTCGGCCACCACGCCGACGTACTGCTCGCCGTCGTCGGTGAGGGAGAGCAGCACGCGGGTCAGCGCGATGCCGTCGGCGATGCAGTGGTGCAGGCGGAAGAACAACGCGGTGCCGCCGTGGTAGCCGTCGACCACGTAGAGCTGCCAGAGCGGGCGGGCGCGGTCCAGCGGCACGGTGAGGTACGACGCGACCAGCTTCTCGAGCTCGCGACGCCCGCGCGGGGGCGGGAGCTCGACCCGGTGGACGTGGTGGGCGAGGTCGAAGTCGGGGTCGTCCTCCCACCAGGTCCCGTGGTCCTCCACGGCGCGCTGCCGGAACCGGCGGAACCGGCCGACCAGGCGCTCGCCGAGGACGGCGTGCAGGTCCTCGTCGGAGACAGGGTCGTCGAACCAGAGCACGCTGTTGACCACCATCAGGTTGTTGGGGTGGTCCATCCGCAGCCATGCCGCGTCCGCGTGACGCATCGCCTCACGGGTCATCGCACCGCTCCTTCCACGGGGTCGTGCCGGGGGTTGTGCCGGGCGAGCTCGGCGAAGGCGGCCAGCAGGCTCTCGCGCAGCACGTCGATGTCGGGCGTGGACTGCCAGTCCGCGGTGATCCCGAAGTAGAGGTTCCCGCCGTACGACGTCACCGCGATGCCCGTGCGGACCCGGTCGGCGATCGGGACGTAGGGATAGGCCGCGACCATCGGTCGCCCGCACAGGCTGAGCTCCTCGCGCGGGCCGGGCACGTTGGTGGTCACCGTGGTGATGAACTGCTGCGGCACCCGGAACACCAGGCGCAGGGCCGCAGCCAGGGCCGGTGGCGGGACGTCGTTGCCGAGCGCGGTGACCAGCTCGCCGGCCTCCGCCTCGTGCGAGCGCTTCAGGTCGCGCATCCGCTGGGCCACGATCGCGAGGACGAGCACCGGATCGGGCTCGTCCACGGGGAGGTCGAGCAGGATCGCGGACACGCGGTTGTCGAGCGCTCCGTGCTGCTCGGGGCGCCGTACGGAGACGGGCACCAGCGTCCGCACGGCGTGCGGCGCCGGCTCCTCGTCGCGCGCGACCAGCAGGTCACGGAACCCGATCGTCACGGCGGCGAGCACCACGTCGTTGACCGTGCACCCGTAGGAGGACCGGATCGCGAGCACGTCGGCAAGGGGCACGACCGCCCAGCGGTAGCGACGCGCCGCGCCCAGGGGCCCCAGCAGCGACGTCCTGCTCACCGGCCGGGCAGCGGTGAGGAACCGGAGCAGCCCGGCGGTCGAGGCGACCGCGGTGTCGGCCAGCCGGCGCGGGTGGCGCAGGAGGTCGAGACCCGCCGGCAGCCCGCCCCGCCGGCTCGGTTCGGCCGCGTCGTGCGGTGGGGCCGGCTCGACGTCCCGGCCGAACAGGGTCGTCAGCAGGTCGGTCCCCGCGATGCCGTCGACCATGCTGTGGTGCACCTTGGTGATGAGCGCCCACTGTCCGTCCGCGAGCCCCTCGACGACCCAGTCCTCCCACAGCGGGCGGTCGTGGTCCAGCGGGCGGGACATGACCCGACCGACGAGGTCCTGGAGCTCGGCGTCCCCGCCGGGCGCCGGGAGGGCCGTGTGCCGCAGGTGGTAGTCGAGGTCGAACTCGGGGTCGTCGCGCCACACCGGCCGGCCGAGGTCGGCGGGGACCTCGAACATCCGCTGCCGGTAGCGCGGGACCCGCACCAGCTTGCTCTCGATCTCCGCCCGGACGTCCGCGAACGGCGGCACCGGGCCGTCGAAGATGCCGACGCTCCCGATGTGGAGAGCCGTGTGCCTGTCCTCGATCCGCAGGAACGCCGAGTCCAGCGCGCTCATCGTGTCCGTGCTCTTGCCCATGCCCGTACCCCTCGTCAGCCGTCCTCTCGATGCTGACGCCGCGGGCAGCGGCAGGGCAGAGGCCTAGGTCCCGACTGGACCGCGACCTCAGACGGGGGCGAGCACGACCACCGGGATCGGCCGGTCGGTGCGGGTCCGGTAGGCGGTGTAGCGGTCCTTGTTGTTGTCGTTGCAGATCTTCATCAGGCGCTCGTAGCCGGCGTCGTCGGGATAGACGGGGCGCGCCTTCGCGGCGATCCGCCTGCGGCCGAGCTGGACGGAGACCTCGGGGTCGGCCTCGAGGTTGAGCAGCCAGGCCGGAGGACGCTCGCCGCCGTGGTTGGAGGCGACGACGAGCAGGTCGTCCCCGTCGCGGGCGTAGACCAGCGCACAGGTCCGCTCGATGCCGGACTTGCGGCCCTTGGTGCGGAGCAGGATGGCCGGCACCCCGAACAGCCGGTGGCCGAGCCATCCGTTGGTCCGCTCGTAGATGGCCGCGTGCCACCGGATCATGCGCAGGTAGAGGCTCACCGGCCGCAGCGTAGTGGCCCGCGGTGGCGCTACGGTGTCGCCACCGCGACCAAGGAGGCCCCATGCGGATGTCAGCGAACCGGTTCAAGGCGGCGTACGTCGCCCTGGCGGCCCTCGACACCGCCCTCTCCGCGTCGTCGCGCCCGCTCGCGCACAAGGCGCGCCTGCTGACCAAGCCGCTGCTGATGCCGGCGCTCTCCGCGTCGCTGGCGACGGCGCCGGGCGACTCCTCGGCCCGCGTCCCGGTGCTGGCGGCGCAGGCGGCCGGCTGGGTCGGCGACGTCGCGCTGCTGAGCGAGCGGCGCACGCCGTTCCTGGTCGGGACCGCCGCGTTCGCGGCGGGCCACGGTGCCTACCTCGCGGGCTTCGTGCCGCGCGACCGGCACGACGTCCGGCTGGTCGACGACCCGAGGGCGCGCGTGCTCGCGGGCGTGTGGGCGGCCTCGGCGCCGGTCGTGGCGTGGCGCGCGCGGAAGTCCGGCGTGGGCCCGGCGGTCGCGGGCTACTCCCTGCTGCTCACCTCGATGGCGGTCGCGGCCACGCGGCTCGACCCGTCGCTGCCGGCGTCGGGTCGGCGGCTCGCGGCCGGCGGTGCACTGCTGTTCCTGGCCTCGGACTCGCTGCTGGGCCTGCGCAAGTTCGTCCTCGACGACCCCTCGCCGGCACTCGAGGGCGCGGTGATGGCGACCTACACGAGCGCGCAGCTCCTGCTCAGCGAGGGCGCCGCCCGGCTCTGACGGCGGCGTCACCGCCGGGCTGGTCAGGCGGTGAGCCCGATCCGCACGGAGAACAGGTCGAGCCCGTGCGGCAGCGGCTTGGCGGGGTCGAGCCGGGGGCCGAGCAGGTCGGGCGTCGCCCGCCGCAGCAGCGCGGCCAGGAACGCCTGACCGAGGAAGACCGACATGCCCGCCCCCGGGCAGCCCTGCGGACCGTGGCTGAAGAAGTTGAACGACCACGACGAGGCCGCGTCGCCGGCCACCCACTCGCCGGGCGAGAACCGGTCGGCCCACGGGATCCGGTCGGTGTCGCGGTGGTTGAACACGTTGTAGATCAGCACCTGGGTGTCCGCCGGCAGCACCCGCCCGTCGGGGAAGGTGACCTCGCGGGTCGTGACCCGGCCGAACATCGGGGTGGTCGGCCACAGCCGCATCGCCTCGAGGACCACGCCGCCCAGGTGGTCGAGCCCGGCGACCGCCTCGGCCGTCAGCTCCAGGCCCTCGAGCTCGGCGTAGACCTCGCGCCGCTGCTCCGGGTGGCTGCCGAGGAGCGCCAGGGCCCGGGCGAGGTTGGCCGGCAGGGTGTCGCCCATCGCGAACAGCCAGTGCACGAGCTGGCCGGGCACCGCGGTCGCGTCGTCGTGGGGAGCGTCGCCGACGAGCGCGACCAGCGCGTCCGGCTCCGCCGCGTCGACGTACGCCGCGATCCGCTGCACCAGCTCGTCGTAGCCGCTGGCGGGCTCGCCGGGCGTCCGGTTGCCGGCCGACATCAGGCTGCCGAGGAGCTCGGTGAGGGCGGTGTCGTCGGCGGCGGCGTCCCCCAGCACCACCCGGCGGGTGATCCGCTGGAACGCCGCGTTGAGCTCGGCGTAGCCGACCTCGCCGGTGAGGCCGTCCGCCTCCTCGGCGGCCACCGTCACCATCCGGCCGCCGAGGGCGTGCAGCGGCTTCCCGGTCTGCAGCACCGACTCCGCGAACGCCCGCCGGTTGCGCCACACGTCGCCGCGCGACAGCGTCAGCGCGTCGGGCTGGAACGCCGTCATCCCGGCCTTCTTGGCCGGCGGGTCGGACGCGAACGGGTCCGGTGAGCCCCCGAGCACGAACTCGAGGTCGGCCGGGTCGGACACCAGGAGCGCCTCGTCGGTCGCCACCCGCACGAAGAAGGGCCCGGGCCCGTACTTGCGGACCAGGCCCCGTACGAGCGTGAACGAGAACAGGTCGGCGCGCGCAGCGCCGGCGACCCTGGTCGGCAGCTCGCGCTTCTTGAACAGGCCCTGCACCACGTTGGGCACGCCGACCTGGGCGGTGAAGCGGATGCCCTCGATCACCGAGGCGTGCGGGAAGTCGGTCTCGTCAGCCGTCACGAGGGTGATGCTAGACAGCGGCTGTGGTCCTCGTCACACTGTGCGCGGGGTGGGAACGTCGCGCGGCGAGAAAGCAGGCTCCCGATGGTCCAGTGGCACCAGAACCCCTCCCTCCTCCTCCAGCTCCGGGCGCTGTCCGGCGAGCGGGACGACCTCCGGCAGGAGAACCTCTTCGAGGCCGACGACATCCGGCCCGAGGAGCCGACGGGCGAGACGCCCCCGGAGGAGGCGGTGCGGGCCCGGACCGCCGACGGCACCTGGAACGACCTGGGCTGCAAGCACATGGGTGCCAAGGGCACCGGCTTCGGCCGCAACGCCCCGCTGGAGCGGACCGCACCCGACCTCAAGCGGCTGCTCGACCCCGACCCGCGGGTGATCAGCCAGCGGCTGATGGCCCGCGACGAGTTCAAGCCGGCGGGGATCATCAACGGCCTGGCGGCCGCCTGGCTGCAGTTCGAGAACCACAACTGGTTCTTCCACGGGGACGGCGTGCCGGACCGCACGATCGACATCCCGCTGCAGGCCGGCGACGACTTCCCCGAGAACCCGATGCGGATCCGCTCGACGCTGCCGATGCACGGCGGCGACATCGAGAGCGGCTGTCCGGCGCCGGTGTTCGCCAACCACGAGACGCACTGGTGGGACGGCTCGCAGATCTACGGGAGCGGTCGGGAGAAGCAGCAGGAGATGCGCACCTTCGTCGACGGCAAGATCAAGGTCGGCGACGACGGGAGGCTCCTCCAGAGCGACATCCCGGGCATCGACCTGACGGGCATGCGCGAGAACTACTGGGTGGGCGTCGGGTTGCTGCACACGATGTTCTCGCGCGAGCACAACGCGGTGTGCGACGCCCTCAAGAAGGCCTACCCGTCGCTCAGCGACCAGCGGCTCTTCGAGCTCGGGGTGCTCGTCGTCTCGGCGCTGATCGCGAAGATCCACACCGTCGAGTGGACGCCGTGCGTGCTGCGCCACCCCGCGTTGCAGATCGGCATGAACGCCAACTGGTACGGCGCCCTCGGCGAGACGTTCCGCAACCGGATCGGACGGGTCGGCGACAGCGAGGCCCTGTCGGGGATCATCGGCTCGACCGCCGACCACCACGCGGCGCCGTTCTCGCTCACCGAGGAGTTCGTCTCGGTCTACCGGATGCACCCGCTCATCGCCGACGACTGGGACTTCTACTCGCTGGAGTCCGGCGAGTTCCTCGAGCACCGCGAGTTCACCGAGCTGCAGGGCCGGTTCACCCGCGACTTCATGGACAGCATGGAGATCGGCGACCTCTGGTACTCCTTCGGCCTCGCCTCGGCCGGCGCGGTCTGCCTGCACAACTATCCCAACGCGCTGCGCAAGCTGACCCGCGTCGACGGCCAGGTCACCGACCTCGCCACGCTCGACATCGTCCGCGACCGGGAGCGGGGCATCCCCCGCTACAACGACTTCCGCGAGGTGCTGCGGATGCCGCGGCGGAAGTCGTTCGACGAGATCACTCCGAACAAGCAGTGGGCCAAGGAGATGGCCGAGATCTACCAGGGCGACGTCGACTCCGTCGACCTGCAGATCGGGATGCAGGCCGAGAAGCCCCCGAAGGGCTTCGGGTTCTCGGACACGGCGTTCCGGATCTTCATCCTGATGGCCTCGCGCCGGCTGAAGAGCGACCGGTTCTTCACCGACGACTACCGGCCCGAGATCTACACCCAGGTCGGGATCGACTGGGTCAACCACACGACTCTCAAGGACGTCATGCTGCGCCACTACCCGGAGCTGGAGCCGGTGATCGGCGACGTCGAGCGCGTCTTCGCGCCCTGGCCCAAGCTCGGTGAGGCGCAGCCGGGCAAGAAGCCGCACATCGTCCGGCTGGCCGACACCGTGCGGTCCTACATGCCGATCGGCTGAGCGGCAGGGGACTCAGAGCCAGCCGGCTCCGCTCGCGATCAGCACCAGCCCGAACACGGCGAACAGCACCGCGGCGCCCCACTTGATGACGTCCTCGCGGAGCTGGCGGCCGAGCAGGGCGCCGACGCCGATCGCGAGCGCGTCGGCCAGCACCATGCCCACCGTCGAGCCGATCCAGGTGCCGAGCCAGCCCTCCTGGGTCGCGAGGGTGATGGTGGCGAGCATGGTCTTGTCGCCGAGCTCGGCGAGGAAGAACGCCACGCCGACGGCGACGATCGCCAGGCCGCGGCTGGTGCGGGCCTTGGTCGCCTCCTCCTCGGTGAGCTCGTCGCCGCGCAGGGTCCAGAGCGCGAAGCCGAGGAACGCGACGCCGGCCAGCACCTCGATGGTGCCTTGCGAGCCGGCGAACGCGTCGCCGATGAAGTAGCCGATCGCGACCGACGCCAGGTGGACCACGGCCGTCGCCACGGTGATGCCGATGAGCACGTCGCGGGCGCGGTAGCGCGCGGCGAACGTCATCGCCATCAGCTGGCTCTTGTCACCCAGCTCGGCGACGAAGATGACGGCGGTGCTCAACAAGAAGGCGTACACGATGCGTTCCTTTCCGGCGCCTGGCCGGAGGATTCCTCGTCGGACGTCCTTCGACCAGGCACGTCCGATGACGGTCTGGTCGAAAGTCTCGTCCGCCACGAGCTCGTGGCCGGCCGCGCCGGACCCCGGAGGATCAGCATGTCGACGCGACTGTTGGGGACTACTCCCTTTCGGTGGCACCAGGGTAGGTCACGAGCGCTCCGGGAGGCACATCGGCGGCCGCTCCCGCTGCCGGCCCGCCCACCGGCGGTGTAGGACTGGCTCATGGACCTCGGCATCCACTACTTCAGCTTCACCCACCCGGAGTGGGAGACGACCATCACCGACCGGCTCGCGGAGACCGCGCGGGTGGCGGACGAGGGGGACGTGAGGGTCCTCTCGGTGATGGACCACTGGTTCCAGATGGAGGGCGTCGGCGGGCCGTTCGAGCCGATGCTCGAGGGCTACAGCACGCTCGCGTTCCTCGCCGGCATCACCCGCCGGATCCAGCTCGGCACGCTGGTCACCGGCGTGACCTACCGGCACCCCGGCCTGCTCGCGAAGACGGCCACCACCCTCGACGTCCTGTCCGGCGGCAGGTTCGTCCTGGGCATCGGCGCTGCCTGGTACGAGCGCGAGCACCTCGGCCTCGGCGTGCCGTTCCCGCCCATGGCCGAGCGCTTCGAGCGGCTCGAGGAGGCGCTGCAGGTCTTCCAGCAGATGTGGTCCGACGACGACGGTCCCTACGAGGGCCAGCACTACCGGCTCGCCGAGACGATCTGCCTCCCCAAGCCGGTGAACGGCACGGTGCCGCTCCTCATCGGCGGCGCCGGCGAGAGGAAGACGCTGCGGATGGTCGCCCAGTACGCCCAGGCCTGCAACCTCTTCTCCGAGCCCGGCCCGGAGGGCCAGGCCACCATCCGGCACAAGCTCGAGGTGCTCCGCGGCCACTGCGACCGGCTCGGCACCGACTACGACGCGATCCGCAAGACCATGCTCTACCGCGGCCTGGACCTGGCCGACCCCGACGCGTTCCTGAAGGACATGGAGGGGTTCGCCGCCCTCGGCATCGACCTCGTCGAGACGACCCCGCCGCTGCGCGAGGACCCGGTCGGCTGGACGACCCGCGTGGTCGAGGACGTCGTGCCGCGGTTGAGCGCGGTCTGAGGACCTAGGCCTCTGGAGGTTCCGGCGGTCCACGGCGACCGTCGGAAGGGTGGAGCGTGCGCGTGGGCTGGTCGCAGCAGTCGCCGCCGTGCTCGTCGCCGCGCTCGTCCTGGTGCCGGGCGACGCGGCGCCGATGACGACAGCGCACGTCCAGCAGAAGCACGGGCCGCAGACCTACGGGCACTGGTCGGTGCAGCTGCGGGCGACCGGCGAGTGGCTGGTGTGGCGCGCGCCCGGTCTGGTGCCGGTGACCGACGGCCGGCCCGAGTTCCGGCTCGGCGGGCAGACCCTCGGCTACCCCGAGGTCGGCTCCGGCGGTCGCAGCCTCGCGCTCCCCGTCGCAGCGCTCGACGGCGCGGACCTCTCCCGCGTCGAGGCCTGGATCGGCCTGCGCCGGCTGGACTCCGCGGCACCCTCGCTCCCGGCCTCCGGTCGGGTCTCCACCGCCGCGCTCCGGGCCGCGGCGGTCCGCCCCGCGCAGGACCCCGGCCGGCTGGGTCCGCACGCCGTCGACACGTTCGAGTACGACGCCGCCGACCTTCCCTGGCCCGCGTTCGACGCACCGATGGAGGTGCTGGCCCACGTGGTGCTGCCGGTCGGCGTGGACCACGCGCCCCTCGTCCTCTTCCTGCACGGGCGGCACATGGCGTGCTACCGCCCCGACGGCGGTGACGACCCCGGGTTCTGGCCGTGCGTCCCGGGCTCCGTGCCGGTGCCCAGCTATCGCGGCTACGACTACCTCCAGCGCGTGCTCGCCAGCCAGGGCTACGCGACCGTGAGCATCTCGGCCGACGGGGTCAACGCCCAGGACGGCGTGACCGACGACGGCGGCGCCGGCGCCCGGGCGGCGCTGGTGCGCCACCACCTCGACCTCCTCGCGCGGTGGTCGGCCGATCCGGCCGACCAGCGGTGGCACGGACGGCTCGACCTGAACCGGGTGGTCCTCGTCGGCCACAGCCGCGGCGGTGAAGGGGTCGACCAGGCGGCGATCGACACCGACCCCGGCGCGCCGTACCACCTGGTCGGCCAGGTCCTCCTCGCGCCGACCGACTTCGCGCAGCAGACCGCCCCCTACCTCCCGACCGAGGTCGTGCTGCCCTACTGCGACGGCGACGTCAGCGACCTTCAGGGACAGCGGTACGTCGACGCGGGGCCGCTGCTCGACCCGTCGGACCCCGCGCTGCGCAGCAGCGTGCTGCTGCTGGGCGCCAACCACAACTACTTCAACACCGAGTGGACGCCGGGCGCGGCGGCGGCCCCGAGCCTCGACGACTGGTGGGACCCGCGCGACCCGCTCTGCGGCCGCAAGGTGTCCGCGACCCGGTTGACCGCCCAGGAGCAGCGGCGCGCGGCCAAGCGCCTCGTCGCCGCCGGGGTGCACGCCTTCGTCGGCGACGACGTACCGGGCGCGCTCGCCTACCTCGACGCGCCGGACCCCGTCGACGTGCCGCGCGCCGGCCCGGCTCTCGCCCTGACCGCGACGCTCGGCGGGGACCGCGACACCGTCCGGGTCGACCACGGCGCGCAGCCCGACGGGAGCGCCCTCACCTGCGCGGCGGGTCAGCCGACGGAGGAGATGAGCGACGCCGACGCCGCGCCGCTCTGCGGCCCGCGCGGCTGGTTCCGGCAGCCGCACTGGACGCCGGCCGACACCGCATCGGCCTCCGTGCACGCGGCGTACGCGGCCAGCGGCCTGCCGGCGGACGCCGTCCTCCGCTGGTCGTCGCCCGGCGTCGAGGGCGGCCTCGCCGTGGCCGCACCCGTCGACCTGACCGGGGCCGACCGCAGCCTCGACCTGCGGGTCGTCGTCGACCCCCAGGGCCCACCGGTCGAGGTGCAGGTCGTGCTCGGGTCGGAGGACCGGTCGTGGGCAGGCCCCGTGGTCACCCTGTCGCCGCTGCCCGGGTCGCCGGTGCTCGCGGCGCTGTGGGGGCAGACGCTGCGGGTCGACCCCGCCGACTTCGCCGGCCACCTCGACCTCGCGCAGGTCGACTCGGTGCGCCTGCGCACCGTCAGCGAGGCCGGCAGGCTCTGGCTGCTCGACGCATCCGTCCGCACGGCGGGCCTCGCGCCGGTGCCGGACCGCCGGCTGCCGCGGGTGCACGTGGGCCGGATCGTCCAGCCCGAGGGCGGCTTCGCCGCTGCGGGCGTGGCGCTGCTGCCCTTCACCGTGAGCGGCGTGGTCACCGAGCCGGCCGAGCTCGCCGTCGCGGCGGACCAGACGACGTGGGAGGGCAGGGCGCCCGCGTTCGAGACGGTGACCATCCAGCCGGGCCAGACCGAGGGCAGGATCCCGGTCCGCTACGAGGCGGACGAGCTCGACGACCTGCCGGCCCAGACCGAGCTGGTGCACACCGTGCCCCGCAGCGGGCTGGTGACCAGCGGCTTCCTCGGCCGGGTCGTCGTCCGGGACGACGACCCCGCGCCCGAGGTCACCTTCAGCGGCCCCCGCCACGTCGTGCGGTACGGCGACGACCTGGTCTTCCGGCTCGCCCTGTCGGCGCCGATCGACTACTGGGCGGTCAACACGGTGCGCGCGGTGCGGCGCGAGGAGCACGTCCCGCTGCGCACCTCCGACGTCCCGCACAGCTGGCTGCGGGCGCAGCTCGGGATGATCCCCGACGACGTCGCGCTCTGGCGCGTGTGGCACTTCGGCTTCGTCGACCTGCCGCCGGGCCGGCGGCACGTGGAGCTGGGCGTGCCCACGCTGCGCCACCCGCTGCACCCGCGCGGGAAGGTGCTGGACCTCCGGCTCACCGCGCAGCACCTGACCGGGCCGCTCCACGCCGCCGGCCGGGTGGGGTCGCGGCGCTGATCCGCCCAGGGCAGATCCGCCGCCAGGCGAATCGCTGGGTCCGGCAACCGACGGGCAGCACGATCGACGCATGACCCAGACGAACCAGATCGCCGGCCCGCTGGACGACCAGCTGACCCTGCAGCTCCAGCACCAGCGCATCATCGTCCTCGGCCAGGAGGTCGACGACCCCATCGCCAACCGGATCTGCGCCCAGCTGCTGCTGCTGAGCGCCGAGGACCCGCACCGCGACATCAGCCTCTACATCAACTCGCCGGGCGGCTCCGTCACCGCCGGGATGGCCATCTACGACACGATGCAGCTGATCCCCAACGACGTGTCCACGCTCGCGATGGGCCTCGCCGCCAGCATGGGCCAGTTCCTGCTGACCGCGGGCACGCCGGGCAAGCGGTTCGTCCTCCCCAACGCCGAGGTGCTGCTCCACCAGGGGTCGGCGGGGGTCGGCGGCACGGCCAGCGACATCGAGATCCAGGCCGCGCGGCTCGCCCGGTTGACCGACCGGATGCTGCAGATCACCGCCGACCGCACCGGGCAGCCCGTTCGCCGGGTCGCCGAGGACTCGCTGCGCGACAAGTGGTTCACCGCGACCGAGGCGCGCGACTACGGGCTCGTCGACGCCGTGCTGTCCGACGTGCACTCGGTGACCCCCACCCGGGTGGCGGCCTTCGGGCTCACCGGCGCCCGGCGCGAGGTCGGTGCGCGATGAGCAGCTACACCATCCCCTCGGTCGTCGAGCGCACCCCGCACGGCGAGCGCGCGGTCGACATCTACAGCCGGCTGCTCAGCGACCGGATCGTCTACATCGGCACCCCGATCGACGACGGCGTCGCCAACGTCGCGATCGCCCAGCTGCTGCACCTGGAGTCCGACAGCCCGGACGCGGAGATCAACCTCTACCTGAACAGCCCGGGCGGCGAGCCGACCGCGATGCTCGCCGTCTACGACACCATGCAGTTCATCCGGGCGCCCGTCGCGACGACCTGCGTCGGGCAGGCCGCGAGCACCGCGGCCGTGCTCCTCGCCGCGGGGGCGCCGGGTCGCCGTACCGTCCTCCCGCACGCGCGGATCGTGCTCGACCAGCCCTCCGGCGGCAGCCGGGGCGCGATGCCGGACCTCCAGGTGGAGGCCAAGGAGATCGCCCGGCAGCGGGCCGCGCTGGTGGAGCTGCTCGCCCGGCACAGCGGACGGAGCGTGGAGCAGGTGCGCCGCGACACCGAGCGCGACCTGGTGCTCGGGGCCGAGGACGCGGTGGCGTACGGCGTGGTGGACGCCGTGCTCGAGAGCCGGAAGCTCGCTGCGGTCTAGCCGCTCAGGCCGCGAGGGCCAGCGGGCCGCGCGGGGCCGAGCCGCGTGCCGCCTGCAGCTGCCGCGCGACGCGCCCGGTGAGGTCGAGCAGGCCGAGCCCCAGCGCGCCACCGACCGCCTCCAGCACCTCGGAGCTGGGCTCCTTGCGGCCCCGCTCGACCTCGGAGAGGTACTGCGTCGAGACACCCGCCTCGCCGGCGACGTCGGAGAGGATGCGCTGCTGGCGCTGCCGCTCCTCGCGCAGCTCGCGGCCGACCGCCTCACGCCACAGCGGCGCACGCGGCGGCGTCGTCGGTGAGGACTGCTGCGGGAACGGGACCAGGTCACCCATGCCTGCACGCTAGGCCGGATGTCCCGGCCGGGACAGACCCGTTCGCCGCGGGCGAACGGCTGCCCTAGATTCACCCCCATGGGACTCAACCCCGTCGGCGAGATCCTCAAGCGTGCCGACCGAACTCTCAGCACCGCCAACGACACCCTCGGCCTGGTGGACTCCAAGCTCGAGCACGTCGACACCAAGCTCGCCTCGGTCGACGCGACCCTCGGGAGCGTCGACGAGCGGATGTCGACGGTCGACGCCACCCTCGCCGAGACCAAGGACCTGCTCGGCCAGGTGCAGGGCCTGCTCACCGAGCTCTCCGAGGAGATCGCGCTGGTGCGTCAGATCCCCGAGCTGCGGGCGCAGCTCGACGAGATCCACACCGCCGTCAGGAGCTGAGCCGCGCGCCGAGCGCCTCGAGCGCCGCGTCGAGGTCGCTCTCCACCACCAGCCCGTCGAGGGTCGCGCGGCTCATGAAGCCGTGGTCGGTGATCCGCTGCAGCATCGCGACCAGCGGGTCCCAGAAGCCGTCCTGGTCCAGCAGCCCGACCGGCTTGGCGTGCAGCGAGAGGGTCTGCCAGGTCCACACCTCGAAGAGCTCCTCGAGGGTGCCGAGGCCGCCCGGGAGGCCGAGGAACGCCTGGGCGCGCTCAGCCATCATCGCCTTGCGCTGGTGCATGGTCTCCACCACGTGCATCTCGACCCCGCGCTCGTGCAGCCGACCCCACTCGCGCTCGACCATGAACCGCGGGATCACGCCGTAGACGCGGCCGCCGGTGTCGAGCACACCCTGCGACAAGCGGCCCATCAGGCCGCCCCCACCGCCGCCGTAGACGAGCTCGATGCCCCGCTCGGCGAGCTGCCGGCCCACGTCGTAGGCCGCCTCGCCGAACCGCGGGTCGTCGCCGTCGCGCGAGCCGAGGAAGACCCCGAGCCGCCGGACCTGCTCCGCCATGTCAGAGGTCGACCGTCCCCAGGATCGTGGTGACGGTGTCGCCGCCGACCCAGGTGCCCTCGGCGTCGGTGTCGACGTGCACGCGGCCGGTCCGGCCGAGCGCGGTGCCCTGGGCGGCGACGTACGACGCCGGCAGGGTGCCGTCGCCGACGAGCCACTGGGCGACCGCGGCGTTGAAGCTGCCGGTGACCGGGTCCTCGGCGATGCCCATCCCCGGCACGAAGACGCGGACCTCGATCGCCGCGTCGCCGCCGGGCTGGTGCGGGCCGACGACGCCGACGTCGAGGTCCCCGAAGGCGCCGAGGTCGGGGTGGACGGCGAGGACGGACCGCGCGTCGCGGAGCCGCAGCGCGACGAACGTCGGGCCGTTGTCGAGGACCCGGGCGTCGACGACGTCGGCGGGGTCGAGCTCGAGCGCGCGGCACGCCGTGTCCAGGGCGGTGTCGTCGACCGGCTCCGACCTCGAGGGCGGGGCCGCGAACGCGAGCCGCTCGCCGCGCCGGAGGCGCACCAGGCCGACACCGCACTCCTGGACGACCCCGGTGTCGTCCTGCGGGTTGCCCCCGGCCTCCAGCCATGCGTGCGCCGAGCCGAGGGTCGGGTGGCCCGCGAACGGCAGCTCACGACCGGGGGTGAAGATCCGCACCCGGTAGTCGGCGGCCGCGTCCGTCGGGCGCAGCAGGAAGGTCGTCTCGGACAGGTTGGTCCAGCGGGCGAACGCCGCCATCTGCTCGTCGGTCAGCCCGTCGGCGTCGTGCACCACGGCGACCGGGTTGCCCCCGAGCGGGACCGGGCTGAACACGTCGACCTGGCGGAAGTGCAGTGGCACGCGTCGAGCCTAGCCACCGGCTCCGGCAGCGGACCACCCGCTTCGGCGGGTGCGGGAATACCCCCTGGGGTATCTCCGTTGACCCTGGCGAACCGGCGCCGACCCGCTCGCGCCCCTCAGCAAGGAGAACCACGCATGGCCACCACCAACCTCACCGCGGCGGACTTCGAGAGCACCGTCACCGCCGGCGGGATGGTCCTCGTCGACTTCTGGGCGTCCTGGTGCGGCCCGTGCCGCATGTTCGCGCCGATCTTCGAGGCCGCCTCCGAGCAGCACCCGGACATCGTCTTCGCCAAGGTCGACACCGAGGCCGAGCAGCAGCTCGCCGCGGCCGCCCAGATCACGTCCATCCCGACGCTGATGGCGTTCAAGGACGGCACCCTGGTGTTCGCCCAGCCCGGCGCGCTGCCGGCCGCCGCGCTGGAGGAGCTCGTCACCGCGGTGCGCGAGCTCGACGTCGAGCAGGCCCTGCGGGACGCGCAGAGCGCCTGATGGACCTCGACCAGGACGGGCTCGGGCCCGTCGTCAACCGGCTCAAGCGCGCCCAGGGCCAGCTCGCGGGCGTGCTCCGCATGCTCGAGGAGGGACGCGACTGCGAGGACGTCGTCACCCAGCTGGCCGCGGTCGGTCGGGCGATCGACCGCGCCGGGTTCGCGATCGTCGCCCGCGGGCTGCAGAGCTGCCTGGCCGAGGGCGAGAGCCTCGACGGGGTCGACGTGCAGAAGATGGAGAAGCTGTTCCTGTCCCTGGCCTGAGCCGTCCGGCCTGGCTGTCCGGCCTGGCTGTCAGGCCTGGCTGTCAGGCCTGGGCGTCAGGTCTCGAGGATCGGGTTCTTCGGGAGCCGCTTGACCCGGGAGCGCCGCTTGGGGCGGGCCGGGATCATGCTCCGCATCTCCTCCAGCTTGCCCCAGCACAGCAGCCGGTCCTCGGGCTCGAGGACGTGCCGCGGGCCCGGGTTGGGGATCACCTTCGTGCCCCGGTGCAGCGTCAGCACGGTGATGTCGCGGTCGCGCAGGCCCGAGTCGCCGAGCGTCTTGCCGACGATCGAGGGATCGCCGTGCACGACGAGCTCGGCGACGCCGTACCCGGTCGAGACGGCGAGGCGCTCGCGCACGTCGATCTGCGGGAACGCCACCTGGTTGGAGATGTAGTCGATGATCGCGCCGGCGACGTCGAGCTTGGTCGCGGTCTCGATGCCCTCCAGGCCGGGGGAGGAGTTCACCTCCATGACCAGCGGCCCGTCCTCGCTCTCGAGCATGTCGACACCGGCGACCTTCAGCCCCATGATCTGGGCCGACCGCACCGCTGCCGCCTCGAACTCCTCGCCCAGGTCGACGGGCTCGACGCTGCCACCGCGGTGGACGTTGGAGCGGAACTCGTCGCCCTTCGCGGTGCGCCGCATCGCGGCGACGACGCGGTCGCCGACGACCAGGGCGCGGATGTCGCGGCCGCGGCTCTCCTTGATGTAGCTCTGGATCAGCACGTTCTGCTTGGTGCTCTGCAGCGTCTCGATGATCGCCTCGGCCACCTTCATCGAGGGCGCGAGGATCACGCCGATCCCCTGGGTGCCCTCGAGCAGCTTGATCACGACGGGTGCGCCGCCGACGCTCTCGATCGCCGGGATCACGTCGGCGCGGTCGCGCACGAACGTCGTCGGCGGCATCGCGACGCCGTGCCGCGACAGGATCTGGGTGGCGCGCAGCTTGTCGCGGGAGTTGGCGATGCCGTTGGCCGTGTTGGGCGTGTAGACGTCCATCTGCTCGAACTGCCGCACGACAGCGGTGCCGTAGTAGGTGATCGAGTTCCCGATCCGCGGCAGCACGGCGTCGTAGTGCGACAGCGGACGACCGCGGAACTGGAGGTCCGGGACGTCGCCGGACAGGTCGATCCCGAAGCGCAGCGTGTTGAGCACCTTGACCTGGTGCCCGCGGTCCAGGGCCGCGGTGCGGAGGCGCTGCGTGCTGTACGAGCGCGGCGCACGGGAGAGGATCGCCAGCTTCACTGCGCCGACTTCACTGTGCCGACTGCTTGGATGGGTTCCGTGTCATCGCGCCCCCATCTAACCAGCCCGGCGGAGACCGACGGCCCCGAGGACACCGCCGTCGTCGCGGGCTGGCGGGAGTGGGTCGGCCTTCCCGACCACGGGGTCGAGTGGATCAAGGCCAAGCTCGACACCGGCGCGCGGTCCTCCGCCCTCCACGCGTTCGACCTCGAGATCGTCGAGCGCGACGGCACGCGCTGGGCGCGGTTCGAGATCCATCCCTGGCAGGGCAGCACCGAGGACGCGGTCCGCGTCGAGCTGCCGGTGCACGACGAGCGGGTGGTGCGCAGCTCCTCCGGGCACGAGCAGCACCGCTACGTCGTCCGGATGGCCATCCGGCTGCACGGCCGCACGGTGACCACCGACGTCACGCTGACCCGTCGCGACGAGATGGGCTTCCGGATGCTCATCGGCCGCGACGCGCTGCGGCAGGGCTTCCTGGTCGACTCCGGGCACTCCTACCTCGGCGGCCGGCCGCGCCGGGTCGTGCGCCGCAAGAACCGGGGCCGGTGAGCCGTGGCCCGTGAGTCGTTCCCGATCGGCAGCGTCCGGGTCCGCGCCGGCTCGACGAAGGAGGTCGAGCTCCCGATCACCCGGATGGTGACCGGTGGCGACGTGAGCCTGCCGGTGCAGGTCGTGCACGGCCGGGAGCCGGGCCCGACGGTGTGGGTGAGCGCGGCCATCCACGGCGACGAGGTGCTCGGCGTGGAGGTGGTCCGGCGCCTCCTCGCCGCGGTGTCGCCGAAGACCCTGCGCGGCACGCTGCTCGCCGTGCCGGTCGTCAACGTGCTCGGCTTCATGGCGGGCAGCCGCTACCTCCCCGACCGGCGGGACCTCAACCGGTCGTTCCCCGGCTCCGCGCGCGGGTCGCTCGCCAGCCGGATCGCGCACCTGTTCATGACCGAGGTGGTCGCCAAGTGCGACGTCGGGATCGACCTGCACACGGCGGCCGACCAGCGCACCAACCTGCCGCAGATCCGCGGCGACCTGGAGGACCCGCGCACCCGGGAGCTCGCGGAGTCCTTCGGCGCGCCCGTGATCCTGCACGCCCGGCTGCGCGACGGGTCGCTGCGCCAGGCCGCCCGCGACGTCGGCGCCACGGTGCTGCTCTACGAGGCCGGAGAGGCGATGCGGTTCGACGAGCAGCCGATCGCCGTGGGCGTGCTCGGCGTACGGCGGGTGCTCGCGTCGCTCGGGATGTGCGAGCCCCCCGACGAGCCCGGCCCGGTCGAGGGCTCCGCGGTCTCGTGGACCAGCGGGTGGGTCCGCGCGCGCGGCACGGGGATCCTGCACCTCGAGGTCGAGCTGGGCCAGTACGTCGAGGCGGGGCGCCGCCTCGGCGGCCTCTCCGACACCTTCGGCCGCCGGGTCCGGCTGGTCCACGCCGACCGCCCCGGAATCGTGATCGGGCTGACCCGGGCGCCGATGGTCCACGCCGGCGACGCGCTGGTGCACATCGCCGCCGTCGAGGCGCCGGCGACCGACCGGGCTCAGCCGCCGGCGCGGTAGGCCGGGGCGCGGGCGCCGCGGGTCTCGGCGGAGCGCTCGAGCAGCGGCAGCACCCGCGGTGCCACCACCGTGCCGAGCACGACGACACTCGTTGACCGCACGATCGACGGCGACCGGTTGAGCTCGACCAGCGTGTCCTGCAACTCGGTGTGCGAGGTGGTCGCGACCTTGCACAGCACGTCGGCCGAGCCGGTCGTCGCGTAGGCCTCGAGCACCGTCGGGATCGCCTCGAGCTCGCTGGCGACCTGGTCGAGGGCGCCCTGGGCGATCTCGAGGGTCACGAAAGCCATCAGCTGCTGGCCGGCCGCCTCCAGGTCGACGTCCGGGCCGTAGCCCGTCACGACGCCGGACGACTCGAGCCGGTGCTGGCGCGCCTGGACCGTCGCCCGGGCGACGCCGAGCCGCCGGGAGAGCTCGAGGGCGCCGGCGCGCGGGTGGTCGCGCATCGCCGTCAGCAGGGCGATGTCGAGCCGGTCGAGGGTCATGGTCGGCTCCTTGCTGGTCGGAACGACCAGTAAACCACGGCAGATCGGGCACGAGATGTGCTTCGCGGCCACCGTGTCCCGGCTTCGTTGCGCACCCGAGCGCGCATCGACTGCACTGTGCGCATGACCGTCCTCACCGACACCGAACGCCTCGCGCACCTCGACCTCGACCAGCTGCGCCAGCTGGTCGGCCTCGTGGAGTACGACGCCTCCCACGACCCGTTCCCCGTCACCGGCTGGGACGCCGTCGTGTGGGCCGTGGGCAACGCGGTCCAGACGACGCACTTCTTCCGCTCCGCCTTCGGCATGGAGGTGGTCGCCTACTCCGGGCCGGAGACCGGCAACCGCGACCACCACGCCTACGTCCTCGAGAGCGGTGCGGTGCGGTTCGTCATCAAGGGTGGCGTCCGCCCCGACAGCCCGGTCATCGCCCACCACGCGCGGCACGGCGACGGCGTCCTCGACATCGCGCTCGAGGTGCCCGACGTCGACCGGTGCATCGAGCACGCCCGCGCGCAGGGTGCCACCGTGCTCGAGGAGCCGCACGACGTGAGCGACGAGCACGGCACCGTCCGCATCGGCGCGATCGCGACGTACGGCGAGACCCGGCACACGCTCGTCGACCGGAGCCGGTACGACGGCCCCTACCTGCCGGGCTACGTGGAGCGCAGCGACACGACGGCGGAGCGCCCGGCGGTCTTCCAGGCGCTCGACCACGTCGTGGGCAACGTCGAGCTCGGCCACATGGACGAGTGGGTCGACTTCTACCGCCGGGTGATGGGCTTCACCAACATGGCCGAGTTCATCGGCGACGACATCGCGACCGACTACTCGGCCCTGATGAGCAAGGTCGTCGCGAGCGGCGACCACCGGGTGAAGTTCCCGCTCAACGAGCCGGCCGTCGCGCAGAAGAAGAGCCAGATCGACGAGTACCTGGAGTTCTACGGCGGCCCCGGCGCCCAGCACCTCGCGCTGGCGACCGACGACATCCTGGCCTCGGTCGACCACCTGCGCGCGCAGGGCGTGGAGTTCCTGGTCACGCCCGACTCCTACTACGAGGACCCGGAGCTGCGGGCCCGGATCGGCGAGGTCCGGGTGCCGGTCGAGGAGCTGCAGCAGCGCGGGATCCTGGTCGACCGCGACGAGGACGGCTACCTGCTGCAGATCTTCACCAAGCCGATCGGCGACCGGCCGACCGTGTTCTTCGAGCTGATCGAGCGGCACGGCTCGCTCGGCTTCGGCAAGGGCAACTTCAAGGCGCTGTTCGAGGCGATCGAGCGGGAGCAGGAGCGCCGCGGCAACCTGTGAGGCGGAGGTAGCGTGGACGCCATGTCAGACTCGCCCGCCTCCCTCGCCAGCCTCGCCCGGATCGAGGACCTCGACACCGGTCTCCGGATCGGCGGCGCCCCGCGGCCCGGCGCCGCGGGCACGACGTTCGACGTGATCGACCCCGCGGCGCGGACCCCGATCGCCGCGGTCGCCGACGGTCGCCCGGAGGATGCCACCGCGGCCGTCGACGCCGCCGCGGCCGCCTTCCCGGAGTGGGCGGCCGCCGCCCCCCGCACCCGGGCCGAGGTGCTGCGCGCCGCCTGGGAGCTGATGGTCGCCGACACCGACCGGCTCGCCGCGGTGATGTGCCTGGAGAACGGCAAGGCCCGGGCCGACGGCCGGGCGGAGGTCGCCTACGCCGCCGAGTTCTTCCGCTGGTTCTCCGAGGAGGCGGTGCGCAGCGAGGGCGACTACGCGACGGCGCCCGCCACCGGGGCGCGGACGATCGTCACGCACCAGCCGGTCGGCGTGGCCGCCCTGCTGACGCCGTGGAACTTTCCCGCCGCCATGGCCACCCGCAAGATCGCGCCCGCGCTCGCGGCGGGGTGCACGATCGTGCTCAAGCCGGCGGCGGAAACCCCGCTCACCGCGCTTCTCGTCGCCGACATCCTGCGGGAGGCCGGCGTCCCTGATGGTGTCGTCAACGTCGTCCCCACCACCGATTCGGCTGCGCTCGGCACCACCTGGTTGGAGGACGCGCGGGTCCGCATGGTGTCGTTCACCGGCTCCACGCCGGTCGGTCGACTGCTGCTGAAGCAGGCGGCCGACCGGGTGGTCAACGCCGGCATGGAGCTCGGCGGCAACGCCCCGTTCGTCGTCACCGCCGACGCCGACCTCGACGACGCGGTCTCCGGCGCGATGATCGCGAAGTTCCGCAACGCCGGCCAGGCGTGCACCGCGGCCAACCGCTTCTACGTCCACGCCGACGTCGCCGACGACTTCGTCGCCCGGTTCGGCAAGGCCGTCGAGGCGCTCCAGGTCGGCCCCGCCGACGACCCCGCGACCGACATCGGCCCGCTGATCAACGAGAAGGCCGCGGTCGACGTACGCAAGAAGCTCGAGGCCGCCGTCGCCGCGGGCGCCACGGTGGCGCACCAGGCCGAGGCTCCCGAGGACGGGTGGTACGTCGCCCCGACGATCCTCACCGACGTCGCACCCGACGCCGAGATCCTCGCCGACGAGGTGTTCGGGCCGATCGCTCCCGTCGTCACCTGGCGCGACGAGGAGGAGATGCTCCGCCTCGCCAACGACACCGAGTACGGCCTCGCGTCCTACGTCTACGCCGGTCGGCTGCAGGACGCGCTCCGGCTGGCCGAGCGGATCGAGGCCGGCATGGTCGGAGTCAACCGCGGGCTGGTCTCCGACCCCTCGGCGCCGTTCGGCGGCGTCAAGCAGAGCGGCATCGGCCGCGAGGGTGCCCGCGAGGGCATCCGCGAGTTCCAGGAGACCCGCTACTTCGCGGTCGACGGCATCTGAGGCGGCGTCGAACCCTGCCCTCGCGCACGTCGAACCGTGGGTTCGCGCACCTCGAACCGTGGGTTCGCGCACCTCGAACCGTGGGTTCGCGCACCTCGAACCGTGGGTTCGCGCACCTCGAACCGTCAGTTGGGGTGCCGGCGCGAGGTGAGGTCGAGCCTGCCCGAACTCAGGGTTCGACCCCGTAGAACGCAGGGTTCAACCCCCGCCAACCCGGGGTTCAACCCAGTTCGACGACGGCCAGCGGGAGGTCGTCGAGGCGGTGCAGGGCGGGGTGGGGGGCCGCCCAGGCCGCCGGCACGTCGAGGTCCGCGAGCAGGTCGCCGCACACGTGGCGGCCGCTGTTGCTCGCGACGATCCGGCCGTGCGCGTTGACCACGACGAGCCTGCGCCGGGCGGCGCGCAGGGACGGGAGGAGGAGCGCCTCGGCCGTCTCCACCTTGACGTCCGCGCCGGCCACCCCGGCGAAGACCCCGTCGACCAGCACCGGGTCGGTGAAGGTCAGCGTGTAGTCGTCGGTGCACAGGTAGTCGACGTAGGGGCCCGTGACGTGCCGCCGGCCCGTGTCGCGCGGGACGACGTACCAGGGCAGGAACTCGTAGTCGTAGAACCCCGCTCCCTCCGGGTCGGTCTCGCACGCGAGGCGGTCGGCCTTCGCGCCGTCGCCGCGGGCGAACCACTCCAGCCACCAGCGGGTGTCCTCGAGGAAGCCGACCGCTGCGACGAACCCCGCACCCGTGACGGGCTGCCCCGTCTGCTCGACGATCCCGGTCGTGAGCTCGTCGATGCCGCGCAGGGCCGCGCTGCGAGGTCGTCCCCCGGTCGACAGCTGCTCGAGGGTGAGTGCCGCGATCCGGCCGACGTCGTCGAAGACCGACGTGGTGAGCTCGCGGAGCGCGGTGACGACGGCGTTGGTCTCGGCGTCGAGGGTGGTGGTCGTCATCTACAGCTCCTGGTCGAGGCGGTAGTCGATGAGTCGGGCGGTGGCGTCGGTGACCCGCTGCTCGGCGGTCTCCCGGGCGGTGGCCGCGTCGCGGGCCGCGATCGCGTCGACGATGGTGGTGCAGGTCTCGACCATCGCGGCGTGGCTGGCGTCGTCGCCGAAGGCCAGCCAGAGCAGGGTCCCGAACTCGGCCTGCCGGTGGACCTCCTCCTGGTAGAGCCGGGCGGACTGGGCCGCCACGGTGACCTGGATGTGGAACTGCGCGTCGGCGCGGCGCCGGGCGTCCGGTTCGCCCGCCTCGGCGAGCTGGGCCGCCACGCGCCGCAGCTGGGCCACGTCCTCGTCGTCGGCGCGCCGCGCCGCCAGGGCCGCGGCCCGGCCGGCGATCGCGGCGTAGACGTCGCCGAGGTCGCGCAGCTCGAGCAGGCTCACCTCGGCGAGGCGGCGCCGGGCGAGGCTCGCGGCGCCGTCGGGCGGCACCTGCACGAAGCTGCCGCCGCCCCGCCCGCGCCGGGTCTCGATGAGTCCCTCGTGGCGCAGCACGGAGAGCGCCTCGCGCACGGTGACCGTGGAGACGCCGAACTGCTGGGCGAGGTCCGCCTCGCCGGGGAGCTGCTGGGCGTCGGGGAGCAGACCGAGCGCGATCGCGTCGGTCAGGCGCTGGGCGATCCGGGCCGACCGGCTGCTGCTCTCGAGCGGCGCGAAGACGGCGGCGGTGGCGCGTCCGAAGAACTGGATCGCCATCTCCACCCCTCCTCAGCGCGGCGTCGGTGCCGGGGCCCGAATTGTGCCCGAACCCTTGCGACTTGAAAACTAGTCTCATATGTTTTCGGCCACAGCAAGCGGAGCAGGAGGGCTGACGCGGTGACCGAGACTTCCGGGACTGCCGAGGCGGACGCGCCGGCGGACCGCCTCCCCGCGATCTCCCTGCGCGGGCTGCGCAAGGTCTTCGGTGGTGTCACCGCGGTCGACGGCGTCGACCTCGACGTGGCCGACGGCGAGTTCTTCTCGATGCTCGGGCCGTCCGGGTCGGGCAAGACGACGGTGCTGCGCATGGTCGCGGGGTTCGAGACGCCCTCGGCCGGCACGGTGCTTCTCGCCGGCGACGACGTGACCGGGCGGCCGCCGTTCGCCCGGGACGTCAACACCGTGTTCCAGGACTACGCCCTCTTCCCGCACATGACCGTCCGCGAGAACGTCGAGTACGGCCTGCGCGTCAAGCGGGTGCCGCGGGCGCAGCGGGCGGCGCGGTCGGCCGAGGCGCTCGAGCGCGTCCGCCTCGGTGAGTACGGCGCCCGCCGGCCCGGCCAGCTGTCCGGCGGCCAGCGGCAGCGGGTGGCCCTCGCCCGGGCGATCGTCAACCGGCCCAAGGTGCTCCTCCTCGACGAGCCGCTGGGCGCCCTGGACCTCAAGCTGCGCCGCGAGATGCAGGTCGAGCTCAAGGAGCTCCAGCGCGACCTCGGGATCACCTTCCTGTTCGTCACCCACGACCAGGAGGAGGCGCTGACGATGAGCGACCGGATCGCGGTGTTCAACGACGGCCGGATCGAGCAGGTCGCCACCGCGACCGAGCTCTACGAGCACCCGGCGACCCCGTTCGTGGCGCGGTTCGTGGGCACCTCCAACGTGCTGGAGGGCGACGAGGCCGTGCGCCTGCTCGGCGAGCCGGGCACCTACAGCATCCGGCCGGAGAAGATCCACCTCCACCTCGACTCCTCGCACGTCCCGGCGTCGCACGCGGTCACCACCGCCGGCGTCGTGCGCGAGGTCGTCTACCTCGGCTCTGCGACCCAGAGCATCGTCGACCTCGATGACGGCGGCTCGCTGATCGTGCTCCGCCAGAACCAGCAGTCCGCTGCCGAGGGCGACACCGCGGGCCGTGGCGCCCGCGTGCACCTGAGCTGGCTCCGCGAGCACGCGGTGCACGTGGCCGCCGCCGGCTGAATCCCGACCCCTCAAGGAGACCGACATGTTCCATCGCCCACTGCCCCGTCTCGCGGCGGTCTGCGCCGCGCTGACCCTCACCGCCGCGTGCGGCACCAGCTCGGGTGGCGACAGCTCCGGGGGCGACGGCCCGGGCGGGTTCACCGCGCCCGACGTACCCATGCTCCAGGAGCTCGGCGACGGTGAGGGTGAGGTCGACGTCCTCGCTTGGCCCGGCTACGTCGAGGACGGCTCCACCGACAAGTCGGTGGACTGGGTCAGCTCCTTCGAGCAGGCGACCGGCTGCCAGGTCAACGTCAAGTACTTCGGCACCTCCGACGAGGCCGTCAACCTGATGAAGTCCGGCGACTACGACGTCGTGTCCGCGTCCGGCGACGCGTCGCTGCGGCTGATCGCCGCGGGCGATGTCGCGCCGGTCAACACCGACCTGATCCCCAACTACGCCGATGTCTACGACTTCCTCAAGGACCGCGACTGGAACTCCGTCGACGGCCAGATGTACGGCGTGCCGCACGGCTACGGCGCCAACCTGCTGATGTGGCGCACCGACGAGGTGGACCCGGCGCCGACGAGCTGGGGCGCCGTGTTCGACGAGAACTCGCCCTATGCCGGGAAGATCACGGCCTACGACTCGCCGATCTACATCGCCGACGCCGCGCTCTACCTGATGAAGACCCAGCCCGACCTGGGCATCGAGAACCCCTACGCGCTCGACCAGGACCAGCTGGCCGCGGCCGTCGACCTGCTGAAGACCCAGCGCACCCAGATCTCGGAGTACTGGTCGGACTACCTCAAGGAGGTCCAGGCCTTCACGACCGGCGACTCGGTGATCGGCACGACCTGGCAGGTGATCGCCAACGTCGCCCAGGACAGCGACGTCCCGGTCGACGTGACGCTGCCCGAGGAGGGCGCCACCGGCTGGTCGGACACGTGGATGGTCTCGGCGGAGGCCAAGCACCCCAACTGCGCCTACGAGTGGATGAACCACATCATCAGCCCGGAGGCCAACGACGCGGTGGCGGAGTACTTCGGCGAGGCCCCGTCCAACGCCAAGGCCTGCGACGTCGCGACCAAGGGCTTCTGCGAGAGCTACCACGCCGGGGACGCCGACTACGCCGACCAGATCTGGTACTGGACCACGCCGATCCCGCAGTGCCTCGACGGCCGTGAGGACGTGACCTGCACCGACTACGGCGACTGGACCCAGGCCTGGACCGAGATCAAGGGCTGACCTCGGGACCGATGGCGTACTTCCTGCACCGGCACCCGGGGGCGCGGCTCGGGCTGCTGCTCACCCCGCCGATGCTGTGGCTCGGCGCCGCCTACCTCGGCGCGCTGGCCGCCCTGTTCATCACCTCGCTGTGGGGGCAGGACCCGTTCACGGGGGAGGTGGTCCGGCAGTGGAACCTCGACAACTTCCGGTTGCTCTGGGAGTCCGAGGTCTACCGCCGGATCGCCTTCCGGACGGTGGGGATCGCGGCGCTGGTGACGGTCATCGACATCGTCGTGGCCTTCCCGGTGGCGCTCTACATGGCGAAGGTCGCCTCGCCGCGGCTGCGGTCGGTGCTGCTGATCGCGGTGCTCACCCCGCTGTGGGCGAGCTACCTGGTGAAGGCGTACGCCTGGCGGATCATGCTCTCGGAGAACGGCATCGTGCACGACCTCGGTGGGCTCGTGGGGATCGACCTCCCCGGCTACGGGCTCACCGCGGTCGTGATCACGCTGGCCTACCTGTGGCTGCCGTTCATGATCCTGCCGATCTACGCGGGTCTCGAGCGGCTGCCCGACTCGATGCTCGAGGCCTCGATGGACCTGGGCGCGCGGACCGGGCACACGCTGCGGCGGGTGATCCTGCCGACGGTGTTCCCGGCCGTGGTGGCCGGGTCGATCTTCACCTTCTCGCTCTCGCTCGGTGACTACATCACCGTGCGGATCGTGGGCGGCGCCAACCAGATGCTCGGCAACGTGGTCTACGACAACGTCGGCGCGGCCAACAACCTGCCGTTCGCGGCGGCGGTCGCGACGATCCCGGTCGTCATCATGCTCGGCTACCTGGCCGTCGCCCGCCGCGCCGGCGCACTGGAGAACGTCTAGCCATGGTGATGTCGTCGGGGTTCAAGGTCCTCCTGCGGGTGAGCGCGGCGATCGCGCTGCTGGTGATCTACGCGCCGCTGCTGCTCGTCGTCGTCAACTCGTTCAACGCGAGCCAGACGTTCGCCTGGCCGCCGACCGACCTGACCCTCGAGTGGTGGCGGCGGGCGGCCAACAGCCAGGGCGCCCGGGACGCCGTGCTCACGAGCATCGAGGTCGCGTGCCTCGCTACGGTCGTGGCGCTGGTACTCGGCACGATGGCGGCGATGGCGCTGCAGCGCTACCGGTTCTTCGGGCGCGACGCGGTCTCCCTGCTGATCATCCTGCCGATCGCGCTGCCCGGCATCGTGACCGGCATCGCCCTGGCCAACGCGTTCAAGACGGTGCTGGGCCTGGAGCTGAGCGTGCTGACGATCGTGGTCGCGCACGCGACGTTCTG
This sequence comes from Nocardioides sp., assembly GCA_035554955.1. Classification (GTDB taxonomy): domain Bacteria; phylum Actinomycetota; class Actinomycetes; order Propionibacteriales; family Nocardioidaceae; genus Nocardioides. Next base: position 85,948 of record DATMHR010000006.1, on the reverse strand, counting down.
CATCGTCACCGTGTTCAACAACGTGCTCGCGCGGCTGCGCCGGATGGGCACCGGGCTGGAGGAGGCGTCGGCGGACCTGGGGGCGTCGATGTTCACCACGTTCCGCCTGGTGACGTTCCCGATGATGCGCTCGGCCCTGATCGCGGGCGGCCTGCTGGCGTTCGCGCTGTCGTTCGACGAGATCATCGTGACCACGTTCACCGCGGGCCCGCGGGACCAGACGCTGCCGATCTGGATCTTCCAGAACCTCTTCCGGCCCAACCAGGGTCCGGTCGTGAACGTGATCGCGGTGGTGCTGATCCTGCTCTCGGTCGTGCCGATCTGGGTGTCGCAGAAGCTGGCGGGCACGACGGAGGGCCTCGCCGGCCGGTAGCGGGCTCGTCGGTGCCGCCTGGCACCCTGGGCGCATGGTGGTCGTGCCGGGCGAGGTGGTCGGGGTCCACGTCGACCGCAGGCACGCGTTCAGCAAGGCGTCGGTCGAGGCGATCACCCTGCTGGAGGGACTGGGCGTCGAGGGTGACGCCCACTGCGGCGTGACGGTGCAGCACCGGTCGCGGGCGCGGTTCGACCCGTCCCAGCCCAACCTGCGCCAGGTGCACCTGATCCACGCGGAGCTGCTCGACCATCTCGCCGACCGCGGCTACACCGTCCGCCCCGGCGACCTCGGGGAGAACATCACGACGCGCGGGCTGGACCTGCTCAGCCTCCCGGTCGGCGCGCGGCTCACGATCGGCGACGCGGTCGTGGCGGTGACCGGGCTCCGCAACCCCTGCGTGCAGATCGACCGCTTCGCCGGCGGCCTGCTCAAGGAGGTCGTCCACACCGACGCCGACGGCCGGCTGGTCCGGCTGGCGGGGATCATGGGCACGGTGGCGCGCGGCGGCACGGTGCGACCGGGCGACCTCGTCGAGGTGACCCTCCCGCCGGGGAGGCACCGGACGCTCGGCAAGGTCTGAGCCCGCTCCGGTCTGCTCGCGGCGTCTCAGCGGGCGAGGGCCGCGCCCGTCCAGCGCTCGTCGCCGGACACGTCCGCGACGACCTCCAGCCACGCCGGCACCGGCTGCGCCGGTCCGTCGCCGTCGTCGATCTCCGCCACCAGCGTCCCGTCCTCGTGCTCGTCGACCGCGACGGTCAGCCCGTCGCGGTGCACGAGGTGGCGACTCTTCCGCAGCACCTTCGCCGGGAGGGCGCTCAGCAGCGCCCACTCGGCGTCGTCGAGGTAGAGGTCGGTGCAGGCGACCTCGGCCGGCCCGCCGCCGAGGCGCACCTTCTGGCCGAGCTTGCGGACCACGCTGCCGTCCGCCGCCGTCACCTCGCGCAGCCGGAGCCGGGTGCCGATCAGGTAGCGGTCGACGATCTGCCTCGTCTCCGACGGGCCGTCGGGCAGGCGTCGGAGCAGGAAGCGGCGCTCGCGCTCGACGACGGCGTACTTCAGCGAGACGGGCATCGGGCAAGGCTAGGCGCTCGCGCGGTCCGCCGCCGCTCAGCGCAGCAGGTCGTCGAGGGCCCGGCGCAGGACGTCGGCCCGCGCGAACCCGCCGTGGCTCGCCGCGACGAAGTGCTGGCCGAGGAAGACCGAGTAAGCCATGAGCGAGCGCGCCTCGACCTCGAGGTCGTCGGCGCACAGCTCCCCGAACAGCGACCGCATGTAGGCCATCCGCCGGTCGTCCACGCCGCGCAGCCGGGCGGCGACCGCCGGGTCGCGGCGCGCCCAGTCGCGGACCGCCAGCTCGACCCCGGCCCCGCGGCGGCTCAGCGCGAACGCCATCGCCAGCTCGAAGAGCTCCCGGAGCCGGTCGCGGACGTCGGCGGGGTGGGACTCGAGCCGCTCGATGACGTCCTCGACCGCGGACCGCTCCCAGCGGTCGAGGATCCGGTCGAGGAACGCGCGGCGGTCGGCGAAGTGCCAGTAGAACCCGCCCTTCGACACGCCGAGAGCGGCGGCCAGGCGCTCGACCCGGACCGCGTCGGGCCCGCCCTCGGCCAGGGCCAGCAGGCCGGCCTCGACCCAGGCGTCGGCGGGCGTCTTCGCGGTGGCCACCCGAGCAATCTATACGGCACCGTATTGACGCTGGTCCGGACGCGGCCTACGGTCGTTCCATACGCAACCGTATGGAAGGACGACTCATGCGGATCCCGAGCTCCCACCACCTCGCCCTCGACCTGCGCATCCACGACCTGCTGCCCGACTTCCGGCTCGAGGACGTCTGGCGCCTGCCCGGGGTGGAGGGCGGCCTGGCGGACTTCGACCGGGCCGTGGCCATGACGATCGAGGCGGACCCCGGGCGCGGCGGCAACGCGGCGAGCCGGTTCCTGTGGTGGGTGCGCGACCAGCTGGGGCGCTGGTTCGGTCTCGGTGCGATCAGCGACGCCGACGCGGAGCAGGACCTCGCCATCCCGGGGGACACGGAGTCGAGCATCGTGCCGCGGTTGCCGGCGGACCTGCGGGGCACCGTCGACGACCTGCACTACGACCACCTCCCGTTCTCCCCGGTCTTCCGCACGCCGACCGAGTTCGCGGCCGAGATCTCCAACCGGACGGTCCACGGCGTCCTGCACCTTGCGTGGGTCGAGCAGCCCGACGGCCGCTACTGCGGCCAGATGGCCGTCTACGTCAAGCCGCGCGGGTGGTTCGGCAACGCCTACATGGCGTTCATCAAGCCGTTCCGCTACCTGGTCGTCTACCCGGCGATGGAGCGGCAGGTCGCGCGGGAATGGAGGCAGAGCGGCGCCTCGATCTGAGAGATCGATGCAGGACGGCGTACTACCTCGGCGTTGCGTCCACTGCCTCGGCGCTGTGACCGGTCATTTGTCCGAGGTAGCGGACCGAACGCCGTGGGAGCGTCCCGAACACTGAGTTACAGACGCCTGCGGGGGCGCTCAGCCGACCGGCCGCCCGCGCAGCTCGACGGGGTCACCGAGGTGCGCCTCGAGGGCCGTGCGCACGTCGTCGGACAGCGACCACGGACCCTGGGCGGCGGAGTCCCAGCACACGCAGGACGTCTCGCCCGCGATGGCGGGCGGGTGGTCGGCGGCGATCCGCAGCTCGTACTCGACGGTGAACGACGAGCGGCCGACGTGGCTGGTCCAGAGCCGGGCGAGGAACGGCTGGAACGGCACGAACCTCATCTCCGCCCGGTAGTCCACCCGCTGCGAGCCGACCAGCTCGCTGACCCCCGCCGGCATCCGGCCGAGCACCGGCGCGATGCCGCGCGACGGGTCACCCGCGCGCAGGAACAGCTGCCGCGCCTCGTCGATGATCCGGATCGCCTCGACGCTGTCGACGTGCCCGGCGAGGTTGACGTCGCGCAGCCGCGCCTGGATCTCGATCTCGAACACCACACCCGCATCCTCCCAACCGCCCCGCGGTCCGCACCGGGCGGGCCGTCGGTCGGGCGACGTAGGCTCCCCGTCATGGAGATCGCGTTCAGCGGGCGGGTCTTCCAGTGGCGCGGCCCGGCGCCGTTCTACTACGTCGCGCTGCCCGACGACGACAGCGCCGACATCAAGGCCGACGAGCCGGTCCTCAGCTACGGCTGGGGCTGCGTCCCGGTGTCCGCGACCATCGGCGGCACCGACTTCACCACCTCGCTCTTCCCGAAGGACGGGCTCTACCTGCTCCCGCTCAAGGTCGCCGTGCGGCGTGCCGAGGGCATCGACGACGGCGACCACGTCGACGTACGCCTCCACCTGGAGCCGCTCGCGTGACCACCGCGCTGATCGTCGCCGGCGTGGCCGTGGGCCTCTGGGTGCTGTCCTGCGTCCTGATGGTGGTGCTCGCCGACCGCCTCCCCGACGGGCTGATCAAGCAGGTGGCCGAGTTCCTGCCGGCGTGCGTCACGACGGCGCGCCGGCTGCGCAAGCACCCCGACGTCCCGCGCCGCGCGAAGGTCGCTCTGCTCGTCGCGATCGTCTGGGTGGTGTCGCCCATCGACCTGCTGCCCGAGTTCCTCCCGGTGATCGGACCGCTCGACGACGTGGTGGCGGTCGTGCTCCTCCTCAGGTACGCCGCGCGCAGCGTGCCGCGCGCGGTCCTGCTCGAGGCGTGGCCCACCGATCCGGCGCTCCTGGAGCGGTTGCTGGGGGCCGAGCGCGCCCGCTGACCGGAGCCGAAACCCCCGGACTGGTGCGGGTTTCGACCTCTCGCGTGGTTAGACTCGATGGTCCACGACGGGGGGAGAGACGCGTGACCGAGGCGATCCAGCCGGTCGAGGAAGCCGAGGTGGTGGCGACCGCCGAGGCCGCTGCCTCCGAGATCAGCTACGAGCAGTTCGGCGTCGCCTACATCCGGCGCATCCTGCACAAGGACCGCATCCTGCGGATGGTCAACGAGGTCCTCGGCGAGCAGATCGTGCTGGGGCCCATCGGTGCCGGCCCGGGCCGCTCCTTCGCGCGGGTGAGCGTCGTCGGCACCTTCCGCGAGACCAAGGGCGAGGAGATCCCGGGCGACGTCCTGACCTACCGGGTCTACCTCCCGATCAGCGTGGTGTTCGACCTCGACATGAAGGTCGACTCCCACCGCTACAACGCCGACGTCGTGCTGCCGCTGACGCTCGCGGTCCACACCGAGGCGCCGCTGGTGATCCGGATCGACATCTCGGTGCCGCCCGAGGACGAGATCGCGCTCACCCTCCAGACGCCCACCCGGCGCGGCACCATGCTGCAGAAGCTCGCCGGCCTCGAGGCCGAGCTCCGCCGCTTCATGGTGAAGGTCGTCCGCACCGAGCTCGCCAAGCCCTACGTCCAGCGCGCGACGCGCCTCGACATGGAGCAGCTGGTCGACGGCTCGTGGCACGAGCTGGCCGCGCAGTTCCTCCCGCGGGGGCCCGAGGACCGTCTCGCCTGACCGGCAACCTACTCACCGGTCACCCCTCCCGCGCGCCCTGCTCCCGACCTACTGTCGAGGCATGACCACGACGACGCAGGACCGCGCCGGCTCCACCGGTTCCCCGGGCACCTCGAGCCGTCCCGGACCGCCCACCGCCGGTGACGAGGTCGCCACCCTCCTCGGCTCGCTGGAGCGCCAGCGCTCGATCTTCGCGTGGAAGGTCGGCGAGCTCGACGACGAGGCGCTCGGCCTGCGGCTCGGTCCGTCGACGATGACCCTCGGCGGCCTGCTCAAGCACCTCGCGCTGGTCGAGGACGACGTCTTCACCCAGGCCCTGCTCGGCCGTCCGCTGCCGGCGCCGTGGGACGCCGTCGACTGGGAGACCGACCGCGACTGGGAGTGGCACAGCGCCGCCCACGACACGGCCGACCAGCTCTACGACCTGTGGCAGTCGGCCGTGCGGCGCTCGCGCGCCGCCGTGGAGAAGGCGCTCGGTGCCGGCGGGCTCGACTTCGCCGCGGAGGTGACCGTGCCCGACGGGTCGCCCAGCCTGCGCCGGCTGCTCATCGACATGATCGAGGAGTACGCCCGCCACACCGGCCACGCCGACCTCCTGCGGGAGGCCGTCGACGGCCTGACCGGGGAGGACCCGCCCGCGCACAACCCGACCTGGCCGGTGCCGGCCGGGTGGATGTGATGGGGCGGCTCACGGCCGAGGAGTTCGCGGCCGCCGACGGCACGCAGGACTGGCGCGTGCTCGGCTGGCAGGCGCAGACCGTCTTCCGCACCGGCGACTTCGCCACCGGGCTGCGGCTGGTCAACGCCGTCGGCGAGCTCGCCGAGAGGGCCGACCACCACCCCGACGTGAAGCTCAGCTACCCGCTCGTCGAGCTCCGGCTCGCCACGCACTCGACCAGCTCGCTGACCGACAAGGACGTCGCGCTGGCGCGGGAGATCTCCGCAGCCGCCCGGGACCTCGGCGTCGAGGCGGACCCCGGCGCCGCCGCCGAGTGGTAGGTCCGGCACCCCCTGTGTGCCCCGGAACCGCCCGGGTACCGCGTTCGTCATGACCAAGATCGCGATCATCCTCGGCAGCACCCGGCCCAACCGGAACGGCGAGCAGGTCGCCGACTGGGTCGCCAAGCAGGCGAGCAGCCGCGCGGCGACGTACGACCTCATCGACCTGCGCGACCACCCGCTCCCGCTCCTCGACGAGCCGGTGCCACCGTCCATGGCCAGCTACCAGAACGACCACACCAAGCAGTGGGCCCAGGTCATCGAGCAGTACGACGGCTTCGTCTTCGTGACGCCGGAGTACAACCACTCGACCTCGGCCGTCCTCAAGAACGCCCTCGACTACCTCTATGCGGAGTGGAACGACAAGGCGTGCGCCTTCGTGGGCTACGGGTCGCTCGGTGGGGCGCGGGCCATCGAGCACCTGCGGGCGATCGCCAGCGAGCTGCAGATGGCGCACGTGCGGCAGCAGGTGTCGCTCTCGCTCTACGAGGACTTCGAGAACTTCTCGGACTTCAAGCCCGGTGCGCAGCACCTCGAGGCGCTGGAGACGCTGTTCGAGCAGCTCGAGCGCTGGTCGCAGGCGATGGGCACCCTGCGCGACGCGGCCTGAGCCCGTCTCGCGAGGCCGCGCGGGTCAGCCGACCGCGGCGCGCTCCTCGGTGACGCCGTTGGCCACGGCGGGGATGGCGCGCTCGAGCGCCAGCGCGAGCACGACGATCAGCCCGCAGCCGGCGACCATCACGGCGACGTAGGCACCGGACAGGTCGTGGTCGAGCAGCAGCCCGGCCGCGACCGGTCCGGTGATCGCGCCGAGCTGGAAGGCGCCCGCGTTGATGGCGTTGTAGCGCCCGCGGGTGTGGTCGGCGGCGAGGTCGTTGCCGATCGCGGGCACCGTGGGTTGGAGCAGGGTCTCGCCCAGGGCGAAGACGCCCATGAAGGCGAGCACCCCGGCCGTGGCGTACGCCGACCCGGGTGCCAGGCCCGTGGTGCCCAGCAGCAGCCAGGACGCCGCCCAGATCGCTGCCATCACGAGCATCACCCGGGTGCGCCGGCGGCCGCTGATCCGGCTGAGCACCGCGAACTGGAGCAGCACGATCACCGCCGTGTTGACCGCGAACGCGATGCCGACGGCGCCGGTCGACACGTCGGCGACCCCGCGGACGAAGCTGGGGAAGCCGGCCTCGAGCTGGCCGTAGCCGATGAAGACGCCGACGAAGGTGATGGCGGTCAGCCGCTGCACCGCGGGCTCGCGCAGGATGCGGGCATAGCTGGCCGGGACCACCTCGTCGCCCTCGGGTCGCTCCGCGCGGCCGTGGACGTGGCGGAGGGGCCCCAGCAGCAGCGCCATCGGCACGGCCATGCAGGCCGCGTCGGCGAGGAAGATCGCCGTGAACGTCGCGGGCTCGGACACGTCGACGTAGAGGCCGCCCACGACGCCGCCCACGCCGATGCCGAGGTTGACCAGGGCGAAGTTGACGCCGAAGTACTGCTGCCGCACGTCGCCCTCCACCAGCGCGGCGACCAGCGCGTTGAACGCCGGCCAGGAGACGCCGAAGTTGACGCCGACCAGGACCAGCGCCACGGCGGCCGCTGCCGGGGTGGTCGCGAACGCCAGCAGGACGTTGCCGACGATCATCGAGGTCAGCCCCACGAGGAGCACCGCCCGGGCGCCGACCCGGTCGGTGACCGCCCCGCCCGGCCCGGTCACCACCAGCGCGGCGAAGGCGATCAGCGCCATCAGCACGCCGGACAGCGACAGGTCGAAGCCGCGCACCTCGTGCAGGTAGATGATCGTGAACGGCAGCGTGAGACCCCGCCCGAGGGTCTGGATCGCCACCGTGGACAGCAGCCAGCGCCCCTCGGTGGGGAGCGCCGCCCAGAACGACCGCATCGTCATGACGCGAGGAGCTCGCGCACCCGCGGCGCCACCTCGGTGCCGTAGAGCTCGATGCACCGCAGCGCGAGCGGGTGGGGCAGGGTGCCGTTGCTGTACTTGAGGTCGAACCGCTGGATGCCGAGGGCGCGGACGGTGGCCGCGATCTTCTGCGCCACCGTCTCCGGCGACCCGACGAACAGGGCACCGTGGTCGACCTCGGCGTCGTACTGCTCCCGCGTGGCCGGCCCCCAGCCGCGCTCGCGCCCGATCCGGTTGCGCATCTCCTGGTAGTGCGGGAACAGCAGCTCCCGTGCCTCGTCGTCGGTGTCGGCGACGAAGCCCGGCGAGTGCACGCCGATGGGCAGCGGCTCGCGCCCGAGCTCGTCGAGCGCGCGGCGGAACAGGTCGGCGTACGGCGCGAAGCGCGCCGGCTCGCCGCCGATGATTGCGAGCATGAGCGGGAAGCCGTAGCGGGCGGTGCGCACGACCGACTCCGGCGAGCCGCCAACGCCGATCCAGGTGGGGATCCGCCCGCGCTCCGTCTTCGGGAAGACCTCGGCGTCGACCAGCGGCGGCCGCAGCCGGCCGCGGTCCCAGCTGACCCGGCCCTCGCCCTGCAGGGCGGCGAACAGGTCGAGCTTCTCGGCGAACAGCCGGTCGTAGTCGCCGAGGTCGTAGCCGAACAGCGGGAAGGACTCGGTGAACGATCCCCGGCCCAGGGTGATCTCGGCCCGGCCGCCGGACACCGCGTCGAGGGTCGCGAACTTCTCGTAGACCCGGACCGGGTCGTCGGAGCTGAGCACGGTGACGGCCGTGCCGAGGAGGATCCGCTCGGTGCGGGCCGCGATCGTGGCGAGGACGATCTCCGGGGCGCTGACGGCGAAGTCGGCGCGGTGGTGCTCACCGAGCCCGATGGCGTCGACGCCGACCTGGTCGGCGAGCACGGCCTCGGCGACCACGTTGCGGATCACCTGCGCGTGCGGGAGCCGATCACCGGAGGCCGGGTCGACGGTGACGTCGCCGAAGGTGTCGAGGCCCAGCTGCACGTCGGCGGCCGACGGCACCCGCTCAGTCCTCGGTCGACTCGCGCCGCGCGGCCTCGACGTCGAAGTCGCGCACGGCGGTGATCACCTGGTCGAGCGCCGCGGCCGGCAGTGCGCCGGCCTGGGAGAAGACCAGCGTGCCGTTCTTGAAGGCCATCAGCGTCGGGATCGAGGTCACCCGGGCCGCGGAGGAGAGCTGCTGCTCGGTCTCGGTGTTGACCGAGGCGAAGACGATGTCGTCGTTGGCCTCCGACGCCGCCTCGTAGACCGGGGCGAACATCCGGCAGGGCCCGCACCACGACGCCCAGAAGTCCACGAACACGATGTCGTTCTCGAGCACGGTCTGCTCGAAGTTCTGGGCGGTCAGGTCCATCGTCGGCATGATTCAGCAACGGTACGCCGTGACAGGTGATTCCCGGGAGGGTCTCAGTCCACTCTCAGGGTCGGCTGTCATGGTCGACGGACATGGACGACGACGAGCAGGTTCCAGCCCCTGTCCCCACGCGTCCGAGTCCTTCGCGGCGTCGCCGCACCGCGCTGGTGACTGCGCGGTGGGCGGCGTCCGCGGCGGTGATCGCGGCGATGACCGCGGGCGCCGGGGCGGCGATCGACGACGACGACCAGCCGGACCAGTCCGACGTCGCCAGCGCCTTCGCGGACCCGCCCGACGAGCTCTGAGCAGGCCCGGCGGGCTCAGCCGAACGCGCGCTCCTGCCGCACCGGCACGACGGCGAGCGCGAGCAGCGGCATCGCCGCGGCGACGGCGTACGTCGCGCCGTACCCCCAGACCGTGATGGTGAGGCCCGCGAGCGGCGGCACCGCCGAGGCGACCAGGTGCTGCGCGGTGTTCTGCACGCCGAGGGCGCGTCCGGACCAGAACGGGCCGGCCCGCTCGGCCACGGCGGTGAAGGCGAGCCCGTTGTCCGCGACGGTCACCGCGGACGCGACGACGAGCAGCAGCACCGCCAGCGTGGTGGCGACCGGCCCGTCGAACGACGCGGCGACACCGAGGGCGAGCATGGTGGCGGCGGCCAGGGCCGCGATCGTGCGCATCGGGCGCATCCGGCTGCCGACGAGGTCGGACAGGTGCCCCGAGCCGATCCGCGCCGCGGCGCCGACCAGCTGGGTGCCCGCGATGACGAGCCCGGCCGGGCCGGGGTCCCAGCCGAGGTGGTCGACCAGCCAGGTCAGCCCGAAGGTCCACACCAGGAACTGCGGTACGACGAGCAGCACCGACGCGCCGTGCACCCGCGCGAGGAAGCCGTCCTCCCGGTAGGGGTTGCGGACGGGGTCGGTGGCCGAGCGCTCCGGGCGCGGCGGGTCGAGCACGACCAGCGCGACCCCCACGAGGGCGACCGCCCCGGCCACGACCGGCACCCAGAGGGCACTCGCGGCGCCGTGGCGCTCGGCGAGCACCGCGATCGTCGCCGCGCCGAGCCCGACGCCGATCGGCTGCCCGGTCTGCCGGATCCCCATCGCGAGCCCGCGGCGCTCGGGCGGGAACCAGCCGACCACGACCCGGCCGCTGGCGGAGTTGGTGGACGCGCCCGCGGCGCCGGCGACGAACAGCGCGGCGGCCATCAGGCCGAACCCGCCGACCTGGGTAGCGAGGGCCCCCGCGAGGGTCGCGGTCCCGAGGCCCGTCAGCAGCGCGAACCGCTCGCCGCGGCGGTCGACGACGGTCCCCCAGGCGACCAGCGCCAGCATCATGCCGGTCATCGGCGCCGACGCGACCAGGCCGGCCTGCGCCAGCGTCATGCCGTGCCGGTCGTGGAGGACCGGGATCAGGAACGCCGGTCCGGTGACCATCACGACCGACGCCGCGGAGGCCGCGGTGCCGACCGCGAGCATGGCCCAGCGCCGCGCAGCGCTGATGCGCTCGTGGGCAGGCAGGCCGGACCGCGTCCCGGCGACGTCGGAGGTCACCGGGACAGTCAACGCTCGTCAGGCCACCCGGCAGGAATCCTTCCCGCAGAGTGGCCAGTGAGATTCCTCTCCCGCGCTCAGCTGGGCGGGTTCTTCTCCGGCGGCTCCTCGCCCGAGGGCACGATCGCGGAGATCACGGTGCCGTCGGCGCGCTGGATGCCGGCCGGGTTGGGCGGCTCGCCGGCCAGCCGCGGCCCCTGGTCCGGGAGCGCGACGACCGTGGGCTCGTCGGGCTTGACCGTCACCAGCTCGCCGCGGACGCTGAACAGCAGCGGACCGGGCCCCTCCTCGATGGTCAGCTCGAGCTCGTCGGCCCGCACCGTCACCCGCACCCGGGTGCCGTGCAGCGTCACCCGGTAGGTCAGCGACGACCACGACTCCGGGAGGCGCGGGTCGATGCACCACTGGTCCTCGCCGCGCTGCACGCCGAGGTCGCGGAACCCGCCGAAGCCGCCGACGAGCGCGCTCCACACGCCGCCGGTCGACGCCACGTGGACGCCGTCGGCGGTGTTGTTGTGCCGGTTGGCGAGGTCGACGAACAGCGCGGAGTGGAAGTAGCGCAGCGCGAGCTCGTGGTAGCCGACCTCGGCGGCGATGATCGACTGGACGACCGCCGAGAGCGTCGAGTCGCCGGTGGTGATCGGGTCGTAGTACTCGAAGTCCGCCTTCTTCTGCTCCGGGGTGAACTCCTCGCCCTGGAGGTAGAGGGCGAGGACGACGTCGGCCTGCTTGAGCACCTGGAAGCGGTAGATCACCAGCGGGTGGTAGTGCAGGAGCAGCGGCCGCTTGTCGAGCGGCGTGTTCTCCAGGTCCCACATCTCCCGCTCGAGGAAGTGCATGTCCTGCGGGTGGATGCCGAGGTAGTCGTCGAACGGGATCGACATGTGCTGGGCGCAGTCGGCCCACTCGTCGGCCTCGCCGTCGCGGAGCCGCGTGCGCCGCACGAGCGCGGCGTAGGCGGACGGGTCGTCGCGCTGCAGCTGCCACACCGCCTGCGCCGCCCGGCGCAGGTTGAAGCGCGCGAGGACGTTCGTGTACAGGTTGTCGTTGACGACGGTCGTGTACTCGTCGGGCCCGGTGACGCCGTGGATGTGGAACGTGCGGCCGTCCTCGTCGCGCCAGAACCCCAGGTCGGCCCAGAGCCGGGCCGTCTCGACGAACACGTCGACCGCCTCGTGGGCGAGGAACTCGGTGTCGCCGGTCGCGCCGACGTACTGGCTCAGCGCGTAGGCGATGTCCGCGTCGATGTGGTACTGCGCCGTGCCGGCCGCGTAGTAGGCCGACGCCTCGTGACCGTTGATGGTGCGCCAGGGGAACAGCGCGCCCCGCTGGGAGAGCTCGCGGGCGCGCTCACGCGCGTACTCCAGCAGCCCGTAGCGGAACCGCAGGGCGTTCCGGGCGGCGTACGGCATCGTGTAGGTGAGGAACGGCATCACGTAGATCTCGGTGTCCCAGAAGTAGTGGCCGCCGTAGCCCGAGCCGGTCACCCCCTTCGCCGCGATGCCCTGCGTCTCGGCGCGCGCGGACGCCTGCGCCAGCGCGAAGAGGTTCCAGCGCACCGCCTGCTGGATGTCGGGATGGCCGGGGATCTCCACGTCGCTGCGCGCCCAGAAGTCGTCGAGCCACTCGCGCTGCTCCTCGTGGATCCGCGCGGCGCCCTGCTCCTTCGCGCGGTCGAGGGTGCGCTCGCACCGGTCGATGAGCTCGCGCGCCGGCACCGAGGTCGCGGTGTGCACGGCGACCAGCTTGGTCAGGCGCACGGTGTGGCCGCGCTCGGCGTTGATCCGGTAGATCACCTTGGCCAGGTCGTCGTCCGCGTGCACGCGGACGGAGTACGGCGCGTCGGTCTCCAGCTCGTGCTCGGCGACGATGCCGAGCGTCATCCGGCTGTCCGCGCACTGGTAGCCCAGCCGCAGCCGGCCACCCTCCTCGTCCGCGGAGGACAGCTGGGGCTCGAGGACCCGCCGCGAGAAGAGGTCGGCCTTCCGGGGGTCGGACATCCCCGGGCGGATCGCGTCGTCCTTGAACTCGGTCGGCTTGTCCTGCCGGTTGAGGACCTGCGAGGACAGCACCAGCGAGGCCCGCTGGTCGAGCAGCGTGACCTCGAACGTCATCAGCGCGAGGTGCCGCTGGGTGAGCGAGACCATCCGGGTGCTCTTCAGGCGGACCCGCTTGCCACCGGGGGTGCGCCACACCAGCTCGCGGCTCAGGACGCCGGAGCGGAAGTCGAGGGTGCGGGCGTAGCCGAGCAGGTCGGCGGCCGACATCTGCAGCGGCTCGTCGTCGACGTAGAGCCGGATGACCTTGGAGTCGGGGGCGTTGACGATGGTCTGCCCGATCCGGGCGAAGCCGTAGGCCTCCTCGGCGTGCAGGATCGGCCAGGTCTCGTGGAAGCCGTTCACGAAGGTGCCGTCGAGGTGGGCGTCGCGGCTCTCGGAGAAGTTGCCGCGCATGCCGAGGTAGCCGTTGCCGACGCTGAACAGCGACTCGGTGACCCCGAGGTCGTCGTCGGAGAAGCGGGTCTCGACCAGGCGCCACTCGTCGGCGGGGAAGCGGCTGCGGTCGAGCGGGTCGCGGCTGGGAGGAGCGACGTGGGAGGGCCCCTCCGGCGGCGGGACGTTCACGACGCGTCCTGGGGCAGCAGCTGCTCGAGGTCGGTGACGACGACGTCGGCGCCCGCCCCGGTGAGCGCGTCGTGGCCGGCGCCGCGGTCGACGCCGACGACCAGGCCGAACGCGCCGGCCCGCCCGGCGGCCACGCCGCTGATCGCGTCCTCCAGCACCACCGCGCGGTCGGCGGGGACGTCCAGGTCGGCGGCCGCGGCCAGGAAGGTGTCGGGCGCCGGCTTGCCCTCCAGCTGCCGCTCGGCCGCGACGCCGCCGTGCACGACGGTCGCGAAGTAATCGGTGACCCCTGCCGCGGCGAGCACGGCCGGGGCGTTGCGGCTCGAGGAGACGATCGCCATCGCGATCCCGCGCTCGCGCAACGCGTCGAGGAGCTTCACCGATCCGGGGTAGGCCTGGACGCCGTCCTCGTCGAGGACCTTGGAGAAGTAGAGGTTCTTGCGGTTGCCGACGCCGCAGACGGTCTCGGCGTCCGGCGGGTCGGTGGGCTCGCCGGTCGGGAGGGTGATCCCGCGGGAGGCGAGGAAGGAGCGCACGCCGTCGTAGCGCGGCTTGCCGTCGACGTAGGCGTAGTAGTCGTCGTCGGTGTAGGGCTCCGGCGGCGCGCCGCCCTCGCGGGCGGCCCGCTCGGTCAGGTAGGCGTTGAACATCGCCGACCAGGCATGCATGTGCACCTCGGCCGTCGGCGTCACGACCCCGTCGAGGTCGAAGAGCGCCGCGTCGTAGCGGCTCCAGTCCATGTCGTGCCTCCTGTCCCCCTGCCGGCGGCGTGCGGTTCAGGGTATCGGCAGGGCGGACCCTGAGGGGTTTCGCGCGCGCGAGCGGCGGGCGGATGGTGGAATACGAGCATGCTGCTCCCCCTGCGCCCGGTCGCGTTCGTGAAGCGGCGCGTCGGCATGTGGTTGCTCAACCGCACGATGCGCAACGGGATCGACCTCCGCAAGCTGCGTTTCCTCCCGGACCACGTGACCCTGCCGCTCAAGCGCGAGGGGCTCGACCCGCTGCCCGCGCTGATGGCCGTGCAGGCCGCCGAGCCGGTCAAGAAGCTCGCCGACATGTTCGGCAAGGGCGTGTGGCTGGTGACGGGGTACGACGAGGCGCGTGCGGTGCTCTCCGGGGGCGCGGACACCTGGTCCAACGACCTCGGCCAGTTCGTCTCGCAGGACGGCCGGTCGGCCGAGGAGCAGATCGGCGGGCTCGGCATGACCGACCCGCCGCTGCACACCCAGCTGCGCAAGTACCTCACCCCCGAGTTCACGATGCGCCGGCTCGCGCGCCTCCAGCCCGGCATCGAGCGGATCGTGGCCGCGCGCCTCGACGCGATGGCCGCCGCGAGCGCCGCGGGCGGACCGGTCGACCTGGTCCAGGAGTTCGCGTTCGCCGTACCGTTCGACGTCATCTGCGACCTGCTCGGCCTGCCGGTCGAGGACCGCGCGCGCTTCCTCGCGCTGGGCGTGGCCCGGTTCGACCTCGCCGAGGGCGGCGCCGGCGTCTTCGGCGCCGCCGCGCACACCCGCGAGTTCCTCATCAACGCCGTCAAGGAGCAGCGGGCAGCGCCCGGCGACGGCCTGATCGGCGCGCTGCTGGAGGAGTACGGCGACGAGCTCGACGACGTCACGCTCGGCGGGATCGCCGACGGCGTCTTCCTCGGCGGCTACGAGACCAGCGCGTCGATGCTCGCGCTCGGCGCCTACCTGATCACCACGACGCCGAAGGCGGGCGAGATGCTGCGCTCGGACCCGGAGTCGGTCGACCGGGTCGTCGAGGAGCTGCTGCGGCACCTGTGCGTGGTGCAGCTGGCGTTCCTGCGGTTCGCCAAGCAGGACGTGCAGATCGGTGAGCGGCTGATCAAGGAGGGCGACGCCGTCGGCGTCTCCCTGCTCGCCGCCAACCGCGACCCGCGCCTCGGCGACGGGATGGGCACCTTCGACCCGACCCGCGAGCCGGTGCGGCACCTCTCCTTCGGCTGGGGCATGCACCGCTGCGTCGGCGCCGAGCTCGCCCGGATGGAGCTGCGCACCGCCCTGCGGATGCTCGCCGAGCGCTTCCCCGACCTCGCCATGGCCGCCGACGTGTCCGACCTGGACTTCCGCAAGCTCTCGGCCGTCTACGGCGTCGAGGCCCTCCCCGTGCTGCTCTACGGCGACGCGATGGTGGACGCCGCGGTCTGACCGCCGGGGCGGCGGCGCGTCAGGCGACCGCGATGCGCAGCGACAGCGGGCGGCGCACGTAGGCACCCGGCGCCCAGGTCACCGAGGCGGGGTCGACCTCGTAGGACGGGATCCGGGAGAGCAGTTCCTCGAGGGCGACCCGCACCTGCAGCCGTGCAGCGGCCGCGCCGAGGCAGTGGTGGTGGCCCTGGCTGAAGGTGAGGATCTGGGTCGGCCGGCGGCGGACGTCGAGCGCGTCCGCGTCGGGGCCGTACTTGCGCGGGTCGCGGTTGGCGGCGCCGTAGAGCAGGAGCACCTTGCGCCCGGCGGGGATGGTGCGCCCGTGCAGGGTGACGTCGCTGGTCGCGGTGCGGGCGAGGCCCTGCACCGGTGAGGTGAGCCGCAGGAACTCCTCGACCGCGTCGGGCAGCAGCCCGGGATCGTCGGCGAGAGCGGCGCGGGCCTCGGGGTCGTCGGCGAGCAGCTGGACCGTGCCGCCGAGCGCGCCGGTCGTGGTGTCGTTGCCGCCGGTGACCATCGTGAACACGAAGCCGAGGATGGCGACCAGGTCGGGCGCCGCCTCCTCGCCGGCCTCGGCCGCGGCGACCAGGTGGGAGACGGTGTCGTCGCCGGGCTCGCGACGTCGCCGCTCGATGAGCTCGCCGAAGTAGCCCAGCATCTCGGCGGTCGCCGCGCCGGCACCGGCGACGGCGTCGCCGCTCGCGTTGGCGGCCACGATCGCGCCGCTCCAGTCGTCGAACCGGCTGCGGTCCTCCTCGGGCACCCCGAGGTAGTGCGCGACCACCATGCTCGGCATCGGCTTGAAGAGCTCCGCGACGACGTCGCCGCCGCCGGCGGCGCGCAGCCGCTCCACGCGCTCGACGACGAACTGCCGGACCGCGGGCTCGATCGCCGCGACCTGCCGCGGCGTGAAACCGCGGGCGACCAGCCGCCGGAACGCGGTGTGCACCGGTGGGTCGGTCATCACGAAGGGCGGCCGGTCGGCCATCCCGATCCGCTCCAGGTCGTCGTAGGCCACGGTCAGCCCGCGCGCACTGCTGAACGTCGCGGTGTCCACAGCGGCGGCGAGCACGTCGGCGTGCCGGGACAGCACGAAGAAGTCCTGCTCCGGGTGGCGCTCGGGGACGACGTGGTGCACCGGATCGTGGTCCCGCAGGGCGGCGTACGACGCCCAGGGGGCGCGCCATGCCTCGCCGCCTCCGGGGAGGTAGCGCGCTGCGGTCGGGCGGGAGGCGGCCGAGGGCATGCGCCCAGTGTGGAACACGTTCTAGTTCGGCGTCGAGGGGGTCAGGGGCGGGCGAGGTCGAGGGCGGCGAGCACGTCGGGCTCGGCGAGCTGCTCGATCTCGACGATCCGCCCCTCCTCGTTGAGCACGAAGCCGAAGACGACCTTGGGCTCCCGGTGCAGCTGCCACACGCCGGCGGCGTAGCCGTCGAGCATGATCGGCAGCACGGCCCGGGCCTGGCCCGAGAAGCGCTCGGCGACCGCCCGGGCGCCGCTGATCAGGCCGGCGGCCCCCATCCGCACGACCTCGCCGTCGGCGCGGACGACGGCGTCGGGGTCGAGCAGCTCGAGCAGCCGGTCGAACTCCCCGGCGCGCGAGGCCTCGAAGAACGCGTCGACCACGCGTTGCTGCCGTGCCCTGGCCTCGGCCGCCTCGGCGGCCGAGGGGTCCTGCACCCGGCGCCGGCCCCGGCTGGCCAGCTGCCGCACGGCGGCCGGCGTCCGCCCGGTGATCGCGGCGATGTCGTCGAACGGCACGCCGAACAGGTCGTGCAGCACGAACGCCAGCCGCTCGGCGGGGGAGAGCAGGTCGAGCACGACGAGCAGGGCGGCGTCGACGGACTCGGCGAGCTCGGCCTCGCCCGCCGGGTCGGGGGTCTCCGCGGGCAGCGGCGCCGCGTGCTCCAGGTCGGTCTCGTCGCGCCGGCCGCGCGCCCGCAACCGGTCGAGGCAGACCCGCGACACGACGGTGGTGAGCCAGGCGGCGGGCTTGTCGATGGTCGCGGGGTCGACCGCCGACCACTTGATCCACGCCTCCTGCACGGCGTCGTCGGCGTCGTCGGGCGAGCCGAGCATCCGCATCGCGACGGCCCGCAGCCGCGGGCGCTCCTCCTCGAAGACCGTGGTGGTCGGGTCGGTTCGCTCGGTCACTGTCGCATCCTCTCGCGTGGCGTCGTCACCACGTCGACGCCCGGGACGGGCAAAAGGTGACCACGCGACCGGAGGTACGTCGGCGACCGGGCGACGTACTGTCGGGGCATGACGCCCGCAGAGCTCCTCGCTGACGGCTTCACCCGGGTCCTCGACGACGGGACCGCCGTCCTCGACGGCCTCGACGAGGCCGCGCTCACCACCCGCCTGCGCGGGATCGGCAACCCGATCGGCTGGCTGGTCTGGCACCTCACCCGGGTGCAGGACGACCACGTCGCCGACGTCGCCGGCACCGAGCAGGTCTGGACGGCGCAGGGGTACGTCGAGCGCTTCGGCCTCCCGCTCGACCCCCGGGACCACGGCTACGGCCACACGCACGACCAGGTGGACCTGGTCCGGGCGCCCGCCGAGCTGCTCGCCGACTACCTCGGCGCCACCCACGAGGCGACCCTGGCCTTCCTCACCACCG
Organism: Nocardioides sp.; assembly: GCA_035554955.1. Classification (GTDB taxonomy): domain Bacteria; phylum Actinomycetota; class Actinomycetes; order Propionibacteriales; family Nocardioidaceae; genus Nocardioides. Next base: position 67,840 of record DATMHR010000006.1, on the reverse strand, counting down.
TCGGCGAGGGCGACCTCGACAAGGTGGTCGACACCCGCTGGGACCCGCCCGTCACCCTCGGCGTGCGGCTGGTCAGCGTCGTCAACGACTGCACCCAGCACGTCGGGCAGGCCGCGTTCGTGCGGGGGCTGCTCGGGGCGTGAGGGGTCCTCAGGCCGCGAGCCGGTAGCGCCAGAAGACGGGGACGGCGACCGCGGCCGCGACCGTCAGCAGGACGACGAGCACCCCACCTCCGGCGGCGGTGACCGCGGTCCCGGCGGCCGCCGCGGTCGCGCCGTGCGCGACGTCCGCGATCCGCGGGCCGCCGGCGACGACGACGATGAAGATCCCCTGCAGCCGGCCGCGGACCTCGTCCGCGGCAGAGGCCTGGAGCATCGACATCCGGAACGCAGCCGACGCCATGTCGGCCGCGCCGCCGAGCACGAGCATGAGGAACGCGGCGACGAGCATCGCCGAGGTGAGGCCGGCGACGTGGTCGGCGACGCCGACCGCGACCCCGAAGCCGACGATCGCCAGCCCCCACAGGCAGATCGAGAGCACGACCGCGCGGCCCTGGGCCGTCACCCGCGAGACCCACCCCGACAGCACGCCGCCGAGGACCGCGCCGGCGGGGATGCCGGCGAAGAGCAGGGCGAACGCCAGACCCCCTCCGGTCGGCCCGTTGAAGCTCTCGTGCGCGATCTGCGGGAACAGCGCCCGCGGCATGCCGAAGACCATCGCGATGATGTCGACGACGAAGGACATCATCAGCACCGGATGCCCGCGCAGGTAGACGATGCCCTCGATCACCGAGCGCAGGCCGGGCGCACCGGTGCCGGCGCCCTCGACGGGCAGGCTCGGGAGCCGGACCACCGCCCACAGCGTCGCGAACAGCGACAGCGTGTCGATCAGGTAGAGCCACGCGAACCCGGTCACCGGGATCAGCGCGCCGGCCACGAGCGGCCCGGCGATCGCGCCGGCCTGCATGACCGTCATGTTCAGCGAGTTGGCCGCCGGCAGCTGGGCGGTGGGCAGCAGCTTGGGCAGGACCGCGCTGCGGGTCGGCTGGTTCACCGCGAAGAAGCCCTGCTGGACGGCGAACAGGCAGAGCAGCCCCCACACGCTCACGCCGCCGAGCGCCGCCAGCGCCCAGAACAGCCCGCTGGTGCCGATGAGGCCGAGGGTGGTGATCTGCAGGAGCGTGCGGCGGTCGAAGTGGTCGGCCAGCGCGCCGCCCCACAGGCCGAAGACGACGAGGGGGACGAGCCCGAAGATGCCGGTCAGGCCGACGTACGCCGACGAGCCGGTCTCGGCGTAGATCTGCGCGGGCACCGCGACCACGGTCAGCTGCGCGCCGACGACCGTCACGATGTTGGCGGTCCAGAGCCGGCGGAAGTGCGGCTCCTGCAGCGGCCTGGTGTCCGCGACCAGACCCCTGAGATTCACCGCGCCAGCCTAGGTTCCCCGTCCGCACCCCGATGAGCCGGACCGCCCGTGACAGTCTGCACGGACATGGACAACCCGCAGACCCACGGCGTCGGCCCCCTGGACGTCACCTTCACCGAGACCCTGCGCCGGAGCGACGCGAAGGGCGGCTGGACCTACGTCGTCTGGCCGGAGTCGGTGGGCTACTTCGGCACGCGCGGGCGGGTGAAGGTCCGCGGGACGGTCGACGGGGAGCCCTTCGAGACCTCCTTCATGGCGCTCGGCGACGGCACGCACAAGCTGCCGGTGGCCGACGTGCTCCGGGTCGACACCGGCAAGCGGGCCGGCGACGAGGTGGTCGTCCACCTCACCGAGCGGCTGGCCTGATCACCCGTCGTAGGCCACGTGGGGGGTCCACCCCTCGTCCGGCCGGGACACGGCCGCCCACATGGCGTCCGCGATCGGCGGCGGCGAGAACGGCCCCTCCTTGCCGAGCACCCCGTTGATCTGGACGGCGACGGCGCGCACGCCGTCGGGCGCGAGGGTCGCGTCGAGGCTCGTCACGAGGTTGCGTACGGCGGCCTTCTGCACGCCGAGCGAGGCGGCGGCCGCCGACGGCTTGTCGGCCGCGGCACTTCCGGTGACGAGCACCCGGGCGCCCTGGCCGAGGTAGGGCTTCGCCGCCTGGACGGCCGGCAGCAGCGCACCCGCGCCGAGCGCGACGTCCTCGAGGAGCTCGGGCACGGTGAGGTGCAGCGGGTCCTTCTCGCGCCACGCGCTCGGGTTGAAGTGCAGCACGTCGATGCGGCCGTGCCGCTCGCCGACCTCGCCCACCACGCGCGCCACGTCGTCGGGGTCGGTCAGGTCGACGCCGACGCCCTCGGCCCGGTGCCCCTCGCCCGCCAGCGTGCCGGCCAGCGGCGCGGAGTCCTCCGCGGTGCGGGTGGCCAGCACGGCGACGTACCCCTCCCGCGCGAAGCGGCGGGCCACGCCGAGGCCGAGGCCGGGGCCGGCGCCGAGGACGAGGTAGACCGGGTCGCTCATGCCGCCAGCCTAGGGCGGCGGAACGTCACTGCACCGGCGGCCAGCAGTAGCGGAACCACGGCAGGTCGCGGAAGGGCTCGTCGTTGCTGTAGCCGTCGACGAACGAGCCGACCGCCTCGGCGCCGCGCACCAGCCTGCCGAGCACGCCGCGGTCGAGCGCGCTCTGGGTGTCGACCGGCTCCCGGACGGCCACCCGGTGCTCCAGCGCGGCCTGCAGGACGTCCCGCTGGTAGGCGGCCCAGCGCTCGCGGCCCGCGGCGTACGCCGCGCTGTCGCGGTAGGCGACGACGACCCGCGAGCCGCCGCGGAACCGCTTGCGGACCTCGCCGTCCGCGGCGACCTCGGCCTCGGCGGAGGTCGTGGTGACGTGGGCGGTGCCGCCGATGATGTCGGACGGCTGGTCGACCGTCACCTGGGCGCTGTAGCAGTCCTGGGGCCGCACGCCGACGATGCCGAGGTAGGCCTCGAGCAGCTCGGCCGCCGTGCTCGGGAGGTGGGGGAACGGCGACGGCACGAGGAACCGCCGGTCGGGGCGCGGTGCCACCACGCGGCGTACGTCGGCCCAGTTGAGGACGGCCACGTGCACGTCCGGTGCCGGCAGCACCTGCAGCGGGCGCTGCGCGCGCATCCGGTCGGCAACGCCTGCCGCCGGTCCGGCGGGGTGCAGGACGACGAGCCCGGTCACGCCGATGACGACGTAGGTCCCGCCGCCGTCGGAGGAGCTCGCCGCCGCGTCCACGTCGGTGTAGCGCGCGACGCCGAGGCACTGCTCGGGTCCGAGGTCGGCGGTCAGGAAGTAGTCCAGGCCGAGGTCCTCGTCGAGGATCGAGGGCTCCCCGGGTCGCCGCGCCGCCCACTGCTCGTGTGCGGCGAAGTGCACGGCCGTGGCGGGCGCGGCCGCGGGCAGGCCGGGTGGCGCGGCGTGCACGACCTCCCACTCCACGAGCGCCGGCTTCTGGATCCGCAGCCCGCCGACGACGTGGTCGGGCACGCGGTAGACGCCGTACACGAGGTCGGGCCGGGCCGACAGGCCCGAGGAGCCGAGCCAGGCCGCGAGGTCCTGGACGCTGCTCTTCCGACCGGTCGCGATCCGCGTCCGCACCAGAGGGGGCCGGTCGGGGGCGAGGTACGGCGTGCGCGCCTCGTCGCGCAGGGCGCGCTCGGCCGCGTGCTGCTGGTCGCGGTCGGCGCTGACCGGCGGGTGGGGCGGGGGCGGCAGCGGGTTGCGGCCCAGCGGGTTGCGCAGCGTCGCCAGGAACTCCTCCTTCGAGGCCCGCAGCTGGCCGCTCAGGGAGAGGTCGGTGAGCCGCTCGCGGTCGGGCAGCGGCCCGTAGAGGTAGTCGCCGGCGGGGCCCCCCAGGACGCGCCGGGCGCGCTCCTCCTCGATGATCCAGTCGGCGTTGGCGGTCATCTGGGCCTGGGCCTGCGCCATGTTCGTCTCGTACTGCTCGCGCTGCTCGGGCGTCCAGCCGGCCATCTGCTCCTCGGTGAGCCGGCCGCCGTTCGCCAGCGACTGGCGGCTCAGCTCGAGGCCGCGCTTGATGTTCCCCGGGCTCATCGCCTGGGCCACCTGCTTGAGCTTGCCGAACATCCGCCGAGTCTCGGCCTCGCACGCGGCCCGCACGCACTTTTCGCAGAAAGTCGGGGAGATCTGGTGGCAGGGTGTCGTATCCGGGGGGTCGCCTTCGTGGTGAGAGCGGACAGGGCGGTCATCGGGACCGCCCGGGAGCTGAGGAGATCTGTCATGACGCACTACCTGATGTCGGTGCACGGCCCCGTCGAGCGCAGCGAGTTCGGTGACTACGGCTCCAAGGAGGCGATGGAGCAGGCCTTCGAGGACACCGGCCGGTTCAACGAGCAGCTCAAGGCCGACGGCTACTGGGTCTTCGCGGGCGGCCTCGAGCCGGCGACGACGGCGACGGTCGTCGACGGCACCGGCGACGCCCCGGTGATGACCGACGGTCCCTACCTGGAGACCAAGGAGGTCATCGGCGGCTTCTGGGTGATCGACGCACCCGACCTCGACGTCGCGCTCAAGCTCGCCGCCGAGGGCTCCAAGGCCTGCCGCGGCAAGGTCGAGGTCCGGCCGTTCGAAGGGCTCGCCTGAGCGCATGCCGGACCCGGTGACCGCGATCGAGCGGGTCTTCCGCGAGGAGTACGGCCGGCTGATCGCCTCGCTCGTCCGCCGCTTCGGCGACATCGACATCGCCGAGGAGGCGGCGGGCGAGGCGCTCGTGGCGGCGCTGGAGAAGTGGCCGGTGAGCGGCACCCCGCCCAACCCCGGCGGCTGGCTGACCACCACCGCCGGCAACCGGGCCATCGACAAGCTGCGCCGCGAGAAGCTGCGCGACGCCAAGCACCAGGCGGCGACCATGCTCGTTGACGACACACCCCCCGAGCCGACCGGACCCGTCGAGGACGACCGGCTGCGCCTGATCTTCACCTGCTGCCACCCGGCGCTCGCGCCGGAGGCACGGATCGCGCTGACCCTGCGCCTGCTGGGCGGCCTCACCGTGCCCGAGATCGCGCAGGCGTTCCTCGTGCCCGAGACGACGATGGGGCAGCGGATCACCCGGGCGAAGAAGAAGATCGCGGCGGCGAAGGTGCCCTACCGGGTGCCGGAGGCCGCCGACCTGCCCGACCGGCTCGGCGCCGTGCTGGCCGTGCTGTTCCTCGTGTTCAACGAGGGCTACCTCGCCTCGGGCGACGGCGACCCGGTCCGTGCGGAGCTCACCGGGGAGGCGATCCGGCTGGCGCGGATGCTCCACCAGCTGATGCCCGACGAGCCCGAGGCCACCGGGCTGCTGGCGCTCATGCTGCTCATCGAGGCGCGGCGCGAGGCCCGCGTCCGCCACGGTGAGCTGGTGCCGCTCGACGAGCAGGACCGCGGCGGCTGGGACCGCGCGCTCATCGCCGAGGGCCACGCCCTGGTGCGCGCGTGCCTCGCGACCAACCGGCCCGGGCGCTACCAGCTCCTCGCGGCCGTCAACGCCGTCCACACCGACGCCCCCACGGCGGCCGCCACCGACTGGTCGCAGGTGGTGGCGCTCTACGACCAGCTGGCCCGTGTGGACCCGTCCCCGATCGTCGCGCTCAACCGCGCCGTCGCGGTCGCCGAGCTCGACGGACCGGAGGTCGCCCTGGCCCTGGTCGACCGGCTGCCGCTGACGACGTACCACCCCTGGCACGCGACGCGGGCCGAGCTGCTGCGCCGGCTCGGGCGCAGCGCCGAGGCGAAGGAGGCGTACGACGCCGCGATCGCCGCGACGGCCAACACCGCCGAGCGCGCCTACCTGGCCCGCAAACGGGGTGAGCTGGTCTGAGGCGGCGACCTACAGTGATGCCGTGACCGCCGAGCCCCTCGCCCTGCCCGCCACCACCGACGACGCCGCGACCTGGGCCGACTGGGTCCAGGACCGCGCGACGACCGAGCTGCAACGAGCGCGCGAGCTCGTCGAGGAGGTGCGGAGCGCGTCGGGTGACGACCCGGTCGCCGTGCTGCGGACCTGGGACCAGGCGGCGCTGCACCTCGGCAACGCGGCAGCGATGGGGTCGCTGTTCGGCAACGTCCACCCCGACCAGCACGTGCGCGACCTCGCCGACGCGGCCGAGCAGGACGCGCAGAAGCTGGCGACCGAGTGGAGCCTGGACCGCGGGCTCTACGAGGTGTTCGCCCGGCTCGACGGGAGCGGGCTCGACCCGCTCGCGACCCGGCTCCTCGAGAAGGTCCGCAAGGACTTCCGCCGCTCCGGCGTGGACAAGGACGAGCAGGTCCGCGACCGGATCGCGCAGGTCCGGCAGCGGATCACCGAGCTCGACCAGGAGTTCAGCAAGGCGGTCCGCGACGACGTCCGCACGGTCCGGGTCGCGCCCGAGCGGCTGGAGGGCCTGCCTGCCGACTGGCTCGAGGCCCACCCCCCCGACGACGACGGGCTGGTGACGGTGACCACCGACTACCCCGACGCCGTGCCGGCCCGGATGTTCGCCCTGGACCAGGGCGTGCGGCGCGACATCTCGACCGCCTTCCTCCAGCGGGGGTGGCCGCAGACCGAGCCGCTGCTCGAGGAGCTGTTCGCGCTGCGCCACGAGCTGGCCACCACGATCGGCTTCGCCGACTGGCCGTCCTACGACGCCGACGTGAAGATGATCGGTGAGGGCGACGCCATCCCGGCGTTCATCGAGAAGATCGCGGCCGCGGCGGAGGAGCCGATGGAGCGTGACCTCGCCCTGCTGCTCGAGCGCTACCGGCGCGACTTCCCCGACGCGGAGCGCATCGAGCCCTACGACGCGATCCACTACCAGGAGCTCGTCCGGCAGGAGCAGTACGACGTCGACGCGCAGCGGGTGCGCACCTACTTCCCGCACCCGCAGGTGCGCAAGGGCCTGCTCGACGTGACCGGCCGGCTGTTCGGGCTGCGCTACGAGCAGGTCGACGTACCGGTCTGGCACGAGGACGTGACGGCGTACGACGTGTACCGCAACGCAGAGGCGGTCCCTGAGGAGGTCGCGCAGCGACCGTCTCGAAGGGTGGGGCGGATCTACCTCGACCTGCACCCGCGCGAGGGCAAGTACAAGCACGCCGCGCAGTTCACCCTCACCGACGGCGTCGCCGGGCGGCAGCTGCCCGAGGGCGTGCTCGTCTGCAATTTCTCCCGCGGGCTGATGGAGCACGACCACGTCGTGACGCTGTTCCACGAGTTCGGGCACCTGGTCCACCACGTGCTCGGCGGCCACGGCGACTGGGCCCGGTTCGCGGGCGTGGCGACGGAGTGGGACTTCGTGGAGGCGCCGAGCCAGATGCTCGAGGAGTGGGCCTGGCACCCCGGCGTGCTGCGGACCTTCGCCGTCGACGAGGCCGGCGAGCCGATCCCGGCCGCGCTGGTCGACGCGATGCGCCGGGCCGACGACTACGGCAAGGGGATCTACGCGCGGACCCAGATGTTCTACGCCGCGATGTCGTACTGGTTCCACCGCGACCCCGCCGAGCCCGGCGGCGCGCGCGACCTGACCGAGCGGATGGTCGAGCTGCAGGAGCGGTACGCCGCCCTGCCCTACCTCGAGGGCACGCACATGTTCGCCAGCTTCGGCCACCTCGGCGGCTACAGCTCGGCCTACTACACCTACATGTGGTCCCTGGTCATCGCGAAGGACATGTTCAGCGCGTTCGGTGCCGAGGAGGGCGTGGACCTGTTCGCCCCCGACAAGCTCGACATCGCCGCGCGCTACCGCGACCGCGTCCTCGCCCGCGGTGGCGAGGCCGACGCCGCGGACCTGGTCGCCGACTTCCTGGGCCGGCCGTACTCGTTCGACGCGTACGCCGCTTGGCTGGCTCGGTAGGGGTGCGAATCGCCGGTCGACCGGCGAATCTGACGCTGGGCGGCCAAAGCGATGGCCGTCCAGCGTCAGTTTTGGCCGTCCAGTTGAGAACAGATCGGACCAGGCGTACGCTCACGATATATCGCGAACCAGTCGCGAGCGTACGACGGGGAGGAACCCGATGACCCACCGATTCGAGAAGCGCATGGGCCCGTTCTGGCTGGCGGGCAACCTGCCCGACTGCGGCCCCGGCGGCTTCGGTGGCCACCGCCACCAGCACCGACCCGGCCCGTGGGGCTGGGCGACCGAGGGCGGCCCCGGCCAGCACGGGCCCGGGCGCCCGGGCGGCATGGGCGGCCCGCCGCCGTGGCTCGCCGGCCTGTTCGGCCTGGGCCGCCCCGAGGGCGCGCGCGGCCCGCGCGTGCGACGCGGCGACGTGCGTGCCGCGATCCTCGACGTCCTCCGCACGGCCGCCGCACGGGAGGAGCCGATCAACGGCTACCAGGTGATCCAGCAGATCACCGAGAAGAGTGGCGGGGCGTGGAAGCCGAGCCCCGGCTCGGTCTACCCGACGATCTCGCAGCTCGAGGACGAGGGGCTCGTCGCGTCCGGCGACGAGGGCGGCCGGCGGTCCCTGCGGCTGACCGAGGCGGGCCAGACCTACTGCGCCGACAACTCCGCCGAGCTCGAGGACGTCTGGACCCCCTTCCGGAGCACGAGCGACGAGCGGCCCGCCCACGCCGACTTCAAGGCCGAGATCGGCCAGGTCATGAGCGCGCTGTGGCAGATCATCACCACCGGCTCGGAGGCCCAGAAGGACGCGGCGGTCGAGGTGCTCGTCGATGCCCGGCGCCGCCTCTACGGCATCCTTGCCGACGGCCCCGGGCCGGACGCGGCCGACGAGTGACCGCGGGAGTGACCCGGGAGTGACGGATCGGGGTGCGCGCGCCACTACGCTCGGCGCGTGCGCCCCGTCCGCCCGTACGTCGCCCTGACCACCTGCGTGGCCTGGGTGGCGCTGACGACGGGCTACACCGCCGCGGCCACCGAGCCGCACGTCGACCTCGGCGGCACCTCGGTCCCGGGCGGCACCGGCAGCACCGACCGCAACGATCCCACCCGCCTCGAGGCCGGGCTGTGGACCGATACCCTCGGTGACGCGGACTCGACCGACGACATCCACTACTTCCGCTACGACCGCCGGATGCAGAACAGCACACTCCACGTCGGGGTGATCGGCGCGTCGAGCGACGACAGCGACGGCCTCCAGGTCAAGCTCGTCGCGCCCGACCAGAGCGAGTGCGACAGCGACTCCGCGTCGCCCAGCTATCCCGCGTCCCAGCAGACGTTCGGCGCCGCGGTGTGGGCCGCGGCGTCCACGCCCGACGGCCTCGAGGACCTCTGCCTCCAAGCGGACCACCTCGGCATCGAGGTCGAGCGGACCACGGCGGGCTCGGAGAACGAGGACCTGCCCATCGCGATCAAGGTCGTCGAGGAGGCCCCGGCCGTCGGGGTCGTGGACACCGAGGCCCCCGAGGACTCGCCCACGGTGGCGCCCGGTGACGCGTCGGGCGGCGACGACGTCGCCGGCAGCGCGTCCTTCGCCGACGCGCCGGCCGTGCGCACGAGCGGTGGGCACGCCGACCTGAGCACGACGGTCCCCGAAGGCGAGGAGCGCCTCTACCGGGTGCCGCTCTCGTGGGGCCAGCAGCTCACCGTCGAGGGACGCATCCCCAAGCTCGACAAGACCGTCTACGAGGACGAGCGCGGTTCCACCGGCGCCGGCGTCGGGATCCAGGTGCTCGGCCCGATGCGCAACGTGATCCGGGACGAGGTCCCCGGCTCCACCACCTCGACCAGCTACACCGAGGGCGAGGTCGGCAAGCTGTCGACCGGGACCCCGCCCCTGCGCTACCTCAACCGCTACGACGGCTGGTCGGCCTACCTGCCCGGCGACTACTGGATCTCGATCGCGGTCGACCGGACCGACCCGACGCTCGATCCGCTGGACGTCCCCGTCGACCTCGCGATCGACGTCACCGACGACAGCGGCGCCACGCCGTCCTACCGGCCGACCGTCGACAGCCCGTCGGGCGAGAACGGCCCCGCGTCGTACTCCCCGGACACCCCGTTCCTCGTCGGTCCCGACGACTTCTCCGCGGTCGCCTCGGGATCGCCGCTGCCGCCCGAGGACGCCGACGGCGGCGGGTGGGGCACCCGCCGGTACGCCGGCCTCGCGCTCGTCGTCGCCGGAGCGGCGAGCTGCGCCGCGGGCGTCTGGCGCCTGCGCCGCGCCCGCTGACCGCGCCAGTTCCTGCGATTCGACGCGCCAGTACGTGCGATTCGGCGAACCACAAGGTCCGATTCAACCCAGGAGCAGCCAGCCGCCGAGGACGAGGCCGACCAGGCCGAGGACGATCAGCAGCAGGGCGGCGGGGAGACCGCCGGAGGACGAGGCCGGTCGGGCGGCGGTCTCCTCGCGGGTGCTCGCCGGAGCCGGGGGAAGAGGGGGCAGTGCGGACGTCGGCGGGGGGTACGGCGCGGTGGCCCCGGACACCCGGCCGGGCGGGGGCGGCGGAGGCGGCGGCGCCGGGGCGGGAGCGGCGAGGTAGGCGTACTCGTCGACGACCTCGATCTCGTCACCCGCGGGCCGCGGCAGGGCCAGCAGCGCGCGCAGCGACGGGTGCTCGCGCAGCTGCGCGGCGGTCGGCCTCGCGGCCACGTCGTACGTCGTCGCGGCGGCCACCACGTCCAGCACCAGGTCGTGCTCCCGGTCGCCCGTGCGCAGCGGGTCCACCTGGACCGGCGTGGGCACCGGGTCGGCCGGCGGCCGCCGGCCGGTCAGCATCTCGAGGACCACGACACCGAGGGCGTAGACGTCGGCGCTCGGCTGCGGGTCCGCGCCGTGGGCCTGCTCCGGCGACATGTAGCCCGGCGTGCCGATGACCATCGCGACGTGGGTGAGCCGCGGCTCGTTGCTGGGCACCGCGATGCCGAAGTCGGTCAGCCGCAGGTGCGGGAGGCCGCGGCCGGTCGGCTCGAGGAGCAGGTTGCCGGGCTTGATGTCGCGGTGCACGATGCCGGCCGAGTGGACGGCCGCCAGCGCCTGCGCCGTCTGGTCGGTCAGGTGGCCGATCCACGCGGGCGGCAGGGCGCCGTACCGCTTCAGCAGCCCGGCCACCGACCCGCCGCGGACCAGCGGCATGGTGAACAGCACGCGGTCGTCCACGCCCGCCCACGACTCCGGCGTGACGACGTGGTCGTGGCCGATCCGCATCGACTGCTCGCGCACGAAGCGCAGCAGCATCGCGGCGTCGGCCTGGCGCAGCATCTTGGCCGCCTTGAGCCGGCCGTCGGCGCGGTCGAGCACGGCCCAGACCGTGCCCATGCCCCCGGACGCGATCGGGTCGAGCAGCTCGTAGCGCCCCGCGAACAGCTCACCCATGGCGGTGAGCCTAGGGCTTGGTCACAGCTGCGTCGCGCGATGCACCCACACCGAGTCGGCGACCATGCCGACCTTCTCGTAGAGCGAGAGCGCCCCGGTCCGTGAGTCCGTCGACAGGCTGGACGAGACGGCGCCGTGCTCGCGCCCGCTGGCGAACGCCGCCACCAGGAGCGACTGCGCGAGCCCGCGGTTGCGCTGGTCGCGGTGCACCGCGATGCGCGAGACGTAGGTCTCCACGCCGCGCTCGGTGTCGGCGATGGTCGAGAACGCCGCACCGGCGACCCTGCCGTCGGGGGCGGTGACCACGAGGAGCTGCCAGGGCTCGAACCCCGGCCGCTGCCAGACCTCGGCGGCGAAGTCCTCGAAGCTCTGCTTCTCCCGGTCCGACCACTCGAGGAAGGCGTCCTCGACGACGTGCCAGACCTGCTCGTGGTCGGCCTCGGTCGCGGGCCGCAGCGCGTAGCCGTCGGGCAGCGGGCGCTCGGCGATCGTGGCGCCCTCCGGCAGCCGCAGCACCCAGCTGGTCCAGCGCACGAAGTAGCCGAGCCCGGCCAGCAGCCGGTCGCCGTCGGAGCCCTCGGGCACCGGCATGCCGACCACCTCCGACCCGCGCGAGCGGGCGAGGTCGCGGATCCAGGCGGCCAGCCAGGTCCCGATGCCGCGACCGCGGTGCTCGGGCAGCACGGCGGCGTCGTAGCGGTCGGCGCCCATCAGCTCGGCGTACCCGACGATCCGGTCGCCGTCGAGGACCGCGACCGAGCTGCCCTCGAGGTCGTACGACGGCCGCTGCCACTCGGCGACGAGGTCGGCCTCCTCGATCTCGACGCTGCCGACGTCGTGCTTCTCCTGCGCGGCGATGAGCTCGAACAGGGCGCGCGAGTCGTCCCGGGCGAGCGGTCGCGTGGTGAGGCCGGCGGGCAGGGTCGGGGCGGTGGGCGTCGAGGTCACCGGGCGAGTCTGGACCGCGGGTGGCGCGGCTGTCGCGCGATTAAGGGGGATTCGTCCCCGCGGACGAGACCCGGACGGGAACGACCCCGGTCCCGCAGCGGGGGGACCAGGGTCGTGGCCGTGGAGCGAGGTGCGCTCAGGCGTTGCGGATCGCCGAGACGTCGAACTCGAGCTTGACCTTCTCCGAGACCAGGAGGCCGCCGGTCTCCAGCGCGGCGTTCCAGGTGAGGCCCCAGTCCTTGCGGTTGACGGTGGTCTCGCCCTCGAAGCCGACGCGGAGGTTGCCGAACGGGTCCTTGGCGGAGCCGCCCTCCTCGAACTCGATGGTGACCGGCTTGGTGACGTCCTTGATGGTCAGGTCGCCGGTGATCGTCCACTCGTCGCCGTCGCGGGAGACGGCGGTCGAGGTGAAGGTCCACTCCGGGAAGTTCTCGACGTCGAAGAAGTCGGCGGACTTGAGGTGGCCGTCGCGGTCGGCGGTGCCGGTCGAGATGCTGGCGGCCTGGATGGTCAGCTTCACCCAGGAGTCGGCGGGGTTCGCGGTGTCGATGTGGGCGGTGCCCGCCCAGCTGTCGAACTGCCCGCGGACCTTGGTGACCATGGCGTGGCGGGCGACGAAGCCGAGCCGGCTGTGCGCGGTGTCGATGGTGTAGTCGCCGCTGATGTCGGTCAGGGCGGCGGTGGTGGTCTCGGTCATGGCGTCTCCTCCAGAGGGGGGTTTGGTTGAAGTCTCAACCACTATAAGCGGACCCCGGTCCGGATCTATTCCGCCTGTCGCGAACAATTTCTGGGAGTCGCCCGGACATGGCGAACGGCCCGCGCCGGGAGGCGCGGGCCGTTCGTGCGTACGTCGGTCAGGCGGCGGAGATCGAGTGGTGCGGGCGCACCGTGATCCAGCACGCCTCCATGTGCGTGCGGCCGCGCTCGTCGGTCACGGGGACCCAGCGCAGCTCGAGCCGCCCGTCGGTCGGGGCGGTCACGATCGGGGCGGTCACGGTCGGGGCGGGCACGGTCGTCGCCGCAGTGGGACCGGACATCGCAGAGTCGCGCATGGGACACCTCCTGTTCACCTGGTGTTCACCAAGGTACCACGTTCTCCACCCGACCCGCCTCCGGATCGTAAAATCGGCACTTTCTGCTCCACTCGCGACCGTCGGGCCGCGCTCGCCAACGATCGATCTCCTCCACCCGAGGCGGGTGGCCCGCAAAGGCGCCATTCCTGCCCGAAATCGGGCAGATTCTTGCGCTTCAGCCTCGCTCCTGCTCATGATCGGCGCATGTCGGTCGACGCCCGCCTGCTCCGCCACGTGATGGCGGGGACCGGGCTCAGCGAACCCGAGGCCACCCGGCTCGTCGAGGACGTGATCGCGTTCCACGCCGAGCCGGTGGAGGACCTCGTGCGGCGCCGGCACGCGGAGATGAAGCTCCGCGGCGCGAGGAACGAGGAGATCTTCGCCCGGCTCCGCCAGGAGCTGGCCGGCCGCGTCGTCGCCGCCCCCGACCTGACCGAGCGCCAGCTGCGCCGGATCGTCTACGGATAGGAGTCTCCCGTGTGCGGGATCGTCGGATACGTCGGCAGCCAGCAGGCCGCACCCCTCCTCCTGGAGGGGCTGGCCCGGCTGGAGCACCGTGGCTACGACTCGGCAGGGGTCGCCGTGCTCGGCGGCACCGGGCTGCGGGTGCACAAGCAGGCGGGCCGGGTGCGGGACCTCACCGAGAGCCTCCCGAAGCGGTTCGCCGGCCGGATCGGGATCGGGCACACCCGGTGGGCGACCCACGGCCCCGCCAACGACGTCAACGCCCACCCGCACCTGGCAGGGAAGGGGGGCGGCAAGGGCTCCGTCGACACGGTGGCCGTCGTCCACAACGGCATCATCGACAACGCGGCGACGCTGCGGGAGCGGCTGACCGAGGACGGCGTCGACCTCGCCTCGGACACCGACACCGAGGTCCTCGCCCACCTGGTCGCCCGGTCGACCGCGGAGACGCTCGAGGCCAAGGTCGCCGAGGCGCTCGCCCAGGTCGAGGGCACCTACGGCGTCGCCTTCGTCCACGTGGACTTCCCCGAGCAGATCGTGGTCGCCCGCAACGGGAGCCCGCTGCTGGTCGGGGTCGGCGAGAAGGAGATGTACGTCGCGAGCGACCTCGCCGCCGTGGTCCGCTACACCACGACGATCGCCCACCTCGAGGACGGCGAGATGGCCAGCGTGACGCCGGCCGGCTTCACGACGTACCGGCTGGAGGCGACCGGCCTGTCGGCCTCCCACCGCGCGGCCGCGGTGCTCGACGTCGACCCCGACGCCTACGACGCCGGGGAGCACGACTCCTTCATGCACAAGGAGATCACCGAGCAGCCGGACTCGGCGCGGCGCGTGCTCAGCGGCCGTCTCGACGAGCGGTTCGGCACCGGCCACCTGGGCGGGCTCAACCTCGACCCGCGCGACCTGCGTGCGATCCGGCGGGTCAAGATCCTCGGCTGCGGCTCGGCCTTCTACGTCGGCCAGATGGGCGCGATGCTGCTCGAGGAGCTGGCCCGGGTGCCGGCCGACGCCGAGGCGGCCTCGGAGTTCCGCTACCGCAACCCGATCATCGAGCCGGACACCCTCTACGTCGCGGTCAGCCAGTCGGGGGAGACCGTGGACACCCTGCTCGCGGTGCAGGAGGTGCGCCGCAAGGGCGGTCGGGTGATCGGCCTGGTCAACGTGGTCGGCTCCGCGATCGCGCGCGAGGTCGACGGCGGCATCTACCTGCACGCCGGGCCCGAGGTGGCGGTGGCGTCCACCAAGGCGCTCACCAACATGTTCCTCGCCTTCGCGATGCTCGCCGTCCAGCTCGGCCGGGTCCGCGACCTCTCCATCGCCGACGGGCGGCGGCTGATCGCCGCGCTGACCGGGCTGCCCGACCAGATCGAGCAGGTCCTGGCCCTGGAGGACGAGCTCGCCGAGACCGCGCGGCGGCTGGCCGACGCCGAGAGCCTCTTCTTCATCGGGCGGGTCCGGGGCTTCCCGGTCGCGCGGGAGGGTGCGCAGAAGTTCAAGGAGATCAGCTACCGGCACGCGGAGGCCTACCAGACCTCCGAGCTCAAGCACGGGCCGCTCGCGCTCATCTCCCCGGAGGTGCCGACGGTGGCGATCGTCCCCGACGACGAGCTGGTCGAGCGCAACGTCGCGGCGCTCCACGAGATCGACGCCCGCGGCGGCCCGCTCGTCGTGGTCACCCACGAGGGCGTCGCGCTGCGCGGGCTCAGCTGCGAGCGGATCGTCGTACCGCGGACCGAGCGCGAGCTCGACCCGATCCTGCTGACGATCCCGCTCCAGCTGCTCGCCTACCACGCGGCCCAGCACCTCGGTCACGACATCGACAAGCCCCGCAACCTCGCCAAGTCCGTCACGGTCGAGTGAGCGGCTCCGGCGCGATGTTGTGGTTGCGGGCGAACCGGTTGTCCGGGTCGTAGGCGCGCTTCACCGCTGCCAGCCGGGCGTACGTCGCCGGCGGGTAGGCCGCCGCGAGGTCGGCCTCGGTCGCCGAGCCCTGGAAGTTGAGGTAGGTGCCGGTGCCCGGCGTCGCCACCGCCGCCCAGGGACGAAGGGCCTGCTCGACCTCCGCGTCGGGCGTGGCCGCCGGTCGCACCAGACCGAGCAGCACCATCGCCTCGGCGTCGCGGTGCGCGAACGCCGTCGCGTCGGCCGGCACCCGGCCGAAGGCGCCGCCGAGCGCGCGGATCGCCACGGCCGCTCCCGGTGTCGCGCGGTGCACCTGGTCGACCGCCGCGACCACGGCGTCGTCGAGCGCAGGGACCAGCACGTTGCGCGCGACCAGGCGGAGCCCGGGCGGGAGCACCGCGTCCTCGAGCACCTCGGCGTAGCGCCGCTCCGCGACGTTCCACGTCGTCACCGTCCCGAGCTCGAGCAGCGGCTCGATCGCGTCCTCGGGCGCGGTCCCCGCGCACTCGGGGTCGCCGGCCCAGCACAGCAGCACCGACGCGGTGGGCGGGACCTCCGGCGTCCGGGGCGCCAGGACCAGGGTGCTGGACAGCTCGTCCGGGGCGGCGCGCATCGCGTCGCGCCACCGCCCGACGAACCGGGCCGGGTCGTCGAGCTCGTAGCCGACCGATCCGAACCGCACCGTGGGGACCGGCCGGGCCACGAAGTCGAGGTCGACGACGACGCCGAAGTTTCCCCCGCCGCCGCGCAGGGCCCAGAACAGGTCGGGGTGCTCGTCGGCCGACGCCGTGAGCAGCCGCCCGTCGGCGGTCACCACCAGCGCGCCCACCAGGTTGTCGATCGCGAGGCCGTCGCGCCGGACCATCCAGCCGATCCCGCCGCCCAGGGTCAGGCCGCCGACCCCGACCCCCGCGGTGTCGCCGGAGGTCAGCCCCCAGCCGAGCGGATCGAGCGCGGCCGCGACACCGCCCCACGTGGCGCCGCCGCCGACGCGGACCAGGCGCCGCTCGAGGTCGAGCACCTCGACCGAGCCGAGGTGCTGCAGGTCGACCACCAGCCCGCCGTCGTTGGTGCTGAAGCCCAAGGCGCTGTGGCCGCCGGAGCGCACGGACACCGCGAGCCCGTGGCGCGCGGCGTACGCGACCGCCTCCGCGACGTCGGCGGCGGTGCGCGGACGCCACACCTCGGCCGGCCGGCCCTCGGTGAAGAACGTGCGGGCCGACAGGTCGTAGCCCTCGTCGCCGGGGCGCAGCACGTCGCAGGCCGGGACGGTCTCGTTCAGGGTCATCGCTTGCTCCTCGTCTCGTCGGGGCCCGCGGGGTGGGCCCTCACCGCACCTGACACCGCCGGAGCCACGGGTGTGACAGGCCGCGGGCGCGCGGGCGTGACCGAGCGCACCGCGCCGGGGAATGAGCGCGGCGTGGCCTGCGCCACTACCGTTGAGCGGTGACTTCCCCTGATCCGTCCACCGAGAGCACCGAGGCGACCGAGGCGTCCGGCACCTTCGCCGACCTCGGCCTCGGCCCCAAGGTGCTGAAGGCGCTCGCCGACGTCGGCTACGAGAGCCCGTCGGCGATCCAGGCCGAGACCATCCCGCACCTGCTGGCGGGACGCAACGTGATGGGGCTGGCGCAGACCGGCACGGGCAAGACCGCGGCGTTCGCGCTGCCGATCCTCGACCGCCTCGACCTCGCGCAGAAGAGCCCGCAGGCGCTCGTGCTCGCCCCGACCCGCGAGCTCGCGCTCCAGGTCTGCGAGGCGTTCGAGCGCTACGCCGCCCGCACCAAGGGCGTCCACGTCCTGCCGGTCTACGGCGGCCAGGGCTACGGCGTCCAGCTGTCCGCCCTGCGGCGCGGCGTGCACGTCGTCGTCGGCACCCCCGGCCGGATCATGGACCACCTCGACAAGGGCACCCTCGACCTCACCGAGCTGCGGTTCCTCGTGCTCGACGAGGCCGACGAGATGCTCAACATGGGCTTCGCCGAGGACGTCGAGACGATCCTCGCCGACACCCCCGACGACAAGCAGGTCGCGCTGTTCTCGGCGACCATGCCCGCCCAGATCAAGAAGCTGTCGAAGACCTACCTCAAGGACCCGGTCGAGATCGCGATCGAGCGGAAGACGCGCACGGCCGAGAACATCAGCCAGCGCTACCTGATCGTCAGCTACCCGCAGAAGGTCGACGCGCTCACCCGGATCCTCGAGGTCGAGAACTTCGAGGCGATGATCGTCTTCGTCCGCACCAAGAACGAGACCGAGACGCTCGCCGAGAAGCTGCGGGCGCGGGGCGTCGGCGCGGCCGCGATCAACGGCGACGTGCCGCAGGCCGTGCGCGAGCGCACCGTCAACCAGCTGCGCGACGGCAAGCTCGACATCCTGGTCGCCACCGACGTCGCGGCGCGGGGCATCGACGTCCCGCGGATCACCCACGTCGTCAACTACGACATCCCGACCGACACCGAGTCCTACGTCCACCGGATCGGCCGCACCGGCCGCGCCGGCCGCTCGGGCGACGCGATCTCCTTCGTGACGCCGCGCGAGCGCTACCTGCTCAAGCACATCGAGCGCGCCACCCGGCAGCCGCTCACCCAGATGCAGCTGCCCAGCGTCGACGAGGTCAACGAGACCCGCCTGGCGCGGTTCGACGACCAGATCACCGCGGCCCTCGCCACCCCGCAGGTCGAGTTCTTCCGTGACGTCGTCGGCCACTACGTCAAGGAGCACGACGTCCCGGAGGCCGACGTCGCCGCGGCCCTGGCCGTGGTGCTCCAGGGCGACACCCCGCTGCTGCTCGAGGAGCAGCCCGAGCCATGGCGACGGGAAACGCCTTCGGAGCGCCGCCCGCGCCGCGACCACGACGACAGGGGCGACCGGGGCGAGCGCGGCGACCGGCGCCGGGACGACCGCCGCCCGGGCGAGCGCGGCGAGCGGGGCGAGCGGCGTCCGCGCCGCGGCTCCGACCAGCCGCTGGCGACGTACAAGATCCAGGTCGGCAAGCGGCACCGGGTGGAGCCGCGCCAGATCGTCGGCGCGATCGCCAACGAGGGCGGCCTCCAGCGCCACGACTTCGGGGCGATCACGATCCGCGGCGACTACTCGCTCGTCGAGCTGCCGGCCAAGCTGCCGGGTGACGCGTGGGAGCGGCTCAAGGAGACCCGGATCAGCGGCAAGCTGATCGAGCTGTCGCGCGACTACGGACCGGGCAAGGCCAAGAAGCCCAGGACGTAGACTCTCCCCGGAGGGGGGAGCCTCGTGCGTCGTACGAACCTGGCCGCGGCAGCGGTCGTCATCGTCTCTGCCGTGCCCGTCGCCGGGTGCGCGGCCGACGCCTCGGGCGACCGGGCGGACCCGCCGGCGCTCCCGTCGGTGACGACGTCGACGACCGCCACGGCTCCGTCGACGGAGCCGACGGGGCCACCGCGTGAGGGCGCGGCCGCCCGGGTGCCGCGCGAGGTCATCCTGCGCCAGCTCGCCCGGCTCGCCGAGCGGATCGCGCAGCACGTGCCGATGACGGCACCGACCCCCGCGGACGTCTCGCCCGGCTCCAACCGCGCCCTCGGCTTCCAGCTGATGATCGGGTTCGGCTTCGCCCAGGACCAGTGGCCCTACCTCGACGCGCTGTGGACGCGCGAGTCGGGCTGGAACGAGCTCGCCGACAACCCGACCTCGAGCGCCTACGGGATCCCGCAGTCCCTGCCCGGCACCAAGATGGCGGTCGTCGGCCCCGACTGGCGCACCAACCCCGACACCCAGATCCGCTGGGGCCTGGCCTACATCGCCGCCCGCTACGGCAACCCGCAGGGCGCCTGGGCGCACTCGCAGCGGTTCGGCTGGTACTGACTCGTCTTTATCCCCCCGGGGGGATGTAGGGTGGGCACGTCAGCACGCCCGAGGACGGACGGAGACCACCGATGAGCGACTACACCCTGAGCACGACCGTGCAGCAGCCGTACGACGAGACCGTCGCGGCGGTGAAGGCCGGCCTGGCCGAGCAGGGCTTCGGTGTGCTCACCGAGATCGACCTCGCCGCGACGCTGCACGCGAAGATCGGGGCGACGGTGCCGCCGCAGGTGATCCTCGGCGCCTGCCGGCCGCAGCTGGCCTACGAGGCGCTCCAGGCCGACCCGTCCGTCGCGACCGTGCTGCCGTGCAACGTGGTGGTCCGGACGGTCGACGCGACCACCACGGCGGTCGAGGCCTTCGACCCCGCCGCGATGACCGGCATGTCCGGTGCCGGCGAGGGCAGCCCGCTCGACCGGGTCGCGACCGACGCGCGCCAGCGGCTGGGCGCGCTGCTCGACGCGCTGGCCTAGCCGCCGGACGGGGCTCGGGGTTCTCGGGGTTCTCGGGGCGTGCGAGGGGCGTGGGAGGGGCCTCCGAGGGGCGTGGGTCTGGTCAAGTGCCGGACCCCGGTGCTTGAGTGACCCAGGTCACACCGGCTCCCTCGGAAGGTCGCTCCATGTCCCTGCTCGTCCCTGCCCGCGTGCGCGTCCTCGCCGCCGCGGTCGTCAGCCTCCTCGCGGCGCTCGCCGCGCTCGTCGTCCCGGCCGCGCCCGCGCAGTCCGCGGGCCCGTCCTACGTCGCCCTCGGCGACTCCTACTCCTCGGGCGTCGGCACCCGCAGCTACCTCTCCGACGGCACCAGCTGCCAGCGCTCGACGTACGCCTACCCGTGGCTGGTGGCGCAGCAGCGCGGTTACACGCTCAGCTTCCAGGCGTGCTCGGGCGCGACCACGGCCGCGGTGACCAACAACCAGCTCGGGGCGCTGAGCTCGAGCACGAGCTACGTGACGATCTCGGTGGGCGGCAACGACGCCGGGTTCGCCGACGTGCTCACCGAGTGTGCCCAGCCGGGCTGGATGTCGGACTGCAACGGCGCGATCGACGACGCGCAGTACATCATCAACAACGTGCTGCCCGGGCGGCTCGCGACGCTCTACTCGGCGATCCGCTCGCGCGCTCCCTCCGCCGTCGTGGTGGTCGTCGGCTACCCGCGGATCTTCAACGGCGAGGACTGCAACGCCGGCACCTGGTTCTCCCCGTCGGAGGAGTCGCGGCTCAACTACACCGCCGACCTGCTCAACGCGAAGATCTCCACCCAGGCCACCAACAAGGGTTTCAAGTTCGCCAACCCCACGAGCCGATTCGTCGGCCACGCCGTGTGCGACGACGTGGAGTGGATCAACGGGCTCTCCAACCCGATCAGCGAGAGCTACCACCCCAACCGCACCGGGCAGTCCTCCGGCTACACGCCGCTGGTCAGTCCGCTGCTCGTCGGCTGACCGCGCACCCGACGCGTCGGACGTCGCTGGTAGAACCGACCCATGCGGCGAACCTCGGCGTCCCTGCTCCTCCTGCCCCTGCTCGCGCCCCTCGTCGCGGCGTGCAGCGGGGGTGACGAGGGCGGGGGCGCCGGGGACGTGCCGTCCGACCTCGCCGGGTCGCTCGCGTCGGCCCTCGCCTCGACCGCCGGGTCGCTCGCCGACGAGGACTCCGGGCAGGCCGTCGCCGACAGCGGGCTGACCGACCTCGCGTTCGCCGACCTCCAGGGCGCGGACGTGGCGAAGGACTACGTCGACGTCGTCGACGGGATGGACGGCGTCGTGCCCTCGGTCGACGTCGCGGACGTGTCCCCGAGCGCCGTCACGCTGGCGTGGAGCTGGCCGTTGGTCGAGGGGGAGGACCCCTGGACCTACGAGACGACCGTCGCCGCGCGGGAGTCGTCGGGCGACTGGTCGTTCGTGTGGGACCGCACGGCGGTCGAGCCCACCCTGCGCACGCACGAGGTCCTCGACGCCACGACGCTCCCGGCCGAGCGGGGCGACGTGACCGGCGCCGGCGGGAAGGTGCTGGTGACCGAGCGACCGGTCGTGGAGTACGGCATCGACAAGACCACGGTGCGCGCGGCGCAGGCACCCGCGGCCGCGCGCCGGCTCGCGCAGCTCGTGGGCGTCGACGTCGCGCCGTACGTCGCCTCGGTCAAGGCCGCAGGCCCGGAGGCCTACGTCCCGGCGATCACCTACCGCCGCGGCGAGGTGCCGCCGGCCGTGCGGGCCGGCGCCGACGGCATCCCCGGCGTGCTCGTCGTCAGCGACGACCTGTCGCTCGCGCCCACCCGGGAGTTCGCGGCCCCGATCCTCGGCCGGGTCGGGCCGGTGACGGCCGAGATGGTCAAGGACGACCCCGACACCTACCACCCCGGCGACATCGCGGGCGTGTCCGGCCTCGAGGCGAGGTACGACGAGCAGCTGCGCGGCACGCCCGGCAGGGAGGTGGTCGCGACCGACCCCGACTCCGCCCGCCGCGACCGCCGGCTGTTCCGGGTCGAGCCCGTCGACGGCAAGCGGCTCGCGCTCACCCTGGACGAGCGGCTGGAGACCACCGCCGAGGACCTGCTCGCCGACGTCGGGCCCGCCAGCGCCCTGGTCGCGATCCGGCCGAGCGACGGCGCGATCCTCGCCGCCGCCAACGGGCCGGGCACCGGTGGCCAGAACTATGCGACCTACGGCCAGTTCGCCCCCGGGTCGACGTTCAAGATCGTGAGCACGCTGGCCCTGCTGCGCTCGGGCCTCACGCCCGACTCGACGGTGCCGTGCACGACGGCGGTGACCGTCGACGGCAAGCGGTTCGAGAACTACGACGACTACCCGTCGGGTGCGCTGGGCGACATCCCGCTGCGCACGGCGATCGCCAACTCGTGCAACACCGCGGTGATCTCCCAGCGGGGCCGGCTGGGCCGGACCGACCTGGTCGACGCCGCGGCGTCGCTCGGGCTCGGCGTCGACCACGACCTCGGCTTCCCGGCCTACTTCGGCAGCGTCGACCCGCCGGCGTCGGAGACGGAGGGCGCGGCGGACATGATCGGCCAGGGCACGGTCCTCGCCTCCCCGATGGCCATGGCGACCGTCATCGCCAGCGTCCAGCAGGGCAGCACCGTCGTCCCGCGCCTCCTCGACCAGGTCGACGTGGCGCCGCCGAAGGGAGTCGACCCGCCGAGCAAGCAGGATGCCGCCCATCTGCGCGGCATCCTGCGCCAGGTCGTCACCGGCGGGTCGGGCATCGGGCTGCTCGACGTCCCGGGCCCGCCGGTGATCGCGAAGACCGGCACGGCGGAGTTCGACGGCGACCAGGGACGGCAGACCCACGCGTGGATGGTGGCAGCCCAGGGCGACCTCGCCGTGGCCGTCTTCGTCGACGTCGGCGACTCGGGGTCCGGCACCGCCGGCCCGATCCTCGAGGCCTTCCTGCGCGCCGCGCGGTGACGACCTTCGCCGTTTGTCTCGACACGGGGCCGGAGCCGGTTATCCTGGGACCGTCGTAATTCGGAGGGAGCACCGAAACGCGACAGAGCCCCCGTTTGAGCTGACCCCATGCAGCTCCGGGGGCTCGCTCCATTTCCGGGCCGGTCCCGGGCCGGTCCCCGGGGCGGGCGGGTTGACCTCGAGCCGACTTGAAGTTGTCGACTGGCCGCATGCGAGCGATCCGACTGCACGAGCCCGGTCCGGCCGACCACCTGGTCCTCGAGGAGCTGCCCGACCTCGAGCCCGGTCCCGGCCAGGTGCGGATCGCGGTCCACGCCGCCGGCGTGCACCTGCTCGACACGGTGCTCCGCCGCGGGGAGCCGGGGCCGTTCCCGGCACCGCCCCTGCCGACCGTCCCCGGTCGTGAGGTCGCGGGCGTGGTCGACGCCGTGGGACCGGAGGTGCACCCGGGCTGGCTGGGCCGGCGGGTCGTGGTGCACCTCGGGCCGGTCCCCGGCGGGTACGCCGAGCAGGCCGTCTGCGCGGTGGAGGACGTCTACCAGGTGCCCGACAGCGTCGACCTCGCCGCCGCCGTCGCCGCGGTGGGCACCGGCCGGACCGCGCAGGGAGTGCTCGAGCTCGAGGCTCCGGGCCCCGACGACGTGGTCCTGGTGCCGTCGGCGGCCGGCGGCCTCGGCTGGCTGCTGGCCCAGGCGGCGCTGCGCGCGGGCGCGGAGGTGGTGGCTGCGGCCCGCGGCGCGCAGCGCACCGGCGTGCTCGCCCGGCTGGACGCGGACCTGGTCGTCGACTACGGCGAGCCGGCGTGGGAGGAGAAGGTGCGCGCGTCCTACCGCGACGGCGTCACGCTCGTCTACGACGGCGTCGGGGGCGCCGTCGGACGAGCAGCGCTCGAGCTGCTGGCGCCGGGGGGCCGCCTGGTCATGTTCGGCCACTCCTCGGGCGAGCCGACCCGCCTCACCACCGAGGACCTAGTCGGCCGCGGGATCACGGCCGGCTGGTCGCTCGGCCCGCGGATGGCGCGCCTGCCGGGCGGGATCCCCGGGCTGGCGCACCGGGCGCTCGCCGGCGTGGCGCAGGGCCGCTGGTCGCCCCTGGTCTCGACCTATCCGCTGGCCGACGCGGCGCGCGCACACGGCGACCTGGAGGGACGGCGGGCGCTCGGCAAGGTGGTCCTCGTGCCCGACGCGGGACGCTGACCGGGTCGCGTGCTGCGGCGGTCAGCCCCGCCGGCCGAGAACGGCCAGCAGCCGGCGACCGGCCGGGGCGTCGGCCGCGACCGGCACCGGCGCGCCGAAGCCGGCGCGGTGCTCGGCGGCCAGGGCGCTCGCGGTCGGCAGCAGCGCGTCGGCGAGCGGGTCGGGCAGCCGGACGGCGGCGCCGGTCGCCCGGGCCACGTCCCAGCCGTGCACCGCGATCTCGACCGCGGCGAGCCGGGCGATCGTGTCGACGGCGACCAGGTGGCCGCCGAGGTCGACGTACGGCGTCCGTGCGGCGAGCCACGCGCCGAGCAGGCCGCACGCCTTCTCCTGGAGCGCCGCGAGCCGCCGCGGCAGGGGTGCCGGTGCCCGGCTGTGCGGGTCGATCGTCCCGCCGGCGCCCTCGGCGAACGCGTCGAGCGCATCCTCCATGTGCGCGAGCAGGTCGCGCAGCAGCCAGCCGGCGCAGGGGGTGGGCCGGTCCAGGTGCTCGGGGCCGACCGTGACCAGCGCGCCGCGGGTGTAGCCGAGGGCACGCTCGAGCAGCTCCACCCCCGGCTCGGCCGGCTGGGCGGGCGCCGGCCCGGGCGCCGGGCCGGGCAGGGCGGACACGGCTCAGCCGGCCGGGGAGGGAGCCGGCCGGTAGTCGGCGGGCAGCCGGTCCGGCAGGCCGAACCGGGTGAACAGCTCGCGCTCGAAGAACGCGGTCACGTGCCGCACGCGGTCGCCGTCGAGGTCGAGCACCTGCAGGTGGAACGGCTCGAAGTGGCCCTCGGGCTGGCGCATGTAGAGCGCGAAGGCCGGCTGGCCGTTGGCCGTCGTCCGCAGCATCGGCATGTCCTGCACCCCGCCGGGGCACTTGCAGCCGATCAGGTCCCCGATGACGTCCGCGCCGCGGTAGTGGTTGGTGAACGGCGGCATGTCCCAGGTGGCGTCGAAGGTGAGCAGCTGGACGATCGTGTCGATGTCCTTGCGCCAGAACGCCTCGAGGTAGGCGTCGAGCATCCGCTGCTGGGCGAGGTCGAGGTCGGGCGTGACGTCGTCGGGGGTGAGCTGCCGCTCGCCGAGCTGCGCGTGGGCCCGCTGGAGAGCGGAGTTGACGGCCGCGGTGGTGGTGTCGAGGGCGGTCGCCGTCTCGGCCGCCGACCAGCGGAGGACGTCGCGCAGGATCAGCACGGCGCGCTGCCGCGCGGGGAGGTGCTGCAGCGCCGCGACGAACGCCAGCCGGATCGTGTCGCGCTCGGCCACCTCGACCGCGGCGTCGGGCACCGGCTCCAGCCACGGGATGTCGTGGTTCTCCTCCAGCGGCTCGCCCACCGTCGAGTCGCTCGTGCCGAGCCCGGTCGGCAGCGGCCGCTTCGGGCGGCCCTCGAGGTTGGTCAGGCAGACGTTGGTGGCGATCTTGTAGAGCCAGGTGCGGACCGAGCTGCGGCCCTGGAACCCCGCCGAGGCCTTCCAGGCGCGCAGGAACGTCTCCTGGACGAGGTCCTCCGCCTCCTGCACCGAGCCGCTCATCCGGTAGCAGTGCGCCATCAGCTCGCGCTGGTAGCGGCCCGCCAGGGCGTCGAAGTCGGCGAGCTCGTCGGTCGCGGTCGAGGTGGCGGTCGGTGTCGTCTGCTCGGTCACTGCGGTTCCCATCACTGCCCCCGGTCCTGGTTCGGAGTCTGCCTGATGGGGAGACCGGGGTCGACCGGAAAACTCATCGGCGCATCCGGGTGGTCCACGCTGTAACTCAGTGTTCGGTTTGCTTCCTCGGTGTCCTGACCACGAATTCGTGGTCAGACCGCCGAGGGAGCGGACGTAACACTGAGTTACAGCGCCGCGCCCGCCGCGAGCTCCAGTGCCTGCTCGGCAGCCGGTACGGCGAGCACGCGGTCGGCGGGCACGAGCCCGACGCGGGTGCGGCGGTCGAGCAGGTCGTCGACGTCGCAGGCGCCCTCGTGGGTGACGCCGAAGACCAGCTCGGCGAGGGTGACGGGGACCCGGTCGGCGACCGGCGCGAGGAGGGCGTCGGGGTCGAGGCCGGTGGTGGACGCGGCGGTGCGGAGGACCAACGGGGCGTCGGCGCCGAACCTGCGGACCAGGCGGGCGAAGCCGGGCCGGCCGTCGCGGAGCGCGAGGGCGGCGAGCGCGGGCCGCGCGTCGGCGCCGGCGAGCGGCAGGGTCGCGGTGACGCAGGGGCCCGCGTCGAGCCCGGCGTGGGCCACCGCGGCGTCGACGGCGTCCTCGGCCATCCTCCGGTAGGTCGTGAGCTTGCCGCCCACGATGGTGACCACGCCGGAGCGGCCGACGATCGTGGCGTGCTTGCGCGACAGGTCGGCGGTGGAGCCCGGGCCCGCGTCGAGGAGGGGACGGAGGCCGGCGTACGAGCCGACGACGTCGTCGCGCCGCAGGGGCCGGGCCAGCGAGGCCGACACGACGTCGAGCAGGAACCCGATCTCGACCTCGCTGGGCTGCGCCACGTCGGGGATCGGCCCGTCGACCGGCTCGTCGGTGAGGCCGACGTAGACGGTGCCGTCGGGCTGCGGCAGCACGAGGACGAACCGGTTGTGCTCGCCCGGGATCGGAGCGAACACCGCGACGTCGAGGCCCGGGAGGGTGTCGGCCCGCAGCACCAGGTGGGTGCCGCGCGACGGCCGCAGCCGTACGTCGTCCACGAGCTCCCCGGCCCAGACACCGGCCGCGTTGACGACCGCCCGCGCGCGCACCTCGTGCACCGCGCCGGTCAGCTCGTCGCGCAACCTGACAAGGGTGGTCGAGGTGCGAGCGCCAGCGAGCCTCGAAACCCCGGTGGCCGCGAGCACGCGCGCCCGGGTGCGGACCGCGGCGCCGCGGTCGGCCGCCGTGCGGGCGATCGTGGTGACCAGGCGGGCGTCGTCCTCGAGCTGGCCGTCCCAGCCGAGGAGGCCGCCCCGCAGCCCGTCGCGACGCAGTGGCGGCGCGAGCCGCAGGGCCTCGGCGCGGTCGACCCGGCGCGGCGGCGGCAGGATGTCGCGGCTGGTGTGCGCGGCCCGGCGGAGCAGGTCGCCCGCCATCAGGCCGCCGCGCGCGATCGCCGCCTGGGTGCGGGTCGTCCCGGCGCCGATGGGGAGGAGCGACTGCATCGGGTGGGTCAGGTGGGGGGCGGTGGTCTCCATCAGGATGCCGCGCTCCACGGCGCTCTCGTGGGCGACGCCGACCTGGCCGTTGGCGAGGTAGCGCAGGCCGCCGTGGACCAGCTTGGACGACCACCGCGAGGTGCCGAAGGCCAGGTCGTGGGCGTCGACGGCCAGCACCGAGAGGCCGCGGCTGACCGCGTCGAGCGCGACGCCGGCGCCGGTCACGCCGACGCCGATCACCACGACGTCGACCTCGGTCGGTGTGTCCGCGAGGCCGGCGGTGATCCGTTGGGGTGCGTTCACGGGGCGAGGCTCCTCTCGACCAGGAGGCGGAGCTCGGCGTCGAGCGCCTCCTCGGTCACGTCGTCGTCGAGCATGGTGTGCGCGGAGAGCGCGAAGCCGTGGGCGGCGAGCAGCACCGAGCGGGCGATCGTCACCGGGTCGCCGGCGCGCACGGTGCCCGCGTCCTGGCCGGCCCGGATGCCGGCCTCGAGGACGCCGAGCACGAGCTCCTGCGAGCGCCCGCGCCGCGACAGGAGGTAGGGGAGGATCAGCTCGGGGTCGAGCTCGAGGATGCGCACGAACAGCTCGTTGTCGCGCAGCGCCCGGACCGCGCGCAGGACGCCGTCGGCGATCGAGCGGGGCCCCGCGGCGCCGGCGTCGTAGCCGTCCGTGGTGGCGGCGACCATGCCGCCCCACTCGCGGGTCATCAGGTCGCCGAGCAGCTGCGGCATGTCCGACCACGTGCGGTAGATCGTCATCCGCGACACCCCGGCCCGGCGGGCGACCTCGGTCAGTGTGGTGCGTCGCCACCCGACGTCGAGGATGCAGGCGCGGGCAGCGTCGAGGTAGCCGTCGCTCGGCGAGGTCTGCGTCGTGGCGTCCGCGGTCATCCGATCCCGTCCTTGTGACACTGTGACAATGTATGCCACACTGTAACACATGACCGAGCTCGACACCGCCCTCCGCCAGCCCGAGATGCCCGCCACCCGGTGGGGCGACCCGGCCCTGGCCGGCCCGCTGCCGGACAACGTCCGCGGCCTCGTCTCGATGGTGTTCCCGATGAGCGACACCCCGGCGGCGGCCGAGGTCGACGTACCGCCCACCGTGCTCGCGGCCGACCACCTCGCGGCCCTGCGCGGCCTGGTCGGCGACGACGCCGTCGTCCTCGACGACGCGACCCGGCGCCTGCGGACGCGGGGCAAGTCGACGCCCGACCTGCTCCGCCAGCGCAGCGGCGACCTGGCCGACGTGCCCGACGTGGTGGTCCGTCCCGGCGGCCACGACGAGGTCGCGGCGGTCCTCGCCTACTGCGGTGAGCACCGGATCGCGGTGGTCCCGTTCGGCGGCGGCACGGCGGTCACCGGCGGCCTGGTCGTCGGGGCGGCCGAGCGGCCGGCGTACGCCGGTGTCGTCTCCCTCGACCTCGGCCGGATGCGCCGCCTCCTCGCGCTCGACCCGGTCTCCTCGACCGCGACCCTCGAGCCGGGCCTGCGCGGCCCCGAGGCCGAGGCGCTGCTCGCCGAGCACGGGATGATGCTCGGTCACTACCCGCAGTCGTTCGAGTTCGCCACGATCGGCGGGTTCGCGGCGACCCGGTCGAGCGGGCAGTCCAGCGCCGGCTACGGGCGCTTCGACGCGATGGTGGTCGGGCTGCGCGTCGCCACCCCGGCGGGCGAGGTCCGGCTGGGGAGTGCGCCGGCCAACGCCTCCGGCCCCGACCTGCGCGAGCTGTTCCTCGGGTCGGAGGGCGCGTTCGGCGTCATCACCGAGGTCACCGTGCGGGTGCGGCCGCTGCCCGAGGTCAAGGTCTACGAGGGCTGGCAGTGGCCGGACTTCGCGACCGGCGCCGACGCCATGCGGGCGCTCGCCCAGTCCGACCTGCTCCCGACCGTGCTGCGGCTCTCCGACGAGAACGAGACCGCCATCAACCTCGCCCGGCCCGACGCCATCGGCGGCGAGGGGTCGGGCGGCTGCCTGATGATCGTGGGCTTCGAGGGCACGCCCGAGGCGGTCGCCGCGAAGCAGGCCGCCGTGACCGCGGCGCTCGAGAAGCTCGGCGGCACCGCGCTCGGCCGCGAGCCGGGCGAGGCCTGGGCCGAGGGACGGTACGCCGCGCCCTACCTCCGCGACGCCCTGCTCGACGTCGGCGTGCTGGTGGAGACGCTGGAGACGGCCACCTTCTGGTCCCAGCGCGACAAGCTCTACGGCGCGGTCAAGGACGCGCTCCAGGGTGCGCTGGGCGAGGGCACGCTCGTGCTGTGCCACGTCTCGCACGTCTACCCGACGGGCTGCTCGCTCTACTTCACCGTCGCCACCCCGGGCGGCGAGCAGCCGCTCGAGCGCTGGCTCGCGGCGAAGGCCGCGGCCTGCGAGGCGATCGTCCGCTGCGGTGCCGCGATCACCCACCACCACGCGGTCGGCACCGACCACAAGCCCTACCTGACCGCCGAGATCGGCGAGGTCGGCGTCGCCGCCCTGCGCGCGGTCAAGGGCGCGCTCGACCCGGCCGGCATCCTCAACCCGGGGGTCCTGATCCCGTGACCCGCAGCTTCCGGTTCCTGGTCAACCCCGTCTCCGGCGGCGGTACGGCGCCCCGCGTCGTGGTGCCGCTGGCCCGGCGGCTGCGCGAGGGCGGCGCCGAGGTCGAGGTGACCTACACGGCCTCGGCCGCCGAGGTGCCGCCTCTGGTCGCCGAGGCGGCGGCGGCCGACGCGGTCGTCGTCGCCGTGGGCGGTGACGGCATGCTCTCCTCGGTCGCCGGCGAGGTCGCGGCGGCCGGTGGCGTGCTGGCCGTCGTACCGGCCGGACGGGGCAACGACTTCGCCCGGATGCTCGGGATCCCGCACGAGGAGGCGGCGCAGGCCGAGCTCCTGCTGACCGCGGAGCCGCAGCCGGTCGACCTGCTCGCGGTGACCCAGGACGGCGCGGAGCGGATCGTCGCCGGCTCGGTCTACTCCGGCGTCGACGCCCGGGCCGCGGAGATCGTCGACCGCTCGCACTGGCTGCCGTCGAAGCTGCAGTACCCCCTCGCCGCCGTGCGGGCGCTGGCCACCTACCGCCCGCTCGACTGCGCGCTCCGGGTCGAGGGTCCGGACGGCGTCGTCGAGAGCACGCACCGCGCGGCGACCGTCGTCGTCGCCAACTCCGGCTACTACGGCAGCGGCATGCACATCGCCCCCGCCGCCGACGTCACCGACGGCGAGCTCGACGTGGTCGTCATCGAGGCCGCGGGCCGCGGCGACCTGATCCGCTCGCTGCCCAAGGTCTACGACGGCCGCCACGTGGAGCTCGACGCCGTGACCGTCCTGCGCGGCACCCGGGTGGTGCTCCACGACCGCAGCGGCTCCGGCACCGTCCCCGTCGGCGCCGACGGCGAGGCCCTCGGCCCCCTCGGCGGCCCCGCCTCCCCCCTCACCGTCGAGGTCCGCCCGGGGGCCGTGCGACTCCTGCGTTGAACCCTGGGTTGGAGCACGTTGAACCCTGGGTTGGAGCACGTTGAACCCTGGGTTGGAGCACGTTGAACCGTGCGTTGGAGCACGTCGAACCGTGCGTCGGCCCGGGAACCGTGCGCGTCACACCACGCGGTTCGACCTGCTCGAACCCACGGTTCGAGCAGGTGGAACCCAGGGTTCGACCAGAGGTCAGCGGTCGAAGGTCCAGACGAGCAGGTGGGTCGGGACGGCGGCGGTGACCTCGTAGGAGGGCTCGCCGGTCATCAGGAACGCGTCGCCGTCGTGGAGCGGCTCGGCGAGGGAGGAGCGCAGGAGGGCACCCGAGGCGAGGTAGACGTGGAGCCGGGGGGCGGCGGGCAGGGCGAGGGTCTCGCCCGCGGCAAGCCGCGCGACGGCGTACGACGCCCCGGCGACGCCGATGTCCAGCGGCCCGCCACCGCCGACCACCGGCACCAGCCCGGCGCCCTCGGCAGCGTCGACCTCCGCCGCCGCGTAGGCCGGCTCTGTGCCGCCGTCGTCCGGCGTGAGCCAGACCTGCACGAACCTCGCGGACCCCGAGGCCGGCGCGAGCTCGGCGTGGCTCACGCCGACGCCCGCCGAGAGCACGGCCACCCCTCCTGCCGCGAGGGTCCGTGCCGTGCCGGTGGAGTCGCGGTGCTCCAGCGACCCGGACAGCACGGTGGTGACGATCTCGAGGCCGGAGTGCGGGTGGTCGGTGAAGCCCTTGCCGGCGCCGAGCAGGTGGTCGTCGTGGCAGACCATCGGCCCGAAGGACGCCCAGTCGGGCCGGTAGTGCTGCCCGAACGAGAAGGCGTGGCGGGTCATCCGCCCCGACTCGCGGTCGACGAAGCGGTCCGTTGATCTGCGGATCTCGACGGTCACGGGCAGGATTGTCCCCGTGCCTCCTGACCTGCCGGTGCCGGCGTCCATCGCGGCGCTCCCCGAGGGGTTCCGTTTCGGCACCGTGACGGCGGCCTACCAGGTCGAGGGAGCCGTCGCCGAGGACGGGCGCGGGCCCAGCACCTGGGACACCTACGCCGCCGAGCCGGGGCACATCGCGGACGGCTCGACCGCCGCGGTCGCGGCCGACCACTACCACCGGGTCGACGAGGACGTCGCGCTGCTGTCGGACCTCGGCGTCCGCGACTACAAGTTCTCGGTCTCCTGGTCGCGGGTGCTGCCGACCGGCCGCGGGGAGGTCAACGCCGCCGGCCTCGACTTCTACGACCGGCTGGTCGACAAGCTGCTCGCCGCCGGCATCTCGCCGGTCGCGACCCTGCACCACTGGGACCTGCCCCAGGTGCTCGAGGACGACGGCGGCTGGCTCAACCGCAGCACGGCCGACGCGTTCGGGGAGTACGCCGGCGTGGTCGGCGAGCGCCTGGCCGACCGGGTCAGCGCCTGGGTGCCGATCTCCGAGCCGGCGGTCATGGTCTTCCGTGGCTACGCGCTCGGTGAGGGAGCGCCCGGCCGGCGGGCCCTGTTCGACGCGCTGCCGGCCGTCCACCACGCGCTGCTCGGGCACGGCCGGGCCGCGATCGAGCTTCGCCGCGCGGGTGCCGCCGCGGTGGGGTGCGCCAACAACCACTCGCCGATGTGGCCGGCCTCCGACGACCCCGCCGACGTCGGGGCGACCAAGCTCTTCGACGCGCTGTGGAACGGCCTCTTCCTCGAGCCGATGCTGCTCGGCCGCTACCCCGGCGACCTGGCGATGCTGCTCGAGGACCTCGCGCACCCCGGGGACCTCGCGACGATCCGCCAGCCGCTCGACTTCTACGGCATCAACTACTACAGCCCGCTCCGGGTCGCCGCCGCCGAGGAGGAGTCCGAGACGCCCTTCCGTTTCGTCGACGTGCTCGGCCACGACTACACCGACGCCGGCTGGGCGGTGGTCCCCGAGGCGCTGCGGGAGTGGCTGATCATGACCCGCGCCCGGTTCCGTGCCGCGATGCCGCCGCTGGTGATCACCGAGTGCGGTGCCTCCGTCGCCGGCGAGCCCGACGAGCACGGCGTCGTCGACGACCCGAAGCGGATCGAGTACCTCACCGCGCACATCGACGCGGTCGCCGCGGCGGTGCGGCAGGGCGTCGACGTCCGCGGGTTCTTCGTGTGGTCGCTGCTCGACAGCTGGGAGTGGCAGAACGGCTTCCTGTCCCAGTACGGCCTGGTCCACGTCGACCGCGCGACCCAGGCGCGGACCAAGAAGCGCTCCTTCCAGTGGTACGCCGACGTGGTGGCCGCCCACCGCCGCGGCAGCTGACGTCGCCCACAATGGCGACCGTGACCCGCCTGCGCGCCGTACCCGCCGCTCGCCTGCACCTGTGGCTGATGCTCGTGCTCACGTTCACGACCGGCATCAACGACGCGGTGGGCTACCTCGGCCTCGACAAGGTCTTCACCGGGAACATGACCGGCAACGTGGTCATCCTCGGCATGGCGCTGGTGGGAGGGACCGGGCTGCCGATGCTCGGCCCCGCGCTGGCGCTGGTCGGGTTCATGGCGGGTGCTGCGGCCGGCGGCCGGGCCCTGCGCGGCGTGGAGGGCGCCTGGCCCTCCCGGGTCACGGTGCTCCTCGGCTGTGTCGCGGCCCTGATGTTCGCGCTGTCGGCCGTGCTGTTCGCCGTCGGCGAGGACCCGGCGCACGGCCTGATGGTCACGGTCACGACGGGCGCCGCCGTCGCCATGGGGCTGCAGGCGGCGACCGCCCGCCACGTCGCGGTCAAGGACATCACCACCGTGGTGGTCACCTCGACGATCACCGGGCTGGCCGCCGACTCCT
This sequence comes from Nocardioides sp., assembly GCA_035554955.1. Taxonomy (GTDB): domain Bacteria; phylum Actinomycetota; class Actinomycetes; order Propionibacteriales; family Nocardioidaceae; genus Nocardioides. The sequence goes on along the minus strand of DATMHR010000006.1, from coordinate 34,451 downwards.
TCCTCGGCGGCGGCACAGGGGTCCGGGCGCGGCGGCGCTTCGCCGCGATCACGCTGATCCTGCTCGGCGCCGCCGCCGGCGCGCTGCTGCTCCAGGTGCACCTCGGCGCGGGCCTGCTGCTCGCCGGCGTGGTCATCGCGGCGGTGACCGCCGTCGGGGCGGCGCACGACGGCGCCCCGTAGGGTCGGTCGCGTGCCCCGGACGCCGGTGATCCTCGACTGCGACACGGGCAGCGACGACGCGGTGGCGGTGCTCCTCGCGGCGCTGCACCCCGACCTCGAGCTGCTCGGCGTCACGACGGTGTGGGGCAACCACGACGTCGCGCACACCACCGACAACACGCTCCGGGTCCTCGACCTCGTCGGCCGCGGCGACGTCGGCGTGCACCCCGGCCGGAACGCTCCCGTCCGGCCCCGGATCGAGCCGCTGCCGAGCGGGCGGGCCGACCTTGACCCGACGCTGCCGCTCCCGGCGCCCGCGTCGGTCGCAGGCACGGACGCCGTCGAGTGGCTGGTCGAGACGCTGCGCGCGACCACCGTCCCGGTCGCCCTCGTGCCGACCGGGCCGCTGACCAACGTGGCGGCCGCGATGGCCGCGGACCGGCGGGTCGTCGACGCGGTGGGCCGCCTGGTGGTGCTGGGCGGCAGCCACCGGCAGGCCGGCGCGACGCCGTACGCCGAGCGCAACGTCTGGTGCGACCCGGAGGCCGCCCACGACGTGCTCACCGCGCGGTTCCGCGACGTGCTCCTGGTGACGATGGACGCCACCTTCTCGGCGCCGCTGACGGCCGCCGACGTCGCACGGCTGCGCGCCACCGGCACGGTCGCGGGGCGGACCGCGGCGGACCTCGTGGACCAGCGGATCGCGTGGTACGAGCGCGACCAGGCGATGCGCGCCCTCGGCGGCGCGCCGCTGCACGACCCGCTCGCCGTCGCCGCGCTGGTCGCGCCCGGCCTGCTCACCGTGCTGCGGGCCTCGGTCGAGGTCGAGCGGACCGACCCGACGACCTACGGCGCCACCCGGTTCCGCGCCGAGGCCGACGAGCGGCAGGGCGCCGTCGCCGTGGCCGTCGCCGCCGACCACGCGGCGTACGTCGACCTGCTGTGCGCGGTGCTCGGCCCGGCCTGACGCGGGCGCGGTCAGCGGTCCTGGACGACCCGCGGGTGAGCGCCCGGCCGGAGCCAGGTGAGCAGCCAGTGCATGTCCCGGGGGTCGCCGACCTGGGTGCAGCCCTCGCTCGGGATCCACTCCTGGCCGGGGCGTGAGGTGTGGTAGAAGATCCCGCTCCCTGCGTCGGGCACCGGGGCGGGCCCGACGCCCGGCTGCAGCCGGACGTTGTTGTAGTCCACGACGAAGCCCCACCGCATCGACGGGCGGTTGCCGTCGGTGCGGCCGGGCTCCTCGATCCAGGTGTTGTAGAAGGGCCCGTCCTCGTCGGTCACCGTCGAGGTCGGCAGCCGGCGGCGCCACGGCATCCGGCCCGGGTTGTCGGGCGAGGTCGAGAAGGTGACCTTGATGCCGAAGACACCCTCGGGGGTGCCGTCGTCGTCCTGGGCCGACTTGCCCCACCCGCCCGAGGAGATCGTCGAGCGGAACCCGCGGACCAGCCACCAGCTGCCGTCGGCGTCGCGCTGCCAGGCCTGGGTGATCGTGCACCAGGCGTCGGTGCACCAGCGGTCGCTCGACACGGTCCGCACGACCTGCGTGGTCGACGCGGGCAGCAGCTTCGCGAAGGCCGGCTGGGGCAGGGCGGGCGGGGTCGCGCTCGCCGTGGGGGGAGCGCTCGCCGTCGCCGGGTCACCGGCGCGCGCGGGGTCGCGGTGCCGCTCCTGCTGGTGGACGGGCCCCGCTGCCGCGTCCGGCTGCGCGGCCTCACCGGTGCAGCCCGTGGCGAGGAGCGCCGCGGCGACGGCCGCAGCGGCCAGCGCGCGACGTACGGCTCCCCGACCTCCCACCCGACGATGGTCGCACGGGTGGGAGGAGGGGGACACCGCTACGGGGCGGACTCGCGGTTGGGGACGGCGACGTAGTCGCGGCACGGCTCGTTGCGCAGGCTGCCGCAGGCGGGCAGCGCGGTCGGGACGGTCGCGGACACCACCGGCAGCACCAGGCGCGACGGCATCCCGGGGGAGTGCGCGATCGACACCGTCGCCGTGCCGGTGGGCGGCTGGGTCTCGTCGAACGACCAGATCGGCTGGGTGCCGTTGGGTGCGGTGATCGTGAGCCGGATCCGCGAGCCGGCGCGGTAGGCGTGGCCCTGGTAGTAGAGCGGGATCGTGACCTTGACGTACTTGTTGGCCGGCATCGGCTGCACGTCGGAGGCGAGGAAGCTCGGCACCGGCTCCAGCAGCGTGCTCGCCTGCCGGAAGATGTTGCCCGGGTCGTAGGAGAGCTTGCGCTCGCTGGCCCGCATCCAGCCGTTCTGGACGAAGACCTCCTTGCCGTCCGGCCGGATCTCGCTGACCGTCGCCTGGAGGTCGACGTCCGGGGTGGACGACTTCACCCACACCTCGACGGCCCCCGAGCCGACCACGGTGGCGCTCTGCGCGAGCGCGGGCGACACGTAGGAGACCCCGTTGCCGCCGGGGTAGGGCTGCCAGTTCCACGACCACTGCGAGGCGTTGCCCCACAGCCCGCCCCCACCGGTGCCGCCGGTGTAGTCGGTGGCGGGCACCGCGTGCGGGTCGGACGTGTAGGTGTCGGCGCGCGCCGACAGCGGCAGGGCGCCCATCTCGCCGTGGGGCCGCAGGTAGAACGAGCGCGCGGTGGTGCCGGGCACCGGGAAGTCGGAGAACGAGCGCTCGTAGCCGGGGTAGGGATCGCCCTTGCCACGCCCGGCGCCGTTGTCGAAGAGCACCCGCACCCGGGGGAGCGCCTCGAACGCCTTGAGCGCGCCGGCGTAGGTCGGCTGCAGCTGGACCGGGTCGACCGGCAGCGTCGAGATGTCGGTCGGCGGCAGGCCCATCGCCTCCTGGTAGATCAGCGGCGCCGCCGCCTGCAGCACCGCGGCGTTGAGCATCGGCGGCTGGTGGGCGACGTACAGCGACAGGAAGTCGTACCACCGGTTGAACGTCGTCGGGTCCAGCGAGTCGACGTGGGCGCCGTTGGTGAAGGTGAACCACTTCTTCTGGGTCCCGGTGAAGTGCCGCACCAGCATCGGGCAGTGCCCGCCGGTCTGCTCGTCCTGCCACTGGCACGCGAGGAACACCGGCACGTGGATGTCCTTGACGAACGTGATCGGGTCGAGCGGGTCGGCGACCTCGGGGTTGTAGTGGTCGTTGGCGCGCACCTTGCCGAGGAGGTCGGTGGCCTCGCCGTGCAGCGCCTGGTTGTCGGCGCAGGTCTGGTCGCCGCCCTGGATCCGGTCCCAGGCGTAGGGCTGGCCGGTGTCGGGACCGGCCGGCAGGGCCTCGTGCGCCCGCTCCTCGGCCCAGTTGACGGCGAAGCCGTTGTTGAGGATGCCGCCGGGGTAGAGCGTGGTCGCCACCGAGTCGATCACCGACAGCGGCGCGATCGCGGCGAGGGACGGCGGGTTGTTCTGGGCCGCGAAGAGCTGGCTGATGCCGCCGTACGAGATGCCGATCATGCCGACCTGGTGGCCCTTGACCCAGGGCTGGCGGGCGATCGTCTCGATCACGTCGTACGCGTCGAGCTGCTGCAGCGGCTCGAAGAAGTCGTACGCGCCGCCGGAGCAGCCGGTGCCGCGCATGTTGACGTCGACGACGGCGAAGCCCATCAGGTTGGCGAGCGTGGCGATGCCGTTGACCGGGCCGTCGGGCTTGGCGTAGCCGTAGCCGGAGTACTCGATGACGGTGGGGTACGGCGGGAGGTAGTCGGGCCCGTTGGGCAGGGGCGTGCCCTCGGGCAGGCCGGGGAGCGAGGCCGGGCTGGTCGGCGGGTGCACGCTGATCGCGAGCTGGGTGCCGTCGCGCGTGGTCAGGTACTGGTAGCCGTCGGAGGCGATCGACTGGTCGTAGACCTCCGGGTCCCACGGCGCGGCGGCCGTGGTGTGCACGGTGACCGGGTCGGACAGCGTGCGGTCGGCGTCGAGCCGCAGGCGGTAGCCGTCGCCGGGCGTCACGTCCCGGAAGAGCACACCGCCCTCGGCGCTGGCCTGCTCGGTCGCGACGGTGCCACCGGCCGCGTCGAGCAGCGTGACGGAGGCCGACGGGGCGAGGTCCGTCGCGTAGACCTGCTCCGCGCTGCCGTGCGCGGTGATCGTCGACTCGGCGTGCGCGTCGGAGCTCCAGCCGCCCAGCCCGAGCAGGGCGAGGGCGAGTGCTGCGAGCACCACGGTCAGACGTTGCAGGCTGGTTCGTTCCACGGCTCGTGCCTTCCTGTGATCCCCGTCACTCAACAGGTCACGCGACCTGGACGTTACGGCCGGGACGGTGGCGGAGAATGGTCGGGATGAACGACGACGAGAGATGGCTGGCCGAGGCGGTCGACCTCGCGGTCGCCAACGTGCACGACGGCGGGGGGCCGTTCGGTGCGGTGGTCGTGCGCGGCGGCGAGGTGCTCGCCGTGGGGCAGAACCGGGTGACCCGCGACAACGACCCGACCGCGCACGCCGAGGTGGAGGCGATCCGCGCCGCGTGCGCCGCGATCGGTGACTTCAGCCTGGCCGGGTGCACGCTCTACGCGTCCTGCGAGCCCTGCCCGCTGTGCCTGGCCGCCGCGCTCTGGGCCCGCCTGGACCGGGTGGTCTACGCGGCCGACCGCGACGACGCCGCCCGCGGCGGCTTCGACGACCGCGCGTTCTACGAGCTGTTCTCCCGGCCGAGGGAGTCCTGGGACGTGCAGGTCGAGCACGTCAGCCTTCCCGTCGCTTCGAAGCCGTTCGACACCTGGCTCGCCGACCCCGACCGCACGGCCTACTGATCGCCGAGTCGGCAGAAGTTCGCACCCAGATCGCGTCGAGTCGGCAGAAGTTGACGCGCAGAACCGGTCGAGTCGGCAGAAGTTCGCAGCAAGCGGTGCGAACTTCTGCCGACTCGAGCCCGTACGGCTGCGAACTTCTGCCGACTCGGCGGGGTGGGTCAGAGGGCGGCGACGAGCTCGGTGGCCTGGCGGATGGCGCGCTTGGCGTCGAGCTCGGCGGCGACGTCGGCGCCGCCGATGACGTGGCGGCCGGGGGCGGCCAACGTGCGCACCGACTCCTGGCCCGCGCAGACGACGACGTGGTCCGCCTCGACGACCTGCGGCGCACCGTCGACGGTGAGGTGGAGGGCGACGCCGCGCTCGGTCTCCTCGACCCGGTCGTACGTCGCCCCGCTGACCAGCCGGACGCCGGACTGCTTGAGCACCGCCCGGTGCGCCCAGCCGGACGTCTTGCCGAGCCCGATGCCGATCGGGGTCGTCTTGCGCTGGATGAGGGTGACGTCGCGCTTCACCTCGCGGGCCTTGGGCTCGGTCAGGCCGCCCCGGTGCAGGCTGGGGTCGCCGACGCCCCAGTGCGCCATCCACTGGTCGTGGGTCTCCGGTGAGTGCGTCAGCCAGACCGACACGTCCACGCCGATGCCGCCCGCGCCGATCACCGCGACCCGGTGGCCGGGGACCTTCGCGCCGGAGAGCACCTCGTCGTAGCGCAGCACCCGCGGGCTGTCGATGCCCGGGATCTGCGGGACCCGCGGCGCGACGCCGGTGGCGAGAACGACCTCGTCGAAGTCGGCGAGCACGTCGTCGGTCGCCTCGGCGCCGAGCCGTACGTCGACCCCGAGCACCTCGAGGCGGCGGGTGTAGTAGCGCAGCGTGTCGGCGAAGTCCTCCTTGCCGGGCACGGCCATGGCCAGCCGGAACTGGCCGCCGACCTCGGCGGACCGCTCGAACAGCGTGACCGCGAACCCCCGCTCGGCCGCGGCGGTCGCCGCGGCGAGGCCCGCGGGCCCGGCGCCGACCACGGCGACCCTGGCCGCGCGCCGGGTCGGCCCGAGCAGGAGCGTGGTCTCGCGGCCGGCGCGCGGGTTGACCAGGCAGGAGACCGGCTGGTTGGAGAACGCGTGGTCGAGGCAGGCCTGGTTGCAGGCGATGCAGGTGTTGATCTCGTCGGCCCGGCCGGCGGCGGCCTTGGCGGCGAAGTCGGGGTCGGCGAGCAGCGGACGGGCCATCGAGACCAGGTCCGCCTCGCCGGTGGCCAGGATGTCCTCGGCGAGCTCGGGGGTGTTGATCCGGTTGGACGCGCAGACCGGCACCGAGACCGCGGCCTTCAGCCGGGCGGTGTGCTCGCGCCAGGCGCCCCGCGGGACCTGGGTGATGATCGTGGGCACCCGGGCCTCGTGCCAGCCGATGCCGGTGTTGAGCACCGTGACGCCGGCGTCCTCGAGGAGGTGGGCGAGCTCGACGACCTCGTCCCAGGTCTGGCCGTCCTCGACCAGGTCGATCAGCGAGATCCGGTAGACGATCGGGAAGTCGTCCCCGACCAGCTCGCGCGAGCGCCGGACGATCTCGACCGGGAACCGCATCCGCTTCTCGGCGGTGCCGCCCCAGGCGTCGGTGCGGTCGTTGGTGCGGGCGGCGAGGAACTGGTTGATCAGGTAGCCCTCCGAGCCCATGATCTCCACCGCGTCGTACCCGGCCTTCTGCGCGAGCGCGACCGCGTGGGCGAAGTCGGAGGCGGTCCGGTCGACGGCCTTCGTCGAGAGCCGGCTCGGCCGGAACGGGGTGATCGGCGACTTGCGGCTGCTCGCGCTGACGTTGAGCGGCGAGTAGCCGTAGCGGCCGGCGTGCAGCACCTGCAGCGCGATCGCCCCGCCCTCGTCGTGGACGGCGCCGGTCACCCGTTGGTGGCGGATCGCCTGCAGCCGCGAGGTCATCTCGGACCCGAACGGCTTGAGCCAGCCGCGCTTGTTGGGCGCGAACCCGCCCGTCACGATCAGGCCGACACCGCCGCGGGCGCGCTCGGCGTAGAACGCCGCCAGCTTGTCGATGTCCCAGAAGTGGTCGTCGAAGCCGGTGTGCATGCTGCCCATGACGACGCGGTTGCGCAGCGTCAGCGGTCCGAGCGTGAGCGGCGTGAACAGGTGGGGGTACGGCGATCCGCTCGCGGGCGTGTTCGTCATGAGTGTGCCTCCAGGTATTCGGTGAGCCAGGCCAGCTGCCCCTCCTCGAGGAGGATGCCGCCGCGCAGGACGAGGTACTGGTCCAGCTCCAGGGGGGAGAGCCCCGCCGGACCGTCGGGGTAGTCGCGCTTCATCAGGTGCTGGTAGAGGTCGAGCCGCTGCGCGTGCTCGGCGACGTGGGCGCGCACCGAGTCGAGCACCGCCGCGCGCGCCTCGGGCCCGCCGAGCGACGCGCCGCGCATCTTCACGGCGAGCTCGCTGCGCAGCGGGCTCTCCGGCGTCGGGCTCGCGAGCCAGTCGGCCAGCGCGGCCCGGCCGGCCGCCGTGACCTCGTAGACCTTCTTGTCCGGGCGGCCCTGCTGCGCGACGGTCTCCGCCACCAGCCAGCCGTCGGCCTCCATCCGGGCGAGCACCCGGTAGATCTGCTGGTGGGTCGCCGACCAGAAGTAGCCGATCGACCGCGCGAACCTGCGGGAGAGCTCGAGCCCGGACGCCGGCTGCTCGCGCAGCGCGACGAGGAGGGCGTGCTCGAGGGCCATGGCAGGAGGGTGGCACACCTATGCAACGAGTTGCAAGCCCAGGGGACTGGATAGCGTGCAGCCCATGCGCGCCGTGAGAGTCGTCAGCACCACCGGTCCGTCCGACGTCGTCGTCGAGGAGGTGCCGGACGCCGAGCCCGGTCCCGGCGAGGTGCTGGTCGAGGTGCACCGGGTCGGGGTGTCGTTCCCCGACCTGCTGCTCAGCCGCGGCGAGTACCAGCTCAAGCCGGAGCCGCCGTTCACCCTCGGCGTGGACTACGCCGGCGTCGTGGTCTCCGGCCCCGGCTTCGAGCCGGGCCAGCGGGTGGCGGGCGTCGGGCCGTACGGCGGGGCCGCCGAGCTCGTCGCCGCACACCCCGACGGCGTCTTCGCCCTCCCGGACGGCACGTCGTACGACGAGGGCGCGGCCCTGCCGATGAACTACCTGACCGCGCTGTTCGCGCTCGCCGAGCGCGGGCAGGTCCGCGAGGGCGAGACCGTCCTCGTGCACGGCGCCGCCGGCGGGGTCGGCACGGCGACCCTGCAGGTCGCGAAGGGCCTCGGCGCCCGGACCATCGCCGTGGTGAGCACGGAGGAGAAGGCCGCGTTCGCGAAGGCGGCCGGCGCCGACGAGACGGTGCTCGTCGACGGGTTCCGCGACGCCGTCGCACAGCTCACCGGCGGCCAGGGTGCCGACGTGGTGCTCGACGTCGTCGGCGGCGACCTGTTCACCGACTCGCTCCGCTCGCTCGCGCCGCAGGGCCGGCTGCTGGTCGTCGGCTTCGCCTCCGGCCAGGGGATCCCGGAGGTGAAGGTCAACCGGCTCCTGCTCAACAACGTCGACGTCCGCGGCGTCGGCTGGGGCGCCTACGCCATGGTGCGTCCGGGCTACATGCAGGCCCAGTGGCAGCAGCTGCTGCCGATGATCGAGTCGGGCGTGGTCGCCCCTCCGATCGGACGGCTCTACGACCTGGACGAGTTCGGCCAGGCCCTCGCCGACATGGACGCTCGCGCCACCTTGGGCAAGTCGGTCGTCCGCGTCCGCGACTGACCGCTCACTTCCTGCCGAAGTCCTGGGTCCACCAGGCGTAGCCGCCGCCGTGGGACAGGCCGACCCCGGTGTCCTTGTAGCGGCAGTCGAGGATGTTGGCCCGGTGCTCGGGGCTGTTCATCCAGCCGCGCACGACCGAGGCGGGCGTCGGGTAGCCGTAGGCGACGTTCTCGCCGATGCGGGTCCAGTGCTTGTAGCCCGCCTTGGTCACCCGCCGGCCGAGCGACGGCTCGCCGGGCAGCTGGTGGCTGAGGGAGAGGGCGGCCGCCATCTTGTTGGAGTGCCGCTTGGCGGCGCGGTGCAGCGCCGCGTTGGGCTTCAGCGCGTGGCACCCGTGGGCGACGCGCTTCCTGTTGACCAGCCGGATCACCTTCCGCTCGGCCTGCGCATCGGTCACGCGGGCGGCGGTCGTGTAGTGCGAGCGTGCCACCTCGACGGTGGTGGCCCTGGAGGTGGCGGCGGCGGGGTGGGTGCCGGTCAGCGTCGCGAGCCCGAGCGCGAGGGAGACCAGGAGCAGGAGCGGTCTCGGCATCCCAGCATTGTGGCGGCGCCGCCGGCGTGACGCCATGCTTGTTGCGGATTTCCGCCACGGCCTAGGCTCGCCTGCGTGAGCATCCTCGACGACGCCCGACCGGGCATGGACCTCGACATCCGGCCGCAGGACGACCTCTTCGGCCACGTGAACGGCAAGTGGCTGGTGGAGACGGAGATCCCGTCCGACCGATCGAGCTGGGGACCCTTCGTGCAGCTGGCCGACGTGGCCGAGCAGCAGGTGCGCGACATCATCACCGACCTCGCCGGCACCGCTGCGACCGCCGGGACGCCGACCACCGAGCACGAGAAGATCGCCGCGCTCTACAACAGCTTCCTCGACACCGACCGGATCGCGGGCCTCGGCCTGGCGCCGGTGCAGGCGCAGCTGGACGCCGCGGCCGGCATCCGCGACGTGCGCGACCTGGCGGCGTTCCTCGGCGAGTTCGAGCGGATCGGCGGCTACGGCCTGTTCGGCTCCTACGTCGACACCGACGACCGCAACTCCGACCGCTACCTCTTCCACCTCGTGCAGGGCGGTCTGGGGCTGCCGGACGAGTCCTACTACCGCGACGAGAAGTTCGCCGAGATCAGGGAGAAGTACGTCGGCTACCTGACCCGCCTGCTCGCCCTGGGCGAGCACGGCGACCCGGAGGGCGCCGCGCAGCGGATCCTCGCGCTCGACACCCGGCTGGCCGAGGGCCACTGGGAGCGCGCCGAGACCCGCGACGTGCAGAAGACCTACAACCTGCGCACGGCCGACGAGCTCAAGGCGATGTGCCCGAGCTTCGACTGGGACGCCTACGTCCGCAACCTCGGCGGGCACCTCGAGGGGCAGCACGCGACCATCGCGGAGGTGTGCGTGCGGCAGCCGTCGTACTTCGAGCACCTCTCCGTGGTGCTCGACGAGACGCCGGTCGAGGTGTGGCGCGAGTGGCTGCTCAGCCACGTCCTGCGCTCGGCGGCGCCGTACCTGCCCGACGCCTTCGTCGAGACCAACTTCGACTTCTACGGCCGCACGCTCTCCGGCACCCCCGAGCTGCGCGCGCGCTGGAAGCGCGCGGTGTCCTTCGTGGAGGGCTCGATCGGCGAGGCCGTCGGCCGGGAGTACGTCGCCCGCCACTTCCCGCCCACGTCCAAGGCGCTGATGGACGACCTGGTCGCCAACCTCCTGGCCGCCTACCGCGAGTCCATCTCGCAGCTGGACTGGATGACCGAGGAGACCAAGCGCCGGGCCTACGAGAAGCTGGAGACGTTCCGGCCCAAGATCGGCTACCCCGACGAGTTCCGTGACTACTCCGGGCTCGCGGTGTCGCCCGACGACCTGGTGGGCAACGCCCAGGCCGCGTCGGCGTTCGAGACCGACCGCCAGCTCGCCAAGATCGGCTCGCCGGTCGACCGCGACGAGTGGTTCATGCTGCCGCAGACGGTCAACGCCTACTACAACCCCGGCACCAACGAGATCTGCTTCCCGGCGGGCATCCTGCAGAAGCCGTTCTTCAGCCCCGACGCCGAGGCGGCCGAGAACTACGGCGGCATCGGCGCCGTGATCGGGCACGAGATCGGTCACGGCTTCGACGACCAGGGCGCGCAGTACGACGGCGCCGGCAACCTCAACGACTGGTGGACGCCCGACGACAAGGCGGCGTTCGAGGTGAAGTCCAAGACGCTGGTCGAGCAGTACGACGGCTTCGAGCCGCGGGCACTGCCCGGCGAGCACGTCAACGGCGCCCTCACCGTGGGGGAGAACATCGGCGACCTCGGTGGCCTCACGATCGGCCACAAGGCGTTCGTGATGGCCGAGGAGGCGGCCGGCCGCGAGGCCTCGGTCGAGGACCGGCGGAAGCTGTTCCTCAACTGGGCGCACGTGTGGCGGACCAAGCGGCGCGTCGAGCAGGAGCGGCAGTACCTGACCGTCGACCCCCACAGCCCGCCGGAGTTCCGCGCCAACATCGTGCGCAACCTCGACGAGTTCCACGAGGTGTTCGGCACCGCGGAGGGCGACGGCCTCTGGCTCGACCCGGGCGACCGGGTCCGCATCTGGTAGTCACGCCGCGATCCCTTGACCTGCGGAGTGGCGCGGGTTCCCATGGCGGCATGAGCGATCCGGGCGACGAGCGCGCCTACGAGAACTACGAGCCCGCACGGCCGCCGCTCCCCGAGCACCCGGTGCCCGGCGGACCGGACCGGACGCCGGCGGTGCCGCCGCGGCCGGCGGTGCCGGACCGGACCTGGGGCCCGTCGTTCCTGCACGGCCTGCCCTACGAGCCGTTCCTCGTCGCCTCGACGATCTGCACCGCGATCTACCTGATGACCGACGCGGGCGGCTACTTCTGGCCGATGTGGGTGATGCTCGGCACCGGCATCCCGTTGCTGCTGGCGCTGGTGGGCCGGCTGCGCTGACGCGCCGCCGGCGGGGGCCGGTCGGCACCTCCGGTTCGGCTGACGCGAACCGACTCGTCACCGGATGGTGGACCGCGAATTCACCCGTGTCCGTGAGCGTGTGCGGTGCCCTGCCCTCGGACATCCAGGAGTCCCCCATGGCCACCGTCGACCGCCGCCGCTTCCTCGGACTCACCGGCGGTGCCGCCGCCGCGACCCTGCTCCAGCAGAGCATCGCGCGTGCGGCCGCCATCCCGGCGGACCGTCGTACCGGCAGCATCCGCGACGTCGACCACGTCGTCGTCCTGATGCAGGAGAACCGGTCCTTCGAGCACTACCTCGGCTCGCTGCGCGGCGTGCGCGGGTTCGGCGACCCGCACCCCGCGGTCCTGCCCAGCGGCAGGTCGGTGTGGCACCAGTCCGACGGCAGCCGCGAGGTGCTGCCCTTCCACCCCTCCGCCGAGGACCTCGGCGCCCAGTTCCTGCAGGGTCTGGACCACACCTGGAGGGGTGGCCAGCAGGCGTTCGGCCAGGGCAGGTACGACCAGTGGATCCCCGCCAAGTCGCCCGTGACGATGGCCTACCTGGAACGTCAGGACGCGTCCTTCCACTACGCGCTCGCCGACGCCTTCACGGTCTGCGACGCCTACTACTGCTCGTTCATCGGCAACACCGACCCCAACCGCTACTACCTCTGGTCCGGCTGGACCGGCAACGACGGCAAGGGCGGAGGCCCGGTCCTCTACAACGACGAGCTGGGCTACGACTGGACGACCTACCCGGAGCGTCTCGAGGCAGCCGGCATCTCCTGGAAGGTCTACCAGGACGAGGGGATCGGGCTCGGTGGTGGCGACCAGTACTGGGGTTGGACCGACGACCCCTACATCGGCAACTACGGCGACAACTCGCTGCTCTACTTCAACAGCTACCGCAACGCCGAGCCGGGTGACCCGCTCTTCGAGAAGGCGCGCACGGGCACCAAGGCTCGCGACGGGCAGGACTACTTCGAGATCCTGCGCCGGGACGTGCGGTCGGGGAACCTGCCGCAGGTCAGCTACATCGCGGCGCCGGAGGCGTTCAGCGAGCACTCGAACTGGCCGACCAACTACGGCGCCTGGTACATCGCCAACGTCCTGGACGCGCTCACGTCGAACCCCCAGGTGTGGAGCCGCACGGCGCTGTTCATCACCTACGACGAGAACGACGGCTTCTTCGACCACCTGGTCCCGCCGCACGCCCCGGGCGGCGACATCCCGGGGGCGTCGACCGTGCCCACCGACAACGAGTGGTACGCCGGCAAGCCCGGCGACGCCGGTTATCCCGCCGGTCCGTTCGGGATGGGTCCGCGGGTCCCGATGTTCGTCGTGTCGCCGTGGAGCACGGGCGGATGGGTCAGCTCCGAGACCTTCGACCACACCTCCGTCATCCGCTTCATGGAGGAGCGGTTCGGCGTGCGCGAACCCAACATCACGCCCTGGCGGCGGACCGTCGCGGGCGACCTCACTGCGGCGTTCGACTTCTCCAGGACCACGGCAGCCGTCCCGGCGCTGCCCGACACCACGGGCTGGAGACCGGCGGACGACCAGCGCCACCCGAGCTACCGCCCTGCTGTCCCCGCCGACGGGGCCATGCCCCGCCAGGAGCCGGGGACGCGGCCGGCGCGGCCCACCGGCTACGACCTCGAGGTCGTCGAGAAGCGCTCGCGGAACGGGATCGCGGTCGAGCTCGTCAACCACGGCGCCCTCGGCGCGCACCTGCAGGCCCGGCTGCTCGCGCCCTCCGGAGCCCCGCACGCGTACACCGTCGGAGCAGGGGCCTCGCTGAGCGCGTCCTGGCCGGCGACCGGTGCCTACGACGTCCAGCTGCACGGACCGAACGGCTTCTTCCGCCGGTATGCGGGGGATCTCGCCAGCGATCGGGCCGTGGCCGCCGTACGCCGCAAGGGGACCGGGCGCACCCTCGTGATCACCGTCTCCGAGGGCGCGGTGGTCCGTGACGCGTACGCCGGAGCGGTCGCGGTCAGCGGTGGTGTGGCGATGCTCGACACCACCGCGGCCCACGGCTGGTACGACGTGACCGTGGGCGTTCCCGGCACGTCGTGGAGCAGGACCTTCGCGGGACACCTGGAGGACGGCCGACCCTCGATCAGCGACCCGGCGCTCGGCTGAGGGCGGGACCGGCCTCAGTCCACCAGCGAGCGCTGCATCAGGACGGTGTCGACCCAGCGGTCCAGCTTGCGGCCGACCCGCTCCAGGCGGCCGACGTCGCGGAAGCCGCGGCTCCGGTGGAGCCGTGGCGAGACGTCGGTGCCGTTGTCGGCGATGACCGCGAGCACCTCGCGCACGCCGGCGGCCCGGGCCTCCTCCAGCAGCGCGTCGAGCAGGAGGCCACCCGTGCCGCGGCCGCGCGCTGCGGGGTCGAGGTAGACCGAGTCCTCGGCGGTGTGCCGGTAGGCGGGCCGGGTCTTCCACGGCGCGAGGTAGGCGTAGCCCACCACCCCGTCCTCGCCGTCGGCGACCAGGAACGGGAGGCCGGCAGCCGCGACGGCGTCGAGGCGCTGCCGCCACTCGGCCGGCCGCGGCACGTCGAGCTCGAACGTGACCACCGTGCCGGTCACGTACGGCGCGTAGATCGCCGCGACCCGCGGCAGGTCGTCGTACGTCGCCCGGCGCACCTCGACCATGGCACGAGGCTAGTCGGGCCGCACTGGTAGACACGTCGTCATGACCGCCGCTGCGACGACCGAGACCCGGGACCGCGCCGAGCAGCACCTCCGCGCGCTGGTGGGACGCGACGACGCGACGCTCTACGATGACCAGTGGGCGGCGATCGAGGCGCTCGTCGTCGGCCGGCGACGCGCGCTCGTCGTGCAGCGCACCGGGTGGGGCAAGTCGGCGGTCTACTTCGTGGCGACCCTCCTGCTGCGTGAGCAGGGCAGCGGCCCCACGGTGATCATCTCGCCGCTCCTGGCGCTGATGCGCAACCAGATCGCGGCGGCCGAGCGCGCCGGCATCCGGGCGGTGACGATCAACTCGACCAACATGGAGGACTGGGAGGAGACCCACGCCGCCATCCACCGCGGCGAGGTCGACGTGCTGCTGGTCAGCCCCGAGCGGCTCAACAACCCCGGCTTCCGCGACGAGGTGCTGCCGCGGCTGGCGGCGACCTGCGGGCTGCTGGTGATCGACGAGGCGCACTGCATCTCCGACTGGGGGCACGACTTCCGGCCCGACTACCGCCGGATCCGCACGCTGCTCGCCGAGCTGCCCGCAGGCATCCCGGTCCTCGCCACCACCGCGACGGCCAACCAGCGGGTGACCGACGACGTCGCCGAGCAGCTCGGCCCCGGTGGTCGAGTAGCCGCCGAGGAACGAGGCGGCGTATCGAGACCAGTGCTCGTGCTGCGGGGGTCGCTCGACCGGGCGTCGCTGCGGCTGGGCGTCGTACGCCTGACGACGGCGGAGCAGCGGCTGGCCTGGCTCTCCGACCACCTCGCCGAGCAGCCCGGCAGCGGGATCGTCTACTGCCTGACCGTGGCCGCGACCCAGGAGGTCGCCGACTACCTGCGTTCCCGGGGCCACGACGTGGCCGCCTACTCCGGGCAGACCGAGCCGACCGAGCGGCTCGCCCTGGAGCAGCAGCTGATCGCCGGCGAGGTCAAGGCGCTGGTCGCGACGAGCGCGCTCGGGATGGGGTTCGACGCCTCCCTCGGGTTCGTGGTCAACCTCGGCGCACCGGACTCACCGGTCGCCTACTACCAGCAGGTCGGCCGTGCCGGCCGCGGCAGCAACCTCGGGCCCGACGGCGCTCCGGTCGTGCTGCTGCCGGCGACCGAGGACCGCGACATCTGGGCCTACTTCGCCTCGCTCGCCTTCCCGCGCGAGGAGCTGGTGCGTGACACGCTCGCCGCCCTGACCGAGGAGGGCCGCGCGCTGAGCACGGCGGCCCTGGAGGCGCGCGTCGACCTCAGCCGCTCGCGGCTGGAGACGATGCTCAAGGTGCTCGACGTCGACGGGGCCGTGCGCCGGGTGAAGGGTGGCTGGGAGGCCACCGGGCGGAGCTGGGACTACGACGCCGAGCGCTACCGCCGGGTCGCGGAGGCCCGCGAGCGGGAGCAGCAGGCGATGCTCGACTACCTCGCCACCGACCGGTGCCGGATGGCCTACTTGCGCGACCAGCTCGACGACCCCGACCTGCGGGAGGAGGCGGACTGGCGCTGCGGCCGGTGCGACAACTGCGGCGGTCTCGACCTGGCCGCAGGCGTCTCCGAGGAGTCGGTCGCGGCCGCGGCGGAGCGGCTCGCCCGGCCGGGAGTCGTCGTCGAGCCGCGCAAGCTGTGGCCGACCGGGCTGGCCGCCGTGGGCGTGGACCGCGCCGGACGGATCAAGCCGCCGGCCGAGGAGGGTCGGGCGATCGCGCGGCTCACCGACCTCGGCCACGGACCGGCCCTGCGCGACCTGTTCCGCGCCGACCCGGCGCCCGACGCCGTGCCCGACCAGCTCGCCCGCGCCATGGTGCGCGTGCTGGCCGACTGGCAGCCCGAGGTGGACGGGATCGTCGTGGCGGAGTCGGTGACCCGGCCCGGGCTCGTGACGGACCTGGTGGCCGGCCTCTCGCGCTACCTCGACCGCCCGGTCATCGGCCGGTGGGCGGTCGTCGACCCCTCGGTGCCGCCCGGCCGCGGCGCCACCAACTCCGCCCAGCGGGTGGCGGCCGTGAGCCGGCGCAGCGCGCTCGAGGTCGACGACCGGGTGCGTGATGCTCGGGTGCTGCTCGTCGACGACCTCGTCGTGACCGGGTGGTCGCTCACCCTCGGCGCCGCGGCGCTCCACGCGGCCGGCGCCACCGCCGTGCTGCCGCTGGCGCTCGCCGTCTCGGGCTGAGCGCCGGGCCCCCGCCTCCCCGGTTTCGCAGTGCCCGACCGCTAGCGTCGGAGCATGGACGACCAGGCTCCCGCCCCGGACCAGCCCGCCCCGGACCAGCCTGCGCCGGGCGCCACCGGCGCGGTGCCGCCCCCGCCCCCGCCCGGGCCGGCCGGCCCGGCCACCGTGGTCGCCGACGACGCGACCCCGGTCCCGCCGCCCCCGCCGCCTCCGCCGACGCCCGCCCCTGCGGAGGCGGACCGCGAGAAGCCCGGGCGTCCCGGCCTGGTCGGCGCGCTCACCACCGTCGGCGTCGGCCTGCTCGCCGCGGCCGTCGTGCTCTCGACCTGGAACAGCCGCGCCGACGGCGACCTCGACTGGTCCAACTACTTCGTCGGCCTCGGCGCGACCGCCGTGCTCGTGCTGGTCGCGCTCGTCGCGGTCGTCGTCGTGCGCCGCAAGCACGACCCGGTCGCGCGCGGCGAGCTGGTCACCTGGCCGGGCGTCGTCGGAATCCTCGGGGTGGCGGCGATGCTCGCGGTCGGCGTCGCCGACCAGGGCTGGACCGACGACTACCTGGCCTACGTCGAGGGCGGGCTGGTCACCGCGCTCGCCGTGCTCGGCTACCTCGCGAGCCGCCGGGCGGCGTACGTCGTCACCGCGATCGGCGGTGTGGCGATCCTCTACGTCCAGGGCTTCGACGACCTCTTCGGCGACTCCCTCGACGAGGACTCGACGGTGATCACGGTGGCGCTCGCCGTCACGGTGTTCGTGGTCGGCGTGACGGTGCTGGGGTGGCTGCTGCCGACCCGCGCGATCAGCGGTGTCGTCGTCGGCGTCGCGGGCGTGGTGGCCTTCGCCGCGCTGATGGTCGGCATGCTGGCCGCCCAGGCCTTCGCGGGGTTCTTCGGCCCGACGGAGATGATGTTCGGGACCGAGGACGGGTCCACCGCGGACTTCGCGCCGCCGTCGTCCCCCTCCTTCGACTTCGACAACGACGTCTGGGTGGTGCTCGGGCTCGCGGCGCTCCTGACGGTGTTCTGGGCGCTCGCGGCGGCGTGGACCGGCAACTCCGGCTTCACCATCGCTGCGATCCTGATGCCGGCGATCGTGGTGCCGCTCGCCGTCGCGGTCCTCACCGTCGAGCACCCGACCTGGTGGGGTGCGGCCGTCGCCGCCGGCGGCGCGGTGCTGCTCGCGCTCGGCGGGCTGCTCGGCCGCTCGCGCGCGCGGTCGGCCGCGGAGCCCGCCTACTGACGCCGGCGCTGTCGGGGGCCCGGGTTAGCGTCGCGGGGTGAGCTTCGTCCCCCTGACCGGCCCGGCCACGTTCCACGCCGCCGAGCCGCCCCGGGCGTCGACGATCGAGTTCACCGGTGGACGACGGCCGGTCGCGCTCGGGCTTCGCGCGGCGATGCCGGCGCTCGGTCGCGCCCTCGCCGACGACGACGCGCACCCGAGCGTCGCGCTCCTCGCCGGCGCCGCGCTGCTCGGCGCCCGGCTGGTGGCCGACGGACGGCTCGCGCCCGCTCCTGCCGGCGACGGCTGGGTGCTCCCCGACCTCGACGAGCGCGACCGGCGGCGGATCGCGGAGCTCGCCCGCACCCGGGCCCACGACGACCTCGACCCCGCAGCGGCGGAGGCGCTGGTGCGCCAGGTCGTCGGCGCCGTGGTCGACGCACTGCCGCGGGCCGTGCCCGGGCCGCCCGGCGGGCGTCGTGCCGCCGACGGGGGCGCCGACTTCGCCGAGCGGCTGCGGCGCCGGGTGGCGGAGCGGTCGGCGCGGACCGCGCGCGGCGAGCTCCCCGAGCTGGTGCGGGTGTCGCTGCGCGTCGAGGCCGACGAGGAGGAGCTGCTGGTCGGCAGCGTGCGGCTGGTCCTGCAGGTGCACGACGAGCGCGACCCGCTCCACCTGTGCGACGCCGCGGTGCTGTGGAGCGACGACCCGGGTGCGGCGGGGTTCGGTCCGCGGGCCCGGGTCCACGCCAGCATCGCGCTCCGCCGGGCGGCCGAGGCGTGGCCGGTGCTCGACCGGTTCCTCGGCCTCGCGGTTCCCGACCAGCTCACGCTCGAGGGGTCCGAGGTCGCCGGCCTGCTGGAGCACGTGGGCGCGCTGCGCGACGTGCAGGTCGACGTGCACTGGCCCCGGGCGCTCGGGCCCGAGCTCACCACCCGGGCCGTGCTCGACCGCCGCGAGCCGCGCGACCCGGAGCTGCCGCTGGAGGAGAGCCCGTTCTCGGTGGACGGGCTGTTCGCGTTCTCCTGGCAGGTGGCGCTGCGGGGCGAGCCGCTGACGCAGGCGGAGATGGACCAGCTCGCCGCCGCGACGACGCCGGTGCTCCGGCTGCGGGGCGCCTGGACGATCGTCGACCCCACGACGGCGCGGCGGGCGCGCAAGCGCCTGATCCGGCGCGCCAGCGGTGCCGAGGCGCTCGGCGCGGCGCTGGCGGGGGTCGTGGAGCTGCCCGACGCGGCCGGCGCGTCCGGTCCACCCGACGGGGAGCGGGCGACCGCGGAGGTGGTCGTCGGCGCCAGCCTCCTCGACGTGCGCGAGCGGCTGCTCGCGGCGCCGACCCGCGACCCGGTGGCGGTGCCGGGGGGCCTGCGCGCCGAGCTTCGCGACTACCAGCGGCACGGCCTGACCTGGCTCGCCGACGTGACCCGCCTCGGGCTCGGCGCCTGCCTCGCCGACGACATGGGCCTCGGCAAGACCGTCACCCTGATCGCCCTCCACCTGCACCGGCTGGAGCAGGGTCTCTCCCAGGGCGGCCCGACCCTGGTTGTCTGCCCGGCCAGCCTGCTCGGCAACTGGGAGGCGGAGGTCCGGCGGTTCGCGCCCGACCTGCCGGTGCGCCGGTTCCACGGCACGCGGCGCGAGCTCGGAGGCCTCGGCTCGCCCGGGCCCGGCGGCGCGGACGACCCGACCGCCGGTGGGGCGGGGTTCGTGCTGACCACCTACGGCACGCTGCGGCGCGACCCCGCGGCCCTGGCGGCGGTTCCGTGGGACCTCGTGGTGGCCGACGAGGCACAGCACGTGAAGAACTCGCGCACGTCGACCGCGCGGGCGCTGCGCGCCGTGCCGAGCCGGGCGCGGGTCGCGCTGACCGGCACGCCGATCGAGAACGAGCTCACCGAGCTGTGGTCGATCCTCGACTGGGCGACCCCGGGCCTGCTCGGCAGCCGGCAGGCGTTCCGGCGGGTGTGGGCCGAGCCGATCGAGTCCGGCGTCGACCCCCTGGTCGCGCGGCAGTTCGCCGACCTGATCGGGCCGTTCGTGCTGCGCCGCCGCAAGTCCGATCCCGGGATCGCCCCCGAGCTGCCACCGAAGACCGAGACCGACCACCTCCTCGACCTCACCCGCGAGCAGGTGGTGCTCTACGAGTCCTACGTGCGCGACACGATGGCGCGGATCGAGCGCCTCGCCGCCGACGACCCGCAACGCCGCGGCCTCGTGCTCGCGCTGCTCACCGGCCTCAAGCAGATCTGCAACCACCCGGCGCAGTTCCTCAAGCAGACCGACTGGGACGGCGGGCGGGTCCGGCTCCGCGGCCGCTCGGAGAAGATCGAGCTCCTCGACGAGCTGGTCGGCACCGTGCTCGCGGAGGACGGCGCGATCCTCGTCTTCACCCAGTACGTCGCCATGGCCCGGCTCATCGAGCGCCACCTGGCCGCGACCGGGGTCCCGCACCAGTTCCTGCACGGCGGCACCCCCGTGGCCGAGCGCGAGGCGATGGTGCGCCGGTTCCAGGAGGCGCCCCCCGGTGAGGCCGTGCCCGTCTTCCTGCTCTCCCTCAAGGCCGGCGGCACCGGGCTCAACCTGACCCGCGCCGACCACGTCGTCCACGTCGACCGGTGGTGGAACCCGGCCGTGGAGGACCAGGCGACCGACCGTGCCCACCGGATCGGGCAGACCCGTCCGGTCCAGGTGCACCGGATGGTCACCCGCGGCACGATCGAGGAGCGCGTCGCCGCCCTGCTCGAGCGCAAGCGCGGGATCGCCGACGCGGTGCTCGCCCGTGGCGACGCCGCCCTCACCGAGCTGAGCGACCACGAGCTGCGCGACCTGGTGACCCTGCGCGAGGAGCAGCGCCGGGCGGCCTACGTCGCGGAGCTGGAGGAGGAGTGACCGCCCGGGTGACGCACGCGCGGCTCGCGCCGGGGCGGGGCCGGGCGCGCACCTGGTGGGGCAAGGCCTGGCAGCGGGCGGTCGAGGAGGCGGCGTTCTCCGAGTCCGACCTGCGCGCCGGCCGTGCGATGGCCCGGCGGGGGGACGTCGGCGGCATCAGCGTCGGGGAGGGTTCGCTGCTCGCGGCGGTCCGGGAGGGCGACGACACGTGGACGGCGCAGGTCGACGTACCGGCTCTCGACGAGCACGCGCGGCGGGCCCTGGTCGACGTTGTCGCGGCCGAGTCCGGCCGGATCGCGGCGCTCCTGGACGGCGAGCTGCCGCACGACCTCGTCGAGCACGCCGACGAGGCGGGCGCGGAGCTGCTCCCCTACGGCGGCGAGCTGGGGGCCACCTGCACCTGCCACCGCGGCCTCGACCCGTGCCCGCACGCGCTCGCCCTGCTCGTGCAGGCGGGGTGGCTCGCCGACCGCGAGCCGCTGGTGCTCTTCGCGCTGCGCGGCCTCGACCGCGACCACCTCGTCGCGGCGCTCCACGACCGCGGTCCCGCGCCCGCCGGCGGTGCGGGCGAGCTGGCCGACGACGTCGAGGTCGCGGCCGACGCCGTCCTCCGCGCCCGGCGGCTCGTCGAGATCCTGGAGGCGGGCCAGGACCTGCCGGACGGCCTGCTCTGAGGGAGGTCGCGCGACCACGGTCCGGCGTGTCCAGGGGCGTTGGTCCACGGAGCGTTCAAACGCCTAAACGGGACCCCTGGTCCCGGGTCCCGATCCGTGATCCGGACCTAACCTGACCTGATGTACCAACCTGTGTGCACCGGCCGCCGAAGGCGCCGGCCGACGGAGAGCTGAGCGCGGCCGTGGGCGTGGGGGGAGCAGCGCCCAGGACGGCTGGGGAGCGACTGGGGGAGGACGGTCGGTTCGCCGGCCGGTTCCGGTTGGGGAGGGTGCTGAAGCAGGGGAACGGCGTCGGCACCTTCCTCGCCGAGGACACCACGACGGGCGCCGACGTGGTCGTCAAGGTGATCGACGCGAGCGTGGTCCACGCCGCGGCGCGGCTGCGCTTCGAGCACGAGACGGCCGTCCTGCGGCGCCTGAGCGGCAGCGGCCTGGCCGAGCTCCACGCCTCCGGTGCCGTCGACAACCACCTCTACCTGGTCCAGCCGCGCGTGCCCGGCCAGACGCTGGAGTCGCGGCTGCTCGCGGGACGGCTCGACGTCCGGTCGGTCCTGCACGTCGGCATCGAGATCGCGCGGGCGCTGAGCGTCGCGCACGAGGCCGGCATCGTGCACCGCGACGTCAAGCCGGCCAACGTCATCGTCGCGGGCCGCGGCCGGATCGACTCGGTCACCCTGATCGACTTCGGGTTCGCCCGCAGCGCGCTGCTCGACGAGTCCGTGCGGGAGGACCTGGTCGGCACCGTGCGCTACCTCGCGCCGGAGGCCGCCGGCCTGCTGTCGGCGACGCCGGACGAGCGCTCGGACCTCTATGCCGTGGGCATCGTGCTGTTCGAGTGCCTGACCGGAAGGCCGCCGTTCCCGGGTCCCGGCGTCAGCGACCTCCTGCGCCAGCACCTGTCGTCGACGGCGCCGTCCGTCTGCGACGTGCGGCCCGACGTGCCCCGGGTGCTCGACGCGATCGTCCACCGGCTCCTGCGCAAGGACCCGGTCGACCGCTACCAGTCCGCCGCCGCGCTCGCCTACGACCTGGAGGCGCTGCGGGCCGCGCTCGAGGACGGCGACGACGACCCGCACCTCACCATCGGTCGGGTCGACCACCGCCAGCACCTGACCGATGCCGCCTTCGTGGGTCGCGAGGCCGAGCTCGCGAGCCTGCACGCGCTGGTGAGCGAGATCAGCACCGGCGGCAGCGGCCTGGTCCTCCTCGACGCGGAGTCCGGCGGCGGGAAGAGCCGGCTGCTCGCCGAGGCGGCGTCGCAGGCGGTGGGCTCCGGGGTGACCGTGCTGCGCGGCCAGGGCATCCGCGACGGCGTGCAGCTCCCGTTCGCGCTGCTGCAGGGCGTCGCTCGCGACCTCCTGGCCGACGACGCCGCGCCCCTGCGGGACGGCCTCCGCGAGCGGCTCGGCGAGAGCGCCCAGGTCACCGGCAACGTGCTTCCGCCGCTGCGGGCGCTCCTCGAGGTGGCCGAGGACGATCCCGGTCTCGACGCGTTCGGACCCGACGACTTCGGCGAGGAGCGCAGCCTGGCAGCGCTCCGCCAGTTCCTGTCCGCCCTCGCCACGCGCGCCGCGCCGGTGCTGCTGGTCCTCGACGACTGCCAGTGGGCCGACGACCTCACCGTCCGGCTGCTCGCCGAGACGTTCGCCCCGGGTGCCGAGCCCCCGGCGCACCTCGGCGTCGTCGCCGCGTTCCGGTCCGAGGAGGTCGGCCCCGACGCCCCGCTGCGCCGCATCCCGACCGCGAAGCCGCTGCACCTGGGACGGCTGTCGGACCGTGCGATGACGCTGCTCGCCGAGTCGATGGCGGGCCCGCTGCCCGCGAAGGCCGTCAGCACCGTCACCCGGTTGGCCGACGGGAGCCCGTTCATGGGTGCCGCCGTGCTCCGCGGGCTCGTCGAGTGCGGCGCGCTCGTCCCGGGCGAGGGAGGCTGGCAGGTCGACGACGCCGCCCTCGCCGAGGTGCAGACCGAGCGCCGGTCCGCGGCGGTGCTCGTCCGCCGCCTCGACCTCCTGCCCCGGAACGTGCGGCACGCCCTGTCGGTCGGCGCCGTCCTCGGCAAGGAGTTCGACATCGTCCGGGCCGTGGAGCTGGCCGGCGAGACCGCTTCCGCGGCGACCATCCTCGAGGAGTCGCTGCGCCGGCGCCTGCTGTGGGTCGACAACCGGACCGGGCGGTGCACGTTCTTCCACGACCGGATCCGCGAGGCGCTGCTCGACCGGCTCGAGCCCGGGGTGCGGGAGCGCCTGCACAGCCGCGTCGCCGACGCACTGCTCGAGGGCGGGGTCGACGACGGGACCGTGTTCGACGTCGCCTACCACCTCGACGCCGCGCACCGGCACGCCGACGCGCTGCCGCACGCGCTCCGAGCGGCCGAGATCGCCCGGGCCCAGTTCGGCCTCGACTCGGCACTGGCCCACTTCCGGATGGCCGAGCGCGGCGTCGGCCGCGACGACCTCGTCACCCGCGCCCGGATCGCCACCGGCATGGGCGACGTGCTGATGCTGCGGGGTGCCTACACCGAGGCCAACGCCGCGCTGGACGCGGCGAAGTCCCTGGTGAGCGACCCGCTCGAGCGGGCGTCGCTGGACGAGAAGCTCGGCGGTCTGGCGTTCAAGCAGGGCGACCTGCCGACCGCCCGCCGCCACCTCGAGGGTGCGATGGCCCAGCTGGGCCGCCGGGTCCCGGCGAGGACGACCGCCCTGGTCGTCCTGCTGCTGTGGGAGGTCCTCGTCCAGGTCGGGCACAGCGTGCTGCCGCGACTGACGACGGGGCGCCGGGACCCCGGCGGTCGCGAGGCCGACTTCCTCGCGATGCGCGTCTACAGCCGGCTGGCCTACGTCTACTGGTTCTCGAGCGGGAAGTTCGCCTGCGCCTGGACCCACCTGCGTGGCCTCAACCTCGCCGAGCGCTACCCGCCGAGCGCCGAGCTGGGCCAGGCGTGCTCCGAGCACGCCCCGGTGATGACGATGCTGCCGGCCTTCGAGCGCGCCCTGCGCTACGCGCGCCGGTCGCTGGTCATCCGGCGCGAGCGCAACGACCCCTGGGGACAGGGTCAGAGCCTGGGCTTCATGGGGGTCACGCTCTACGCGGCCTCCCGCTTCGACGAGGGCGCGGAGACCTGCCGGGAGGCGATCCGGCTGCTCGCCTCGACCGGCGACCAGTGGGAGGTCAACACCGCCAGCTGGAACCTCGCGATGTGCCTCTACCGCAAGGGCGACCTGGCCGAGGCGATCGACGTGGCACGCTCGACGTACACCTCTGCGATGGCCATCGGCGACGAGACCTCCGCCGGGGTGGCGCTGTCGGTCTGGACCCGGGCCAGCGGCGGGCGCACCGACCCGGCGCTCATCGACGCCGAGCTCGCGCGCCCGCGCTCGGACGTCAGCACGACCGCGGAGCTGCGGCTCGCCGCCGCGATCTGCGCCCTCAGTGCCGGCGACCTCGACCGCGCTGCGGACGAGGCCGCGGAGGCGGCCGCGCTGGTCCGGTCCAGCGGGCTCCGGCAGGAGTACGCCGCCCCGGTCGCGTCGTGGCGCGCGACGATCGCGCGGCTGGCGGTCGAGCGGGTCTCGGCCTACGAGGTGGCCGAGCGGGCCGGCCGGATCCGCGCCTGTGCCCGCGAGGTGCGGCGCGCCCGCTTCTGGGCGTTCAGCTATCGCAACAACGCGCCGCACGCGTTGCGCGAGGCCGGCCTGCTCGCCAGCCTCAAGGGGCGCCAGCGCCGGGCCGTGCGGCTGCTCCGGCGCAGCCAGGAGATCGCCGAGGCACAGGGTGCGTCCTACGAGGTCGTCCTCAGCCGCCAGGCCTGGGCCCGGGTCGCCGTCGCCGGGGGAGCGCCGGTGACCGTGCTCGAGGAGGCCGACGCGGCGGTGCGCGCGTTCGAGCGGTCGGTGGAGGTCGTGCCCGCCGAGGAGGAGTCCGACCCGACCTTCTCGGTCTTCGACCGCTTCACGACGCTGCTGAGCCTGGGCCGGGAGATCGCGGCGGCGCCCTCCACGGCGGCCCTGGAGGCGGTCATCAGTCGTGCGGCGATCACCCTGCTGCGCGGCGAGCGCTGCCACATCATCAGCGTCGACGACGTGGTCAACGACAAGATGGTCACCGTCTCGGGTGAGCGGGCCGACGCGATCAGCCAGACCCTGCTGGTCAAGGCGATCGACACCGGCGCGCCGATCGTCTCGGGCGACCTGAGCATCGACGGGAGCGAGAGCCTGCTGCTCTCCGAGATCCGGTCCGTGCTGGTCGCGCCGATCATCGTGGACGGCAAGGCGCTGTGGTGCTTCTACGTGACCCACAGCCAGCTGGGGCGGCTCTTCGGCGACGAGGAGGTCCAGCTCGCCAGCTTCGTGGCGTCGCTCGCGGGCGCGGCCTACGAGCACCTGGCCGGCACCGAGGCGAGGTTCCGCGCGATCGGGCGCAACTCCAGCGACGTGCTCTCGCTCGTCGACGCCGACGGCGTGGTGACCTACCAGAGCTCGGCCGTTTCCCGGGTGTTCGCGCTGCCCGCCGTGGGCCTGGTCGGGCGGTCGGTCCTGGAGTGGGTGCACGAGGGGGACCGGCCGCTGTTCAACGAGGCGCTCGAGCGCGCGGTCCGCGAGGGTCAGTGCCGGGTGGAGTGCCGGCTCGTCCAGTCCGACGGCTCCATCCGCTATGCCGAGACCTGGATCACCGACCTGGTCGACGACCCGTCGGTGGGCGCGTTCGTCCTCAACACCCACGACGTGACCGAGCGGCGACGGCTCGAGGACGAGCTGCGCGAGCGTGCCCTCTCCGACGAGCTCACGGGGCTGCCCAACCGGGTGCTCTTCCTCGAGCGCACCCGGCACGCGCTCAGCAAGCGCGACGCCGAGCCCCTGGTCGTGTGCTTCCTCGACCTCGACGACTTCAAGGCCGTCAACGACGCCCACGGGCACGGCACCGGCGACCAGCTGCTCCGTCGCATCGCCCAGCGGCTGGTCGACACCCTGCGCCCCGGCGACACCGTCGCCCGGTTCGGCGGCGACGAGTTCGCCATCCTCCTGGAGGACACCGACCTGCCGTCCGCCGTCCGCGTGGTGGAGCGGGTGCTCGAGGCGATCGCCCAGCCGATCCACGTCGGCGACGTCGAGCTGGTCACCCACGCGAGCATCGGCCTCGCCGAGTCCGTCGCCTGGCGCGGCGAGACCGAGAGCCTGCTCGCCGAGGCCGACGCCGCGATGTACGCCGCCAAGGCGCGCGGCAGCAACTGCTACGAGGTGTTCCGGCCGGAGATGCGAGTGGCGGCGGAGTCGCGGTCGCGGGTCCGCCTCGAGCTCGACGCGGCGCTGCTCCAGGACGAGTTCTGGCTGCACTACCAGCCGATCGTCGACCTGCACTCCACCGAGCGGCTCGGCGTCGAGGCGCTGATGCGCTGGCGGCACCCGCACCGCGGCCTGCTCGCACCGGCCGACTTCATCGACCACGCCGAGACGAGCGGCCAGATCGGGCCGATCGGCGAGTGGGCGCTGCGGACCGCCTGCCACGCGATGTCCCGGGTGGCCTCGGACGTCTACACCAGCGTCAACATCTCCGCCCGCCAGCTGCGCCTCCCGCAGCTCACGCGGGTGGTCGCCGAGACGCTCGAGGTGTCGGGCCTGCCCGCCGAGCGCCTGGTCCTCGAGATCACCGAGACCGCCACGGTCAGCGACATGTCCGGCGCCGTCGCCCGGCTCCGGGAGCTGAAGTCGCTGGGCGTGCAGATCGCGCTCGACGACTTCGGCACCGGCTACTCGCCGCTCACCCAGCTGCGGTCCTTCCCCGTCGACCAGCTCAAGATCGACCGGTCGTTCGTGCGCGACGTCGTGCACAGCCAGGAGGACCGGGCGATCGTGCGGGGTGTCATCGAGATCGCGCACCGGCTCGGGCTGCGCACGGTCGCCGAGGGCATCGAGGAGGCCCGCCAGCTCGAGATCATGCGGGACCTCGGCTGCGACTCCGGCCAGGGCTACCTGTGGACCCGGCCGGTCCCGCTCGAGCAGCTCTTCGTCGGCGCGGCCTAGGGACCGTCACGCGACGGCGAGGCTGCGCAGCTCGGCCTGGTAGTCGGCGTACGCCGCCCGCAGGTCGGCGCCGGGCCAGCCGTCGGGGAGCAGCTCGCGCGGCAGCAGTGGGTCGGCGGTGAGGTGCCGCACGACGTTGGCCGCGACCGCGAGCCGGGGTGCGGGCTCCTCGGTGACCGCGAGCAGCTCGATCAGCCGTCGTCCGGTGCCTGCCCACTCCGTCAGGTCCCACAGCTCGGTCGCCATGGCGGCGGGGTCGCCGTCGGGACGGCACCGGAAGGTCGAGAGGACCGGCTCGTCGGCGTAGGCCGGGGCTCGGCGCAGGTTGGCGGGGCGCGTCCACACGCCCTCCCGGAGCTCGGCCAGGCGGTGAGCCGCGAGGAGGTCGCGCAGCGCGGCACGCTCGGGCCCGGACCGGCCGGCGACCACGACGACCGCCATCTCCCACTCGCCGTCCCACGGCGTCGCGGCGTCGTCGACGGCCTCGTCCTGCCGTCGCTGCCGCTGCACCAGGCGGTCGCCCAGCACGTAGTCCCCGACCACGCGGCGCAGGTCGCCCGCGGCCACCGCGCGGGTCAGGGCGACCCGCAGGGTGGACGGCGCGATGCCGAAGTACTCGCCGGCCCGGGCGAGCTCCGCCGGGCTCATCCGGTCGGGATGCCTGCCGAGCAGCAGGCTGAGCACCACCGACCGCGCCGGCAGGGGCGTCAGGTCGGTCACGGGCCGCAGCCTCTCACGCTACAGATATGGACACAACTGTTGGCACAACTGTAACGTCGTCGCATGACCGAACCGGCGCCGTGGCGGCGCGCCGCCCGCGAGGGCGCGGACTCGCCGTACCGGCACGCGGCTCCGCCCGCCGACGAGGTCCCCGACTACCGCACGCTCACCTACGAGGTCGACGGCCGGGTGGCGCGGCTGACGTTCGACCGGCCCGAGCAGGGCAACGCGATCACGCCCGACACCCCGGTGGAGCTGGCCGACGCCGTCGAGCGCGCCGACCTCGACCCGCGGGTGCACGTCATCGTGCTGTCGGGGCGGGGCAAGGGGTTCTGCGGCGGCTACGACCTGACGGCGTCGGCGGAGAACCTGCTCGAGGGCGGCCTCGGGCGCTCCGGTGGGACCGGCGGCACCGTGCTCGACCCGGCGGTGCAGGCGGCCAACCACGACCCGGCCGGCACGTGGGACCCGATGGTCGACTACCAGATGATGAGCCGCTTCACGAAGGGCTTCGCGAGCCTGCTCCACGCGGACAAGCCCACCGTGGCCAAGGTCCACGGGTTCTGCGTGGCCGGCGGCACCGACATCGCGCTGCACTGCGACCAGGTCGTGATCGCCGCCGACGCCAAGATCGGCTACCCGCCGACCCGGGTGTGGGGCGTGCCGAGCGCGGGCCTGTGGGCGCACCGGCTGGGCGACCAGCGCGCCAAGCGGCTGCTGCTGACCGGGGACTGCCTGTCGGGCCGCGAGGCCGCGGAGTGGGGGCTCGCGGTCGAGGCGCCCGAGCCCGACGAGCTCGACGAGCGCACCGAGGTCCTGGTGCAGCGGATCGCCGCGATGCCGCTCAACCAGCTGATGATGGTGAAGCTCGCCCTCAACTCCGCCCTGCTCGCGCAGGGCGTCCACCAGAGCCGGACGATCAGCACCGTCTTCGACGGGATCTCCCGCCACACCCGGGAGGGCTACGCCTTCCAGCAGCGCGCCGCCGAGGTCGGCTTCCGCCAGGCAGTGCGGGAGCGCGACGCGGCGCCGTACGACGACCACGGATCCTCGACCAACAAGGGCTGAGAACAATGCCGCTGACCACGCACTCCACCCACACCGTGACCAACCAGGTCCCGCCGCTGGTGGGGCACGACACCGCCGCCGACCCGGTCCTGCTCGAGGGCCTCGGGCGGGAGGGCGCGGGCTGGGCCGCCGAGGAGCTGCACGAGCTCGGCCGGCTGGCCGGCAGCGAGGAGGCGCAGCAGTGGGGGCGGCTGGCCGAGCGGGTGCCGCCGCGGCTGCACACCCACGACCGCTACGGCCACCGGGTCGACGAGGTCGAGTACGTCCCCGCCTACCACCAGCTGATGGAGACCGCGGTCGGGCACGGCCTGCACGCGGCGCCGTGGGCCGACGACCGGCCGGGCGCCCACGTCGCGCGGGCGGCCAAGTTCTTCGTCTGGTCGGTCGACGCCGGCCACGGCTGCCCGATCTCGATGACCTACGCCGTCGTGCCCGCCCTGCGGGCCAACCCCGAGCTGGCCGCGCGGTTCGAGCCGCTGCTGACCAACCGGACCTACGACTTCGGGCTGCGCGACCCGGAGACGAAGCGCGGCTTGATCGCCGGGATGTCGATGACCGAGAAGCAGGGCGGCTCCGACGTGCGCGCCAACACGACGACCGCGAAGCCGCTGCCCGACGGCACCTACGTCCTGCGTGGGCACAAGTGGTTCACCAGCGCCCCGATGTCCGACATGTTCCTGACCCTCGCCCAGGCGCCGGGCGGCCTGTCCTGCTTCCTGGTGCCGCGGGTGCTGCCGGGCGGGGAGGGCAACGCGATGCGGTTCCTCCGGCTCAAGGACAAGCTGGGGAACAAGTCCAACGCCTCCTCCGAGATCGAGTACGACGCCGCGGTGGGCTGGCTGGTCGGGGAGGAGGGTCGCGGCGTGCGGACCATCGTGGAGATGGTCAACATGACCCGGCTCGACTGCGTGATCGGGACCGCGATGGGCATGCGCACCGCGCTGGTGCAGGCGACCCACCACGCACGGCACCGCTCCGCCTTCGGCAAGCCGCTGGTCGAGCAGCCGGCGATGCGCAACGTGCTCGCCGACCTCGCGATCGAGTCCGAGGCGGCGACCACGGCGATGATGCGGCTGGCCGGGGCCAACGACCGTGCGATCCGTGGCGACGAGGGTGAGGCGGCCCTGCGGCGGCTGGCACTGGCAGCGACCAAGTACTACGTGTGCAAGCGTGGTCCGATCCACGCCGCGGAGGCGCTGGAGTGCCTCGGCGGCAACGGCTACATCGAGGACTTCGACGCCGCACGGATCTACCGCGAGCTGCCCCTGCTCTCCATCTGGGAGGGCTCGGGCAACGTCGCCGCGCTCGACGCGCTGCGGGCGATCGCGCGCGAGCCGCACACCCTCGACGCCTACTTCGCGGAGGTCGGCCAGGCCTCGGGGGCGGACCCGCGCTTCGACGAGGCCCTCGCCCGGCTGCAGAAGGAGTTCACCAGCTTCGACGACATCGAGCTGCGGGCCCGGCGGGTGGTGGAGCAGCTCGCCCTGGTGTTCCAGGGCTCGCTGCTCCTGCGCCACGCACCGACCGCGGTCGCGGACGCGTTCTGCGCGTCACGGCTGGCCCGCGACTGGGGCGGTGCGCTCGGCACGCTCCCCGCCGGCCTTGATCTCGAGCCGGTGATCGAGCGCGCGGTCGTCGAGATCCCCTGACCTCGTCAGCTGACGTTGGCGCAGACGGCGTACGCCCGGAGCGTCTGGGCGACGGGGGTCTTGGCGAGCGCGTAGACGATGGTGTTGGTCAGCCGGACCTGGACACCGTCGTTGGTCGTCAGCAGCTCGCCGCCACCGCCGAGGACGACCTTGCCGGCGGGGCAGGTCGCCTGGGCGAAGCCCGACCCGCCTGCGCCGAGGGACGCGTCGCCGGTGACGAGCACCCGGCCGCTGACGCCTGCGGGTCCGGCCGGTCCCTGCGGGCCCTGCGGTCCCTGCGGGCCCTGCGGACCCTCGGGCCCGGTCGGCCCCGCCGGGCCCTGGGGGCCCTGGGGACCCGCGGGTCCCTGCAGCGATGACTGGGCCGCGTCGGAGAAGTCGGCGGGCTGGAGGGTCCCGTCGTGGACGTCCTTGGACCTGATGGTGTTGTTCTGGATCTGCTTGCTGGTGATCATGCTGCCGGCGACGGCGCCGGAGGTGGCGCCGAGGACCAGCGCCATCGCGAGGACGAGGAGCGCGGGAAGCCCGCGGAAGGAGATGGTCTTCATCCTGGCAACGTAGGAAGGAGCCGGACGGGCCGCTACCGTGCTAGCCCCGTCTTTCGCGGCCGGTCACTCCATGGTGGCGCAGGTGACGACGACGACGAGGGTGTCGGCCCCACCGACGGTGTTGCGGCCGCGGCCGACGAAGTAGGTGGAACCTCGGTAGGACGTGGTCACGTCGGCGTCCTCGGTGCCCCAGTCCACGGAGCCGCCGAGCGCGACCTTGCCGTCCGGGCAATCGGCGCGGACGGAGGTGGTCCCACCCGGGTCGATCGCTCCCGAGCTCGCGACGCGGACCTCGAAGCCGTGCAGCAAGCCGGTCCGGATGTTCTGCGACAGGTCGGCGAGGCCGACCGTGCCGTCCTTGATGTCGACGCTGCGGACGTTGCCGTCCTTGATCTGGGCCGAGGTGATCAGGCCGCCGGCGACCGCGCCGGAGGTGGCGCCGAGGACCAGGGTGACGGCGAGGACGAGAAGTGCGGGGAGACCGCGCAGGGAGAAGTTCTTCATGACTGGTCCTCAGGAGACGTTCGCGCAGATCGCGTAGGCCCACAGGGTGTTGCCCACGGTCTTGGTGTTGTGGCCGTAGACGGTGACGAAGTCGTCGCCCAGCGAGATCTGCACGCCGTCGTAGCCGCCGGAGAAGTCACCGCCACCGCCGAGGACCTTCTGGCCCGCCGGGCAGTGCGCGACCGAGCTGCCGTTGGACTCGGCGAGGACGGACTCGCTGTGGCTCACGCGGTTCCAGCCGCTCACCCCCGGCGAGCCCGGTGACCCCGGCGTGCCGGGATCCCCCTTCAGCTCGGCGCGGGCGGTGTCGGAGAAGTCGGACACCTTGAGGGTGCCGTCGTGGACGTCCTTGGACTTGATCGTGTCGTCCTGGATCTGGGCGCTGGTGACGAGGCCGCCGGCCACCGCGCCGGACGTGGCGCCGAGCACGAGCATGCCGGCGAGGACCAGCAGCAGCGGGAGGCCGCGGAGTGAGGTTGTCTTCATGCGGTGACGCTAGGAGCCGAGCTCAGCGCGCGCCACCGGGCTGAGCCTCGCTCTACAACAATGTGCCGAGCGGCCCGAGGTCGATGTTCAGGTCCGCGGTGGTCAGGTCGTAGCGCGCCTTCAGGTCGTCCATCGCCTGCTCGAGGTGCATCAGGCCGAGCCCGAGCGACTCCACCTGCTCGTCGGTCAGGTCGCCCTCGTCGACGCGGCGCAGGGCCTGCTTCTCCATCAGCTGGCGGACCAGCTCCACGATGGTGAGCACCAGCTTGAGCAGGTCGCGCTCGACCGACTCGGGGTCGGTCTCCATCCGCTGGGCCAGCACGCTCCGCCGCTCGCTCATGACTCCTCCCACGCCTCGGTCATCTCGCGCCGCACGGACGTGATGAGTGCGCGCAGGCTGATCTGCACGAGGTCGATCCCGGACATGCTGATCACGATGTCGCCCGCGAGCACCACGCCGGTGCCGATCAGGCGGTCGAGCAGGTCGACGAGCGCGATGTCGGCGTACGTGCGTTCCTCGGCGGCGACCGTCACGGTCCCTCCAGGGTGGCGAACGAGTAGGGCGGCCACGGGCCGTCGCACGCGATCGAGACGTCCGGGAACGCCGCGACCAGCTCGGCCACCCGGCCGGTGAACGAACGGGTCGAGACGTCGTCGACGAGGTAGGCGCCGTTGAGCAGCATGGTGCCGCCGAAGCCGGCCAGTCGCGGGTCCTGGGGCCGCAGGTGGCGGGCGGCCACGGCGAGCCCGCACAGCTCGCGATCGACCGCGTCAGCGGCGGCCGTCGCCTGCTCCCGCGCCACGCGCCGCTCCACGGCAGCCGACTTCTTCCTCCGGAGGTACGCGGCGCCGCCGAGCGCCGCAGGCTCGGCGGCCTCCGGTTCCTCCTGCGCCGACGGGTGCTCGTAGACCTTCACGCTCCACTCCTTGCGGCCCTCGATCCGCCCGAGCGCCTCGGCCAGGTCGGGGTAGTGCTCCTGGAGCCGCAGGCGGACGCTCTCGTCGTCGAGGCAGACCGTGGCAAGGCGCATCGGCGCCGTCGGCGCCGCGCCGGCGCACGCCTGGACCACGGCGTCGTGGCCGCGTGCCGTCCGCTCGACCCAGTCGAGCCGCTCCAGGTTGGCCCGCAGCCCGTCCTCGCCGAACTCGTCGAGGTCCACGGTGCTGACCACGGCCTCGAGGTCGAGGACGCCGAGGACCTCCAGCCGTCCGCCGTCGAGCCCGCGGACGCCGTCCAGCGCCGATGGGGCCAGGCCCCGGCAGACGGCGTAGAGGTAGCGCGCCGGCTCACCCATCGCGCCCCTCCAGCTCCTGCACGCGCTTCTTGAGCTCGCGGTTCTCGTCGGCCAGCCGGTCGCTGCGCCCGCTGAGCATCGGGTCGTTCTTCCACCAGTCGATGCCCATCTCCTGGGCCTTGTCGACCGAGGCGACGAGCAGCCGGATCTTGATGGTGAGCAGCTCGATGTCGAGCAGGTTCACCTGGATGTCGCCGGCGATCACGATGCCCTTGTCGAGCACCCGGTCGAGCACGTCGGCCAGCGACGCGGGGCGCGGCTGCCGGTCGCCGTAGGGGTTGGTGCCGTACGGTCCGGGCCGCTGGGCGACGGTGGTGTCACCTCCGGTCTGGCTCATCTCGTTCCCTCCTCGTGGGTCGCTCCGCGGGTGTAGCGCTGGAGGCGCCGGCAGCCGCGGAGGTCTCCCTCCTTGTCGAGGCCGACCTCGAAGGTCGCCAGGACGTCGGTCGTCGACGGAACGCGCCGCAGCTCGACGGTCTCGAGCAGCACCTTCCAGCCGTCGTCGTCCTTCTCGAGGCCGACGACTGCCTCCGCCTCGCGGCCGGTGAGCTGCGCGAGATGGCGTACGGCGGCGCCGGCCGCCTCAGTGCCGTTCACGTGCCGCTCCCTCCATCAGCCGGTGGACGAGCTCCTCCTCCCACCACTCGGCCTCCGCTGAGCTGAGCACGCCCTCGTCCCGTTGCCGGGCGACGTCCTCGAGCTGCCGGCGGATCACCGCGGGGTCGTAGTAGGCCTGCTCGGCCTGTTCCTGGATGAGTCGCGCGATCTTGACCACCATGCCGATCACGACGCCCCCACGAAGTCGTACGGCGGCAGCGGGCCGACGAGGCGCACGCGCACCCGTTCGTGAGCGGCCTCGGCGTAGGTCTCCAGCGCCTCTTCCAGCGCCGGGCGCCGCTCGTCGTCGATCAGCACGGCAACGTCGAGCAGGTGGTCCAGCCCGCCGCCCGGCATCTCCCGCA
>DATMHR010000005.1:0-38296 GCA_035554955.1 Nocardioides sp. | reverse complement strand
GGCGACGCGACGTCGTACGCCGTCGGCTCGGCCCCCGACCACCGGCCGCACCTGGTCGTGGTGAACCCGCCCCGCCGCGGGCTGGGGGAGGGGCTGGCCGGCTGGCTCGAGGGGTCGGGCGTGCCGCACGTCCTCTACTCCAGCTGCAACCCCGAGACCCTGGCGCGGGACCTCGCGGTGATGCGGTCCTACCGTCCGGTGCGGGGCCAGGTCTTCGACATGTTCCCGCACACGGCGCACGCCGAGGTGCTGGTGCTGCTGGCCCGCGAGGACGCTGCGAGCGGAACCGGCCGATGACCGCGACCGAGCAGAGCCGCCACGCCCCGCTGGTCGCGACGCACCGTCCGGGACTCGCGATCCTGGCGCTGGCGGTCGGCGGGTTCACGATCGGGACCACCGAGTTCGTGACGATGGGTGTGCTGCCCGAGGTGGCGCGCGGCGTGGACGTCTCGGTGCCGACGGCGGGGCACGTCATCTCCGCCTACGCCCTCGGCGTGGTCGTGGGCGTCCCGTTCCTGGCGTTCTTCGGCGCGGCGCTGCCGCGGCGGCCGATGCTCGTCGGCCTGATGCTCGCCTACGGCGCCTTCAACCTGCTGAGCGCGGTCGCCCCGGGCTACCGGGTCCTCACCGTGGCGCGGTTCCTCGACGGGCTCCCGCACGGCGCCTACTTCGGCGTCGCCAGCCTGGTCGCGGCGAGCCTGGTGGTCCCGGCGCGCCGCGGTCGCGCCGTGGCGATGGTGATGATCGGGCTGTCCGTCGCGAACGTGGTCGGGGTGCCCGCCGCCACCTGGCTGGGGCAGCAGGTGGGCTGGCGGTCGGCGTACCTGGTCTGCGCGGTCCTCGCCCTGGTCACCGTGGTCCTCGTGCTGACGTCGGTCCCGTACGTCGCCGGCGAGGCCGGCGCGAGCGGCCGCAAGGAGGCGCGCGCGTTCTTCTCCGACCTCCAGGTCTGGCTCACCATGGCCGTGGGCGCGGTCGGCTTCGGCGGCATGTTCGCGACCTACTCCTATATCGCCAAGACGGTCACCGACGTCGGCGGCCTGGGGCGTGGCACCGTGCCGGTGTTCGTGCTGGTCCTCGGCCTCGGCATGGTGGCGGGCACCTGGCTGGCCGGCGAGCTGGCGGCCTGGTCGGTCTTCCGCAGCCTGCTGCTGGCCGGTGCGGGCGGCGTGGTCGTGATGCTCGCCTACTACGTCGCCGCGCCCGGCGGCTGGGCCCTGCTCCCGGTCGCCTTCCTGGTCACCGTGACCGGCTCCGTGCTCGTGGTCAACCTGCAGCTGCGGCTCATGGACGTGGCCACGGACGCGGTCACGCTCGGCGCCGCGATGAACCACGCCTCGCTCAACATCGCCAACGCGCTGGGCGCGTGGCTCGGCGGTCTCGTCATCGCCGCCGGGTGGGGCTACCGGGCCCCGGCACTGGTCGGGGCGGCGCTCTCGCTGCTGGGGCTGGGCCTGCTCGTGTGGTCGGCGCTGGTGCACCGCTCGACCGCGGTCGAGCGGTCCGCTCAGCCGTAGACGCCGAGGAAGCTGCGGCTCGCGGCCTCCACGATCTCCTCCGGCGTGGCGTCTACCGCCCCGTCCAGCCAGGCCGTGATCAGCTCGGCCATGCCGCCGATGAACAGCAGTCCGGCGAGCTCGTCCTCGGCCGCGCTCCGCCGGGGCATCCCGACCATCTCGCGGGCCTCCTCCGCGGTCCGGTGGGCGAAGTGGCGCAGGAGGTCGGTCCGCCGGCGACGCAGCTCCGGCATCGCTCCCGCCTCGACGATCGCGACCCTGCCCTTGCGCGGGTCGCCGCGCAGCAGCTCCACGAACGCCTCGAGCGTCGCCCGGGTGCGCGCGACCGGGTCGTGCCCGGCCTCCTCGGCCGCGCGCATCGTGGTCTGCTCGATCTCCGTCGCGATGTCGTCCATCACCGCGGTCAGCGCCTCGTCGAGCCCGCTGAAGCTCTCGTAGAAGTAGCGCTCGGTCAGCCCGGCCTCGGCGCAGATGGCCGTCATCGTCGTGCGCCGGTCCGGGTCGGCCCAGACGGCCAGCGTGGCCTCCTTCAGGCGCGCGCGGCGCTCGGCGACCCGCTCCTTCGCGGGCACTCCCCGGTAGACGCCTGACTGCACAGCCATGCCGCGAGCCTCTCACAAACGACCTCGCGGATGAAGGTTGACAGGACAGCCTTCCTGAATCAGGCTGACGCTTGACGCACGTCACACCACAGCCGGACCACAGAGGAGACGCGATGGCGCAGGCGACGGTCGAAGCCCCGGAGGCACCGGTTCCCACCCAGCTCCTGGAGGTGCCCGACCAGCTGCGCGAGGACCGCGGCCTGCCCCTGGTCGGCAGGCTCTTCGACTTCATCGCCGACCCCGTGGGGCTGATGCGGCACCAGTGGGAGACCTACGGACCGGTCTCGCCGATCTACGCGCAGATCGACAAGTCGGTGCTGGTGCTCGGGCCGGACGCGTGCGAGACGGTGCTGCGCAACAAGGACAAGGCGTTCGCCAACGGACCCGCCTGGGGCAAGATCGTCGGCCCCTTCTTCCACCGCGGCCTGATGCTGCTCGACTTCGACGAGCACCACGTCCACCGGCGGATCATGCAGGAGGCGTTCACCCGCGACCGGCTCGCCGCCTACACCGGGCGGATGCACCCGGCGATCGCCGAGGGCATGGCCGGCTGGGACAGCGACCCGCGGTTCAAGGTCTACCCGGCCCTCAAGCAGCTCACGCTCGACATCGCCGCCGACATCTTCATGGGCGGCGCCGGCGACACCAGCCGCAAGGAGATGGACCGGGTCAACCAGGCATTCATCGCCTGCGTGCAGGCGGCCTCCGGCATCGTCCGCGCGGACGTGCCGATGACCCGGTGGGGCAAGGCCTACCGCGGCCGCAAGGTCCTCGAGGACTTCCTGCGCCACTACCTGCCGGCCAAGCGGGCCGAGCGCACCGACGACTTCTTCTCCGTGCTCTGCCACATCGAGACCGAGGACGGCGAGCGGTTCAGCGACGACGACGTCGTCAACCACATGATCTTCCTGATGATGGCCGCGCACGACACCTCGACCATCACGACCTCGACGATGCTGCAGTTCCTGGGCCAGCACCCGGAGTGGCAGGAGCGCTGCCGTGCGGAGGCACTCGCGTTGGGGCCCGAGCCCACGCTGGCCGAGCTCGAGGCGCTCGAGTCGCTCGACTGGGTGATGAAGGAGTCGCTGCGGCTGCGGGCGCCGGTGCCGATCCTGGTCCGGCACGCGGTCAAGGACACCGTCGTCGAGGGCCACCGGATCCCGAAGGACACCGACATCATGGTGGGCGTCCAGTTCTCCCACCTGATGGAGGAGTACTGGACCAACCCGATGGTCTTCGACCCGGAGCGGTTCTCGCCGGAGCGGCGTGAGGACAAGTCGCACCGCTACGCCTGGGAGCCGTTCGGCGGCGGCGTGCACAAGTGCATCGGCCTCTACTTCGCCGGCATGGAGGTCAAGGCGATCCTCCACCGCCTGCTGCGCAACTACCACTGGACCGTCGACCCCGGCTACGTCGCGCCGCTCGACAACCACTCGCTGCCGTTCCCCAAGGACGGCCAACCCATCAACCTCGTCCGGAACGGGAGCACCCGATGACCGCCACCGACGTCCGCCCGGCGGAGGCGGCGCCCGAGCAGCCCGCCAGCAGCGTCCGCCCCGCGTGGGTGACCGACCGCAAGCTGCAGTCCTGGACCCGCTGGGTCGTGTGCCCGGCCTCCGGCGGCGACGGGACGATGACCGCGATCGCGCCGTACGACGCCCTGCCGACCGCTCCCGTCCCGGCCGGCACGCCCGCCGACGTCGCGGCGGCCGTCGAGCTCGCCCGGGCGGCCCAGCCCGCGTGGGCGGAGCTGAGCTTCGAGGCGCGCGCGGCGGTCGTGCTGCGCTTCCACGACCTGCTGGTCGAGCGCCAGGACGAGGTCATGGACCTGATCCAGTGGGAGATGGGCAAGTCCCGCTTCCACGCGTGGCAGGAGGTGCTCCAGGTCGCCAACCTGGCCCGCCACTACGCCAAGCAGGGCGGCACCTACCTGGCCGACCACAAGGTGCGGGCGGCCGTGCCGCTCGCGACGACCGCGCGCGAGGTGCGGGTGCCCAAGGGTGTCGTCGGGATCATCTCGCCCTGGAACTACCCGTTCTACCTCGGCGTCGGCGACGCGATCCCGGCGCTGCTCGCGGGCAACGCCGTGCTCGGCAAGGCCGACCCGCAGACCCCGCTCACCCTCCTGTGGACCCGGGCGCTGCTGGCCGAGGCCGGCCTCCCCGAGCACGTCTGGCAGGTCGTCACCGGCCCGGGGGCCGCGATCGGCGAGGCCGTCGTCGACCACGTGGACTTCATCAGCTTCACCGGGTCGACCGCGACCGGTCGGCTGGTCGCGGAGCGGGCCGCCCGGAGGCTCATCGGGGCCTCGCTCGAGCTCGGCGGCAAGAACCCGCTGATCGTCCGCGCGGACGCCGACGTGGAGCAGGCCGCTCGCGGCACCGCGCTCGCGGCGTTCGCCAACACCGGCCAGATGTGCATCCACATCGAGCGGGTGATCGTGCACACCGACGTCTACGACGCCTTCAAGGAGGCGCTGCTGGCGGCGACGAGCGCCCAGAAGATCGGCCAGGCCTTCGACTTCTCCTGCGACGTCGGCTCGCTCGCCTCCCCCGCGCAGCTCGAGAAGGTCTCGGCGCACGTCGAGGACGCCGTCGCGAAGGGCGCCACCGTCCTCGCCGGCGGGCGGGCCCGGCCCGAGATCGGTCCGTTCGTCTACGCGCCGACCGTGCTCGAGGGCGTCACCGACCAGATGGACGTCTGCCTCGGCGAGACGTTCGGGCCGGTGGTCGCCCTCTACCGGGCGACCGACGACGAGGACGCCCTGCGGGTCGCCAACCAGGGCCGGGCGGGCCTGTCCGCCAGCGTCTTCGGCAAGGACGTCGAGGCCGCCGACGCGATGGCCCGGCGGATCCGGGCAGGCTCGGTCAACATCAACGACGGCGCCGCCCTCGCCGCGGGCACCATCGAGGCCGGCATGGGCGGCATGGGTGACAGCGGTCTCGGCCGCCGCCACGGAGCCGAGGGCATCCGCAAGTACACCGAGTCCCAGACCATCGTGGCCTCCCGGATCGGGCCGATCGGGCCTCCTCCGGCCTCTCCGCTGGAGAAGTTCGTGGCGATGGGCAACAACCAGCTCAAGATCATGCGCAAGCTGCGGATGCGCTGACGGCACTCGAGCCGGAGGCCGGCCGCATCTCAGTGCCTCGCAGGGATCGGGTGGATGTTGGTGACGTGCGTTGACCGATATCAACCCGATGACCTGCGCCCGCCGGTCGCGAGTGCACGGATCGCCACCACCGTCGGCATGAGCTTCTGATCAGCGGATGAGCGGACGGATCCGCTGTCGACCAGACCGAGTCCGGGGCCGTCGGTCCTTTCGACAAGGTTGTCCCTCTTCGTCGGGGGAAGGCCTACCAGAGCGCGTACACGTAGCCGATGCCCGCAGTGGTGACGACCAGACTGCCCAGAACCTTCAACGACAGCCCGAGGCCCGGCTTGTAGCGCGACGCGAACCAGGCCAGGAGGAGAGACGAGAGACCGATCAGGGTGCCGCCATGCGCAGCGTCTCCCACGGCTCCACCAAGTCCGACGTCGCCGGTTCGAAGGGTGGTGCCGTGTGGGATT
Organism: Nocardioides sp.; assembly: GCA_035554955.1. GTDB lineage: Bacteria > Actinomycetota > Actinomycetes > Propionibacteriales > Nocardioidaceae > Nocardioides. The sequence continues at coordinate 32,610 of DATMHR010000005.1, read as the reverse complement.
TCGACGGCTGAAACCTCACCGTCGACCAGTTCGGCTACGACGATCTTCCCGTTCCATGGGAGCAGTTCATCGTCGTCGAAGAAGGCCATCGTGAAGGAGTCGATGACCGCACCTCCGTCGGCGGGGAAGGCCTTCCAACGCCAACTTGAACGCCGTCCGACGGGTTCGGTTCCCTCAATCAGCACCGGTACGCGGTCGAATTGCCCGTCGTCCAGCGCTTGGGCTCGCTCGATGGCGTCCGGAATGGTGAAGCCGATGATCGCGAAGCCGAGCGGCAGCAGGAGCGAGCCACAGAGGAGTGCAGCGGCTTGCTTCGCTCGGAGCATCGGAGACATCGCCTCCGGAAGCCGCTCATGCTTACCCACAGCCAGGGATTTTGTCGGATACGGCTTCGAGTCCCGGCATCGAGCCTGGCGTTAATCCCTGCATATAGAGCAGGGCTGCTCGAAGGATCCGTTCAAGCCTTGATCTCACTCGATATCGGTCGCAGCCGGCCTTCTGCGGTGGGTCCGGGTCACCAGGTGACTCAGATCACCCGCACAACGGCCGGAGCGCCGACCCAAGCGACATTCGGCAATGTGGGGTGGATCCGATGAAGCAGGTTCATCGAAGCCACCCCACTTTGTCGGATCCGCGCTGAACTCGGCACGTCAGAGCCGAGCGCGACACATCCGGGCGTTAGCTGGTGGATTGCCGGCACCTCGTGCCGGCTATCGACCACCCAACGCCTGAATCACTACAGCAATCACTGCGGTTGCCGGCTTCTCGGCATATCCGGCCGTGCTCCGCGTGCGCCGCAGTCGGGACGCTCAGATCTGCAGCCCTCCCGGCGCGCTCGTCAGCCCTCGAGCCGGAGGCCGGCCAGCAGCTGGTCCCGCGCGGGCGGCCACGCGCGCCGTACGGACCGCTCGCTGGCGACCGCGCGCAGCATCCGCAGCCCGCGGATGGTCGCGATCGCGGTGAGCATCGCCTCGGCGAACTCGGGCCGGTCGACCAGCTCGGGCGCGACCTTGCGCGCCGCGTCGTCGAGCGTGGTCATCACCTGGTGGTCGAACTGCACCAGGTGACGACGCAGGTCGGCGTCGGTGCGGGCCGCGGTGAACAGCTCGAGCTGGGCGAAGGAGACCGGTCCGCTGAAGATCTCCCACAGCCGGTTGAGCAGCACGGCGTACTGCGCGGCCGGCCCGTCGGCCACGTTGAGGGGCTTGGAGACCAGGTCGGCCACGAGCCGGTCGGTGAGGTGGCTCAGCGCCTGCACGACGAGCTCGGCCTTGGTGGCGAAGTAGTGGGCCTGCGCGCCCCGGGTCACGCCGGCCCGCTCGCAGACCGCGGTCGTGGTCAGCCCGGCGTAGCCGCTGTCCACGAGGACGTCGATCGTGGCGTCGAGGAGGGCACCCCGGGTCGTCGCGCGCCGCTCCGCCTGGGTGCGGCGTCGCGGGCCCGGCGCGGTGGCGCTCGTTGCCGTCATGTCGGTCCTCCTAGATCGCGGACAGGGACGAGACCAGCCAGTCGTCGCCCTTGCGCTGCATCGTCACGACGACCCGGCTCTGGTCGAGCTGGGGCTGGGTCAGCTTGCGGCTGCTGGACACCTGGTCGACGAACAGCAGCAGCCGCGCCGAGTCGTCGTCGGCCTCGAGCACGGTCGAGGTCTTCACCTCGGCGCTGACCACAGCGTGCAGCTTCGGTGCCGTCCTGGCCAGCGGCCGCTGCACCTCCTCGTACTGCGCCAGCGCGTCGCCGGTGAGCAGCGGGGTGGTGTCGGCGACGCCCTGGTCGAGCCGGCGGTAGTCGTAGGAGAGCACGGCGGTGACGGCGCGGTCGGCCGCCTCGCGCACCTGGTCGGCCCGGTCGTCGTCGGCACGCTGGCCGTGCAGCCACAGCTGGCCGGTCGCGATCACGGCGAGCGCCGCGACGAGGACCACGGCCGCGAGGGCCGCGAGGAGGCGCCGGCGGGTGGTCGTCTCCATGTCAGGCCACCGGGGCGATGTCGGAGACCAGCCACGCGCCGTCGACCAGGGTCAACGTGATCTGCAGCCGGTAGCGGCGCAGCGAGGGCTTCTCGGTCTGCTTGTTGGTGATCGTGGCGTCGACGGCGGCGATCACGACGGTGGTGCGGTCGCTGCTGCTGACCACGCCCGCCTGGGTCACCTCGCCCTCGGAGACGCCGTGGGCCTTGCGGATCGCCCCGGTCAGCGCTCCGAGCGCCTTGGTGAACTCCTCGCGGAAGTCACCGGTCGAGATGTCCGTGACCCGCTCGAGGTCCTCGTCGATGTGCCGGTGGTCGTAGGACGTGAAGGCGACCGCGGCCTGCCGGGCCACGGACAGCGCCGCGGCCGTGCCGTCGTCGGCGGAGCGCTCCTCGCGGACCTGCCAGCCCGTCCACCCGGCGCCGGCGACCGCCCCGAGGACCACCACTGCGGCGAGAGCCGTCCGGACCCGGGCGCGCGGGCCGCGGCGGGCAGGCTCGGGTGCCGCAGCGTCGTCCGCTGGTTGGTCGGCCACGGGTGCCTCCGCTTCGGTCGTGGTGTCGGTCGTCATCGCAGATCCTCCTTGAGGAGCATTCCCCGCAGGTCGGTGGGCGGCAGCACGCGCGTCGCCGACGGCGGTGCGGTGTAGGTGTCGGGGGCCGGCGCGGCCTGCTCGTCCTGGAAGGACGACCCGGGGCCGAAGCCACGGGGGTTGAGCCGGGGCAGGACGCGCCCCGTCGGGTCGCCGGGCGGCCGGGGTACGTTCGCGGCGCCGCGGACGTCGATCCCGCTGCTCGGCGGCAGCGCGCAGTAGCCGTTGAGGTTGGCCCGCATGGACGGGTTGCCCGGCTCGGAGGAGAGCTGGTCGCCCTCGGTCGGCGGGGTGCCGGAGCTCTCGTAGCCGCGGGTGCAGACCGCCTGGCTGGTGTCGAACACGGCACCGAGGCGTGCGTAGCCGTCGCCGGGCTGGATGTTGAACGTGCCCTGGATGATCCGGGGCAGCAGGACGAGCTGGGTGACCAGCCCGCGCAGCCGGATCGGCTGCGCGACGATCTCGCTCACCGACAGCATGTTGCCGAGCAGGACCGCCACGTCGGCCTTGTTCCGGGAGAGCAGCGAGCGCACCTGGGCGAACGTCCGCGGCCCCTCGGCGAGGATCGCCGCCAGCTGCGGGTCGCTGTCCGCGATGGTCCTGGTCAGCCGGTCGAGGCCGCTGCTCAGCCGGCGCAGGTCGGGATCGAGTTCGCGCTGGGTGCTGAGCACCCGCCGCCCGTCGCGCAGGAGCGCCGTCGTCCGGGGCTGCACGCGAGCGAAGGTGTTGCTCAGGCGGCGGGCGCTGACCAGCACCGTCGCGAGGTCCTGGCCGCTGCGGGAGAACGCGTCACCAAGCTCGTGCACGACGCGGCGCAGCGTGGACTTCCCGATGCTCTCCGCGAGCCGGTCGAGGTGGACGAGGAGCGAGGTCACCGCGAGGGGCGTGCTCGCCGCGCTGACGGGCAGCGAGTCGCCGTCGGCGAGGTAGGGACCCCCGTCGGAGTTGGGGATGAGCTCGACGTACTGCTCGCCGACCGCGGAGAGGTGCGCGACCCGGACCAGGGTGTCCTCCGGCACCTGGATGTCGTCGTCGAGCCGGAGGTCGGCTCGCACGCCGTCCGGGGTCAGGGTGAGGTCGCCGACCCGGCCGACCGGCACGCCGCGGAGCGTCACCTCGGCGTTGGGGAAGATGCCGCCGGAGTCGGGGAGGACGACCGAGATCTCGTAGGACTGGCCGAGGTAGCGCTCGGGGATCCCGACGTAGCGGGTGCCGGCGACGATCACGCAGGTCACCGACACGATGCCGAAGATCGCGAGCCGGATCTTGTTGGAGATGGTCATCGGGCCGCCCCCGTGCGCGGTGAGAGCAGGTCGAGGAGACCGCCGACGAGGTCGGTGACGCCCGGGTCCGGGAGGGTCGGCGCTGCCGGTGTGCTGGGCGCGGTGTCCGTGGGGGGCGTGCCCGTGCCGGGGTCGAACGGCGCGTCGGGGTCGGTCTCCGTCGGTACGACGAGGGCCAGCAGCTGCTTCAGGTCGAGGACGACCGACCCCTTGACCGCGCCGTAGGCGCCGGAGAAGGCCGGGACCGCGGTGTCGGCGAACGGGTACGTCACCAGGAGGGTCAGGTTCTCGGGGATCAGGTCGGCCACCTTCCCCACCTCGCGAGCGACCGGCGCGAGCGCGGCGAGGTCGTCGACCGTCGCGTCGGTGCTGTCCCTGATGACGTGCGTGGCGCGCTGCCCGAGGAGCCGCAGGCTGCGCAGCGCGCGGTGCAGGTCCGCGACCTGGTCGGCCAGCACCCCGGTGGCCGGGTCGAGGTCGGTCACCGCACGGGCCAGCACCTCGTGCTGCGCGGCCAGGACCCGGTTGAGGCGTGCCGTGCTGCGCAGCGCGGAGAGCAGCGCGGGCCGGCCCCGGTCGAGGCTGCCGACGATCGCGTCCAGGTCCTCCAGCAGGGCGCGGGTGTCCTGCTCCCGTCCGTCGAGAGCCGTCGCGAACTCCTGGGTGATGGTGGCGAGCTGCTGCAGCCCGCCCCCGTTGAGCAGGGCGCCCAGCGAGCTGAGCAGCTGCTCGACCTCGACGTCCTGCGTGGTGCGGGTGAGCGGGATGACCCCGGAGTCGCGCAGGCTCCCCGACCCGTGCGCAGGGGCGATCAGCTCGACGTACTTCTCGCCGAGCAGGCTGGTGCTGCGGATCGTGGCGACCGTGCCGGCAGGCAGCTGCATGTCGTCGTCGATCTCCAGCTCTGCCACGGCGACGTAGCCGTGGTCGTCGCGGCCCACGTCGATGGCGGTCACCCGCCCGACCGGTACGTCGGCCACGCGGACCGTGGAGTTGGGCACCAGGTCGAGCGCGTCGCGGAACCGGGCCTCGACCGGGTAGGTCCGGTCGCCCCCCGCGGCGCCCGGGAGCCGGGCGGTCGTCACGTCCGGGAGCGCGCCGATGCCGACGACCGCGCCGACCGCGGCGAGGACCGCGACGACGACGGTGGCCAGGAGGGCCCGGGCGCGCGAGCTCAGCACTACTGGTCACCTCCCGGCGGGTCCGGCACCCCCGGCGGGCACAGCTGCGGCAGGGCCGCGCCCTGGAGCAGCTGGCACAGCGTCGTGTCGGCGTGGGCGAGGAGCGGGGTGAGGTCGACCCGGGCGTCGAGCACCCCGGTGTCGAGGTTGGCGGCGCCGAAGATGCCCTCGGTGCCGATCGGCGCGAGGTCCGCGATCTCCATCAGCTCCCGCTGGCGGTCCACGAGCGTCGTCGTGAGCCGGCGGAGCAGCCGGACGTTGGCAGTGATGGTGCCGCGGTTGTGCTGCACGAAGGTGCGTACGTCGTGCACGGCGGCGCCGATGTTGCGGATCGTCGCGCGCAGCTGGGTGCGCTGGTCGGCCAGGCCCGAGGTCACCGTGCCGAGGCTGCGCTCGAGGGTGCGGATCGCGTCGTCGCTGCCGGCCAGCGAGGTCACGAAGGTCTGGAGCTGCTCGATGGTGGCGACGATGTCGCCGCGGCTGTGGCTCATCGTGTCCAGGGCGCTGGCGAGGTCGCCGAGGGTCTGGCGCAGCGTGGTGCCGTTGCCCGACAGTGCGGAGTCGGCGGCGTCGACGAGGCCGGACAGTGCGCCGTGGCGGTTGGCTCCGCGCGGCCCGAGCGCGGCCAGGAACCGGTCGAGCTGCGCGGTCACGTCGTCGAGCTCGAGGGGAGAGGCGGTGCGGGACTCGTCGATCTCGTCGCCGTCGGCGAGCCGGGGACCCTCGAGCCAGGGCTTGGTCAGCTGGACGTAGCGGCTGCTCAGCACACCGGGCGGCACGATGACGGCCTTGGTGTCGGCCGCGACGGGGGTGCCCTCGTCGAGCTCCATGACGACGTCGACCCCGTCGGCGTGCGGGACCACGTCGGTGATCGTCCCCATCGGCACGCCCACGACCCGGACGTCGTCACCGGCGTAGAGGCCCACCGTGCTGGGGAACGTCGCGGTCACGGTGATCGTGTCCTCGCCGCTCCGCTGGAGCCACACGGCTCCGCCGGCGACGGCGAGGGCGCCGACGAGGACGGCGACGACGAGGCGGCGGCTCACGGGAGCTGGCTCCTCACGTCGAGCGGCACCAGGCCGGCGAACGTGCCGTCGAACCACCGGCCGTTGCCGGTCAGGTTGACGAAGTAGCGCAGGTAGGGCGCCAGCAGCCGCAGCGACTCGTCGAGGTCGTCCTGGTTGTCCTCGAGCACGCCCAGCACGGAGTGGAGGTCGCGCAGGGCCGGGGAGAGGTGGTCGCGGTTCTCCCGGATCACCGCGTCGATCGTCCCGGCCAGGTCGCCGGTGGAGCGGACCAGGTCGCGGATCATCTGCTGCCGGCTGGCGAGCGTCGAGAGGATCAGCCCGCTGTTGTCGATCAGGGTGCTGATGTCCGTGCTGCGCCGGGCCAGGGTCCCCGCGATCTGCGCGGTCTGGCGGAACAGCTCGCGGACCTCGCCCTCGCGGCGGGTGACGACGCGGGTGAGGGCGGACAGGCCGGTCGCGGCCGTGCGGACCTCGGGAGCGGCCGGGTCGATGGCCGAGCTGACCGTGCGGATCGCGCGGGTGAGCTGCCGGGTGTCGATCGGCTCCAGCTCGGCGCCGGTCCGCAGCAGCGCGTCGGTGACGCCGAACGGCGTGGTGGTCCGCTCGAGCGGGATCGTGGCGCCGTCCGCGAGGTCGCCCTCCCCGGCGGGGCGCAGGGCCAGGCTGCTCTGCCCCAGGAGGGTGTCGAGGTTGAGGGTCGCGGTCGTGCTGTCACCCAGGGGCACGTCGGTGTCGAGCGTCATGTCGACGAGCGCGTGGTCCCGCTCGACGTGCACGGCGTCCACCTCGCCGACCACGATGCCGGCGATCCGCACCGGGTCGCCGGGCGCGATCCCGGCGACGTCGGTGAACTGGGCGTGCAGCGTCTCGCCGCCGCCGGAGAACAGGCTCGAGAGCGTGGACAGCCGGAAGGAGACGGTGAGGAGCAGCGCGCAGCAGACGACGGTCACGATGCCGATCGTCCGGACGTTGCGGGTCGGTGTGATCATGCGCCGCAGATCTCCGTCTCAGGTCCCGACGGCGGGACGGCGAGCGGTGGGGCGTTGCCGAGCAGGTTGACCTCGAGCCCGATGCCGCAGTTGAAGAACTGGAACCACGAGCCGTACTGCGCCGAGCGCATGATCGCGTTGAGCTTCACCGGCAGCAGGTTCAGCTTCTCCTCGAGCTTCCCGCGGTGCTGCTTGAGCCGGCGCGCGGCGTCCTGCAGGCCACGCACGGTGCCGGCGAGGTGCGGCCGGGCCCGGACCAGGAGCGTGTTGGTCGCCGTGGCGAGGTCGTCGATGCCGTCGAGCGCGGAGACGATGAGGTGCCGGTCGCCGGCGAGGCCGCCGGTGAGGTCGCGCAGGTGGGTCACCAGGCGGTTGAACGGCGCCGCGTGCTGGTTGAGCGAGCCCAGCACGGTGGTCAGGTCGTCGACCAGGCGGCCGATCGTGGCGTCGCGCCGGGCGATGGAGTGCCCGAGCGACCCGGTGCTGTCGAGCAGGGAGGCGATCGTGCCGCCCTCGCCCTGCAAGGCCTGGACCAGGGACATGGACAGCTCGTTGATGGCCGAGCTGTCGAGTCCGGCGAAGAGCGGCTTGAAGCCGTTGAAGACGGCGGTCAGGTCGAGCGCCGGACGGGTCTGCGTGACCGGCAGCGTCCCGCCCGGCCGGAGGGAGGGCGCGTCCGATGCCGGCACGGACAGGGCGACGTAGCGGTCGCCGATCAGGTTCCGGTAGCGGATGGTGGCCGTGGTGTCGGTCGTGAGGTCGATCGACCGGTTCACGGAGAACTCGACCTCGGCCTCGGCGTCGGAGGTCAGCGTGACCGCGGTGACCCGGCCGACCGGGACGCCCGCCAGCCGCACGTCGTCACCCGGCGCGAGCTTGGTGGCGTCGGTGAAGAGCGCGGCGTAGGTCCGCGCGTCGGGGTCCTGGTAGCCCTGGATGGTGCGGACCAGGAAGCCGGTCAGCAGCACGGTGACGAACGCGAAGGCCGCCAGCCGCACCAGGGAGCGTCCGAAGCTCATCCGAGTGCACCTCCGAGCAGCATCTGCAGGAGCGCCCCGGCGTCCGGCGGCTCACCCGGGCTCGTCCCGGCCGACGGCTGACCGGGGAGCCCGTCCAGGCTGTTGAGCGGGGACGCGTTGCCGATGCCCCGGATCCGGTCGAGCTCCTTGGGGATCGGCGGCCACGGCACGGTGCCCTGGCCGTTCTTCGGGGTGATCGGGCAGTAGGGGCCGTAGGCGGTGAGGTCGAGGTCCTTGGGTGCGTCGATCCCCGGCTGGTACATGCCGCGGCTGACGGAGACGAACAGCCGCGCCTTCAGGTAGGGCCCCGCGGCGAAGACCGCCTCGAGCCGGTCCTTCGCCTTCACGACGCCACGGACCAGGCAGGCGATCTCGGGGGAGTAACGGGCCAGGGTCTGCAGCACCGGCCGGCTCACCTGCACGACCTTGACCGCGGTCTCCCCGACCAGGTCGACGAATCCGCGCGCGACGTCGGAGAACCCGGTGACCGAGTGCAGCAGGGCCCGGAGGTCGCGCTGCTGCCGGGTCAGGGTCCGGGCCGTCGTCGAGGACTGGGTGAGGGTGCGCAGCAGCGGATCGACCGAGGCGTAGTAGGAGTCACCGACCGCCGCCAGCAGCCCGGCGTCCTCGACGGCGAGCGGGACCGTGGGCCGCGCACCGCGCGTGAACCGGCGGCTGTCGCTGATGGTCCGGCCGATCAGCTCGCCGCGGCCCTGCACGGCGGTCGCGATCGCGGTCAGGGTGGTGTCGAGGTCGGCGGGGGAGACGGCGTCGAGGAGCGGCTGCAGGTTGTTGAGCACCGTGCTGGTCTCGATCGCCACGGACGTGCGGTCGGGCTGGAGCACGTCGCCGTCCGCGAGCCGCGCGGCGGCCGGTTGGCGCGGCAGGCCGAGGTCGACGTACTTCTCCCCGAAGATGGTCTTGGGCAGGATCTCGGCCGTCGTGTTGGCGGGGATCAGGTCCAGGTAGTCGCGGTCGATCGCGAGGTCGAGGGTGGCGCCCCGCCCGCCGGGGTCGGCCTCGATGCCGTCGACCCGCCCGACGACGATCCCGTCGAGCTTGACGTCGGCGCCCGACGAGAGCTGCGAGCCCGCCCGCTCGGCCTCGAGGGTGACGTGCGCCGGGTCGGCGAAGGCGTGGGTGAACACCAGCACCGACGCACCGACGAGACCGACCACGATGGCCAGCCCGGCGACGCCGAGCAGGTTGAGCGAGGTGCGCGTGTAGAGGCGTGCGAGGGCGCCGCCGCCCGGCGCCTCGTCGACGTACGGCGAGGGCCGCGTCATCCGGCGATCCTCACGGTGTCGGACGCGCCCCAGAAGGCGAGCGAGATGAAGAAGTCGCTGACCGTCACGAGCACGATCGCCGCCCGCACCGCGCGGCCCACGGCCACGCCGACCCCGCCCGGGCCGCCGGTCGCGGTGAACCCGTAGTAGCAGTGCACCAGGATCACGATCACCGCGAAGATCAGCGCCTTCACCAGGGACAGCACCACGTCGAGCGGTGGCAGGAACAGGTGGAAGTAGTGGTCGTAGGCGCCCGAGGACTGGCTGAAGCTCGCGGTCACGATCAGCCGGGTCGCGAAGTACGACGAGAACAGCCCTGCCAGGTAGAGGGGCACCACCGCGATCAGCCCGGCCACGACGCGCGTGGTGACGAGGTAGGGGATCGGCGGGATGGCCATGGCCGAGAGCGCGTCGATCTCCTCGGCGATCCGCATGGCCCCGAGCTGCCCGGTGAAGCCCGCGCCCAGGGTCGCCGAGAGCGAGATGCCGGCGACGATGGGCGCGATCTCGCGGGTGTTGAAGTAGGCCGAGATGAAGCCGGTGAAGATCGACGCGCCGATGTTGTCGAGGCCGGTGAAGCCCTGCAGGCCCACCTCGGTCCCGGTGAAGAACGACAGCAGCAGGATCACGCCGAAGGTGCCGCCGATGACCGCCAGGGCACCGGACCCGAACGACGCCTCCCCGAGCAGCCGCCACACCTCCTTGCGGTGGTTCCGCAGCGTGCTCGGGGCCGCGAACCCGGCCCGGGCGTAGAAGAGCACCTGGTGGCCCACGCCGGACAGGCGGTCGCTCATCCGGTAGAGCGCGTCGGACACGCGCGAGGAGTCGGTCATGTCGCCGCCGGCACGAGCTGGAGGTAGATCGAGGTGATCACGAAGTTGGTGACGAACAGCGCCGCGAACGCGATCACCACCGACTGGTTGACCGCGTCGCCGACCGCGCGGGGCCCGCCCTTCACGGTCAGCCCGCGGTAGCAGGCGACCAGCGCCGCGAGCAGCCCGAAGATGGCAGCCTTCACCTCGCCGAGCACCAGGTCCTGCACGGTCGCGATGGTCCGGAACGAGGTGACGAACGCGCCGGGCGACCCGCCCTGCACCAGCACGTTGAAGACGTAGCCGCCGACCACCCCGACGACGCTGACCAGGCCGTTGAGCAGCATCGCGACGACCACGCACCCGAGCACCCGCGGCACGACGAGGCGCTGGATCGTGGAGATGCCGAGCACCTCCAGCGCGTCGATCTCCTCGCGGATGGTGCGGGAGCCGAGGTCGGCGCAGATCGCCGTGCCGGCCGCGCCCGCGAGCAGCAGCGCGGTCACGATCGGCGACGCCTCGCGGATCGTCGCGAGCGCGGACGCGGCACCCGTGAAGCTCTCCGCGCCGAGCTGCTTGGTCAGGTTGCCGAGCTGGAGCGCGATCACCGCTCCGAACGGGATCGAGACCAGCATCGCCGGCAGCACCGAGACGAACGCGATGAACTCGGTCTGCTGCACGAACTCGCGGGTCTGGAACGGCCCGCGGAACAGCATCCGCAGCGTCTTGCCGGAGAACGCCACCAGTCCGCCGACGCCGTCGACCAGGTCCCCGACGAGGGCACCGGGCCGCCGCGGCGCCCGCTGCGGCGGGACGCCGAACAGCGGATCGGCGTCCAGCGCCGCGACGACGTCCCGCCACGACTGCTGCTCGTCGGCAGCGTCACGACCCGTCCGTCGCGGCGGTGTGCTCGGAGCCATGGGCACCCCCGCTGTTACCTCGGTCACACGACGGATGGACTATGACTTGCATGCACCAGTGCGCGCAAGTGGTCTGTGGAACTCGTTCCAATTGGTGGGATCCACGCTCGAAAGTCAAGACACTTACCTGCTTGAGCGCCGATAAGTTTCGTGCGACGCTGAGCGCGCACATGTGAGCCGGATCACGAGGAGCAACGATCGATGGACTTCGACGACACGCCTGACGAGGCGGCCTGGCGCGCCGAGGTGCGCGCGTTCCTGGAGGAGCACCGCGACGAGCTCGGCACCCGTGCCGACCGCCGCAGCTTCGACGACGCGGTCGCGCGCGAGCGGCAGGCGCTGCTCTACGACGCCGGCTACGTCGGCGTCACCTGGCCGGTCGAGGCGGGCGGCCGCGGCGGCACGCCGATGCAGCAGGCGATCGTCGACCAGGAGATGGCGCGGGCCGGCGTGCCCGGCCTGATCAACCTGATCGGCATCGGGATGTGCGGACCCACCGTGATCTACCACGGCACCGACGACCAGAAGGAGCGCTACCTCAAGCGGCTGCTCCGTGCCGACGACATCTGGTGCCAGCTGTTCAGCGAGCCCGCCTCCGGCAGCGACCTGGCGGCGCTGCGCACCAAGGCGGTCCGGGACAACGACGGCAACTGGCGGGTGTCGGGCCAGAAGGTGTGGACCACGCTCGCGCACCTCTCCGACTACGGCATCCTGCTGACCCGCACCGACCCCGACGTGGCCAAGCACCGCGGCCTCACCATGTTCGTCGTCGACATGAAGGCGCCCGGCGTGACCGTGCGACCGCTCAAGCAGATGAGCGGCACCGCCGAGTTCAACGAGGTGTTCTTCGACGACGTCGTCATCCCCGACACCGAGCGGCTGGGCGACGTCGGCGACGGGTGGCGGGTCGCGCTCACCACCCTGATGAGCGAGCGGCTCACCCTCGGCGGCGGCGGCACCGAGATCGGCGTCAGCGCCGAGGAGGTCACCCGCCACATCGCGGGCCGGATCGGCGGCCTCGCCGAGGGTCGCCACGCGCTGGCACGTCAGGAGCTAGGCCGCGCGTACGTCGCCTCGCTCGGCATCCGCTACACCGGCTACCGGCTGCTCACCGCGCTCAGCCAGGGCAGCCTCCCCGGACCCGAGGCGTCGGCCGGCAAGCTGGCCGGCACCAAGGCGGCCCGCGACCTCGCCGACCTCGCGGTGCGGCTGCTCGGCGACGACGCGGTCTACGCCGCGACCGCGGACGGCAGCCGGTCGTGGCAGGACCTGCAGGCGGTGCTCCCGGGCATGGCCATCGCGGGCGGCACCAACGAGGTGCTGCGCAACATCATCGGCGAGCGGGTGCTGGGGTTGCCGCCCGAGCCGCGGGCCGACAAGGGCCTGACGTTCAAAGAGCTCGTCGCCGCGGGCGCGTGAGGAAGGGCTGAGAGATGTACTTCGACCTTGATGACGAGCAGCGCGACCTGGCGGCCGCTGCCCGGGACTTCCTCGGCGGCTCCGCCTCGCCGGCCGCGGCGCGTGCCGCGCTCGAGTCCGGAACCTCCGACGTCCCGCCGGGCCGGGTGGAGCTGGCCAAGAGCGGGTTCGCGGCGATCACCGTCCCCGAGCGGGTCGGTGGCGGCGGCGGCAGCCTGCTCGACCTCGCCGTGGTGGCCGAGCAGGCCGGACGGGTCCTGGCCGGCCCCTCGCTGGTGACGTACGCCCGTGCCGCGGTCCTGCTCGCGGACGACGATGACCGGCTCGCCGCCCTCGCCGACGGCAGCCTCGCGGTGGCCGTCGTCGACGACGGCCCGGTGCTCGACGCCGTCGGCGCCGACACCTTCCTCGCACTGCGCGGGGACGACGTCGTGATCGGCACCGGCACGGTCACCGAGCGCGAGCCGCTCGACCCGACGCGCGGCCTCGCCGACGTGACCCTCGACGACGTCGAGGTCCTCGCGGCGGGCGCGGCCGACCGCTGGACCCGGGCCCGCGACGTGGGCCGCACGATCCTCGCCGCCGAGGGCCTCGGCACGGCCGCGCGCGCGCTCGAGATCGGCGTCGCCTACACCAAGGAGCGGCACGCCTTCGGTCGGCCGATCGGCTCCTACCAGGCGGTGAAGCACGCGCTGGTCGACGTCTACGTGCAGGTCGAGCAGCTCCGGTCCCTGGTGTGGTGGGCCGCGTGGGCAGTCGACAACGCCCCCGACGAGCTGCCCCTCGCGTCGGCCGCAGCGAAGGCGGCGGCCGCGGTCGCCGCCGAGCAGGCCGCCGAGACGCTCATCCAGGTCCACGGCGGCATCGGGTTCACCTGGGAGCACGACGCGCACCTGTTCTGGCGGCGCGCGAAGGTCGACCGGCTGCTGCTGGGTGACGACATCGGCGCGTTCGACGAGGTGGCGACGCTGGCGCTCGAGGCCGCGGGGGCGGCCCGATGAGCGCGCCCGGCGAGCACAACCTCGCCGTCCTGGCGGAGTCGTGGCACGAGCGGGTCGGCGACTACGAGATGCTCCTGTTCGAGGGCACCTGGTACGGCTCCGGGGAGATCCTCGGCCGCGCGCGCCGCGCCGCCGCCGGGCTGGCCGCGCGGGGCATCGGTCCCGGCGACCGGGTGATCGTGCTGACGATGAACACCCCCGAGGTGTTCGTCGGCTACCACGCCATCTGGCGGGCCGGCGCCGTCGTGACCCCGGTGATCTTCCTGCAGACCATCCCCGAGCTGCGGCACATCCTGGAGGACTCCGGGGCCCGGGCGGCGATCGTGAGCCCCGAGCTGCTGGGGCTGATCACCGAGGCGGGCGCCGGGCTCGACCTGGACCTGATCGTGGTCGGCGACGTGCCCGCGGGCACGGACGCGACGCCCTTCTCGGCGCTCGAGGAGGCCGAGCCGGGCGAGATCGTGCCCCGGAGCGACGACGACCTCGCCGCGCTGCTCTACACCGGCGGCACCACGGGGCGGGCCAAGGGCGTCATGCTCGGCCACCGGGGGCTGTGGGAGGCCGGGCGCGGCATGGACCTCGTCGCCCGGACCATGGCGGCGACCCGGTCCCTGCTCCCGCTCCCGCTCTCGCACGCGTTCGGGCTCAACGTGCTCGTCGCCGGCCTGCACTCCGAGCGCAAGCACGTGTCGGTCATGCAGCGCTGGTTCGACCCGCAGGGCTGGCTCGAGCTCGTGCAGGAGCACCGGCTCGAGAGCAGCCCGGTGGTGCCGTCGATGATGCAGATGCTGCTCGACCTGCCGTACGCCGACTACGACCTGAGCTCGCTGGAGTCCTTCGGGTCCGGCGGTGCGCCGCTCCTCCCCGCGCTGCGGGAGAAGGTCGAGAAGGCGTTCGGCGTGACGATCCTCGAGGGCTACGGCTGCACCGAGGCCTCGGCGATCGTCACCGCCTCGACGGTGCAGGACTCTCGTCCGGGCAGTGTCGGCAAGCCGGCGCCGCACGTCGAGGTGGCGATCCTCGACCCGACCGGCGAGCCGGTCGCGGTCGGCGAGGAGGGCGAGATCTGCGTCCGGGGTGCCGGGGTGATGCTGGGCTACTGGAACGACCCGGAGCAGACCGAGCGCACGATCGTGGACGGCTGGCTGCACACCGGCGACGTCGGGCGGGTCGACGAGGAGGGCTTCCTCTACGTCGTGGACCGGGTCAAGGACCTGATCATCCGCGGCGGCTTCAACGTCTTCCCGCGCGACGTCGAGGACGCCCTGCTCGAGCACGAGGCCGTGGCCTCGGCGGCGGTGGTCGGGCGTCCGGACGAGAAGAGCGGCGAGGAGGTCGTCGCGGTGGTCGCGCTCCACCCGGGAGCCTCGGCGGAGCCGGAGGAGCTGATGGAGTTCGCGAAGGCCCGGCTCGCGCGCTACAAGTACCCGCGCGAGGTCCTGGTGGTCCCCGCGGTGCCGCTCACCAGCGTCGGCAAGACCGACCGCAAGGCCGTCCGCGCGATGGTCCGCGAGGACGGGAGCGTCAGCGCAGGCTGATCAGGCCCTCCTGGGCGGCCTCGGCCACCAGGGCACCGTCGGTGTCGTAGACCGTCGCCCGGACGAAGCCCCGGCCGTCGGCCGCCCAGGGGGAGTCGCACTGCCAGAGCAGCCAGTCCTCGGCCCGGACCGGGGCGTGGAACCACACGGCGTGGTCGATCGTGGCCGGGCGGACGTCGTCGCCGTACATCGACCGGCCGTGCGGCCGCAGCACCGGGTGCAGGATCCGCATGTCGCTGGCGTAGGCGAGGAGTGCGGCGTGCACCAGCGGCTCGTCGGGGACGGGACCCGACGCGCGCTTCCACACCAGGGTGGGCTCCTCGGGCGGCACCCGCTCGCCGAACCAGCCGGGGCCGAGCCCCACGGTGCGGAGGTCGAACGCGTCGGGGCTCGTGCCGTACGGCGAGACGACCTCGGGCATCTCGGCGAGCACCTCGTGGTCGGGGCGCAGCGACTCCGGCGCCGGCGCGTGCGGACCCCGCGCCTGGTGCCGCACGCCGTCGCGCGGCAGCGCGAACGAGCAGGACAGCTCGGCGATCGCCCGACCGTCCTGGACCGCCGCCACCCGGCGGTGGCTGAACGAGCGCCCGTCCCGGGTCCGCTCGACCTCCAGCTGCAGTGGCAGCGAGGCGTTGCCGGGGCGGAGGAAGTAGGCGTGCAGCGAGTGGACGTGACGGTCGGGCTCCACGGTCCGGCCCGCGGCGACGAGGGCCTGCGCGGCGACCAGTCCGCCGAACACGTGACCGGTCGTCACGGCCGCCCGCGAGTGACGCGCGTCGAACAGGTCGTCGCCGCGCCGGGCCAGGTCGAGGAGCGCGACCAGCTCGGGGAGCGGGGTCGTCCAGGGGGCGTCGGGCTCGGGGGTCATGGCGGTCACCACGGGGCCACCTTCGGGCATCGTCCGAGCAGGCGTCAATATCGGCACTACTGCCGATAAGTCCGTCCACGAGTGGGGTGTGACCCTTGACACCCGGTGGCCCGGACCGGAAACTGACAGGCGTCCTTGTCAGACGACCGAGAGGCAGCCTCGTGGCGCGTCAGATCTCCGGAATGTCCATCATCGTCACCGGCGGCGCCCGCGGCATCGGCCGCGCGACCGTCGAGCGCTTCGCCCGGCAGGGCGCGTCGGTCGCGATCGGCGACCTCGACCCCGACCTGGCCGAGGAGGTCGCGGCGTCCTTCGGCGACCGCGTGGTCGCCGCCCGGCTCGACGTCACCGACCCCGCGTCCTGGAGCGGCTTCCTCGACGCGGTCGGCCACCTCGGCCCCTGGGACGTGCTGGTCAACAACGCGGGCATCATGCCCCTCGGCTCGGTGCTCAAGGAGCCCGACTCGGTGACCCAGGCGATCTTCAACGTCAACGTGCACGGCCCGATCAACGGCATCAAGGCGGTGGCACCCGGGATGGCCGAGCGCGGCCGCGGCCACATCGTCAACGTCGCGTCCGCCGTCGGCCGCCTCGCCGTGCCCGACGGGGCGACGTACTCCGCCTCGAAGTTCGCGGTCGTCGGCTTCAGCGAGGCCATCCGCCAGGAGTTCGCCCCGCTGGGCGTCGACGTCTCGGTGATCCTGCCGACCGTCGTCCAGACCGAGCTGGCCGCCGGTGTGCCGGCCGCGAAGGGCATGAAGCCGGTCACCGCCGACGACGTGGCCCAGGCCATCGAGTCCGTGGTGCGCAAGCCCCGCGCCGAGGTGTGGGTGCCCAACTGGGTGCAGGGCCCGACCAAGCTCACCCAGGCGCTGCCGCGCAAGGTGCAGGACCTGCTGGCGAAGACCAACGACGCCGCGACGGTGCTCGCGAACGCCGACCCGGCCGCGCGCGCGGCGTACGAGGAGCGCGCCCGCCGCAACGCGAAGTGAGGCGACGATGAGCGACGACCGTCCGTTCGAGATCAACGGCTTCTGCCACCTCGCGCTGGTCTGCTCCGACATGCAGCGGACCGTCGACTTCTACCAGGGGCTGCTCGGGCTGCCCCTGGTCAAGACCGTCGAGCTGCCGGACGGCGGGGGCCAGCACTTCTTCTTCGAGGTCGCGCCGGGGTCCTACCTGGCGTTCTTCTGGTTCCCCGACGCGCCGGACCCGGCGCCGGGGATCGCGTCGGCGGCGGACATGCCGGGCTTCGGCGAGATCACCAGCGCCATCGCGTCGATGAACCACGTGGCGTTCACGATCCCCGCCGACCGCTTCGACGACTACAAGGCCAAGCTCGACGCGGCGGGGGTCCGGACCGGGATGATCCTCAACCACGACGACAGCCCGTGGACCGTCGCCGCCGAGATGCATCCCGGCGTCTACATCCGGTCGCTCTACTTCGTCGATCCCGACGGGATCCTGCTGGAGTTCGCCGCCTGGACCCGGGAGATCGGACCCGACGAGGCGCACCTGGTGCCGAGGACCGCCGCCGACCGGCGCGTGCCCGAGGGCGCCTGATGCCGCGCCTGCGCCAGGTCCCGCGGGGCGAGGACAACGCGCCCGTCGTGACGATGATGTACGACTTCCTGTTCGGCGAGGGGCGGGACCCGGTGGCCGAGCCGGGCACCGAGGCCGGCACCCCCGGTGACTGGTGGACGGTGTTCGCGCTGGTCCCCGACGTGCTCGACCACGCGGTCAAGGGCTTCGCGCTCTACCGGTCGCCGAAGCGCCTGCTCGACCCCGTGCTGCGCGAGCTCGGCCAGACCCGGGCGGGATGGGCGCGCGGCAGCCAGTTCGTGTTCTCGCAGCACTGCAAGTCGCTGCGGGCACTGGGCGTGAGCGAGGCGAAGATCGAGGCCGTCGCCGCCTGGCAGGTCTCCGACCAGTTCGACCAGGCGGAGCGGGCCGTGCTGGCCTACACCGACGCGCTCGTCCACGACGGCGGGCGGGTCGCCGACGGCGTCTTCGACGCGCTGCGGCTCCACCTGACCGACGAGCAGATCCTCGAGCTGACCTACATCACCGCGCTCTACGAGATGCACGCGGTGATGAGCCGCGCGCTGCGCACCGAGTTCGACGACCGGCCGGACCCGATCGTCGAGGTCCCGGCACCCGACGGCGGTGCGATGGCCTACGACGTCGGCGCCGCGACCTCCGGCCTCCAGGAGTGAGCGTCGGCCACGACCGGCCCGACCCGGTCGAGCTCCTCGAGGCCGTGCGGGAGTTCCTCCTGGCTCCGCCGGGCGACCGGGAGGTCCTGCACCGCAGGGTCGCCGCCAACGTGGTGGCGATGGTCCAGCGGCAGCTGGCCGCCGCGGACGCCGACGAGCGGGCGCACGCCGACCGGCTCGCCGAGCTCGGGGTCGCCGACGACCGTGGGCTCGCGGCGCTGGCCGCGACGCTGGACGAGGACGACCCGCGCTTCCCGCTGCTCACCGCCCACCTCGCGTCGTGGGCGCGGGCCAAGGTGGCCGTCGTCAACCCCCGCTACCTGCAGGAGGCCCGGCCATGAGCGACGCGTTCGACGTACCCGAGCGGGTGCGGGAGCTGCGTGCGCGGGTGCGCGCGTTCATGGTGGACCTGGTCGAGCCGGCGGAGCCGGTCCTCGACGCGGGCGGTCCCGAGGCCGAGGCCCTCCTCGCCGACCTGCAGCAGCAGGCCCGCGACGCGGGGCTGTGGGCCATCGGCCACCCCGCGCACCTCGGCGGCGGCGGGCTGCCGTTCCTGGACTACGTGCACGTCAACGAGGTGCAGGGCCGCAGCGAGTACGGGCAGATCGCGCTCGGCACGTTCACCCTGCAGGACTCCCTCATGCTCGACCGCTACGCCAGCGAGGAGTGGCGCGAGCGCTACCTGGTGCCGATCACGCGCGCGGAGTTCTGGCCGAGCTTCGCGATGACCGAGCCCGACGTCGCCGGCTCCGACCCGACCCTGCTGCGGACGAGCGCCGTGGTGGACGGCGACCACTGGGTGATCAACGGTCGCAAGTGGTTCACCACCGGCGCCCAGCGGGCGCGCTACACGACCGTCATGGTGCGCACCGAGACCGACCGCCCGGCCCACGAGTCGTTCTCGCTCGTGATCGTGCCGACCGACGACCCCGGCTACCGGATCGTCCGCGACGTCCCGGTGCTGGGCATGCTGCACGACCACTGCGAGGTGGCCTACGAGGACGTCCGCGTCCCGCTGACCAACACCCTCGGGCCGCGCGGCGCCGGCTTCCGGATCGCGCAGGAGCGGCTCGGGCCCGGGCGGATCTTCCACGCGATGCGGTGGCTGGGCCAGGCCCAGCGCGCGTTCGACCTGATGTGCGACCGGCTCAACTCGCGGGTCGCGCACGGGTCGCGGCTCGCCGACAAGCAGCTCATGCAGCAGCTGGTCTTCGACTCCTGGACCGAGATCCAGTCGGCGCGGCTGATGACGCTCGCCGCCGCGCGCAAGATGGACGCCGGCGACCAGGCGCGGGTGGAGATCGGTGCGCTCAAGGTCGCCGGTGCCCGGACCCTCGGGCGCGTGGTCGACCGCGCCCTCCAGGTGCACGGAGCGGCCGGCCTCACCGACGACACCCCGTTGAGCCACATGTACCGCGCGGCCCGGTTCGCGCGCTTCTACGACGGCGCCGACGAGGTGCACGTCGAGTCGGTCGCCAAGCGGCTCCTGCGCCGCTACGACCAGGGCGACCGGTGGGAGTTCGGCGACAGCTGATCAGGCGAGGAGCAGGAGGGCGTCGTACTCCGCCTCGGCGACGCGGCGGCCGATCGCGGCGAGCTCGACCGAGCGCTCGGCGCCGGTGAGGTGGCGGCCGACCTGGTGCAGGCAGATCACGCCCCACCGGAAGCAGCCCATCACCTGCCACCAGCGCAGCCGGTCGCGGTCGACCGTGCCGCCGCCGCCCTCCTCGTAGGCCGCGAGCAGGTCGTCGACCTCGCCGCAGCCCGCGACCTCGGGAGCCGATCCGAAACGCCAGGCGCGGACGGTGAGCCAGGCGAGGTCCTCGACCGGGTCGCCCCGGTGGGCGAGCTCCCAGTCCAGCACGGCCCGGACCCCTGACTCGTCGACGATCAGGTTGCCGAGGCGGAAGTCGCCGTGCACGACCCGCGGCTCGACCGGGTCGGGCCGGTGCCGGCGCAGCCAGGCGGCGACGTAGTCCAGGATCGGGTGCGGCTCCGGGTCGGACGCGAGCGTCGCGGTCCACACGTCGAGCTGGTCGTCGGCGGGCACGCCGGCAGCTGCCGCCTCGGCGGCATCGATCCGGTGCAGCCGCGCCAGGACGCCTCCGCACTCCGCCGCCAGCCCGGCCCGCGTGGCCGCCAGCCGCGGGTCGCGGAGGATCCGCTGCGGGACCGACTCGCCGGGCACGTGCTCCATGAGCACGTAGCCGGTGGCGAGCGGCCCCTCGCCGCGGCCGTCGGCGAGGACCTCGGGGCTCGGCACCCCGGCGCCTCCGGCGAGCCGCATGAGCGCCGCCTCCCGCAGCAGGGCTCCGGGGTCCAGCGAGCCCGGGGTGTCGAGCCGCAGGACCAGCGGTGCGGCGTCCCGGCGCTGGAGGAGCCAGGTCTCGCGGGACGCGCCCGCCGGCAGGCGTCGGGCAGAGGTCACGCCCTCCGCAGCGTGCGGCGCGCTCGCCGCGAGGGCGGCGACGAGGTCGTCCGCGGGATCGCTGGGGGACACGGCCACGGACGTGATTGTATACATTCATGGCTCTGGCGCCGCAGGTGGAGATCGTCGAGGTCGGCCCGCGGGACGGCCTCCAGAACGACCCGCGGACGCTGACCACCACGCAGAAGGCCGAGTACGCCGAGCGCTCCTTCGCCGCCGGGGTGGGCCGGGTCGAGCTGACCAGCTTCGTGCACCCGGCGGTGGTGCCGGCGATGGCCGACGCGGAGGCGGTCGTCGCCGCGGTGGCGCCGCGCTCGGACCGGGTGCGATCGGCCCTCGTCCTCAACCACCGGGGGCTGGAGCGGGCGCTGGCCGCCGGGGTGGAGGACCTGAGCTGCGTGCTGGTCGCCTCCGAGACCTTCTCCCAGCGCAACCAGCGGATGTCCGTGGCCGGTGTGCTGTCCGAGATCGAGCGGATGCTGGCGACCGCGGCGGGCGTGCCCCTCGCGGTCACCATCGCCTGCGCCTTCGGGTGCCCCTTCGAGGGGCCGGTCCCGGAGGACCGGGTGCTCGAGCTCGCGGCCCGGGTCGCCGCGCTCGGCGTGGGGGAGATCTCGCTGGCCGACACGATCGGCGTGGGCACGCCCGACCGGGTGGGCCGGCTGGTGGCCGGCCTCGCCGACGCCGCCCCCGGCGTGCGGCGCCGCGCGCACTTCCACAACACGCGCAACACCGGCTACGCCAACGCGGTGGCCGCGGTCGAGGCCGGGATCGACGCGCTCGACGCGGCCACGGGCGGCATCGGCGGGTGCCCGTTCGCCCCCGGCGCGACGGGCAACATCGCGACCGAGGACCTCTGCTACCTGCTGCACGGGATGGGCGTCTCGACCGGCGTGGACCTGGCCGCCGTGATCGCGAACGCCGCCTGGCTGCAGGGATCCCTCGGCGGCGACCCGCTGCCCGGCCAGCTGTCGCGCGCGGGCGACTGGCCCGGCTGACCTCCGACGTACCCACCGTCCGGCACCTGCAGAAGCGGATCCGAGGTGCCGGACGGTGGGTGCGTCAGGGGGCCTGGATCCCGGCGAGCAGCGCGTCGCGGCCCTGGAGGATGTGCTCGACCATGAGCGCCCCGGCCCGGTCGGGCTCGCGGGCGGCGATCGCCGCGCGGATCAGCTGGTGGAACTCGTGCGACTGCCGGGTGCGCTCGCGAGGGAAGGTGCGGAACGACCGGAAGACCAGCGACGCGTCGACGGTGCGGGCGAGCAGCTGGCCGAGCTGGCGGTGCCGCGCCGCGGCCACGACGGCGCCGTGCACCTCGCGGTTGGCGGCGTCGAGCGCGCGCGCCTGCACGTCGGGAGCCGCGGTGCGGTCGTCCGCCGCCGCGCCGAACGCCGCGATGCCGGCGTCGATCGCCGCGAGGTCGTCGGCGTCGTGACGCTGTGCCGCCAGCTCCGCGGCGTAGCCCTCGAGCCGCGCGCGCAGGGCGTAGAGGTCGACGATCTCGTCGGCGTCCAGTCGTCGTACCGTCGCGCCGCGGTGCGGCTCGATCTGCACCAGGCCCTCGGCCTCGAGGGTCCGCAGCGCCTCGCGGACCGGGGTGCGGGAGAGGTCGAACTCCTCGGCGATGCGCTGCTCGACGAGCCGGGTACCGGGCTCGTAGCGGCCCTCGACGATGGCCGCTCGGATTGCGGCATAGGCTGGCGTCACGGAGCAGATTGTATACAATCCGCGACATGGCAGGTCCCCTCGACGGCGTCCGGGTGCTCGAGCTCGGCAGCTTCATCGCCGGCCCCTTCGCCGGCCAGCTGCTGGCGGACTACGGGGCCGAGGTGATCAAGGTCGAGTCGCCGGGGCGCGGCGACGCCATGCGGACCTGGGGGCACACGCTCGAGGGCGAGAGCCTCTGGTGGCCCACGATCGCCCGCGGCAAGCGCTCGGTCGCGCTCGACCTCCACGTCGAGGAGGGCCGGGCCGTGCTCCGCGCCCTCGCCGACGAGGTGGACGTCGTGCTGGAGAACTTCCGGCCGGGCCAGCTGGCCCGCTGGGGCCTCGACCACGCCACGCTCAGCGCGACGAACCCCGGCCTGGTGACGGTGCACGTCAGCGGCTTCGGGCAGACCGGGCCGCGCGCCGCGGACGCCGGCTTCGGCAGCATCGGCGAGGCGATGGGCGGGATCCGCCACACCACGGGGGAGCCGGACCGGCCGCCCTCGCGGGCCGGGGTGAGCCTCGGCGACTCGCTGGCCGCCCTGTTCGCGGTCATCGGCACCCTCGCCGCGCTGCACCACCGGTCGCGCACCGGGGTCGGCCAGGAGGTCGACGTCGCCATCTACGAGGCCGTCGCCGCGCTGATGGAGTCGACGCTGGCCGACCACGCCCTCGCCGGGGTGACCCGCGGCCGGTCGGGCTCGGTGCTGCCCGGCGTGGCACCGTCCAACGTCTACCCGACGGCCGACGGCGCGGGCGTCATCGTCGCCGCCAACGCCGACGCCGTCTTCGGACGGCTGGTGAAGGCGATGGGCCGTGCCGAGCTGGCCGGCGACCCGCGCTTCGCCGACCACCAGGCCCGGGGAGCCAACGCCGAGGAGCTCGACGCCCTGATCGGGGAGTGGACGGCCACCCGGTCCGCACCCGAGCTGCTCGAGGAGCTCGCGGAGGCGGGCGTCCCCGCGGGCCAGATCTACACCGCCGCCGAGATGCTGGAGGACGAGCACTACCGCGCCCGCGACATGGTGCTGGAGCTGACCAACGCGGCCGGCCTCCAGGTGCCGAGCATCGGCCTGGTGCCCAAGTTCTCCCGTACGCCGCCCGCCACCCCCCGGCCCGGGCCGCCCCTGGGCAGCGACACCTCGCTGGTCGCGGACGCGGTCCACCGCGCCGGGCTGGACTACGCGGCACTGGCCGCCGCGGGCACGATCGCGGAGGTCGCTCCGGACGGCCGGTAAATCGGAGGACCGTGGTCGGTGCCCCGACTTAACCTCGGGGGGCGATGACGCAGACCACCTACCCGCCGCCGCCCACCCGGTCCGATCCGCCCCGACAGGGGGCCGAACCCGGCGCCGACGTGGCGCGCAGCGTCGACTGGCGGCGGATGCGCCACCCGGTGGCCGCGGCGGCACTCGTCGGACTGGCGCTCGCGGCGGTCGCCCAGGCGGTCGGCACGGTCGTGGCCGGTCGCGTCGCCGCCGGCCCGACCGGCACGCTGGTCGCGCTGCTCGCCCTGTTCGTGGTGGGCGGGTCGCTCCTCGACACCGCCGGCCGGGTCGCGTGGGCCGGCGTGGTCGACCGCGCCGAGGGCACCCTGCGCGGCGACCTCGTCGACGCCGCGCTCCACCAGCCGCTGGCGCACCTCACCGAGCAGGCGGTCGGGGAGATCCTCGACCGGGTCGACGACGACACCCACGAGGTCGGGACGCTGCTGCGGATGCAGATCTGGGGCGCGTTGCGCACGGCGTTCGGCGCGGTGCCGATGTGGATCGTGGCCGGCCTCGCGTGGTGGCCGGCCTTCGCCATCTTCCCGGCGGTGGGTGCGCTCGCCTTCTTCGTGATGCGCCCGTTCCTCGCCGAGATCGCGCGCCGGAAGGTCGTCGAGGAGGCGGCCTGGACCGACCACGCCGCGGCCCTGGAGGAGGGCGTCGCCGCGCGCGACGACCTGCGCACCAGCCTGGGCCAGGCCTTCGCCGTACGACGCCTCGCGGAGCTGTCGGCGACCGTGCACGAGAAGTTCGCCCGCGTCCTGCGGGTCGAGGCCGGGCTCGCCGTGCGGGTCGGGCTCGTCCTCCACGCGCTGCTGGTCGGCGTGGCGATCGCCGGCGTCGCGCTGGTGAGCAGCGACCGCCTCGACGTCGCCCGGCTGGTCACCCTGTTCCTCGTCACGACGAGCTTCGTCGGGCAGGTCAACCAGCTCTCGCACCACCTGCCGGACATCCAGGCCGGGCTCGGCGCGATCTTCCGCCTGCGGCAGATGCTCGCGGTCGAGGCCGAGCCGACCGACGGCGAGCCCGTGCCGGACGGCGCGCTCGACATCCGGATCCGCGACCTCGACTTCGCCTATGCCGAGGGCACCTTCGCCCTCCACGACGTCGACATCGACGTCGCCCCGGGGCACACCCTCGCGCTCGTCGGACGCACGGGTTCGGGCAAGTCGACGCTGGCGTCGCTGCTGTCCCGGGCGGTCGAGCCGCCCGCGGGGACGATCTTCCTGGGCGGCGCGGACATCACCACCCTCGACCTGCACGAGCTGCGACGGCGGGTCGGCGTCGTCACCCAGCGCACCGAGATCCTGGCCGGCTCGCTTGCCGACAACATCACCCTGTTCGACGACACCCCGCGCGAGGAGGTCGAGGCGGCCGTCGCCGAGCTCGGCCTGACCGACTGGGTCGACGGCCTGCCCGACGGCCTCGACACCCTGCTCGGCCCCGGCGGCACGACGCTGTCCGCGGGTGAGGAGCAGCTCGTCGCCTTCGCCCGGCTGCTCGTCCGCCACGTCCAGGTGGTCGTGCTCGACGAGGCGACCGCCCGGATGGACCCGGTCACCGAGGCCCGGGTCGTCGCCGCTGCCGAGCGCCTTACCAGCGGCCGCACCGGTGTGCTCGTCGCCCACCGGCTCAGCACGATCGAGCGCGCCGAGATGGTCGCCGTCCTCGACCACGGCCGGGTCATCCAGCAGGGCATGCGGGACGACCTGGCCCGCGTGGACGGGCCGTTCCGCCGGCTGCTCGACGCCAGCGACACCGACCACTTCGACGACCCCGAGGTCGTCGGCACGCCGGGCACGGAGACAGCGGTCGGCACGCAGCGGCGGGTGGGCCCGCCGCCGGAGCGGCCCGCGGTGGGCGCCGGCCCGTCGCTCGCGCGGGGCACCTGGCACGCCTTCTGGGTGCGGCCGTGGTGGGGCGCCTGGTCCGTGGTGCTGTTCCTCGGCGGCACCGTCCTCGCCCCGCTCGGGGCTATCACGGGCCTCCTGTGGGGCCGGATCGTCGAGTCCCTCGACGCGGGCGCCACGCCGGTGCGCCTCACGCTCGTGCTCGCGGGGTGCCTCCTCGTCGCGCCGGTCGTGCTGGCCGATGCGTTCCGCCGCTACCCGCGCTGGTGGATCGAGGTCATGCTGCGGGTGCGGATGTCGGTGCTCGTCGGGCAGGTCCGCCCGCACCGCCTGCCGCGCACGCCGCCGGGGGAGGTCGTGGGCAGGTCGATGGACGCCGACCGGCTCGCGCGCTACTCCGATCGCTGGATCGACTTCGTCAACGGGCTGCTGATCGCGCTGATCACCACGATCGCCGGCGGCACGCTGCTGGCCGGCGGGGTGCTGCTCGCCGTGATGGTGACGAGCGCCGCCGCCTCGTCCGTGGGCCGCCCGATCGCCGGGCGCTCGGCCGCGCGGTCCTCGGCCGCGCGCGCCCGCTTCGGGCGGGCCCTGGTCTCGGTGGTCGAGTCGGCCCGCACGGTCAAGCTCGCCGGCCGCACGCCGCAGGCCCACGCGCACCTGCGCCGGGTCGACGGCGGCCGGGTCGAGGCCGCCGTGTTCGAGCACCGGGTGCAGGCGGTGCTCGACGGCGTGCCGATCATCATGGTGCAGGTCGGCGTCGTCGCAGCCTGGGCGCTGTTCCTGGGTGAGGTCTGGGGCCTCGCCACCGCCCTCCTCGTGGCCAACGCCGTCAACGGCTTCGACTGGTTCGGCCGGGTCGCCGGCGCCGTGGTGACCGAGGCCCCGGGCGTCCGGGCGTGGCAGCGCGCGACCAGCCGGTTCGCCGGCGGGGCCCAGATGATGGCGCTGCCGCCCGGCGTCGACCTCGTCACCGGCGCCGCCCCGCCGCCGGCCCAGCCGGTCGTCGACCGGCTGGAGCGGCTGACGCTGACCGGGTTCGGCGCGGTCCACGACGACGGGACGATCGGCGTCGCCGACGTCGACCTCACCGTGGAGCGTGGTGAGCTGGTCCTGCTCCTCGGCCAGGTCGGCGCGGGCAAGTCGAGCCTGCTCGCGTCGCTCGCCGGCCTGCTCGACCACACCGGCTCGCTCCGGTGGAACGACCGCGAGGTCAGTGACCCCGAGACGTTCCTGCGGCCGGCCCGGGTCTCGCACGTGGCCCAGGTACCGCGGGTCCTGTCGGGGACCTTTTCCGACAACGTCCGGCTCGGGTTCGACCGCCCGCTGGACGCGCCGATCGCGGACGCGCGGCTGGCCGACGACGTCGCGGAGGCCGGCGGGCCCGACGCGGTGGTCGGCCACCGCGGGGTGCGGCTCTCCGGCGGCCAGGTGCAGCGCCTCGCTCTCGCGCGGGCGCTCGCGGCCGACGCCGAGCTCCTCCTGGCCGACGACGTGTCCAGCGCCCTCGACGCCGCCACCGAGATCGAGCTCTGGTCCGCGCTGCGGGCCCGCCACGCCACGGTCATCGGCGCCACCTCCAAGCGTGCCGCGCTGGCCCAGGCGGACCGGGTCGTGGTCCTCGTCGACGGCCGGGTCGCCGACGAGGGCCCGTGGGACGACCTCGCCGGGCGCTGGGGACACCTGGCGGGCTGAACCCGCTGGGCCACCCGCGCGGCGTACTGAGAGAATCTGCGGCATGTCCGCGACCACCGAAGACCAGCAGGCGGCAGCGACGCGCCCGCGCGTGCTCTCTGGGATCCAGCCGACCGCCGACTCGTTCCACTTCGGCAACTACCTCGGTGCGCTGCGGCAGTGGGTCGACCTCCAGCACGACCACCAGCCGTTCTTCTTCATCGCCGACCTGCACGCGCTGACGATGGAGTGGGACCCCAAGCTGCTGCGGCAGCGGACCCTGGGCGCGGCGGCGCAGCTGATCGCCATGGGCATCGACCCGGCGCGCTCGTCGATCTTCGTGCAGAGCCAGGTCCCCGCGCACGCCCAGCTGGCCTGGGTGCTCAACGGCCTCACCGGCATCGGCGAGGCCCGGCGGATGACCCAGTTCAAGGACAAGTCGGCCAAGGGCGGCGAGGGCTCGGCGAGCGTGGGCCTGCTGACCTACCCCATCCTCCAGGCGGCCGACATCCTGCTCTACCGGCCGCACTACGTGCCGGTGGGCGAGGACCAGCGCCAGCACCTCGAGCTCACCCGCGACCTCGCGCAGCGGTTCAACAGCCGGTTCAAGAAGACCTTCCGGCTGCCGGAGCCCTACATCCTCAAGGCGACCGCGAAGATCTACGACCTCCAGGACCCGACCTCGAAGATGTCGAAGTCCTCCTCGTCCCCCAACGGCATCATCGAGATGCTCGACGAGCCCGCACGCAGCGCGAAGAAGATCCGGTCGGCGGTGACCGACTCCGGCTCGGAGATCCAGTACGACCCGGAGGGCAAGCCGGGCGTCAGCAACCTGCTCACGATCTACTCGGCGCTCAGCGGCGACACCGTCACCGCCCTGGAGGAGAAGTACGCCGGCCAGGGTTACGGCGCCCTCAAGGGCGACCTGGCCGACCTCGTCGTGTCCTTCGTGACGCCGTTCCGGGAGCGGACCCTGGAGCTGCTCGACGACCAGGCCTACCTGACCTCGGTGCTCCAGGAGGGCGCGGAGGCCGCGCACGCGGTCGCCGACGCGACGCTGCGCGACGTCTACCAGCGCGTCGGCTTCGTGGCGCCGAGCTCTCCGCTCGTCTGATGACGACGTTCTCCCAGAAGGTGACCGGCTCCGGCGGCAGCACGATCGGCGTCGCCATCGCCGTGCCCGAGCCGTGGGCGACCGAGCTGCAGGAGTACCGCCTCGAGATCGGCGACCCGACCGCCGTCGGCGTGCCCACGCACGTCACGCTCGTGCCGCCGACCGAGGTCAGCGGCGACCTGGCCGAGATCGAGCGCCACCTCGCCGAGGCGGCCGCCACGGCGGCGCCGTTCCGGATGCACCTGCGCGGAACGGGTACCTTCCGGCCCGTGTCGCCGGTCGTCTTCATCGGGCTCGCCGAGGGGATCTCGCAGTGCGAGCAGCTCGCGGCCGCCGTACGCCGTGGTCCGCTCGCCGTCGAGCTGCACTTCCCCTACCACCCGCACGTGACGGTCGCCCACCACCTCCCGGACGCCGGGCTGGACCGGGCGTTCGACGAGCTCGCGGCGTTCGACTGCGCCTTCGACGTCACCCGGTTCCACCTCTACGTGCACCAGGGCCCCGCCGGCTGGCGGGTCAGCCGCACCTTCGAGCTCGGGGGCTGAGCGCGGCGTGTCCGTGGTGACTCGGGTCAAGGAACGGATCGCCAGCGCGCGGGAGCGGCGCCCGCTGCTCGACCACGCCGTGCGCACCGTCGAGCACTACGGCGAGGTCAAGGGGAACATCCAGGCCGGCGCGGTCACCTACTTCGCCTTCATCTCCTTCTTCCCGCTCCTCGCGCTCGGCTTCGCCGTGATCGGGTACGTCGCGCGCGTCTACCCGGACGCGAAGGCGGACCTCGTCGCCGCCATCAACTCCCTGCTGCCCGGGCTGGTCGGAGGCAAGGAGGGCCAGGTGTCGCTGGCGTCGATCGAGGACTCGGCGCCCGGCATCCTGTCGGTCGGCATCCTGGTCGTGCTCTACTCCGGTCTCGGCTGGCTCTCCAGCATGCGCGACGCGCTGACCCTCGTCTTCGACCTGCCGCCCTGGGTGCACCCCAACTTCCTCATCGGCAAGCTCCGCGACCTGATGGCGCTGGCCAGCCTCGGCCTGATCCTGGTGGTCAGCGTGGGCGTGTCCGGCGTCGTCCGGGGCGGCTCCCAGCAGATCCTCGAGTGGCTCGGGCTGGCCGGCAACCTCGGCTGGCTGCTCGGGATCCTGGCCCTGCTCCTCGGCATGGCCGCCAACGCCCTGCTCTTCTTCGCGCTCTTCAAGATCCTGGTCGAGCCGAGCCTGCCGAGCCGGGCGCTGTGGTCGGGCGCGGTGCTCGGGGCGGTCGGCTTCGAGGTCCTCAAGCAGGTCTCCCAGCTGCTGCTGGCGTCCACGCGGAACGCACCGGCGTTCCAGGCCTTCGGCATCGCGCTGATCATCGTGGTCTGGATCTACTACTTCTCCCAGGTCGTGATGTACGCCGCGTCGTGGGCCTACGTGCACCCGGCTGCGCGCGCACTGCGGCCGACGGGCGCCGCCCCGGTCCAGGGCCCGCCGTCGCCCCCGCTGGACGTGATCCAGGTCGCGTCGCCGGGCGGCCTGAGGTGGGCGGCGCCGTTCGCCGCGGGTGCCGGTGCCATGCTGGCGGCGGTCGCCGTACTGAAGAAGCGGAAGTGAGCCCCATGAAGTTCGAGCGCAAGCACGCCCTCCTCCTCCTGGCCGTCGCGGCCTGGAACGTGATCACCTTCGGCAACTTCGCCAAGAACCTCTACGCCGCCTACGACGCCGGCGAGGACCGCGCGGCGGGCTACTGGATCGCGCACACGGTCCTGATCGTCGTGAACTTCGCCATCGCGGCCGTCCTCGGCTCGCTCGGCGTCAAGGCGCTGCGCAGCTCGCGCAGCTGAGCCGCCGCCGCCCGACCTGATCAGCGGCGGGTGATCGTGAACCCCTGGCAGCCGACGTTGCTGACCGTGCCGGTGAGCCGCTGCGGCGCCGGGTCGGTCACCCTCGCGTTGAGCCCGACCATCACGTAGCCCTGCGGACGGTCGATCCACGCCTGCCGGCGCAGCCGCAGCTTGCCGTTGACCAGGAAGCCCTTCATCGCGTAGCTGCCCTCGGGCACGTCCGGGTTCTGCGGGATCTTCCGGAAGTGGAAGGTCGCCTCCAGCCCCTTGTCGCTCGTGGCGCGGATGTCCAGCGACAGGCCGGTCGCACCCTGCGCGCAGGTGTAGGTGCCCTGCCACGTCCCGACGACCGCCGAGGTGTCGACCGCCGGCGGTGCCGTCAGCGACGGTGCGCTCGCCGAGACGGTCGGCGACGACCCGTCCGTCGACCCCGTGGTCGCCGCCGAGCTCGATGACGGCGTCGACGATGCCGGGGACGCGCTGGGCTCGTCGTCACCCGACCGGACGACCACCACCGCGACGACGGCGCCCGCGACGAGCACCAGGACGACGAGGACCGCCGCGACGATGAGGCCCCACGGAGTACGTCGCCCGCCCGGCGGGGGCGGGGGAGGGGTCGGCGGACCGCCGGGCCAGCCGTAGGGCGGCGGCGGTGGCGGCAGTGGGGGCGTGCTCATGGGTCCTCCCGAGATCGTGACCGGGCCCGAGAATAGGCGAAGGGCCGCGACGCCCGGCGTCGCGGCCCCTCGTGGAGCGGGTGGTGCGGCTCAGTGACCGGACTTCAGCGCCGTGCGCAGGTCCTTGTTCATCTGGCTGATGACGTCCATCGGGATCTCCTTGGGGCACGCCGCGGAGCACTCGCCGATGTTGGTGCAGCCGCCGAAGCCCTCGTGGTCGTGCTGGCTGACCATGTCCACGACCCGGCTCCAGCGCTCGGGCTGGCCCTGCGGGAGCTCGCCGAGGTGGGTGATCTTCGCGCCGACGAACAGCGAGGCCGAGCCGTTGGGGCACGCCGCGACGCAGGCGCCGCAGCCGATGCAGGTGGCGACGTTGAACGCGCGCATCGCGTCGTCCCGCGGCACGGGCACGGAGTTGGCCTCCGGCGCCGAGCCGGTGTTGGCGGAGATGTAGCCGCCCGCCTGGATGATCCGGTCGAACGCCGAGCGGTCCACGCACAGGTCCTTGAGGACCGGGAACGCCGCCGAGCGCCACGGCTCGATGGTGATCGTGTCGCCGTCCTTGAACGAGCGCATGTGCAGCTGGCAGGTCGTGGTGACCTCCGGGCCGTGCGCCTCGCCGTTGATCATCAGCGAGCACATGCCGCAGATGCCCTCGCGACAGTCGGAGTCGAACGCGATCGGCTCCTCGCCGGCCTCGTTGAGCTGCTCGTTGAGGACGTCGAGCATCTCCAGGAAGCTCATGTCCGAGGAGATGCCGTCCACCTGGTAGGTGTGGATGCCGCCCTTGTCGTCCGGGCCGGTCTGGCGCCAGATCTTGAGGGTCAGGTTCATGCCGCCGGTGCCGTTCTGGCTCACTTGTAGCTCCGCTGCTTCATCTCGATGGCCGTGTAGGTCAGGTCTTCCTTGTGCATGACCGGCGTCCCGTCGGTGCCGCCCCACTCCCAGGCGGCGACGTAGGCGAACTCGTCGTCGTGGCGCAGCGCCTCGCCGTCCTCGGTCTGGGACTCGGCGCGGAAGTGGCCGCCGCAGGACTCGCGACGGTTGAGGGCGTCGATGCACATCAGCTCGCCGAGCTCGAGGAAGTCGGCCACCCGGCCGGCCTTCTCCAGGCTCTGGTTGAGCGTGTCGGCGGCGCCGAGGACGCGGACGTTGGACCAGAAGTCGGCTCGCAGCTCGCGGATCATGTCGATCGCCTTGCGCAGGCCCTCGGCCGTGCGCTCCATGCCGCAGTACTCCCACATGATGCTGCCGAGCTCGCGGTGGTAGCTGTCGACCGAGCGGGCGCCCTGGATCGAGAGGAACTTCTCGACCCGGTCCTGCACCGACTGCTTGGCCTCCTGGACCGCCGGGTGCGACTCCTCGATCTTCTCGAACGGTCCGTCGGCGAGGTAGTCGCGGATCGTGTGCGGCAGCACGAAGTAGCCGTCGGCGAGGCCCTGCATGAGGGCCGACGCGCCGAGCCGGTTGGCGCCGTGGTCGGAGAAGTTGGCCTCGCCGGTGACGAAGAGGCCGGGGATCGTCGACTGCAGGTCGTAGTCGACCCACAGGCCGCCCATGACGTAGTGCACGGCGGGGTAGATCCGCATCGGGACCTCGTAGGGGTTCTCGCCCGTGATCCGCTCGTACATGTCGAAGAGGTTGTCGTACTTCTCCCGCACGGCGTCCTCGCCGAGGCGCGCGATCGCGTCGGTGAAGTCGAGGTAGACGCCGCGGCGGAAGTCGCCGACCATCGGCCCGACCCCGCGTCCCTCGTCACACACGTTCTTCGCCTGACGGGACGCGATGTCACGCGGCACCAGGTTTCCGAAGGACGGGTAGATCCGCTCCAGGTAGTAGTCGCGGTCCTCCTCGGGGATCTCCCGCGGGTCCTTGGTGCAGTCCTCCTTCTTCTTCGGCACCCAGATCCGGCCGTCGTTGCGGAGCGACTCGCTCATCAGCGTCAGCTTGGACTGG
>DATMHR010000004.1:0-9754 GCA_035554955.1 Nocardioides sp. | reverse complement strand
TCCGGCTCGGCGTAGACCGCCACACTCCCGATCCCGGCGTCCTTGCACGCACGGATCACCCGGACCGCGATCTCACCGCGGTTGGCG
This sequence comes from Nocardioides sp., assembly GCA_035554955.1. Taxonomy (GTDB): domain Bacteria; phylum Actinomycetota; class Actinomycetes; order Propionibacteriales; family Nocardioidaceae; genus Nocardioides. The sequence goes on along the minus strand of DATMHR010000004.1, from coordinate 9,667 downwards.
ATCAGGACCTTCTTCAGCGGCTTGATGTCGGGCACGTGTCAGCTCCTCGTCGGGCTCGGTACGACGTCGGGAGTCTAGGGGCATCCGCCACGAGGGCCGGTCCGGGGTGCGCGTGGTGGGACGCTCAGCGTGCCGCTGCGAGCTCCGCCTCGACGGTCTCACGGATGCCCTCGCGCACCGGGCGGTGCGTCCAGCCGAGCTCGCTCTCCGCCTTGGAGGAGTCCCCGTAGTAGGTGCCCATCCCCGCGCGCGCCGCCTCCGCGGTCATCGCCTGGGGGAACGGGACGAACCGCTCCAGCTGCCAGGTCAGCGCCGCGAACACGCGGATCAGCGGCCGCGGCAGGAAGATCACCGGCGTCCGCGCACGGGCGTGCTGCTTCACCCACCCGAACACCTCGGCGTACGGCGCCCGCTCGCCCGCGAGGATGTAGGACTCGCCGTCCCGTCCCTTCTCCATCGCGAGGACGTGGCCGCGGGCGACGTCCTCGACGTGGCTCCACGACGAGCCCCCGCCGCGCGGTCCGAGGGTCGGCTTGCCGTCGATGATCTGGCGGGTGAGCTGGCCCAGCGAGCTGGCGGTGTCGCCGGGGCCGTAGATCGCGGACGGCTGCACGATGACCAGCGGGAGCCCCGCGGCGGCGTACTCCTTGGCGATCTCGTGCGCCTCCCACTTGGTGCGGTCGTAGTTCGACGACCACGGCCCCTGGTGGTGGTAGGTCTCGTCCCGGACGGCGCCGCGGGTGTCGGAGTTGAGCGCGATCGTCGAGGTGTAGACCGTCCGCACGTTGCCGGCCCGCCTCGCCGCCTCGAGCGCGTTGCGGGTGCCGTCCACGTTGACCCGCCGCAACGTCTCTGCCTCGCGGCGCCCGTGCTTGTACCAGCCGGCGACGTGGAAGAACCCGTCCGCATTCTCGAGCAGCCGGTCCAGCGCGGCCGTGTCGTCGAGGTCGCCGACGACGAGCTCGACGCCGAGGCCCTCGAGGTCGGTCGCCCGGGCGGGGTCGCGCACCAGCGCCACCACGTCGTGGCCCGAGTCGCGCAGCTGGCGGGCGAGCACCCCGCCGAGGAACCCGGTCGCACCGGTCATCGCGTAACGCATGGCCGCATCATGGCGTGCCGGGTCTCCCGCCACCACCGGCGCTCAGGAGCCGGGCTTGTAGACCATCAGGAAGACGATGCCGGCGTAGACTAGGGCGGTGACCCCGCCCATCGCGGCGGTGCGGCCGACCAGCGCGTCGACGGCGCCGCCGTCGCGGATGGTGGTGGCGGCCTTCTTGAGGGCGGGGACCATGCCGGCGAGGACGATCGCGACGGCGACGACCCAGAGGATCACCGAGAGCCAGATCCACAGCTCGCCGAACTCGGCGACCTTCTCGCCGTCCTCCTTCGCCGACATCAGGCCCATGCCGAGGATGACGACGGCGACCGAGGCGTAGGAGTAGATCTCCAGCGTGCGGGCCGCGGACTGCGTCGCGTCCGCGTCGGGCTTGCGGAGGCCTCGCGACGCCGTGGTCGCCGCGCCGACGAGCGGACCGATCGCGAAGATCGCGGCGAGCAGGTGGAGCGCCAGCATGATCTTGAACATGGGGGGAGCCTAGGCGGAGGCGAGGGGTTAACGAGCGTTAACCTCTGTGCCTACACTGCGGGCATGAGCTTTGAGCTGTCCCGTGAGCACGAGGAGTTCCGTCGTACGGTCCGCGACTTCGCCGAGTCCGAGATCGCGCCGCACGTCGCGCAGTGGGACAAGGACCACCACTTCCCGACCGACCTCGTGCAGAAGCTGGGCGATCTCGGCCTGTTCGGGCTCACCGCTCCGGAGGAGTACGGCGGCGCCGGGCTCACCCCCGAGGACGGGCCGTTCACCTCGCTCTGCCTCGCGATCGAGGAGCTCGGCCGGGTGGACCAGTCGATGGGCATCACCCTCGAGGCCGGCGTCGGCCTGGGGATCAACCCGATCCTGACCTTCGGCTCGGAGGAGCAGAAGAAGACCTGGTTGCCCGACCTCGTCGCCGGCCAGCGGCTCGCCGGCTTCGGCCTCACCGAACCGGGTGCCGGTTCCGACGCGGGCGCGACCCGCACCAAGGCGGAGCTCGACAACGGCGAGTGGGTCGTCAACGGCGCCAAGCAGTTCATCACCAACTCCGGCTCCGACATCACCTCGGTGGTGACGGTGACCGCGCGCACCGGGACGCGCGAGAACGGCTCGGCGGAGATCTCGGCGATCATCGTCCCGTCGGGCACGCCCGGGTTCACTACCGAGCCGCCCTACGACAAGCTCGGCTGGCACATCTCCGACACCCACGCGCTCACGTTCGAGGACTGCCGGGTGCCGGGAGACCACCTGCTCGGCGAGCGGGGCCGCGGCTACGCGCAGTTCCTCGCCACCCTCGACGACGGCCGGGTCGCGATCGCCGCCCTGGCCGTCGGCCTGATCCAGGCGTGCGTCGACCTGTGCGTGGAGTACGCCGGCGAGCGGCAGACGATGGGCGGCCCGATCGGCCGCAAGCAGGGCGTCGCCTTCCAGATCGCCGACCTCGAGGTGATGCTGCACGCCTCGCGCCTGCTGACCTACCGCGCGGCGGCGATGAAGGACGCGATGGCGGGTCCCGGCGGGCCCTCGATGAAGGACTTCAAGCAGGCTGCCTCGGTCGCCAAGCTCTACACCTCCGAATCGGCGGTCACCGCCACCCGGATCGCGACCCAGGTCTTCGGCGGCTACGGCTTCATGGAGGAGTACCCCGTCGCCCGGTTCTACCGCGACGCCAAGATCCTCGAGATCGGCGAGGGCACGTCCGAGGTGCAGCGGATGCTCATCGCCCGGGGCCTCGGCCTGCCCGTCGAGTGATCAGCCGCGGGCCGGGTGCCAGAGCTCGGTCCAGACGTGGCCGAGCTCGAGCACCAGCTCGCGGAGCAGCGGGAGGCTGACGCCGACGACGTTGTGGTGGTCGCCCTCGATCCCGGTGACGAACGCGCCGCCGAGGCTGTCCACCGTGAACGCCCCCGCCACGTGCAGCGGCTCGCCGGTGGCGACGTACGCCGCGATCTCCTCGTCGGACACGTCGGCGAAGAACACCGTCGTCGCCGCGGTCGCCGCGGCCGTACGGCCGGTGGCGACGTCACGCAGGCAGTGGCCGGTGTAGAGCACACCGGAGCGGCCGCGCATCGCCTGCCAGCGCCGGACCGCCTCCTCCTCGGTGCCGGGCTTCCCGAGCGCCTCGCCGTCCAGCTCCAGCACCGAGTCGCACCCCAGCACCAGGGCGTCCGCCGGCACCTCCGCGCGCGCGGCGACCGCGTCGCACTTGAGCTCCGCCAGCTGCAGCGCCACCTCGAATGGCGGCAGCCCGTCGGCCTGCGACTCGTCCACCCCCGACACGATGACCGTCGGGTCGAGGCCTGCCGCCTGGAGGACCTTGAGGCGGGCCGGCGACGCGGAAGCGAGCACGAAGGTCGTCACGCCGCGAGACCCTAACGAACGGCCCCGGGCGACTGCTCGACGCCGGCCACCTGTTGTCCACAAGGAGCCGGAACGACCGGTTGCGACGAAGGCCCTGTGGACAGACCTCCTCCGGTGTCGGCCCTCCTGGCAACCGTGACACGCGTCCCGATGCCGCCCAGGAGGAACCTGATGTCCAACACCCGCAAGCTCCGCCAGACGCCCTCTCCCCGGACGCTGCGCCCGCGGGGCGTGCCGCGCTGCGACTGTGACCACGGCAGCGGGCCGGGCCTGCGACCGTGCGGGCGGCCGGCGTACGTCCGCGTGACGGTCGTGTGCAGGGCAGCCGGGTGCGACGACGTCGCCGCCTCCTACGTGCTGTGCGGCGCGTGCCTCGACCAGTGGCTCGAGCGGGCGGCGTCCGACAGCGCTTTCCCTGAATTCCGCATCGCTGTTCTCTGACCCCGCAGCATCGTCAGGTATCAGCCGCGCACGACCTCGAGCCCCAGCCACGCAGCGAGGGCGTCGACCTCGGCGTCGACGGCGTCACCGATCTCCGGCTCCCACGGGAAGTCCTCGTGCACGGCGTGGACGTGGAGCAGGCCCTTCTTGCGGTCGGCCTTGGCGTCGAGCTTCCCGACCAGCCGGTCGCCGTGCAGGATCGGCAGGGCGAAGTAGCCCCAGCGCCGCTGCGCCGCGGGCTTGTACATCTCCAGGACGTACTCGAAGTCGAACAGGTCGAGCGCGCGCTCCCGGTCGTAGACCAGCCGGTCGAACGGGGAGAGCAACGCGGTGCGACCGTCGAGGTCGTCGAGCCCGTCCAGCGCTTCGGGGTCGACCCGCCACGCGCCCGACGTCCCCTCGACGGTGCACGCGATGCCCAGTCCTCCCGCGCCCAGCTCCTCGCCGGTGTTTCCTCTGCTGGTGACCCGGGCGATGCCGAGCGAGGCGAGCCGGCGCTCGTCGAGCACCTTCCGCGCCTGGTCCACGGACGGCACCACCAGGTCGGCGGGGTAGACCCGCTCGGGAAGGTCCCAGGTGCGGAGCTTCCCCTGCCGGCCGCTGATCGCCACCTCGCCCAGCCGGCACAGCAGCTCGAGCATCCGGCCGACGTTCTTGTCGTTGGTCCAGCCGGTCGACTCCCACGGCTCCTGGCAGGTGTCGGGGATCGCCGCCGCTGTCACCGGGCCCTCGTCGGCCAGCCGTGCGAGCACGTCGCGGCGGAACCCGTCGTTGGTCGCGACCCACTCCCGCGCCCGCGGGTGCATCTCCTCGCGCGCGACGGCGAGGACCATGCCGACGTCGTCCATCGGGCGGATGAACGACGACAGCTCGACCAGCGACCGCTCGCTCTCCAGCGCGAAGGTCAGGTCGGAGTGGTCGAAGCCGTCCCCGAGCCGCGACCAGCTGACCAGGTCGACGTTGGGCGCGATCGCCGCGGTCGGGTCGACCTGGAGCAGGGTCAGGTCGTCGACCATCGGCACCAGCGCCGGCGGCCGCAGCGCGTCCAGCAGCTGCGCCCGTAAGGCGACCCGCCGCGCCTCCGCGCGCCCCAGCTCGAGCACGATCCGGACGCTACGTCGCCGCGCCGACAACCCGCGCGGGTCAGATCCGCGCCAGCGCCGCCTTGAGCGGGTCGAGCCCGAGCGAGCCGAGGTTGAGCGCGGCGGTGTGGAACGCCTTGAGGTCCCAGTCCGCGCCGGCGCGCGCCTTGGCGTCGTCGCGGGCCTGGAGCCAGATCCGCTCGCCGAGCTTGTAGGACGGCGCCTGGCCCGGCCAGCCGAGGTAGCGGTTGACCTCGAACCGCACCTGGCCCTCCTCGTGCCGCGAGTGGGCGAGCATGAACTCCAGCACCCGGTCGGCGTCCCAGATCTCGCCCGGCCGCCAGCCGAAGGGGTTGTCCTGCGGGATGGCGAGCCCGAGGTGCACGCCGATGTCGACGATCACCCGCGCGGCCCGGAAGCCCTGCATGTCCAGGAACCCGATCCGGTCGCCCGGGTCGTCGAAGAAGCCGAGCTCGTCCATCAGCCGCTCGGAGTAGAGCGCCCAGCCCTCGCCGTGGCCGCTGACCCAGCACATCAGCCGCTGCCAGCGGTTGAGCAGGTCGGCACGGAAGACCGCCTGTGCGCACTGGAGGTGGTGGCCCGGCACGCCCTCGTGGAACACGGTGGTGGTCTCGCGCCAGGTCGAGAGGTGCTCCTGGTCGTCGGTGAAGGAGAACCACATCGTGCCGGGGCGGGACAGGTCCTCCGACGGGGGCGTGTACCAGGCGCCGCCGTCGTTGACCGGGGCGACCTTGCAGAGCAGCGTCTGGATCGGCTCGGCGATGTCGAAGTGCACGCCGTTGAACTCGGCCAGGATCTGGTCGGACTTCTGCTGCATCCAGGCCTGGAACGCCTCGCGGGTGCCGAGGTCGCGCGCCGGGTCGGCGTCCAGCGCGGCGACGGCGTCGTCGACGGACCCGCCGGGCACGACCCGCTGCGCGGTCGCGGCCATGTCGTCCTCGATGCGCTTGAGCTCCTGCCAGCCCCACGCGTAGGCCTCCTCGAGGTCGACCTTCGCGCCCAGGAACTCCCGCGAGGCCAGGGCGTAGTGCTCGCGCCCGACCCCGTCGGCCTCACGGCCGCGCGGCGCGAGATCGCGGTCGAGGAAGTCGGCGAAGTCGACGTACGCCGCGGCGGCCGCCTCGGCCTGCTTCACGACCGCGTCGCGGGCGCCCTCGGGTGCCTTCGCGGCGAGGTCGAGGAAGTAGTTGCCGGGACCCTGCTTGGTCCAGCCGCGGATCTGCTTGGCGTGCTGGACGTACTGGCGCCGGGCGACGACGCGTCCCGCGCCGGCCTCGTCGAGCAGGGTGGTGCGGTAGCCCTCGAGCGCCGCGGGTACGCCGGACAGCCGCTCCTCGATCGCCTCCCAGTCCTCCGCGGTGTCGGTGCCCATCAGGTCGAACGCCTCGCGGACCGCGTTGGTCCAGCCGGAGATGACCGACAGCTCGTGGCGCGCGAGGCCGGCGTCGATCCGCTCGACCTCCAGGCCGTTGCGCTCGAGGAAGGCGTCGCGGGCGATGGACTCGCGCTCGTCGGCGGGCGTGAGTCCGCGCACGTCACCGACCGCGGAGCGCACCAGGTCCTCGCGGGCCGCGAAGCCGTCGGGGGAGAGGTCGGGCAGCAGGTGGTCGTAGCCCGGGATGCCGACCGCGGTCGCCGCGATCGGGTCGGCGGCGGCGATGTCGTCGACGAACTGGTCGGTCCGAGAGTCAACGGAGCGCGTCATGTCGCGACCCTAGTCGAGCGTCCCGACCGCTCGCTTCACCCCTCGGGAGGAGCCGCGGAGGAGCCGGACACGGCCCGCTCGTAGCGGGCGGCGAGCGTCCCGACGTGGTCGACCAGGGCGGCGGGCTCCTCGACCGTGAAGTCCAGGCCGAGCATCCCGATCCACACCGCGACCACCTCGAGGCTGTCGCCGCCGGTCACCAGGACCGAGCGGCCGTCGGGCCGCGGCTCGACCGTCCCGACCGCCGGGTTGATCCGCGCCACGACCTCCTCCGCCGGCGCCTCGATGACCAGCCGGGCGTGCACCGCCCACCCGGTCCGGGCGACCTCGCGGACGACGAACTCGGTCAGGTCGCCCGGGAACTCCCGCGGCCGGAACGGCCGGCCGCCGGGGGTGCGCAGCCGCAGCCAGTCCACCCGGTACGGCGCCCACACGCCGCTCACCGGCTCGCGCGCGACGAGGAACCAGCGCCGCTGCCACGCCACCAGGTGGTAGGGCTCGATCTCGGTGGGCTCCTCGGCGTAGAAGCAGCGCAGGCCGAGGTGGTCGCGGATCGCGGTCGCGACGTCGTTGAGGACCGCCGCGTCGACCTCGGGGTCCTCGACGTTGGAGTCGGTGTTGACCGGTCCGGCGCTCGTCGAGGCGCGCAGCGCGGAGAGCCGGCGGCGCAGCCGGTCGGGCAGCACCTGCTCGAGCTTGGTGAGCGCGCGGCCGCCGGTCTCCTCGAAGCCGGCCATGCCCGTCGCGGCCCGGAGCCCGACAGCGACCGCCACCGCCTCCTCGTCGTCGAGCAGGAGCGGGGGCAGCCGCGCGCCGGCGCCGAGCCGGTAGCGCCCGCCCGGCCCCCGCGCCGCGTCGACGGGGTAGCCCAGCTCCCGGAGCCGGGAGACGTCGTTGCGGACCGTCCGGTCGGTGACGGCCAGCCGCTCCGCGAGCTCGGCGCCGCTCCAGTCGCTGCGGCTCTGGAGCAGGCCGAGCAGCGCGAGAAGTCGTGCGGACGTTCCTGCCACTGAGCCAGATTAACGGAAAGAAACGTTCCTGAACCCTCTCTAGCGTCGTGGTCACGAGGTCGGAACCCAACCAAGGAGACAGCCATGACCACCACCGACATCCGCCCCTTCACCGTCGAGATCGCCCAGGCCGAGGTCGACGACCTGCAGCGCCGCCTCGTCGCGACCCGGTTCGCGCCGGCGGCCCCCGGCGACACCTGGGACTACGGCACGCCCGAGTCCTACCTGCGCGACATGGTCGGCCGCTGGCAGCGGTCCGACTGGCGCGCGGAGGAGGCCCGGATCAACGCCCGCCCCAACTTCCTGACCGACATCGACGGGCAGACCATCCACTTCGTGCACGTCCGCTCCGCGGTCGAGGGCGCGACGCCGCTGCTGCTCGCGCACACCTACCCCGGCTCGTTCACCGAGCTCCTCGACCTGATCGACCCGCTCGTCGACCCCGTCGCCCACGGCGGCTCCGAGGCGGACGCCTTCCACGTCGTCATCCCGTCGATGCCGGGCTTCGGCTTCTCCACCCCGGTCGCCGACGGCGGCTGGACCATGGCGCGGGTCGCGCGGACCTACGACACCCTGATGCGGCGGCTCGGCTACGACAGCTACGGCGTGCACGGCAGCGACGCCGGCGCGATGATCGGCCGCGAGCTGGCGGTGCTCGACCCCGAGGGCTTCCTCGGCGCGCACGTGCTCCAGCTGTTCTCGTTCCCCACCGGCGCCGAGGGGGAGATGGACGGCTTCGGCCCCGAGGAGTACGCCGCCCTCGCGCACCTGCAGTGGTTCCAGAGCGTCGGCGGCTACAACGCCATGAACGGCAGCCGGCCGCAGACGATCGGCGCCGCCCTGGCGGACTCACCCGTCGGCACCCTCGCCTACAGCGAGCTGTTGGAGAGCTTCGGCAACGGCACCAGCCTGGTGACGCCCGAGCAGGTGATCGCCCAGGCGTCGCTCTACTGGCTGACCAACACCTATGCCTCGGCGGCGCGCTACCACTTCGAGGAGGGCCGCTCCGGTGCCGAGCCGGTCGTCAGCCGGGGCCGGATCGGGGTCGCCGTGTTCAAGGACGACTTCCAGACGATCCGGGCGTTCGCCGAGCGCGACAACGCCAACATCCAGCACTGGGCGACGTACCCCCGCGGCGGGCACTTCGCCGCGCTCGAGGTGCCGGAGGACGTCGTCGCCGACCTGCGGGTGTTCTTCGCCAGGTCCTAGAGCGCGCTGGCGCGCCAGGCGCCGGGGCCGTGGCGGTGGGGTGCGCGCATCCGGCGGACCGGGTTGGCCCACTCCGACCGCGGCGGCGCCGGCGCGGGCTCGCCCCCGCCCAGCGCCGAGAACACCGCCACCACCGCGGCGATCTCCTCGGGCGTGGCGTCGGGGTTCACGACGCGGAGCACAGGAGCCTGCGGCTGCTCGGCCGCCTTCTCGTCGCTCACAGCGGGATGTTCCCGTGCTTCTTGGGCGGGAGGGTCTCCCGCTTGGTGCGCAGCAACCGGAGCGCGCGGACGATCTCGATGCGGGTCTCGTGGGGGGAGATGACGGCGTCGACGTAGCCGCGTTCGGCGGCGATGTAGGGGTTGGCCAGGGTGGTCTCGTACTCGTCGATCAGTTCGGCGCGGCGGGCGTCGACCTGTTCGGGGGAGCCGCCGCTCTCTGTGATGGCGGCGAGCTCGCGGCGGTAGACGATGTTGGCTGCGCCCTGGGCGCCCATGACCGCGATCTGGGCGGTGGGCCAGGCGAGGTTGACGTCGGCGCCCAGGTGCTTGGAGCCCATGACGTCGTACGCGCCGCCGTAGGCCTTGCGCGTGATGACGGTGATCTTCGGCACGGTCGCCTCGGCGTAGGCGAAGATCAGCTTGGCGCCGCGGCGGATGATGCCGTCCCACTCCTGCGACGTTCCGGGCAGGAAGCCGGGCACGTCGACGAACGTCAATACCGGCACGTTGAAGCAGTCACAGGT
>DATMHR010000003.1:0-65026 GCA_035554955.1 Nocardioides sp. | reverse complement strand
GAGGGGGTGTTCCCGAGATCCATACGAGAATTCAACCACCGACCGCCGACACATTGCCGAGCCGGAAACCCTCCTGTGGACTAGTGATTCTCGATTCCCTGGCTGTGGATCACAGGCGGTGCGCCGGGGGTTTCGAGGCTCGGCGCTGGGGCGCCTCGCACCTCAACCACCGGCGGGCTCGCGCGCCGCGGCGAGCGCCCACGTCAATCTTCAAAAGGTTTGAACAGAGGTCTCGCGACGGTCGCTGCGCGACCTCCTCGACCACCGGCGACCTGGTCTCGATACGCCCTCGCGCCAGGGCGCTCGGGCTACTCGACCAACAAGGGCTCGACCACCGCCAACACTCCGACACGCCTCGGACGCAACGCAGGCCGGGCGCGGCACGTCGTACGGTTCGAGGTGCAGTCTTCTCGGGTGAAAGGAGCCGGCGATGACCGGTAGTGACGGCTGGTGGACCGACCTCTGGAGGCAGCTCCAGCAGGTCGAGGTCACGAGCGACGACGGGGTCAAGGCCCCCGTCACGGTCGACGGCAAGGACGGGATCGTGATCGGCAACCCGACCGTCGGGACGGCGCCCAGAGGGCGGATGCTCCAGCGGTTCAAGCTCCGTCTCGCCCGGAGCTGATCGCTTGCCCGTCGTCCCGCCTCCTGCCTACGCGGTCGCCGGTGCGCTCGTGCAACGCGCGGTCGCTCCCGAACGCCGGTCGGGGACCTTCCGCAAGGTCGCGGGCGCCGCGCTCGCCCTCGGCTCCCTCGGCGTGATCGCGGCTGCCGACGTCGCGTTCCGCAGGCACCACACCACCGTCAACCCGTTCGACCCCGGACGCGCGACGTCGATGGTGACGAGCGGCCCCTACGGGTTCACCCGCAACCCGATGTACGTCGGCATGGCAGGCCTCCTCACTGCGCACGCGGTCGGTCGCGGCGGCTGGCTGACGCCGCTGCCGGTCGCCGCGTTCGTCGCGGTCATCGACCGCACCCAGATCCCGGCCGAGGAGAGGGCGATGCGCGCCAACTTCGGCGAGGAGTACGACGACTACCGCGCCCACGTCCCGCGGTGGCTCGGCCGTCCCGGCTGAGCCGGGGCCCTCACTCCGCGGGTGGCAGGGACGTCCGCCGCATCGCGTAGATCCACCGCTTGCGCGGGTGCTCGGTGACCGACCACAGCAGGTCGGTGGCGGGCCACCACACCAGGTCCTCGGGTCCCGGGGGAGTGACCCAGCGGTGCCGGCGCCACGACCCGGGCCGGCCGGCGTAGACGGTGCCCGGCTTCCACGAGCCCTGGGACGCGGTCACGTAGTAGCTCCCCGCCGCGACCACGGCGCCCTGCATCCGGACCTCGCCGCGCTCGTCGAGCACCGGCCGGGAGAGGCCGTCGTCGTCGGTGGCCAGCAGGCCGGTCCCGGCGTCGGTGGGGAACCGCGCGAGCCGGCGGGTCTGCCGCGCCGAGCCGTACTCCCCGGCGAGCAGGGCCGGCGGCTCGGTGCTGCGGTCGAGGGAGAGGAAGGAGTAGCGGAGCCGCTCGAACCCCTCGTCGGTCTGCGCCTGGTAGGCGAAGCGCACCGGCAGCACGAAGCGGTGACCGAACGTCGCGAGCCCGGTGCCGTCGGGCACCCGCAGCACGTCGTCGAAGCGGCAGGTGAAGAAGCCCCGGCCGGTGGCGGCGACGTGCAGGTGGCCGCCGTGCCAGACGATGCCGCCGGCGTGCACGGCGAGCGGCTTCAGGCCGGCCCGCCCGTCGACGAGGGTCGGCCGGACCAGCAGCACGTGCTCGTAGCCGTGGGACGCGAGGTCGACCACGCTCACCCGCGACCCCGCCCCGGCCTTGCTGTACCAGGACACCACGAGCGCGTCGCGGTCGAGACCGGTGCGCACCGAGGAGGAGATGCCCTGCGGCCACCAGTCCGGGTCCTGCCGGTCGGTCCGCTCCCAGGTGAGGGCCCGGGTCACCGCGCGGCCGAGCAGGCGCGGCGTGGGCGCGAAGGTACGCCGTACGCGGTGCGCCAGGTCGTCCAGCACGCCTGCCACGCCCACCCGCGCGCCGCCGTGCTCCATGACCAGGGAGGTGAGGGCGTCGATCTCGGCGACGTTCTCCTCGGTGCGGGTCAGGTGCACCCCGACGACGGGCTGGGCTGGGTCCTCGTGCGCCACGGCGGCGATACTAGGCCCGTGCGGGGCATCTTCTTCGACGAGGACGACGCGCGGGCCGCCGCCCTCGCGCTGGTCGGCGACGGCTTCGAGGCCACGGTCGTCCGCGAGCGGCTTCAGGGCGAGGACGACGACGAGGACCACCCGTGGGCCGTGCTCACCGATGCTCCCGCGATCCGGCTCGAGCTGCTGGTGGAGGCCTACGACGGCTGGCTCGACCTCGACGGCGACGACGGCCCGCCGGCCCCGCCGCTGCCGCTCCCCACCGAGCCGCGCCGGCTCAAGCGGGGCGACTGACCGCGGTCAGGCCGGCTCGCACGCCAGCGGCCCCTCGTTGCGCTGGAGCGCGCTGACGACCGTGCGTGCGTCGGCGGCGTCGGACGTGACGCGGACGGCGTCGTCGTCCTGGGTGACGGCGAAGTCGATGTCGAGGCCGTAGAACTCGGCGAAGTCGGCGAGGTAGGTCTCCCGCTGGTCGGCGTCGGCCGCCGCGGCGTCCCCGTCCCCGAACAGCAGCACACCCCGGTCGTCACCCTCGCCGCTGGTGAACCAGCCGGAGGCCACCGCGGTGCCCAGCTGGGCGTCGCTGTCCGCTGCCTCCTCAGAGTCGGGGCCGGCGGCCGCGGGCACGCCGCAGGTGTCGTCACCGCGGCGCAGCTCGGCGTACTCGAGGTCGCTCGGCGGGTCGGCGCTGTCGAGGACGTCGTCGAAGGCTCCGCTCCCGGCCAGCGAGTCCGCGGCCCCGCTGATCGCGTCGACCACGGCGTCGGTCGAGGCGCCCGAGACGATCACGTGGTCGTCCGGAACGACGGCGACGTCGAGCATGGTCTGCGGGTAGCGGCCGCCGATCAGGCCGGTGGCGCTGTCGACGCTGGAGAGGTCGGCGGTGAACCGCTGCGCGTCCGCGGAGCCGGAGGCGGTGTACCCCGCGTCGGCGAGGTCGTCGGCCACGGCGTCGAGGTCGAGGTCGTCCCGGACCCGCCACACCTGCGCGTGCATCTCGTCGGGACCGTCGACGGTGGCCTGCCACTCCAGGTCCAGCTCGCTGAACGCGGCGTCGGCCATCTGCACGACGTACGACGCCAGCTCGGTCGCGGCCGGCGCGTCGACGAGGGCGGTGGCGTAGGCCGTGCGCTCGTCCTCGTCCGCATCCGGAGCGACGTCGTCGACGCCGTAGCGCTCCGCGAGCGCCGCGCGGTCCACGAACTCGACCGACGTCGCCTCCGCCGGCGCCGCGGCGAGCGCGTCCGCTAGACGGGACCCGGCCAGCGGGTTGCCCCCGCTGCCGCCGTCGGAGCCGGAGTCGTCCGAGCCGCCGCACGCGGCGAGCGAGGACGCCAGCAGCGCGCCCGGGACGACGAGGAGCACGGGACGGACGAGGCGGGCACCGAGACGCATGGACCAGATCATTACGCTTCGGGACATGGCCCAAACCCCCGCCCCGGCCCTCCGCATGCTGCTGGTCCACGCGCACCCCGACGACGAGACGATCGGGCAGGGCGCGACGATGGCGAAGTACGTCGCCGAGGGGTACGGCGTAACGCTCGTCACCTGCACCGCCGGCGAGATGGGCGAGATCCTGGTGCCGGACCTCGAGCACCTCGCCGCCGACAAGGAGGACGGCCTCGGGGAGCACCGCCGCGGCGAGCTCGACGAGGCCATGAAGGAGCTCGGGGTCACCGACCACCGGTTCCTCGGCGGCTTCGGCACCTACCGCGACTCCGGGATGCAGTGGCACGAGGACGGGCACGCCATCCCCGCCGACACCATCCACGACAACGCGTTCTGGCACGCCGACCTCACCGAGGCCGCGACCCACCTGGTCGCGGTGATCCGCGAGGTGCGGCCGCAGGTGCTGGTCACCTACGACGAGTTCGGCAACTACGGGCACCCCGACCACATCCAGGCCCACCGGGTGGCGATGTACGGCGCGATGCTGGCCGCGGCGCCGTCCTACCGCAAGGACCTCGGCGAGGCCTGGGACATCGCCAAGATCTACTGGGGGACCCTGAGCGAGGGCCGGATGCGCCAGGGGCTGCGGGCCATGCGCGACGCGGGGCACGAGACGCCGTTCAACGGGCTCGACCCGGACGGCCCGCTGCCGCCCATGTTCACCGCCGACGAGGACGTCTCCACCGAGGTCGACGCGTCGGAGTACGGCGAGCGCAAGCTCGCCGCCCTGGCGAAGCACGCCACCCAGATCACCACCGACGGCCCGTTCTTCGCGCTGTCGAACAACCAGGGCGCGCAGGCGATGGGCATCGAGGAGTACCGCCTGGTCAAGGGCACGCTCGGGCCGGTCGGCGACAACGGCCGGGAGGCGGACCTGTTCGCCGGCCTCGCCGACGCCGCTGGCGCCTGACCCTCGTGCCGCTCCCGGTCCGGCTGGCGGTCGGCGCGGTGTCGCTGACCGGCGGGTGTGCCGTCGGCACCTTCTCGGTCGCGGTGCACGGCTGGACCTGCGGCCTGCTGCTGGCGCTGGCCACCGTGGCCGCCACGCTCGTCGCGCTGCCGGCGGGCTGGGGGCGCCTGCCGTTCGCGCTCGGGTGGACCGCGGCGGTCGGCCTGCTCTCGGTCGGGAGGCCCGAGGGCGACGTACTCGTCGCGCAGGACGCACGCGGGATCGTGCTCGTGCTCACCGCCCCGGTGGTGATCGTCGGGGGCTTCGTCGGGTTGCTCAACCGGCGGGGTCCGGCCACCTAGGATCGCCGGGTGACGTTCTGGGACGAGTCCGACTCGGGCGTGCCCTCGTCGGGGCGACGCGAGCGCCCCGGTGGCTGGCTGGTGATCGGCGTCGTGCTGGTGCTCCTCCTGCTGGTGGGTGGTGCGTACGCCGCGACCGCTGCGGCCAACGGCGACAAGGTCCCGCGCGGCACGACGATCTCCGGCGTCGACGTGGGCGGCCTGTCGCGCGCGGACGCGCGGACGGCGCTCGAGACGGCGTTCCACGAGCGCGCCGACCACCCGGTGACCCTGACCGTCGGCAGCGACGGGTCGGGCCGGAGCGTGCGGGTGACGCCGGCGGAGATCGGGTTCTCCATCGACTACGACGCGACCCTGGACGCCGCGGGTGCCGTGCAGAGCTGGACGCCGGCGCGGCAGTGGGACTTCTTCACCGGCGGTGACGACGTCGACGCGGTCGTGCAGGTCGACGAGCACCGCCTCGAGACCCGGCTCGACCGGCTCGCCGAGGGCCTGGGCATGCCGCCGCGCGACGGCAAGGTGCTCTTCAGCCGGCACGGTGTGCGGACCGTCGACCCCGAGCCGGGGCAGGCGATCGACACCGGGGCGGCGCGGGACGCGCTCGCCGAGGCGTTCCTGACCGGGGACGACTCGATCGACCTCGACGTCCACGTGGCCGCGCCGGACATCGACGACGCCGACGTGCGCAGGGCGCTCAAGGACTTCGCCAACCCGGCGATGGCGGCACCGGTCCTGCTCCGCTTCGGCGCGAACACCGTGCGGCTCCGACCCGAGCAGTACGGGCCCGCGCTCTCGATGCGCCCGGAGGGCGGCGTGCTCGTGCCGCACGTGGACTGGTCGCGGCTCACGTCGCTCGTCGACGAGGCGACGACCCGCGGGAAACCGGTCGACGCGACGGTCCGGCTCGTGGACGGGAAGCCGCGGGTGGTCCCGGCGAAGCCCGGGGTCGACTACACGCCGGCGGACGTGAAGACCACGTTCCTGTCGGTGCTGACCGCCCCCGAGGGGAAGCGGGAGGCCAAGGTCCACGCGGAGGTGGAGCCGGCCGACTTCACCACGAAGGACGCGCGCGACCTGGGGATCAAGGAGAAGGTCTCCGAGTTCACGACGTACTACCCGCACGCCGACTACCGCAACCAGAACATCGGCCGCGCGGCCGAGCTCATCGACGGCACCGTGCTCAAGCCCGGCGAGACGTTCTCGCTCAACCGGACCGTGGGGGAGCGCACCAAGGAGAACGGCTTCACGATCGGCTACACGATCCAGGGCGGCGTCCTTGTGCAGGACTACGGCGGCGGGGTCTCCCAGATGGCGACGACCACGTTCAACGCGATGTTCTTCGCCGGTCTCGAGGACGTCGAGCACAAGCCGCACTCGTTCTACATCGACCGCTATCCCGAGGGCCGGGAGGCGACCGTCGCGTGGCCGACCGTCGACCTCCGCTTCAAGAACGACACCGACTACGGCGTCCTGATCCACGCCTTCGTGAAGCCGAGCACGCCGTCGAGCCAGGGCGAGGTGACCGTGCAGATGTTCTCCACGAAGGTGTGGGACATCGAGTCCGTCACGTCGGACCGCTACAACTACCGCCCGCCCGCGACCCGTGTCCTCCACACTGCCAACTGCGAGCCGAACACGGGGTGGTCGGGCTTCGACGTCGACGTCACGCGGATCTTCCGCAAGCATGGCGACGACGAGATCGACCACAAGGAGCAGTTCCACACGTCGTACACGGCCGCGGACACCGTGGTCTGCAAGTCGCCTGGGAGGTGACGAGGTGATGATCAACGCGGCGTTCCTGCCGCCCCAACCCGTCGTGGAGGAGCTCCGCGAGCTCACCGGCCGGCTGAGCGTGCTCGGGATGACCCCGGTGCCGCCGGACCAGCTCTACGTCCTCATCACCCGCTTCGGCAACCTGACCGAGGACGTGGTGCTCAAGCTCGGCCAGGCCATGGCCGACCACCTTGCCGGCGTGCAGCGCGCCGCGGTCTCGTTCGGGGCGCCGCGGATGGGCGACGGCGGCGAGGTCGTCGTCTCCCTGGAGGGCGAGCTGGACCTGCTCAACGACCTCGCCCGCGCCGTGCCGATGATCGCCGAGCACCGCCGGCTCTACGTCGACCGCCGCGTCTTCCGCCCGCAGCTCGTCGTCGCCACCACCGGCCTCGACCCGAGCTCCCTGCTCGTCGAGCGGCTCCTCTCCGGCAGCGCCCGCTGGTCGAGCCAGGTCTGGGAGACCGACGGCATCTCGCTCATGCGCACCCGCTGGCACGCCGGAAAGGACCGCAGCGAGGAGTTCCTGTTCGTCCCGCTCGACGAGCGGGCGAGCCTGTAGGTCTCGATACGCCGCCTCGTTCCTCGGCGGCTACTCGACCACCGGGGTTGTCGTTGGTCGAGTAGGCCGAGCGAGGAACGAGCGAGGCCGTATCGAGACCTGCCGGTCCCGCGGCTCTCGACCACCGGGGCTGTCGTTGGTCGAGTAGGCCGAGCGAGGAACGAGCGAGGCCGTATCGAGACCTAGCGGCCTTCCGGGTCGATCCGCTTGCCGAAGTCCTTCTTCGCCAGCGGCGGCAAGGCCGCGTAGTCGCCGCGGATCAACGCTTCACGCTTCGCGCGGGACCAGCCTTGGATCCGCTTCTCCCAGAAGAAGGCGTCGCCGATGTTGCTGTACTCGGCGCTCCACACCAGCTCCACCGGGAGTCGCCGCCGCGTGTAGGCGGCGCCGGTCCCCGTCTGGTGCTGCCAGAGACGCAGCGCCAGGTCGCGGGTGCTGCCGACGTAGTAGCTGCCGTCCGCGCAGCGGAGCATGTAGACGAAGGGCATGCGGTCACCGTGCCCGATGGCGAGACCCCTCGGGATCGTCATCCACAGGCACCGCCGGGTCTCGATACGCCGCCTCGTTCCTCGGCGGCTACTCGACCAGCGGAGGGCCGCCTCGTTCCTCGGCGGCTACTCGACCAGCGGAGGGCCGCCTCGTTCCTCGGCGGCTACTCGACCAGCGGAGGGCCGCCTCGTTCCTCGGCGGCTACTCGACCAGCGAAATCGTTGGTCGAGTAGGCCGAGCGAGGAACGAGCGAGGCCGTATCGAGACCTCGCGGGCCCCAACGTTCCTCGGCGGCTACTCGACCAGCGGAGGGATCTGGATCTCGATACGCCCGCTCGTTCCTCGCGGGCTACTCGATCAACGGGTCTTGCGTTTCTCGCGGGCTACTCGATCAACGGGTGTTGCGTTTCTCGCGGGCTACTCGATCACCGGAGGCGTCAGGACGCGGCGCTGTAGATCGCGAGGCCGAGGAAGGCGCCGCAGGCGCCGAGGCCGACGTACGTCGCCCACCAGACCAGGCCGGACGGCTTCTTGCGGAGGGTGCCGACCAGCTCGGCGCCCATCACCCACCAGGCCGGCGCGGCCATGGCCCAGAACAGCACGCCGCACACCAGCCAGCCCCAGACCAGCCCGTCCTGGGCGCCGTACTCGAGGAAGTTCCAGCCGAGCGAGGTGAACAGGAACGCCCACATCGGCACGAGCAGGTTGGGTGCCTCGAGCGCGGTCGCGAACGCCGAGCCGGCCATCGCCGCGATGATCATCATCGGGATGCCGATCGCGATCAGCCAGGTGCCGTCGGGGCAGGGGGTCGCGATCTGGTAGGCACCGCCGCTCGCGCAGCTGCCGCCCACGCCCATCACGGCACGCATCGACAGGAACGCCCAGGTCAGGCCCATCCCCAGCAGGACCAGGCAGATGCTGACGCCGAGCACGCGCCGGACCGACGGCGCCGGGGGCGCGGCCGCGGGTGCCGGCGGGGTCGCCACCGGCTCGGGGATCCAGTCGCTCACGGCCGGAGGCTAGTCCCGCGGGAGACCGGCGGTCCGGCTTTCCGCTAGAGTGAGAACACGTTCTAGTTTCTGATGGGATGGTGGTCGACGGTGCCGACCAGTCCGGCGGTCGAGGGGTGGTTCACCACCGGTGCGGAGCCTGCCCTCCTGGGCTCGCGCTGCACGACGTGCGGCAACGTGGTGTTCCCGCCTGCGGCGGGGTTCTGCCGCAACCCGGCGTGCGCCGGCGACGAGCACGAGCAGGTGCCGCTCTCCCGGCGCGGGCGCGTCTGGAGCTACACCGACGCGCAGTACCAGCCGCCGCCGCCGTACGTCCCGACCGACCCGTTCGAGCCGTTCGCGCTCGCCGCGGTCGAGCTCCCGGAGGGCATCGTCGTCCTCGGCCAGGTCGCGGCCGGCTTCGGCGTGGACGACCTGACCGTCGGTGCGGAGGTCGATCTCGTCGTCGAGCCGCTCTACACCGACGAGTCCGGCGAGCGGACCGTCTGGCGCTGGAAGCCGGTGTCCGCATGAGTGGGGTCGCCGTCGTCGGCGCGGGCATGCACCCGTGGGGCAAGTGGGGCCGCAGCTTCGTGGAGTACGGCGTGCACGCAGCCCGCGCCGCGCTGGACGACGCCGGGATCCCGTGGACCGACGTCGACCTGGTCGTGGGCGGCGAGACCGTCCGCAACGGCTACGCCGGCTATGTCGCCGGGTCCACGTTCGCCCAGGCGCTCGGCTGGAACGGCGCGCGCATCGCGACGTCGTACGCCGCGTGCGCGACCGGCGCCCAGGCGATCGACACCGCCCGGGCCCGGATCATGGCCGGGCTGAGCGAGGTGGCGCTGGTCGTCGGCGCCGACACCACGCCGAAGGGCTTCCTCGCCCCCAATGCCGGGGAGCGGTGGGACGACCCGGACTGGCTGCGGTTCCGCCTGCTGGGCATGACGAACCCTGCCTACTTCGCGCTCTACGCGCGCCGCCGGATGGACCTCTACGGCGCGACGTCGGAGGACTTCGCCCGGGTCAAGGTCAAGAACGCCCGCCACGGCCTCGAGAACCCCAACGCGCGCTACCGCAAGGAGGTCAGCGTCGAGGACGTGCTGTCCTCCGCGGTGGTCTCCGACCCGCTGCACCTGCTCGACATCTGCGCGACCAGCGACGGTGCCGCGGCCGTGGTGCTCACCTCGGCCGACTACGCCCGCCGGCACGGGATCGCCTCGCCGGTCCGGGTGGCCGCCGTCTCGACGGTGACGCCGACCTTCCCCAACGCCGTGATCGACATGCCGCTGCTCGCGACCGACTCCTCGGCCGCGACCGGGGTGCCGGAGCGGACGTTCAAGGAGTCGATCGGCCACGCCGCCTACGAGGAGGCCGGGATCGGTCCCGAGGACGTCGACGTGGCGGAGGTCTACGACCTGTCCACGGCGCTCGAGCTGGACTGGATCGAGGACCTCGGCCTGTGCAAGCGCGGCGAGGCCGAGGTGCTGCTGCGTGCCGGCGACACGTCGATCGGCGGCCGGATCCCGGTCAACCCGTCCGGTGGGCTGGCGTGCTTCGGCGAGGCGGTGCCGGCGCAGGCGATCGCGCAGGTGTGCGAGCTGGTCTGGCAGCTGCGCGGCCAGGCGACGGGGCGTCAAATCGAGGGCGCGAAGGTCGGGATCACCGCCAACCAGGGCCTCTTCGGCCACGGCTCGGCCGTGGTCCTGTCGGTGTGACCTAGGCGTCCGCCCGGACGAGGTCGCGGATGCACGGTCCCTGCTTCGCCGACCACAGCGCAAGACTGCTGACCTCCGCCGGGAGGTCGGTCGCGATCCGCTCGAGGTCGTCGGTGCGACCGGCGAGAGCCAGGGAGATCACGGCCGCGGAGGCCGTCTCCACGGTCTCGGCCGGGTTGGTGGCGACCTGCACCAGCACGGCGACCGCGTCGTCGGGGAGCTCGTCCGCGGCCCACATCAGCGTGCCCGCCGCGCGGGCGCGCAGCCGGGGCCGGGTCTCGGCGCAGAGCTGCTCGGTGAGCGCGTGGGCGCTCAGCGCGGGCGCCATCCGGCCGACCAGCGACCAGCACAGCGACGCCAGCCGCTCGTCGTCGTGGGCGGTGAGGCCGAGGGCCACCTCGGCGACCGCGTGCGCGTAGGGGCTGGCGAGGAGCATCGCCGAGGCCAGGTGGCGACGCGGCCGGTGCACGTGGCCGAGCGCCTCGCGGACCAGCCGACGCAGCATCTGGTCGGGGTCCGCAGCCTTGCGCGAGGACAGCAGCTCGGCGTGGAGCCCGATGTGGTCGGCGAGCGTGCGCGCCTCCTCGGCGTCCAGCAGCTCGTGGTTGGTGCGCGCGTGCCGGAGCGCGGTCCGCGCCTCCTCGTCGTTGGTCGCGTGCAGGACCCGGTCGAACCGCTCGTCGGTGAGGCGGGAGGCGAGGTCGAGGGTGACGGCGGAGGGGATCCCCGGCACGGAGCGGAGCTCGTGGCCGACGTACAGCTCGATCACGTTGTCGTCCGGGTCCAGGTGGCCGCGGCCGATCATCGCCGAGCTGACGATGGCGGCGCTGCGCCGCAGCTTGGTGCTGGGTGACTGCAGCAGCCGCAGGGCGAGGTCGCTGGCCGCCGCGTCCGGCAGGTCGGCCAGCACCGCGAGCACGGGGGTGACGACGGCCGCGTCGGGGTCGAGCACGTAGCGACCCACGCTCTTGGTCAGGTGCGGCTGCGCCTGCCGGGCGTCGAGCAGGGTGGCCGTCGCCTCGTAGCGCGCCAGGTAGGGCATCGTCGCGGCCCGGGCCAGCTCGTCGACCAGGCAGCTGGTGAGGCTCTCCCAGGTGCGGCGGGGCAGGTAGACGTTGTCGTAGGCGTGCAGCTGGTCGGCGAGCCACAGCCACTCGTGGCCCAGCACCTCGCCGGCGTCCACCCGGTCGAGCACCTCGTCGATCTCGGCCGGGTCCGGCGGCTCCGGCCTCTTCGGGGGCCGGTCGATCAGGTGGCCGTCGCGCGCGAGCGCGCGCCGTACGACGCCCAGGTGCTCGGGCGGCAGACCGGCGACGTGCTCGTAGGCCGCGACCAGGCGGGGGGAGAGGTACTCCAGGCCGGACTCCCACCGGGAGATCCGGCTGGAGTCGATCCGGATGCCGAGCTCGCGCATCGGCGCGACGAAGTCCGCGCGGGGCAGTCCCCGCGTCCGCGGCCCCAGCATCCGCGTCGTCGCGAGCAACCAAGCGAGTCGCTTGTTGCCCTCGTAGCCCGGCCCCGCAATTGCCGTCTCGTCGTGCGGGAGCCGCTGCGGTCGACCGAGGGAGCGTCGGTCTCCGCTGCTGCGTATGGGCGTCACCAGTGTCCCCTCTGCCGTCCGCCTTGCGTGCGTCTAAGAGAGGTCCATCAGAACCTGTTACGTGCGATTGATTCATTGATTTCCGGAAAGTTGCAAGAACTGTCTGGACCGATCCAAGCCGCAGGAGGCTCGCGGTGAACCCCAGTGGACACCTGTCTGCTGGGTTGCCTCCTCGGAGGCAACGCGGCGCGACTCCCTGCCGCCGGGTCATCCCCGGTAGCCCCCCTCGCGCCACCTTGGGAAACCGAAAGGGAATGCAATGAATAGCAGCGGCATCAGGCGCGGATTGGCAGTACTTGCCGTCGGCGCCCTGGCTACGTTGGCTTTGCCCAACGGAGCCTTCGCGAACACGATTGACCAGCAACAGGACAACGCGTTCACCAACAAGCACGTGACCCTCTACAGCTTCTCGAACGCCGACCAGGCCTCGACGAAGAGCGACGGTCAGAACACCACGATCTCGCTCGTTGCGGGCGCGACCTCCGACATCGACTCGGTGCGGTTCCAGTTCAGCACCGACGCGGGTACGACGTGGACCAACATCGGTCCGGTCATGACCTCGCCGAACGACGACGGCTCCTACTCCTACGAGTGGAACCCCGTTGCCGACTCCGGTCTGACCCTCCCCGCCGTGGGCGTGCTCGTCCGGGCGAACGGTCACTCCAACCTCGACGGCCTCGACCACCCCGGGTCCTCCTTCCCGGTGACGGTGTCGAGCACCTTCGACTCGGTGGCAGTCACCCCGGGCAGCGACCTCGGTGTCTGGAAGGCCAACGACGGTCAGCACAAGGTCATCCTCAGCGGCACGACGTCCTACGCCGCCGGCCCGGTCCGGGTGGGCGTGATGGCTCCGAACGGCAGCTACGCCGGCTTCGTCGACACGGCGTCGGCCGCCAACAAGTACAAGACCATCCTGGACATCCAGCCGTTCTACCCGAACGCTCCGTTCGGCTACAGCGCGCCCGACCAGGTCGAGGTCACCGCGTTCACGGGTCCGGCCCTTCCGGCGTCCTCCGACGGTGAGGGCTACACGCTCTACAACCAGGAGATCACGACCATCACGGCGTCGGCGAACCCGACGAACCCGCCGAACAACCTGCCGGTCCCGACGACCATCACGGTCAAGGACCAGAAGGGCAACCCGATCCCGGGCGTCAACGTGTCGCGCGGTCCTGACGGCGGCCCCTACGCCGCCCTCGGCACCACGGACATCAACGGCCAGGTCGCGACGACCCAGGCCATCCCGGACGGCGCCGTGCGCTACATCGCGAACGTGGCGACGGGTGACCAGGTTGTCGAGAACGGCGCGATCGGTGACAAGAGCACCGTCCTCACGCTCGGTCAGGCCTACGCGGCTGACCTGGTCGGGACGTCCGCCGACGGTTCGGCGTTCGACTTCGACGAGCAGGACGGCAACGACGTCCAGGTCCAGGTCAAGGACCAGGCGGGCAACAACTTCGACGTCCAGAGCCCGACGCAGACCCTGACCTACCACTGGACAAAGACGCCGTTCTTCTTCAACGAGACGATCGTGGGCACCAGCCACACGCTGAACGTCGAGACCAACGGCAAGTACGACATTCCGGCGCTCAACCCCGCGGACTTCTCCTTCGGCCTGGAGCCGGGGACCTACAAGCTGTTCGCCTCGCTGAGCGAGGGCGGCACGGGTCACGCGGTCACCGAGAAGCAGGTCCTCTCGGTCAAGGTCGGTCAGGCCCGCGTCCAGGCCAGCGACGTCATCGCCCCGGCGGGTTCGACCGCTTCGGTGCCGGCGACGCTGGTGCTCGACGACGGCACGCCGCTCCCGGGTCGCAAGGTGAACATCACCGTCAACCTCGGCACCGAGTACAACGAGCACGGTCAGAACACCTTTACGCCGGACGCGGTGCTCGTGTCCAACACCCCGGACACGACCAGCGGGAGCGGCACCTTCACTCCCAAGGTCGAGGACCTGTCCCACGACCCGAACATGCCGGAGCTCGGCGACTCGCTGACCTTCACCTCGGCTGTTTCCTCGTTCGGTGACTGGAACGGCGGCGCGGTGTCCGACAGCCCGAGGATCGACTTCGTCTCGACCTCCGCTCCGGCGGGCGCGAAGCTGAACATCGAGTACGGCGGCGGTGTCGTGCCGGTCAACATCACTGACCCGGGCAACGCGGACTCCTCGGGTCCGGCTGGTTCGGCTCAGGGTGGCGGTCTGCTCCTGGTGGACTCGGCCGGCGACCCGCTCGTGGGTGTGCAGGTCGCGCTGACGGTGGACCACGGGTTCTTCGTGCCGGTCGGCGCGCCGAACAAGGCCCCCGCTGAGGGTGACTACGTCCCGACGCCGAACTCGCTCGGTACCACCATCAACGTGGTCACCGGCCCGACCGGTCGGGCGTCGTTCAACACCAGCATCGGCCGCGACGCGGGCTTCGATGACGACGGCTTGGTGACCGCGAAGGTGACCGGCACGATCAGTGCCGCGACCGACAACGACACCAACGTGTGGAGCTCGGCCACCCCGCTCAACGTCAGCGAGGTCAGCATCGTCCGGACGCCGGACGCCCGGCAGGCCAACCCGGTCGACCCGGCCGCTGCCGGCAACCCGGTGCTGTTCGACGTGTTCGCCAAGGACCAGTTCGGCAACCCCGCTGCTGGTGTCCACGTGAACGTCACCTGCGACGCGCTGGCCGATGACGGTTGCCCGGCGGAGTTCCCGGCACTCGGGATCCCCGCCACGTCGGACTTCGACAACGGTGGTGACTTCCAGCTGGTCTCGGGTGCAGGCGGCACGTTCGACTTCACGGCCACGGTGGACAACATCGTGACCGAGACGTACGGCCCGGCCAACCTGTTCACGCCGCAGGCCCAGACGGTCAAGGACGACTTCAGCCAGGTCTGGTACGCGATCGACTTCACCCACTCGACCTTCACCATCGGTGCGGACCCGGGCACGAGCGACGTCCCGACCGACACCCCGGTGACCGTCACGGTGACGGCGACGGACCAGGAGGGCAACCCGATCCAGGGCCTGCTCGTCCAGTTCGTGCGGACCTCGGACGCTGACAACGACCAGTCGTTCTTCACCGACGCCAACGGCGAGGCGCAGTACGTGTTCCAGGGCACCCCGCAGCAGTGCGGCAGCCAGGACACCGTTACTGCGGTGGCCCGCAACGGCAGCACGATCGTGAGCCAGCAGAACATCACGATCCACTTCTCCAAGTGCGAGGTGTCGGCGGCTCTGTCCGGTCACTCCTCGAGGGACGGCCGCAAGGACATCCTCAAGGTGTCGGCCACCACGGCTGACGGTGGCAGCGCCCTGACCGGTACGCCGGTCACGCTGATGGCCAAGATCGACGGCAGCTGGGTCCACGTGGGCCCGACCGGCGTGGTCCTGGACTCCAGCGGCAAGGCGAAGGTCGCCGTCCGCGACCGCAACGGTGACAACGTCACCAAGTACAAGGCCATGATCGAGGAGCACGGTCGCAACGCGGCCGCGGTCTCGAACAAGGCCCGGGTTCACTGATCGGATGACGGGGACGTCCCGGGTGGCCCCGGCCGCCCGGGACGGCTCCCGTCGATCATGACCCTCTGAACCACCAGCTGTTCCCGTTCCCACTCGGGCGCCCCTCGCACCAGGCGCCCGGCTCGGGGGAGTGGGACACAAACGGACTAGCGGTGCTACCCCGGACGCGGTCCGGGCCAACTCTCCTGTCGCTGCGAGATGACCTGGCCCGGACCGCTTCGAGGGCTTCTACCGCCCGCGGACCTCGTCCGCGGGCGGTCAGCCGTTTTCCGGCTTGGTCATCGCGGCACAATGAAAGACACGGTCCGGACCAACTCTCCTGTCGCTGCGAGATGACTGGTCCGGACCGTGCCGCGGGCTATTCCACCAGATGTTCGCGCCGTTCCGGCGCAACCTGGGCTATTTGGGTGATCAGCCCTTCCGGGCGCTGACGGTCAGCTCGATCAGCTGCTCGGCCAGGTCGACGGCGTCGGCGGCGCCGGCATCGTCGGGCGTGATGGCGCTGACCTGGTAGCGGTAGGCGCCGGCGTTGTCGAGGTAGCCGATCGCGATGTTGAGCTCGTCGTCGCTCCAGGCGACGTACGCCTGGCCGTCGACGTCGTCGAGGGTCTCGAAGTTGTCCCACTCCTTGAAGGTCTTGGCCTCCTTGGCGTAGGACTTGTTGTCGGCCGCGGCGTCGCGGGTCACCGAGATCCGCTGCTGGCCCTTCGGCTGCTCGAAGATGCAGGCGGTCTTGGTCTCCCGGAGGTCGAGGCCGAGAGCCTTGTCGAGCTGCTTGTCGGTGAACGGGCAGGTCGGCGGCGTCGTCGCGGGCTTCTTCCCGCCGGCCACCTCGCCGGTGCCGCTCGAGATCTCACCCGTCGACTGCTCGGAGGACTTGCTGTCGCTGCCCCCGCCGTCACCTCCGTCGTCACCGCTGCAGGCGGTGAGCGGGAAGAGCAGGGCGAGGGCGGTCACGGACAGGGCCAAGGAGCGTGTGCGCATGCCGAGCACCGTATGCGAGTAAAGAGACCGGCACGCGCCAATTCAGCGACGTCTCAGGGAGTGCCAGGAAGGTCTCAGGTACGGCGCTCGCACACCCGCCACACGGTGTGCTCGCCGGGCAGCCCCTTGAGCTCGACGACCTCCGGGTCGACCAGCTCGACGGTGGCGTCGTCCTCCAGCGTCTCGCGCACCGCGTCGCCCGCGAGCACCTCGCCGCCGGCGGCGAGGTCGGCGACCCGGGCGGCCATCGCGACGTTGCGTCCGAAGTAGTCGCCCTCGCGGGCCACGACCTGACCCGTGTGGACGCCGATCCGCACCCGGACCGGGTGCTTCCGCAGGACCGGGTCGGACGGTCGTCGGAGGTCACCCTGGACGGCGAGGGCGGCGCGACACGCAGCCTCGGCGTCGCGGAAGGCGACCATGAAGCCGTCTCCGGCCGTCTTGACGACCTGCCCGCGGTACTGCCCGATCCGCGCGCGCAGCACCTTGTCGTGCGCCGCCAGGAGCCGCACCCAGGTGCGGTCGCCCAGCTCGTGGTTGAGGGAGGTCGAGTCCTCGATGTCGGAGAAGAAGAGCGTCACCGTGCCGTCCGGTGCCGCCATGTTGAGGATGTCGGCGCGCTCGCTGCCCGCCCAGGTCTGCAGGTCGTCGATCGTCGATTGGAGCAGCCCGGTGATGCCCTGCTGGCGGACCTTGGAGGCGGTCCGGACCACGCGCCGCAGGTAGCGCTCCGTCGTCGACGTCGGCGGACCCGGCCGCAAGGCCGCGTCGAGGTCGTGCTCGAGCTGGGCGATCCGCGCGTCACGCTCGGCCAGCCGCTGCCGCAGCAGCGCGACGACGATGCCGAGGGCCACGGCCGCCAGCAGCAGGACGCCGCAGAGCACGCCGAGGACGATGGCCACGGTGGAAGGGTAGTGGTCTCGATGGTTTCGAGGCTCGGCGCTGGGGCGCCTCGCACCTCAACCACCGGCGGGGGCGCTCGGGCTACTCGACCAACGAACGCTGGGGCTCCCAGCCCGGCGGGCCGAACAGGTAGCCGAGCTTGTCGCGGAAGCGCGTGGCCGAGCGGACGTTGCGCACGATCTTGGCGTAGTCGCCGTACTGGAGCTTGATCAGGTTGTAGGTGCCGACCGGCTTGGTGAGGCCGTACGTTGGGCGCTGCTTCTCGGCGACGAAGGTGCCGAACAGTCGGTCCCAGATGATCAGGATGCCGGCGTAGTTCTTGTCGAGGTACTCGGGGTCGGAGCCGTGGTGCACGCGGTGGTGGGACGGGGTGTTGAGGACCAGCTCGACCGGCCGCGGGAGGCGGTCGATCGTCTCGGTGTGCACGAAGAACTGGTAGATCAGGTTGAACCCGAAGGCGACGTAGAGCGTCCACGGCGCGAAGCCGAGGAGGGGGAGCGGGACCCAGAACAGCAGCTCGAACCACGGGTTCCACTTCTGCCGCAGCGCCGTCGCGAAGTTCATGTACTCGCTGGAGTGGTGCGCCTGGTGGGCCGCCCAGCCCACGTTGACCCGGTGCACGAACCGGTGCTGCCAGTAGTAGAAGAAGTCGAGGGTCAGGATCACCGCCGGCCAGTACCACCACGCGCCGGTGTCGAGGTGGAGCGGCGCGGCGTGGTCGTAGAGCCACAGGTAGCCGAAGAAGCCCGCCAGCTTGAGCAGGGTGAGGGTGACGATCGACCCCAGCCCCATCAGGATGCTCGTCCGGGCGTCCTTGCCGTGGTAGCCCGTCGCGCCCTGGAACCGGTCGTCGTGGTCGAGCCACCTCAGGGCGGCCAGCTCGATGCCGATGCTCAGCAGGAAGAACGGGATCGCGTAGGTGACCGGGTTCTTCATCGGGTCCAGCAGGTCGTGCACAGGCTCTCCGTACGGCGCGCGAGATATGACTGGACGGTAAGTTACCATGCGGTCATATCTTTGGGTAGAGTCTGGGCCATGACGGTGGCAGCGACGGCAGGCGCGGCTCGGCGCACCGGCACCAAGGGCGTCGCCCGTGCGGACCGGGAGCGGCAGATCGTCGACGCCGCGGGCCGGGTCTTCGCCGAGCGCGGCTTCGCGCTGGCGTCGGTCGGCGCCGTGGCGCGGGAGGCGGGGATCTCCAAACCGCTGATCTACAACTACTTCGGGTCCAAGGACGGCCTGCTCGTCGCGTGCCTCGGGCGCGCCGGGCAGCTGGTCGTCGACGAGATCGAGCGGACGGCCGGCCTCGGCGAGGTCGGGCTCACCCGCGCGCTGGTCACCCTCGACGGCATCTTCCGCACCCTCGAGCCGCAGCCGTGGGCGTGGCGGCTCCTCAACGACCCCACCGTCGCCGGCGCCGACGGCGTCGAGGCGGTGCTCGGCACCTACCGCGACCGGATGGCGGCCTTCGCCGAGGACGGCGTGGGCGAGCTGATGCGGCTCGCCGGCGACGACGACCCGGTCGACATCGCCGCAATGATCGCGGTCTGGACGAGCGTGTTCGACGCCCTGGTCACCTGGTGGATCGAGCACCCCGAGGAGTCGCCGGACGCGATGAGCGCGCGGTGCGCCCGGATGTTCCAGGCGGTCTTCGGTCCGCGGGCGATATCCGGGTTGCCGGGCTGAGTAGCGTGAGTGCGTGACTGCTGTCAGCGCACCCACCCTCAGCACGGTCGGCGAGCTCCGCGCGGCCGGGCACGTGCACAAGCCGCTGCGGACCGAGATCCGCGACAACCTGGTCGCCAAGCTGGCCGCCGGCGAGGACCCCTGGCCCGGCCTCCACGGCCTCGAGGACACCGTCCTCCCGCAGCTCGAGCGGGCGCTGCTCGCCGGCCACGACGTCGTCCTCCTCGGTGAGCGCGGCCAGGGCAAGACCCGCCTGCTGCGCACCCTCGCCGGCCTCCTCGACGAGTGGACCCCGGTCATCTCCGGCTCCGAGCTCGGCGAGCACCCCTACGACCCGATCACGGTGGCCTCGCAGGCGGCCGCGGCGACGTACGGCGACGACCTGCGCATCTCGTGGAAGCACCGCACCGAGCGCTACTCGGAGAAGCTCGCCACCCCCGACACGAGCGTCGCCGACCTGATCGGCGACGTCGACCCGATGAAGGTCGCCGAGGGCCGCTCGCTGGGCGACCCGGAGACCATCCACTTCGGCCTGATCCCGCGGTCCCACCGGGGGATCGTCGCCATCAACGAGCTGCCCGACCTCGCCGAGCGGATCCAGGTGGCCATGCTCAACGTGATGGAGGAGCGGGACATCCAGATCCGCGGCTACGTGCTGCGGCTGCCGCTCGACGTGCTCGTCGTCGCGAGCGCCAACCCGGAGGACTACACCAACCGCGGCCGGATCATCACGCCGCTCAAGGACCGCTTCGGCGCCGAGATCCGCACGCACTACCCGACCGAGCTCGAGGCGGAGATGGCGGTGATCCGGCAGGAGGCCGACCTCGTCGCCGACGTCCCCGAGCCGCTGCTCGAGGTGCTCGCGCGGTTCACCCGCAACCTGCGCGACTCCAGCGCCGTCGACCAGCGCTCCGGCGTCTCCGCGCGGTTCGCGATCGCGGGCGCCGAGACGATCGCGGCGTCCGCGCTGCGCCGCGCGACCCTGCTCGGCGAGGACCGCGCCGTCGCACGCGTCGTCGACCTCGAGACCGCCGTCGACGTGCTCGGCGGGAAGATCGAGTTCGAGAGCGGCGAGGAGGGGCGCGAGGACGAGATCCTCACCCACCTGCTGCGCACCGCGCTCGCGGAAACCGTGCGGGAGCACTTCCGCGGCCTCGACTTCGCGCTGCTGGTGGACGCGATCGAGGGTGGCGCGATGGTCACCACCGGCGAGGGCGTCGCCGCGCGCGACGTGCTCACCGGGCTGCCGGTGCTCGGGGAGTCCGAGCTCTACGACGACGTCTGCAACCGGGTCTTCCCGGCGACCGGCGGCGCCAACGACGGCGAGCGCGCCTGCGCGATCGAGCTCGCGCTCGAGGGGCTGTTCCTCGCCCGCAAGATCGGCAAGGACACCGACGGGACCGAGACGATCTATGGCTAGGCACGCCGATGGCTAGGGGGTCCCGCTACCAGCGCTACGCCGGCGGCGACCCGCTCGCCCCGCCGGTCGACATCGCCGAGGCGCTCGACGCGATCGGCGAGGACGTGATGGCGGGCTACAGCCCCGAGCGTGCGCTCCAGGAGTTCCTGCGCCGCGGCGGCCGGGACCGCGACGGCCTCGACGACCTCGCGCGGAAGGTCGCCGAGCGGCGCCGCGAGATGCTCCAGCGCCACAACCTCGACGGCACCCTCGACCAGGTCAGGGAGCTGCTCGACAAGGCGGTCCTCGAGGAGCGCAAGCAGCTCGCGCGCGACGCGATGATGGACGACTCCGACCGTGCGTTCCGCGAGATGCGGATGCAGAACCTGCCGTCCTCGCCCGCCGCCGCGGTCACCGAGCTGGCGGACTACGACTGGCAGTCCAGCGAGGCGCGCGCGGCGTACGAGGAGATCAAGGACCTGCTCGGCCGCGAGCTTCTCGACCAGCGGTTCGCCGGCATGAAGCAGGCCCTGGAGAACGCCACCGACGAGGACCGGGCGGCGATCCAGGAGATGCTGTCCGACCTCAACGAGCTGCTCGAGAAGCACGCCCGGGGGGAGGACACCGACGAGGACTTCCAGCAGTTCATGGACAAGCACGGGGACTTCTTCCCGGAGAACCCCCAGAACGTGGACGAGCTGATCGACGCGATGGCGCAGCGCGCCGCCGCGGCCCAGCGGATGCTCAACTCGATGAGCGCCGAGCAGCGCCAGGAGCTGATGGAGCTCTCCGCGCAGGCGTTCGGCTCGCCCGCGCTGATGGAGCAGCTCGGCCGGCTCGACGCCAACCTCCAGGGCCTGCGCCCCGGCGAGGACTGGTCGGGCTCCGAGCGGTTCGGCGGCGAGGAGGGCCTGGGGCTCGGCGACGGCACCGGCGTGCTCCAGGACCTCGCCGACCTCGACGACCTGGCCGACCAGCTCTCGCAGGCGAGCAGCTTCGGCGGCCCCCGCCTCGACGCGGATCGATATCTCGACCTCGACAAGCTCGCCCGCCAGCTGGGCGACGAGGCCGCCGTCGACGCCCGCCGCCTGCAGGAGCTCGAGAAGGCGCTGCGCCGCTCCGGCACCGTCGAGCGCGGCTTCGACGGGGAGCTGCGCCTGACGCCGAAGGCGATGCGCCAGCTCGGCAAGGCGCTGCTGCGCGACGTCGCGCAGCGGATGTCCGGGCGGCAGGGCCAGCGCGACCTGCGCCAGGCCGGCGCTGCCGGCGACCTCTCCGGCGCCACCCGTGGCTGGGAGTTCGGCGACACCGAGCCGTGGGACATCCCGCGCACGATCGTCAACGGCGTACGTCGCCGGACCGGCGACCCGAATGGCCCGCTGCTCTCCATCGAGGACATCGAGGTCCAGGAGACCGAGGCTCGCACCCAGGCCGCCGTGGCGCTGTGCGTCGACACCAGCTTCTCGATGGCGATGGACGGCCGGTGGGTGCCGATGAAGCGCACGGCGCTCGCGCTGCACACCCTGATCGGCACCCGGTTCCGCGGCGACCGGCTGGAGCTGATCGGGTTCGGCCGGCACGCCGAGACCATGGACATCGAGCACCTCACCGCGCTCGACGCCCGCTGGGCCAAGGGCACCAACCTGCACCACGCCCTGCTGCTCGCCAACCGGCACTTCCGCAAGCACCCCAATGCACAACCGGTGCTGCTGATCGTCACCGACGGCGAGCCGACCTCGCACCTCGAGCCGGACGGGCAGGTCTACTTCAACTACCCGCCGCACCCGATGACGATCGCGCTGGCGGTCCGCGAGCTCGACAACGCCTACCGGCTCGGCGCCCAGACCACGATCTTCCGGCTGGGCGACGACCCCGGGCTCGCCCGGTTCGTCGACTCGATGGCGAAGCGGGTCGACGGCACCGTGATCAACCCCGAGGCCGACGACCTCGGCGCCGCGGTGGTCGGGTCCTACCTCGGCTCGCGCGGTCCGCGCGGCAGCGGCGGGCCCGGTTCCTACGGCGACTGGTTCGGCGGCCGCGGGTTCTGGGTGGGCTGACAGCTCCTGTGGAGAGCCGCGGCGGCGGGTTTGTCGCGGCGCGGGGTCGGGCACCCGATCGTCATGGCAGACGATCTCGGGCGCCCGCTGCGCCGCACTGACCCCTCCGTCGTCGGGAACGACCCGTTCTGGGCGGTGGTGCGCGAGCGCCACCCCGACGCCACCCTCGTGCTCCTGCCGCCGGAGCCGCCCGGACCTCCGGAGCACACCACCTCGCTGGACGACGCGCGCTCAGCGGTCGACAACGTCGGTCGAGCGTGGACGGCGGTGGCGCCGCTGCTCGAGGCGTACGGCGCCGCGGGGCCGCCGTCGATCGGCTGGCGCGGCCGGCCCGGCGGTCGGGCGCTCGTCCTCGAGGCGAGCCTCGTCGGCATCGGTGAGGAGGCGGGGACCGAGGCCCTGCGGGCGGTCGCGGCGCGGCTGGACAGCGAGGGCTGGCGGTTCTGGCCCGGCACGAGGAGCGGGCACGCGCTGCTGCGCGCCACCGACGGCACGGCCCGGCTCGACGCCGAGGCCGGGCCGGCCGCGACCGTGGTCACGCTCGCGACGGCGCCCCTGCGGCTGTCCGAGGCCGACCGGTCGCTCCTCCGGACGGAGGCGCGGTCATGGGTGTGACGATCGACGTGCCCTACGACGTGCTCAAGGCGGCCAAGGCCGAGTGGGACGACGCCGCCGACGAGCTCGACGGCTCCTTCCGGCGCCTGCTCCGGGCGAGCACCACCGGCCTGTCTCCGCGGGCGGCCGCCGCCGTCGACTCGTTCCGGGGCGAGTGGGGCCGGGAGCTGAGGGCGCGGGGCCGCCAGGCCCAGGCCTACAGCGACGCCTTCGTCGACACCGGCAGCGACTTCCTCGTCACCGACCTCGCTCAAGCCCGGCTGATGCGGTCGGTGCTGCCGTGGACCTACCACGACGCCGGGATCGAGGGACGCTGAGATGGCCGTGATCGCCCTCCCCGCACGGGTCGGCCCGTTCCGGCAGCTGCTCTCCACGCCCGGCGCGGCGCGCGACCTGGCGACCGACCTGCGTGCGGTGACGACCGACGTGAAGGAGGTGCAGGCCTGGGCCGAGCGCACGTCGGGCGGCGCGTGGACGGGCGAGGCGGAGGCCTCCGCGCACCACGCGCGCACCCGGTTCGCCGTACGGCTCGACGCGGGGGAGGCGGCGCTCGAGCACGCGGTGGTCGCAGCCGACCGGTTCGAGGACCGGCTGCGCCGGCTGCAGCTCCAGCGGACCGACCTCGAGACCGAGCGGCTCACGCTCGACCGCGACATCGAGCACCTGCGGGCCGTGATCGGGGCCGCCGGTGCGGGCGCCGACGTCGCCGCCCTCCGGCGCGACGCCGAGCGGCTGCGGCACCGCGCCGAGGTGCTGGTCGGCGACATCGCCGACTGGGAGACGCGCTGCGACGAGGCCGAGGACGACTTCGTGGCCGCCCTCCGGGCCGTCGACACCCTTGCCGAGGGGCGCGACGCGGCGGGCGACCCCGACCGTCCCGAGCCGCAGAGCCTGCTGCTCGACCTCAACAGCCGCGCCCAGGACCCGGCCGCCGTGGCCGCGTGGTGGCGTGGCCTCACCCGGGCCCAGCGCGAGGCCCTGGTCACCGAGTTCCCGCACGTCGTCGGCAACACCGACGGCGTGCCCGTCGCCGACCGGGACGAGGCCAACCGCGCCTACCTCCTGGGCCGCCTCGACCACCTGGGCGAGCGCGAGGCGGACTGCCAGCTGACCGACGACGAGCGCTCGGAGCTGACGAAGGCGCGGAGGCTGGCCGACCTGCTCGACGACTACGGCAACCGGGTCGACCCCGGGACCGGGGACAACCTCCTCAACCTGGTCGGCTACCGCCCCGACTCCTACAGCGGCGACGGCGGCGTGATCCTCAGCCTGGGCAACCCCGACACGGCCGAGCACGTGGCGGCGTACGTCCCCGGCACGACGAGCGAGGGAGGGGACCTCAGCGGGCTCGACCGCGTGGAGACGCTCTACGACGACATGCTGGCCGAGGGCAGAGGGTCGGTCGCGTCGGTGCTCTGGCTGGACTACGACGCCCCGAGCGCGGACTCGCTCACCGACCTCGACGAGCTCGGCGACGTGGGCAGCGTGGTGTCGACGGGCGACGCGCAGGACGGCGGTCGACGGCTGTCGGACTTCATCGACGGGCTGCACGCGACCGACCGCGGCGCCCCGGAGGACCTGACCGTGATCGGCCACAGCTACGGCGCGACGACGGTGGGCTACGCCGCGCACGACGGAGCCGGCCTGGACCAGCTGGTGCTGCTCGGCAGCCCGGGCGAGCCGACCGCCACCGCGGACGCGCTGACCGGCGCCGACGTCTTCGTAGGCGCGGCCGACTACGACCCGGTCAGCCTGCTGGGCCTGGGGGAGCGCGGAGGCGTGGGCGCCCTCGGCTACGACCCGGCGCAGGCGGACTTCGGGGCCACCCGGTTCGACGTCGACCCCGGCTCCTACCGGGTGGAGGACCTGCTCCACAACCACACGTCGTACTTCGAGGGCACGTCGCTCGACAACATCACCGACATCGCCACGGGCGGTGACCCGACGGTCGACGACGGGCGCTCGGCGAGCGGGGACGGTTTCTACCAGAACCTCTCCGAGCTGCTCGCCGGCTCCAGCACGGCCAGCGGCGGGGACTGGCTGTGGAGCCAGGCCCACGACGTCGCCGAGGGCATCGGTCGCTCGCTGCTCGACCTCGCCCACCCCCACTACTGAGAGGATCGGGACCATGAAGCTTCTCGGGAGGTGGGCGGTGCTCGGCGCCGTCGGTGGCCTGGGACTCGGCGTCCTCGCCGGGTGTGGCGGCGAGGACGGCGCTGCGGCCGACCGCGACCGGCTCGACCGGTTGGCGGCGACCGTGGACGGCCTCGCTGCCGAGATCGTCCCCGCCACGGCGGACGCGGCGCGGTCGGACGTGCACGCGTGGCAGGGCGACTACCGGGTGTGCTCGGACCCGACATCGACCGACGTCTCCTACGTCGTGGCCGCCCAGCTCGACGCGTTCGTGGGACCGCGCGACCAGGTCGAGCACCGGGTGGTCACCGCGTTCGACGACGCCGGATGGGAGGTCGCGAGCTCGCGCGGCTCCGTGGTCACCGCGACCAAGGACGGCGTCACCGCGACGCTGTCCCTCGGCGCGGCGGCCGCCGACCTCAACCTGCAGACCGACTGCGTGCAGGTCGGCGACGACGTCGGCCGGGAGTACGGCGACCGGCGGGCCACCGACTTCCTGGAGAAGTGACCGGTCAGGGGTGCAGCAGCGCCGCCAGCTCCTCGATCCCGTCGACCAGGCGGGTGCCGGGACGGGCCCAGGAGGCGTTGGCGTCGACGGCGTGCACGAGGACGCCGGCCGGGAGCAGGTCGCGGCGGACCAGGTCGTCAGCCAGCGCCTGCGCTCCGGGACGGTCGTAGCCGCACGGGGCGACGACGACCACGTCGGGCCGGGCTGCGGCGACCTCCTCCCAGGTGGTCCGCACCGACTTCTCACCGGCGGCGCCGAGCACGCACTCCCCGCCGGCGATCGCCACCATCTCCGGGATCCAGTGGCCGGGCGCGAACGGCGGGTCGGTCCACTCCAGCAGCGCGACCCGCGGCCGCGGCAGCCCGGCCACCCGCGCGGCCACCTCCTCGATGCGGCGCCGCTGGTCCGCCACCAGGCGCCGGGCCTCCTCCTCGCGTCCCGTCGCGGCGCCCAGCGTCCCGATCGAAGCCAGCACCTCGTCGAGGGTGTGCGGGTCGCAGGTCAGCACCTCGGCCGTGCAGCCCAGGTGTGCCAGCGCGTCGTCGACCACGGAGACGTCGACGGCGCAAACGGCGCAGAGGTCCTGGGTGACCACGAGGTCCGCGTCGAGACCGGCCAGGGCACCGGCGTCGAGGTGGTAGAGGTCCTCGCCCCGGCGCATCGCCTCGGCGACGAACGCGTCGATCTCGGGCGGCGTCAGGCCCTCCGGCATCGCGGACGTCGACACGATCCGGCGGGTGCGGGCCTCCCCGGGGAAGTCGCACTCGAAGGTCACCCCGAGCACGTCGTCGCCGGCCCCGATCGCGAACAGGATCTCGGTGGTCGACGGCAGCAGCGACACGATCCTCACCCGTCCGACCCTACGGTGGGTGCCGGATGGTGGGTGCCTCGCGGGTCGGCCTCGCGGGGTGGCGCGGCGGGCAGCGGCCGTCAGGCGCCGCAGACGCCGGTCTGGCCGGCCTTCGGGCCGCAGTAGGTGGTGCCCGTGTGGGGGTCGTGGAGCACGCCGTGGCGGAACCGGAACCGCCCGACGTCGCCGCGCTGCGGCGCCTCGCCGGGACCGTAGTAGCCGTCGGCGAAGATCCGCACCCGCGTCACGCGGGCGCGCAGCGACCCTCGCTGACGGTCGCCCCGCGGGTGGCTGGTCCGGTACTTCACCGTGATGACGTGGGTGCAGCAGCCGTCGTAGATGACCGCCCGGGCGGTGTGGTCGGCGCGGATCCGCAGGTGGCGGGTGTGCCCGACCCACACCCCGACGAAGTCGCCGTACGACGCCCGCGCCGCGGTCCCGACGGCAGAGCCCTGGGCGGGAGACGCCGTGGACGCCGACACGGCGACGGCGAGGCCGAGCAGCAGGGTGGCGAGCAGGTGCGCGAGACGCTTCACGAGACCTCCGAGCGATCTAGGGTGGTGGCATGAGCATCCCCGTCCCGGTCGGCGATCTCAAGGCGGCGCTCGCGGACTTCGGCAGCGGCTACCTGCTGACGACCACCGAGGGGCGCGTCAAGGTCGTCACGATCGATCCCGAGCACGACGGGTCCGGCCTGCGCATCCCCGGCCCCGGCCGCGGCACGCTCGCCAACGTCGGCGCCAACCCCACGGTGACCCTGGTCTTCCCGCCCCGGCAGACCCACGGCTACTCGCTGATCGTGGACGGGACGGCCCGTGCCGACGGGGAGGACGTCGTCGTCGAGCCGGCCTCGGCGGTGCTGCACCGCCCGGCAGCACACGCCGACGGACCTCTTGCCGGCGACGGCTGCGGCCACGACTGCGCACCCGTCCCGTGACGCCCGGCTGGATCACGGCGTTCCTCGACTTCCCGGCGGCGGCCTACGACGCGGGAGTGGCGTTCTGGTGCGCCGCCACCGGCTACGGCCTCTCGCTAGTCCCGGGGCGAGGAGGGCGAGTTCGCGACGCTGCTGCCGCCCGACGGCGACGCCTTCCTGCGCGTGCAGCGGCTCGGCTCGGGCGGCGACCGGATCCACCTCGACCTCCACGTCGACGACCCGCGGGCGGCCGCCGACCGCGCGAGCGGGCTGGGGGCCCGCGAGGTCGCCGACCAGGGCCACGTGCTGATGGTGTCGCCGGGAGGCTTCGCGTTCTGCTTCGTCCCGGGCGGACCGGGCGAGCGGCCCCGGCCGTGGACCCGGGCGGGCGGCCACGCCGCGCTGCTCGACCAGGTGTGCCTCGACGTGCCGCACGAGCGCTTCGACGCCGAGTGCAACTTCTGGTCCGCGCTCACCGGCTGGGACCAGGCCCGCTCGCGCGTCTCGGACGACTTCCGTCCGCTCCACCGGCCGCCCGACCAGCCGCTGCGGATCCTCCTGCAGCGGCTCGGCGCCGACGACCCGGGCGGCGTCACCCGCGCCCACCTCGACTGGGCCTGCACCGACCGCGCCGCGGAGACCGAGCGGCACGTCGGCCTCGGGGCGACGGTCGAGGCCGTCCGCGACCGCTGGACCGTCTTCGCCGACCCCACCGGACGGCGCTACTGCCTCACCGACCGCGACCCGACCTCCGGCCTCCTGCCCGTCCCACCGCGTACGGTCGCCCCATGAGCGAGACCCCGCGCCCGAAGGTGCCCTACGCCGCCGACGAGACGACGATGCTCCGCGCGTTCCTGGACTCCTACCGGGCGACGCTGCTGCGCCAGGTCGACGGCCTCGACCGCGCGCAGCTCGCGCAGACCCTGCCCGGCGGTCACCCGACATCGCTGTCGCTCGGCGGCCTGGTCAAGCACCTGGCGCTGGTCGAGGACTGGTGGTTCGGGGAGAACCTGATCGGGACGCCGCCGCAGCCGGAGTTCGCGGGGATCGACTGGGACGCCGACCCCGACTACGAGTTCCGGACGGCGGCCGACGACGAGCCTGCCCACCTGGTCGGCCTGCTCACCGCTGCGATCGAGCGCTCCAACGCGGCGCTGGACTCGATCGACAGCCTCGACACGATCGCCGTACGTCGTCACCCGCGCACCGACGAGGGCATCTCCGCACGGTGGATCGTCGTGCACATGATCGAGGAGTACGCCCGCCACTGCGGGCACGCCGACCTGCTGCGCGAGGGTGTCGACGGCGCGACCGACCTCTGACGTGAGTCGTGGGTGCGAGCGCGCCTCAGGGAGCACGCCCACACCCACGAGTCAGGCGGACGCCGTCCCCGGCACCACGGCGACCGCGCACTTGGCGTGCTCGACGACCGCCGTCGTCGTCGAGCCCACGAGGAGCTCGGCCAGCGTGCCGCGTCCGCGGGTCCCCACCACGAGCAGG
Organism: Nocardioides sp.; assembly: GCA_035554955.1. GTDB lineage: Bacteria > Actinomycetota > Actinomycetes > Propionibacteriales > Nocardioidaceae > Nocardioides. Next base: position 35,988 of record DATMHR010000003.1, on the reverse strand, counting down.
TCCGCACCTTCGGAGAGCTTGAGCAGCTCGTTCTCGGGGAGGCCGTACGCCGCGCGCACGTGCACCTCGACGTCGGGGTACTTCTCGCGCAGGCCGGCCGTCGCCTCGCTGACCATCAGCTCGGTCTCCTCGTCCGACGGCGGAGCCGGCGGCACGTAGCCCTGGTCGGAGGCGAACGCCACCGCGTCCCAGGTGCTGTGCACGACGGTGAGGGGAGCGCGGTGGAAGGACGCCAGGTCGAACGCGAACTCGACCGCCGCCTCCGAGCGCTCGTCGGCGTCGAGGCCGACCACCACGCCCCGGTGGGCGGGGAGCTTCGAGTCGGGGCGGACCACGAGGATCGGGCCGTGGGCGTGCCGGCTCAGCGTCACCGAGGTCGAACCCATCAGGGCCCGCCGCATCGACCCGCGACCGCGGGACCCGACCACGGTCAGGCTGGCGTGCCGCGAGACGTCGACGAGGACGTCGCGAGGGTCGCCGAACACGTCGTAGGTCTCGACGTCGAGACCCTCGTGCTCGTCCTCGAGCCGCTCCTTGAGCGCCTTCAGGCCCATCTTCGCGTCCTCGTGCAGGGCGGTCCGCAGCGCGAGGACGTCGACGGCCGCGCTCGTCGGCCAGTACGTCGTCACCCGCTCGGGGACCGCCTGGACCAGGACGAGCCGCCGGTTCTCGAGTGCCGCGTGCAGCGCGGCCCAGCGGGCGGCGTCGTCGGAACCAGTGGAGCCGTCCACGCCGGCGACGACGGCGCCGGTGACGGCGATGTTCAGGGCAGTGCTCTCCATGTCTCCACCCTGGTCCGGGGGAGTGGCGCGATGTAGCGGCCTAGGTCCCGAGCGGGGGGTCCAAGGTCACTGGTGCGCAGCACGGGGGCTCAACCGGCGAAGCCGGGGAGGTACTCCTCCATGATCGCCCGGAAGGGCGCCTCCGCGCCGAGCTGGCTGAGGACGCCGACGCCGCCGAGCCAGGTGCGGTGGATCAGGACGTAGGACGGCGGCAGGTTGAGCTTGATCGAGATCGTGTACGCCGGGTCCTTCGGGTCGTTGAGCCGCTGGAACTGCTCCCGCATCCACTCGCGCGAGAAGCGGAACCGCTCGACCCTGGTCGGCTCGATGAACGGTCCGAGGTAGTCGACGAGCAGGTCCGGGTCGATCTTGATCCGGTCCTTGAGGAAGCCCTCGTCCCGCAGGCCCGCCATCAGCGCCTCGCGGTCGCCGGCGGCGCACAGGCGGATCAGGTTGCCCATCGGCTCGGGAAGTCCGCGCTGGGGGAGCCGGGCGACCGCGCCGAAGTCGAGGACGCCGAGCTTGCCCGGGCTGCCGTCCGGCGCCGGGACGACCCGGAAGTTGCCGGGGTGGGGGTCGGCGTGCAGCAGGCCCGTGCGCGCGGGCCCGGAGAAGAGGAACCGGGTGAAGATCTCGCCGTAGTGGTCGCGCTCAGCCGGCGTGCCGCTGGCGATGATCGAGGCCAGCGAGGCGGGGGACTCGAGCCACTCGGTGACCAGCACCCGCGGGCCCACCGCGACCACGTCCGGCACGACGATCCCGGGGTCGTCGCGGAACGCCTCGGCGAACTCGCGCTGCGCCTGGGCCTCGAGGTCGTAGTCGAGCTCCTCCTTCGCGCGCGCCTGGATCTCCTCGACCAGCGGCTTCATGTCGACGCCGGGGACGAGGGGGCCGATCAGCCGGGCCGCGCGGCCCAGCGTGCGGAGGTCGGCCTCGAGCGCCGCGCCCGCGTCGGGGTACTGCACCTTCACCGCGACGGTGCGGCCGTCGTGCCAGCGCCCCTGGTGCACCTGGCCGATCGACGCGGCCGCCGTCGGCGCGCCGTCGAGCCAGACCAGGCGCTCGCGCCAGTCGGGCCCGAGGTCCTCGGCGAGGATGTCGCGCACCGTCTGCGTCGGCATCGGGGGCGCGGCGTCCTGGAGCCGGGTGAGGTGCTCGCGGTAGGGCGCCGCCATCTCCTCGGGCAGTGCCGACTCGAGCACGGACAGCGCCTGCCCGAACTTCATCGCACCGCCCTTGAGCTCGCCGAGCGTGCGGAAGAGCTGGTCGGCCGTGCGCTGCTGGATCTCGGTCATCACGGCCTCGGCGGGCGCGCCGCCCAGCCGCCGGCCGAAGCCCAGTGCCGTGCGCCCGGCGTACCCGAGCGGCAGCGCCGCCAGTCGTGCCGTGCGTGCCGCAGCGTTGCGGGGGAGGTCCGCCATGGCGCCATTGTCGCCGGTCGGGCCAACCCGCGTGCGTCAGGCGATGCGCTTGCGCTGGTGCTCGACGAAGGAGCGGCCGCGGTCGGCCACGTCCGCCAGCCTCTTCCGGGCCGGTTTCAGCGCGGACGACGCGGACGAGCGGGCGTCACCGGCCCGGTCCTTGATCGCGTCGCCGGCCGACGAGACCGGGTGCCGGACCTTCTTCGGCACCATCAGCGCCATCGCCGCGCGGAACACCTTCCGGGCGAGCCACAGCACCGGGATCCCCAGCGGCAGCAGGATGATCGTCACCGACAGCAGCACGCCCACCAGGCCGAGCAGCGCCGCGACGATCCACAGCAGTGAACCTCCTAGAGCACGCAGAATCCTCATCGTGCTCACCTCCCTCTCCGGGTGTGCTGTACCCGGGGGAGGTCCGCTCAGACCTACGCCGGGAACGGCACCCCGGTGTTGGCGTGGCAGCGGTAGCCGTTGGGCACCTTGTGCAGGTACTGCTGGTGGTGCGGCTCGGCGTACCAGTAGTCACCGGCGGGGGCGATCTCGGTGGTGACCTCGCCGTAGCCGCGGCGGGAGATCTCGTCGCCGTAGATCTTGGTCAGCTCGCGCGCGGTCTGCTCCTGCTCGGGCGTCGTGTAGTAGATCGCCGAGCGGTACTGGGTGCCGACGTCGTTGCCCTGGCGCATGCCCTGGGTGGGGTCGTGCACCTCGAAGAACTGCTTGACCAGGTCGGCGTAGGTGACCTGCTCGGGGTCGAAGACGATGCGGACGGCCTCGGTGTGGCCGGTGCGGCCGGAGCAGACCTCCTCGTACGTCGGGTTCGGCGTGTAGCCGCCCGCGTAGCCGACCGACGTCGACCAGACGCCGGGGATCTGCCAGTAGATCTCCTCGGCGCCCCAGAAGCAGCCGAGCCCGAAGACGGCGACCTCGTAGCCCTGGGGGATGTTGGACTCGTCGGTGACGAGCGGGGTGTGCAGCACCTCGTGCAGCGTGGGGAGGGAGTAGGCGGCATCGGGACGGCCGGCGAGCGCGCGCTCGGCGTCGACCATCTCGGTCTTGCGGCTCAGGAACATGCCTAACAGTCTCCTCCGCGGCGCAAGTGTTACGGCGGCCCGTGAGTAGGGTCGGGACCGTGAGCCAGGAGCGCCAGCACAAGACCGGCTTCGAGACCCGCGCCATCCATGCGGGCTACGACCCGGACCCGACGACGGGGGCGGTCATCCCGCCCATCTACGCCACCTCGACCTACAAGCAGGACGGCGTGGGCGGCCTGCGCGGCGGCTACGAGTACAGCCGCAGCGCCAACCCCACGCGCACCGCGCTCGAGGGCGCGCTCGCCGCGCTGGAGGAGGGTGAGCGCGGGTTCGCGTTCGCCTCCGGGCTCGCGGCCGAGGACACGCTGCTGCGCGGGCTGTGCAAGCCGGGCGACCACGTGGTCATCCCCGACGACGCCTACGGCGGCACCTTCCGCCTCTTCGACAAGGTGGAGCAGCCCTGGGGGCTCGGCTACACCGCCGCGCCGGTCGCCGACGTCGACGCGGTGCGTGCGGCCATCCGGCCCGGCGAGACCCGGCTGGTGTGGGTGGAGACCCCGACCAACCCTCTGCTGACCATCGGCGACATCGAGGCGCTCGCCGCGGTGGCGCACGACGCGGGGGCCCTGCTCGTGGTCGACAACACCTTCGCGTCGCCGTACCTCCAGCAGCCGCTGACGCTCGGCGCCGACGTCGTCGTCCACTCGACCACGAAGTACGTCGGCGGGCACTCCGACGTCGTGGGCGGCGCGATCGTCGTGCGCGACCTCGAGGTCGCCGACCGGATCACCTTCCACCAGAACGCGATGGGCGCCGTGCCCGGCCCGTTCGACTCCTTCCTGACGCACCGCGGCCTCAAGACCCTCGCCGTGCGGATGGACCGGCACTGCGACAACGCCGAGCGGGTCGTCGACTTCCTCTGCTCGCACCCCGGGGTCGGCGACGTCATCTACCCGGGTCTGGAGACCCACCCCGGGCACGAGGTCGCGCAGCGGCAGATGCGGCGCTTCGGCGGGATGGTCTCCTTCCGCTGCACCGGCGGTGAGGAGGCCGCGCTGCGGGTCTGCGAGCGGGCGCAGGTGTTCACGCTCGGCGAGTCCCTCGGCGGTGTCGAGTCGCTCATCGAGCACCCCGGCCGGATGACGCACGCGAGCGTCGCCGGCACCGACCTCGAGGTGCCGGCCGACCTGGTCCGGCTCAGCGTCGGCATCGAGACCGTCGACGACCTGGTCGCGGACCTCGAGCAGGCCCTGGATTGAGCCGTACGGCGGACGTCGTCCTCTGCGTCGACGTCGGCTCCACGTTCACCAAGGCGCTGCTGGTCGACCTCGACGCGGCCGAGGTGCTCGGCACGGCGCAGGCGCCTACCTTCGGCACGGGCGACGTGATGGACGCCGTGGACGCCTGTCGGGCCGAGCTGGCCGGGGTGGACCCGCGGGCGCAGGACGCCGAGGCGCTCGCCTGCTCGAGCGCCGGCGGCGGGCTGCGGATCCTGGTCGTCGGGCACGAGGCGCTGGTGACCGCCGAGGCCGGGCGCCGGGTCGCCCTGTCGAGCGGCGGCCGGGTCGCCGGGGTGGTGGCGACCGCCGGGCGCTCGGTGGACGAGGTGGCCGGAGAGGTCTCGGGGCTCAGCGCGGACGTGGTGCTGCTGACCGGCGGCACCGACGGCGGCAACGCGGAGGCCCTGCTCGCGGGGGCGCGTGCGCTGGTGGCCGCCGGCTGGCGGGGACCCGTCGTGGTCGCGGGCAACGTCGCGGCCCACGAGGAGGTCAGCACCGTCCTGGACGGGATCCCGCACGAGCTGGCCGCCAACGTCGTGCCGCGGATCGGCGTGCTCGCCCCGGAGGCCGCGCGCTCGGCGATCCGGGAGCAGTTCCTGCGGCACGTCATCGGCGGGAAGGGACTGAGCGCCCGGCCCGAGTTCGCCGGCCTGGTGCGGGGGGCGACGCCCGACGTCGTCCTCGCCGGCGTGGAGCTGCTCGCGCACGGGCTCGACGAGGCGCGGCCCGGCGCGGGCGACGTCGCGGTGGTCGACGTCGGCGGTTCGACGACCGACGTCTACTCGGTGGTCACCCTCGACCCCGAGCTGTCCGACGCGGGCCTGGCCCACGACGTGGTCGCGCCGACCAGCGCCAACCGCACGGTCGAGGCCGACCTCGGCATGCGCGGCTCGGCTCCGGGCGTCGTCGAGGCGGCGGGCGCGGAGGCGACCGACGTGCTGCGGGCCGCCGCCGCCGAGCGCGCCGCCGACCCCGGCTTCGTGCCGCGGACCCCGGCCGAGGCGGCCGACGACGAGACGCTCGCGCGGATCGCCGCGCTGACCGCCGTACGCCGCCACGCCGGCCGCTCGCAGGTGCGGCTGACCCCCGAGGGCCGGGTCGTGGAGCGCAGCGGCGTCGACCTGCGGGAGGTCGTGCTGGTGGTCGGCTCGGGCGGTGTGCTCCGCCGTGGCCGGCCCGGCGCCGCGGAGCGGGTGCTCGGCGGCCTCGTCGGCCCCGACCACCCCGAGGGGTGGCAGACGCCGGAGCGGGCGCGCGTGGTCGTGGACCACGACTACCTGCTCCTGGCCGTCGGCCTGCTGGCGTCGACGCACCCGCTCGTCGCCCGGCGGCTCGCCGCAGCGCTGACTAGGGTGAGGGGGTGAGCGACGAGGAGGTCCCCGCGGACGAGCCGGCGCCCGTCCCGGAGGACGAGGAAGCGTCGCCGCCGCGCCGCCGGATCCCGCGCCGCCGCGCGGAGTCCCAGGAGACCGAGGACTCCCTCATCCAGCGGTTCGTCCACCAGCTGGCGCTGGTGCGCGAGGAGCGCCGCCACACGCCCGAGCCGCTCGTCACCGGCCCCTCCAACCTGGGCCGGGCCGACGTGCCCGTCGGCCTCGACCTCGCCGCGGCCTGGTCCTGGCGGCTGCTGATCATCGCCGCTGCCGGCTACGTCGTGCTCTGGCTGCTGGGCTACTTCGCGGTCGTGACCATCCCGCTCGCGGTCGCGCTCCTGATCAGCGCGCTCGCGACCCCGGTCGTCAACGGCATCCACCGGGTCGGTGTGCCCCGCGGGCTCGCGGCACTGCTGGTGGTCGTCGCCGGGTTCGCGGTGGTCGGGGCGCTGCTGACCTTCGCCGGCCAGCAGGTCGCGAGCGGCGCCAACGACCTCGCCGACTCGACCGTCGAGGGCCTGGGCAAGATCCGCGACTGGTTGCAGAACGGGCCGCTCAACGCGAGCGACTCGCAGATCAACGACTGGATCCAGAGCGCCCAGGACACCATCCAGCGGGAGTCGCAGGGCGGCGACGTGGTCAACCGGGTCACCGAGTTCGGCTCCACGCTGAGCCACGTGCTGGCCGGGTTCTTCATCTCCCTGTTCGCCACCTACTTCTTCCTCGCCGACGGCGACCGGATCTGGTCGTGGCTGGTCCGGATCGCTCCTCGCGCGGCCCGCGAGCGGGTCGACAGCTCCGGCCGGGTCGCGTGGGTCTCGCTGGTGCAGTTCGTGCGCGCGACGGTGCTCGTCGCGCTCGTCGACGCGGCCGGGGTGATGATCGGCGCGGCGATCCTGCGGGTGCCGTTCGTGCTCGCGATCGGCGTGCTCGTGTTCCTCGGCGCCTTCGTGCCGCTCGTCGGCGCCACGGTCGCCGGCACGGTCGCCGTGCTCGTCGCCCTCGTGGACCAGGGGCCGGTGACCGCGCTGATCATGGCCGCCGTGCTCATCGGCGTGCAGCAGCTCGAGGGGCACGTGCTCCAGCCGTTCCTGCTGGGCCGCTGGGTGCGCCTCCACCCGCTCGGCGTGATCGTCGCGCTGGCGTGCGGGGTGCTCGTCGCGGGCGTGGTCGGCGCCATGGTCGCCGTACCCCTCGCCGCGGCGGGCAACGCGGTCGTGCTGCACCTCGCCGAGCTCGCGGCCACGGTGCCCGGCCCCGAGGAGACGACCGAGGAAGGACTCGAGCCGCCGGGAGCGGAGGAGGTGGGACAGTGACGCCCGAGGAGTGGGTCGCCGCGATCGAGGAGGCGAGGCCGCTGGTCGACGCGGCGGCGGTGCGGACACCGCTGCTGGAGTCGCGCCGGCTGAGCACCGCGCTGGACCGACCGGTGTGGCTGAAGTGCGAGAACCTCCAGCGCACCGGGTCCTTCAAGATCCGCGGCGCGGCCGTGCGGATCAGCCGGCTGACCGAGGAGGAGCGCAGCCGTGGCGTGGTCGCCGCATCCGCGGGCAACCATGCCCAGGGTGTCGCTCTCGCCGCCCAGCAGGCCGGGATCAAGGCCACGGTCTTCATGCCGGACGGCGCGCCGATCCCGAAGGAGCGGGCGACGCGGGCCTACGGCGCCGAGGTCGTCTTCGCCGGGGCGGTGCTCGAGGACGCGCTCGCCGCCGCGCGGAGGCACGCCGAGGAGACCGGCGCCGTGTTCGTGCACCCCTTCGACCACCCCGACATCGTCACCGGTCAGGGCACCCTCGGGCTCGAGCTCCTCGAGCAGCTCCCGGACACCGCGACCGTCCTCGTGCCGACCGGCGGCGGTGGCCTCGTCGGCGGCGTGGCGGTCGCCCTCAAGGCGCACCGGCCCTCGATCCGCGTCGTCGCGGTGCAGGCGGCGACGGCCGCCGCCTACCCGGACTCGATCGCGGCGGGCCACCCGGTCCGGCTCGCGCACATGGCGACCATGGCCGACGGGATCGCGGTCGGCGAGCCCGGCGCGCTGACCTTCGAGCTGGTCCGCGACCACGTCGACGAGATCCGCACCGTGTCGGAGGAGTCCATCTCCCGCGCGCTGGTCACCCTGGTCGAGCGGGAGAAGCTCGTCGTCGAGCCGGCCGGCGCCGTCGGCGCGGCAGCAGTGATGGACGTGGCCTCGGGGGAGGCCGCGGCCGACCTGCCCGGCCCGGTCGTGGTGGTCCTCTCCGGCGGCAACATCGACCCGCTGCTGCTGGGCAAGGTGATCGTGCACGGCATGAGCGCCGAGCGGCGCTACCTGTCCCTGCAGGTCACCATCGCCGACGTCCCGGGCGGGCTCGCGCGGCTGCTCACCGAGATCGGCGACCAGGGCGCCAACGTGCTCGAGGTCGTGCACGAGCGCGTGTCACCGGGGCTGCGCCTCGGGGAGGTCGAGGTCCTCGTCCAGCTCGAGACGCGCGGCGCGCCGCACGCCGCCGCCGTCCTCACCCGGCTGCGCGAGTGCGGCTACGTCGTGGTCGAGCGCTCCTGACGGAGCACACCGATCAACCCGAGAACGGCTTGGCGTCGAGGATGACGACCTCGATCTGCTTGCCGTTGGGGGCCTCGTAGGAGACCTTCTCGCCGACCTTGTGGCCGGTCAGCGCCGAGCCGATCGGGGACTGGGGCGAGTAGACGGTCAGGCCCTCGGGCTCGATCTCGCGGGCACCGAGCAGGAACGACTCCGCCTCGTCGTCGTCGTCGCCGTCGAACTTGTAGGTGACGACCATGCCGGGCTCGACGACGCCGTCGTCGGGAGGGGTCTCGCCGACCTCCGCGCGCCGGAGCATGTCCTTGAGCTGGAGGATCCGGCCCTCGAGGCGGCCCTGCTCGTCGCGGGCGGCGTGGTAGCCGCCGTTCTCCTTCAGGTCACCCTCGTCGCGGGCGGCGCTGATCCGGGCCACGATCTCCGCGCGCTGCGGACCCTCGAGGTCGGCAAGCTCGGCCACGAGCTTGTCGTAGGCCTCCTGGGTGAGCCAGATCTTGTCCTGGGGCGTGCCGGTCTGCGTCATTGGGTACTCCTGACTGCTGTGGATCTAGGTGCTGCGATCCACGGGTGTGGGTCCTGGCTCCGTGCCGCGTTCCGGGGCCGGCCGATGGGCCCCCCGGGAAACGTCGGCTGGTCGGCCGGAGCGGTGTGGGCGCTCTCGGACGGACAGAAAGGTCAGTTTAACAACCGGCGACCAGAGATCCCGATTTCCGCGGTTTTCGCAGGTCAGCGCGGCCGGGGCTGGCCGTCGGCGGTGCACCCGAGACTCTCCACCGTGGTCGGCCGGCGGTCGGTGTGGATGGTGATCGTGTGGTCGGCCGCGTCGCCCCGGGCGGGGGTGAAGGTGACCTCGCCGACGGTGGTGTCGTCCTCGGCCCGTGCGCGCACGGTGCACTCGGCCTGGACCCAGCCGTCGCCGAACTGCACCCGTACGACGGCCGTGGAGCGGTGGTCGTCGACCTGCTTCCAGCTGATCAGCTGGGAGGAGACCTTGGGGTCGGCGTTGCCGAGGGTGGCCCACAGCAGCCAGCCGAGGAACGCGGCGACCAGGACCGCGGCGACCCCGACCACGACCCAGCGCCGCGTGCGCGACGGGGTGCCGTAGCGCTCGCGGAGGGAATGGTCGGTCGCGCTCACGGGTTCATCGTCCCATGGCGGATCTCAATAGCATGGGGCCCATGCCCGACCAGCCCTCCGCCCGCGCCGGCCTGCGCCTGATGCACGTCCACGCGCACCCCGACGACGAGTCGAGCAAGGGCGCCGCCTCGACGGCGAAGTACGTCGCGGAGGGCGTCGACGTCCACGTCGTGACCTGCACCGGCGGGGAGCGCGGGTCGATCCTCAACCCCAAGATGGACCGACCCGGGATCCTCGAGAACATCCACGAGATCCGCCGCCAGGAGATGGAGCGCGCCCGCGACATCCTCGGCGTGACCCAGGACTGGCTCGGCTTCGTCGACTCCGGCTGGCCCGAGGGCGACCCCAAGCCGCCGCTGCCGGACGGCTGCTTCGCGCTGGTGCCGCTCGAGGAGGCGACCGAGCGGCTGGTGCGGCTGGTGCGGTCGTTCCGGCCGCACGTGATGACGACGTACGACGAGCGCGGTGGCTACCCGCACCCGGACCACATCCGCTGCCACGAGGTCTCGGTCGCGGCGTTCGAGGCGGCCGGCGACCCCGACCGGTTCCCGGACGCCGGCGAGCCGTGGCAGCCGGCGAAGCTCTACTACCACCACTCGTTCAACCGCGAGCGGATCCAACGGCTGCACGACGCCATGCTCGAGCACGGCCTCGAGTCGCCCTGGGCGGAGCGGCTCAAGGAGTGGAAGCCCGACCCCGAGTGGGACCACCGGGTGACCACGAAGGTGCCGTGCGCGGACTACTTCGGTGTGCGCGACCAGGCGCTGCTGGCGCACGCCACGCAGATCGACCCGGACGGCTTCTGGTTCGCCGTGCCGCGCGAGGTGCAGGCCGACGTCTGGCCGACCGAGGACTACGAGCTGGTGACCAGCCACGTGCCCACCTCGCTGCCCGAGGACGACCTCTTCACGGGCGTCGAGCCCGAGGTGGGACAATGAGCAGATGCTGGCCGCACTGATCACCGCCTCCACCGAGACCCTCGACGACAACGACGTGGTCGCCGGCTGGACCGCGTTCTGGATCTTCGTCGCGCTCGCGGTGGCCGTCGCGTTCCTGCTGTGGAACTTCACCAAGCAGCTGAAGAAGACCGACCGCGCCGCCAAGGCGGGCGTCTTCGGGCCGGTCGACGACGCCGAGCCGGCCGAGGACGCGCCCGGCGCCGCAGCGGCCGCCGAGGAGGCGGCCGACGAGCCCGACACCGAGCACCGGGCGACCAACGGCGGCTGAGGTGGGGGTCGGCGTCGGCATCGACCAGGTCCTCGGGTTCGGCCTGGCTGCCTTCGTCGTGATCGTCGTCCCGGGCCCGAGCGTCGTGTTCACGGTCGGGCGGGCGGTGGCCTACGGCCAGCGGGTCGCGCTGGCCACCGTCGTCGGCAGCTCCACCGGCTTCTTCCTCGTCATGAGCCTGGTCGCCGCCGGGCTCGGCTCGGTGGTGGCCGAGTCGGTCACGGTCTTCATGGTCATCAAGCTGGCAGGGGCGGCGTACCTCGTCTGGCTCGGGATCCAGGCCCTGCGCCACCGGCGCGAGCTGCGCCTGGCGGCCGAGGCGCGCGGCACCCTGTCGTGGCCGACCGCGGCGCGTCAGGGCTTCACGGTCGGGGTGAGCAACCCCAAGGGCTACCTGCTGTTCGGGGCGCTGCTGCCGCCGTTCGTGGACCCCGGCCACGGGTCGGTGCCCGCGCAGATGTTCGTCCTCGGGGCGATCGCCGTGGCGCTCGGCATGGTGTGCGACTCGGTCTGGGCCCTCGCGGCGGGGCGGGCGCGGGACTGGTTCGCCGGGTCCCCGCGCCGGGTCAGCTCGCTCGGAGCGGTCGGCGGTACGTCGATGATCGGGCTCGGCATCGGGATGGCGCTCACCGGCCACCGGGCGTGAGCGGCGGGCTCAGCAGGTAGCCGCCCACGAGCGCGGTGATCTCGTCGAGCAGCTGGTCGCGCGTCACCGCGGGCCGGTCGAGGACCCAGCGGGTCGCGAGGTGCTCGATCGCGAGCACCATCACCCACGCGGCCACCGCGGGGTCGGGACGACGCGCCGAGTCGGGTCGCGCGGCCAGCGAGGCGGCCGCGAGGTCGCGGATCCGGCGCTCCAGCGCCTCGAGCCGGGTGTGGTTGCGCGACAGCGGCAGCTCACGCGCGACCACGCGCAGCAGCGCCGGGTCGCTCTCGAGGGCGGCGAGCAGCGCGTCGGCGGTCTCGCGGACCATCGCCGGCCCGAACCCGGTGATCCGGTCGGCGAGCGACGCGGCGACCTGCTCGGCCACCTCCTCCCAGTAGCGGTCGACGACGATCTCGAGGATCGCGGCCTTGTCGGGGAAGTACTGGTAGACCGACCCCGGGCTGACCCCCGCGGCCGCCGCCACCCGGTTGGTGGAGAAGGCGTCGTAGCCGTCGCGGACCAGCACGGACCGGCCGGCGGCGACGATCCGCTCGACCATCTGCCGGGAGCGTTCCTGTCGTGGCTGCTTGCGCACGATGCGAATTGTATGCGAGTGATCGCTCGCGTAACGATGGGGCATGACCACGGACCAGGCCGCGACGCCGACCAGGGGAGCCTTCCCGAGCCGCTACCGCGAGGCGGAGGCCCGCAGCACGCGGATGGGTCGCCCGCTCCGCCTGCTCGGGCGCGTCGGTGACGTCGACGAGGCCCTGATGGAGCGGCTCGGTCGGGCCTTCGGCGAGCGGGACGAGCTCGGCGCCCGGCTCGCGGACGCGATCCGGATGCGAGGGGACGCCCCGGGACGGGTGACCATGGACCAGCTCCGCACGGCCCTGGCCGGGGGGATCGCGGCCGTCGACGACCCGCCGCCGGCGCTCGCCGCGTTCATGGCGGAGGTCGAGCGGGTGCCCGACTGGGTCGACTGGGACCTGGTGGAGCGGGGCGGCGAGGTGTTCCGCCTGCTCGGCCGCAACGCGGCGGACGTGCTGCTCCAGCTCTCCCTGGTGGGCGGCTACCGGTTCGGTGGGCCGACCGACCTCCTGGTCGCCACCGGCGGCCTGACCGGCGACATGACGCTGCGCCGGCTGGCCGAGACCCAGAAGTGGGGAGCGTCGCTGACCGGTGCCGAGGCCCTGCGCCCGCCCGCGCCGGGCCGGCCGCCGGGGGAGGGATGGCGGCTGACGGTCCACGTGCGCGCCATGCACGCGCTGGTCAACGCGGCCTTCGAGCCGCAGTGGGACACCGAGCGGTGGGGCCTGCCGATCAACCAGACCGACCAGGCCTCCACCCTGGGCCTCTTCGACGGCGTGCTGATCATGGGCAGCCGCGCGCTCGGCGTACCGATCGGCTCGGCCGACTCGCGGGCGCTCATGCACCTGTGGAAGTGGGTCGGCCATCTGATGGGGGTCCACGAGGACTTCCTCGTCGACGACGAGTGGGCGCGCCACCGGCTCAGCTACCACGTCCTGCTCGCGCAAGCCGACATCTCTCCCGCCGGACCGCAGCTCGCGCAGGCCGTCGTGGCCGCCCAGCGCGACCGCCACTTCCCGCGGTGGCCGGCGCCCCTGCAGCCGCTGCGGGCGCGCTGGGAGCGGGAGCGGCTGCTGAGCATGCTCACCCTCTTCCTGGGCGGCACCAGCATGCGCGAGCTCGGCCTGCCGCGGCGCCCGCCGTGGGCGCACGCCTACATCCTGGTGCTCAACACGCTGCGCTACCGGGTGCTCGGCCGGCTCCCCGGCGGTCGGGACCGGCTGCTGGCGTGGGGCGACCGGGTGAGCAACGACGTGCTGGAGAGCTACTTCCGCGACGGCGCCGCCGACGTGGGGGAGCTGCGGGCCTGAGGGCCCGGCGCCTGTCGGCGGGCCGTGGCAGATTGACGTCGTGCCCGAGCGTCCCGACGTCCCCCTCGCGTTCGTGCAGCGGCTGCGCGCGGTCCTCGAGCGCTTCCCCGAGTGCGAGGAGTTCCCCGCCTGGACCGGCGTGAGCTGGCGGGTGGGGCAGGCGACGGTGGCGCACGTCTTCGGCGGCGAGGACCAGCTGATCCGGGTCACCTTCCGGGCCGAGCCCGACGAGGTGATCGCGTTCGAGCACCTCGGGGCGCCGTACTTCCGGGCCTCCTGGGGCGGCAACGTCGTCGGCCTGCTGCTCGACGACGACACCGACTGGGACGAGCTCGGCGAGCTGCTCACCGACTCGTTCTGCATCCAGGCGCCGCAGCGGCTCGCCGACCAGGTGCCGCGCCCGGAGGTCGCGGGCTGAGCCGCCCCGGCCCGGGTGAACGGGCTGTTCATCCGTCCTTCATCTTCCGTTGCCTAGCCTCCGGGGCGTGCTCGACTCATCCTTGCTCACCCCCGTGGGCCGCCTGGGGCTCGACGTCCTCGCGCTGCTCGTGCTGGTCGGGATCCTCCACCGGCGCCGGTCCACGGCCGCCGAGATGCCGCTGGTCCTGACCGCCCTCAACATCGGCCTGTTCGCCGCCGTGTCCGTGATCGGCACGGGCGACTTCCCGACGGGGATCGGGTTCGGGCTGTTCGGCCTGCTGAGCCTGGTGCGGCTCCGGAGCGCGGCGTTCACGCTCAAGGACGTCGCCTACACGTTCCTCGCGCTGGTGCTCGCGCTGGTCAACGGGCTGCCCGAGCGCAGCGCCGCCCTGGTGGTCGGGCTCAACGTCGTGGTCCTCCTGGCGGTCTGGGTCACCGACGAGACCCGGCGCCAGCCGGCGACGCGCTCGGTGCGGGTCGTGCTCGACCGCGCCGTGTTCGACGAGGCGGAGGCGCGGGCCCTGCTCGGCGCCCGCTTCGGCGACACGCTGCGCGGGGTCGTGATCGAGGACGTCGACACGGTCCGCGACACCACCCGGGTTGCGGCCCTGGTCGAGGCGTCCACCGAGTGGTGGGCGGTCAGCCGCGACCTCGCCGCGGAGGAGGAGGTGCTCGATGACCGTCGCTGACCTGCTGCCGCTCGACGACCTCGAGCCCGTCGACCTCGCCGCCGTGTTGCAGGCCGCCGAGCTCGCGCGCCGCGTGGACCGCAAGTACCTCGTTCCCGCCTCCGATGCCGCGGAGCTCGTCGGCGCGCTCGCGCCGTCCCACCGGGTGCTTCAGATCGGGGGCCGTCGGAGCACGACGTACCGGTCGACCTACCTGGACACCGACGACCTGCGGCTGTGCCGCGACCACCTCCAGGGCCGCCGGCTGCGGTGGAAGGCGCGCAGCCGCCTCTACGTCGAGGACCGGCTCTGCCGCTTCGAGGTCAAGGTCAAGGGCGCCCGCGGGGAGACGGTGAAGCACGTGATCGAGACCGACCCGGAGTCCTACGGCGGCTACGGGGAGCGCGAGCGCGGGTTCGTGGAGGGCGTCGTGGGGTCGTCGCTGCGGACCGCGCACGCCGACCTCAAGCCGGTCCTCGAGGTGGGCTACAGCCGGGCCACCCTCGTGGACCTCGACGGCGGGACCCGGCTCACGGTCGACCACGGTGTCGCCGGCCGGCCCACCGGGACCGGGCCCGTGTGGCGGACGGGCACCGTGGCCTTCGACCACGACCGGGTGATCGTCGAGACCAAGGGCGAGTCGCGTCCGGGACCGGCCGACCGGATGCTGGCCGAGCTCGGCCACCGGCCGCTGTCCCTGAGCAAGTACGCCACCGCCGCCGCACTGCTGGGCGAGGGCGTCGCCGACAACGCCGTGCGCTGGCTCGTGGGGCGCGGCGTGCGGCTCCACGACGACCTGCCGGCGAGGGCGGCGTCGTGAGGCGCCCGCCGCTGCGGTACGTCGTCGTGGCGGTGCTCGCCCTGGTCGCCTTCGTCGGGACCATGGCCGGCCCGGCCGTCTGGTCGGCGCTGACCGACACCACCGCCAAGGACCGGATCGAGGCCGACCCGCCGCCCGCGCTGTTCCCGACGGCGGTCACCCGCCGGGTCGACGCGCTCGTCGACCCGCAGGCCGCGCGCGCCGTACGCCGTCTCGCTCCGTGGTGGCGGGCCCACGGCACGACCGCGGACGACCAGGCGTTCCAGGACTGGCTCGAGGCGCACTTCCCGGGCCCCCCGGGAGCGGCGGAGAAGAAGCACGAGATGGCCGAGGTGGTCCGCCTGGACCGCCGCCGCACCGCGGGCGGCATCACCGCCGCGACGTGGCTGGAGGAGCACGGCAAGAAGGACATCTGGAAGCTCGAGGCGCACGACCAGGCGGAGTACCTGCCCACCTCCACCGGCGACGACCGCAAGAACGCCGTCGACGACATCCTGTCGATGTCCAAGACCGTGGCCGACGACCTGGCCGCACGGTTCGAGTCCTCGGCGCCGTACGTCCTCAAGCCCTGGTTGCGCACCGACAAGACGGTCAGCCCGGGGGACGTCTGCACCTGCAGCTATCCGTCGCGGCACGCCTCGGGCGGGGCGGCGGCGCGGACCTTCCTCGCGTGGTACGACCCGCAGCGGAGCACCGACTACCGCTGGTTCGAGGACCAGGTCGACTACTCGCGGATCTACATGGCCGGCCACTTCGCCAGCGACATCGCCGGCGGCTCGCTGCTCGGCGACATGATCGGCGACTACTTCCTGGTCACCCGCGCCCACGTCGACCCGTCGGCGCTCGACCGGCCTCAGGAGTAGGTGTAGAAGCCGCGCCCGGTCTTGCGGCCGAGCAGGCCGGCCGACACCATCCGCTGCAGCAGCGGCGGGGGAGCGTAGAGCGGCTCCTTGAACTCCTCGTAGAGGGACTCCGCGACGGCCTTGGTGGTGTCGAGGCCGATCAGGTCCGCCAGCGCGAGCGGACCCTGCGGGTGCGCGGCGCCGAGCACCAGGCCGTGGTCGATGTCCTCGGCGGTCGCGAAGCCCGACTCCATCATCCGGATCGCGGAGAGGATGAACGGGATCAGCAGCGCGTTGACCACGAACCCCGCGCGGTCCTTGCAGAGGATCGCCTGCTTCCCGAGGGCCTGCTCGACGAAGGCCCGCGACCGGGCGGTCGTCTCCTCCGACGTCATCAGGCTCGGCACCAGCTCGACGAGCTTGAGGACCGGGACCGGGTTGAAGAAGTGGATGCCGAGCACCTGCTGCGGCCGCTGGGTCGCGACGGCGAGCTTCATGATCGGGATCGACGAGGTGTTGGACGCCAGGATGGCGTCGGGACCGACGATCTTGTCGAGCTGGGCGAAGAGCTCGATCTTGGCGTCCTCGGCCTCGATGATCGCCTCGATCACCAGGTCACGGTCGGCCAGGTCGTCGAGGTCGGTGGTGACCCGCACCCGCGACAGCACCGCGTCCGGGTCGTCGAGCTTGCCGCGCTCGGCGGCTCGCCGTACGGACTTCTCGATCCGCGACCGCGCCGCGTCGGCCGCCGGCGCGCTGGACTCCACGACGACCACGTCGCGTCCCGCGCGGGCGCACACCTCGGCGATGCCCGACCCCATCAGGCCGCCGCCCACCACGCCGACGTGTGTCATGCCGCCGGGCTGCTCGCTGTCCGCCATCGGTCCTCCTCGTTCCGTTTCCTGCACGGTATTCGCTACCGGTGGGTACGCCGAGCCGAGCGCTCCGATCCTCCGGCCGATCCCCTAGGTTGGGGCGATGCGCGTGGGCGGGAAGGTCTGGGTGGTCACCGGTGCAGGCAGCGGCATGGGCCGCGAGCTCACCAGGGAGCTGCTCCGCCGCGGCGCCCGGGTCGCGGCCGTCGACCTGAGCCCGGAGGCGCTCGCGGAGACCGCCGCGCTGGTGGCGGCCGGTGACCGGCTGTCCACCCACGTCGTCGACATCACCGACCCGGCCGCCGTAGCCGCGCTTCCCGAGGAGGTCGAGGCCGCCCACGGGTGCGTGGACGGGCTGGTCAACAACGCCGGGATCATCCAGCCGTTCGTGCCGGTCACCGACCTCGACGAAGCCAGCATCGACCGGGTGCTCGACGTCAACCTGAGGGGCACCCTGCACATGGTCCGTGCGTTCGTCCCGCGGCTGGTCGGGCGGCCCGAGGCGCACCTGGTCAACGTGTCGAGCATGGGCGGCTTCTTCCCGTTCCCGGGCCAGTCGGTCTACGGCGCGAGCAAGGCTGCGGTGAAGCTGCTGACCGAGGGCCTGTACGCCGAGCTGCTCGACACCCCCGTGCGGGTCTCGGTGGTGTTCCCCGGTGCGGTGGACACGTCGATCAGCGAGAACTCCGGGGTCGACCAGCCCGTCGCGAGCAAGGAGGACGCGAAGGTCCCGATGACCTCGCCGCAGAAGGCCGCGCGCACCATCGTCGACGGGATCGAGCGCGACCGCCTGCACATCTACGTCGGGCCCGACGCGCGGGTGATGAGCGTGGCGATCAAGGTCGCGCCGCGGACGGCGATCCGGCTCGTGCGCCGCGCGATGGCGAAGCGGCTGGCGCCCGCGTCGGTCTGAACCCGGGGACGGTCAGCAGCCGGCCGACGACTTCCCCCCGACCAGTGCGCCGCCGCCGGTGACGCGCGACCCGCGGCTCATGTCCCAGCTGCGGATCCAGTCGTTGGCGACGTAGGTGTGCCGCATCTCGGCCGTGCCGTCCCCGACCAGCGAGAGCCGGAGGGTGAGCGGCACGCCGGGGATCGCCGCGTCGTCCCGCAGGGTCCCGACCGGGTTGCCGTCGAGCAGCCAGGTGATGTGGTCGGCGGCGACCTCGACACCGAACGAGTGCGGCGCCTGCTGGAGCGCCACGCCCGCCACCTTGCCCGTCCACGCCCGGTCGCCGACCGGGGTCGAGGCACCGAACCGGACCTCGCGGACGGCGGGGGTCAGGTCCATGATCGTGATCGCCCGCGCACCGCACGCGCGCTTGCTGGGGTCGGCGGGCACCAGCTCGGCCCGGACCCGGTAGCCCGAGCCGGCGTCGGCGAGGTCCCACGACCGCATCCGCAGCTCCCAGCGGCCGTACGCCGAGGCGTTGCCGGTGAGCGTCGCGCTCGTCGTACCGAAGTCGCCGCTGCCGGCGTCGCGCGGGGCGACGATGCCGTAGCGGGACTCGAAGAACATCGAGCCGTTGTGGCGGCCGACCCAGCCGCTGCCGGTCGAGGAGTCCCGCCACGCGCCGTGCAGCTTCTTGCCGCGGAATGGCGCGTCGGTGAGCGACTCGCCCCACTCGTAGCCGAAGTCGAACGTCGGCTCGCCCCAGCCGTACTTCTGGCCGGCCGACACCGACGGCGAGCCGAGCCGGGCGGTGGGGGCCACATCGGGCAGCGCGGTGCTCGTCACGGCGGCTGTGCGGGTCGCCGGGCTGGGGCCGCGACCGGACGTGTCGTGGACGTAGACGTAGGTCGGGAAGGAGG
The DNA here is from genome assembly GCA_035554955.1 of Nocardioides sp. Taxonomy (GTDB): domain Bacteria; phylum Actinomycetota; class Actinomycetes; order Propionibacteriales; family Nocardioidaceae; genus Nocardioides. The sequence continues at coordinate 17,214 of DATMHR010000003.1, read as the reverse complement.
AGTTCCAGCCCATCCGGCTGCCGGCAGCGGTCCACTCCTCGGCGCGGGCCCGGTAGACGACGACGCCGGAGGAGTCCGCGGTCGTCCGGAACGTCACGAGGCCGTCCGAGCCGACGTCCGCCGTGCCGACGGTCCGCCAGGTGGAGGCGTCGACGCGCTCCTGCAGCTGCACCGCCCTGCCGGCGAGAACGGGCCCACCCTCGGGAGCGGTGTCCACGGTCACGGTGAACGGATCGCCCGCCACCGCCGGGTAGGACGCGAAGTCGAGGTAGCCGGTGTCGCGGATCAGCGTGGACCAGCGGCCGCCCGCAGGCGCGACGTCGACGGTCATCATCTCGTCGACGGCGTGGAAGAGCTTCCCGGGCGTCGGCCCCGAGGCGGAGTTCACGCGCAGGCTGATGTTGTACATCGCGGGCGCGGGGTGCCGGAAGGAGAAGCGGCCGGAGGCGTCGGTGTAGTGGGTGGTGTGGTCGATGACCGTCCAGCTGTCGCCGGGACGGTTCATGTTGTACTCGAGCCAGATCCGCTGCTTGCCGGTGCGGCTCAGCGAGCCGGAGAACACCAGGCCCTGCCCGGCGTAGTAGGTGTCGCGGGAGACGGAGAACGTCGCGGTCTGCCGGGCCGCGCCCGGGTCCGCCGCTGCGATGAATGCGACCGAGACCGAGACGGCGACCAGGCAGGCCAGCGCGATGGTGCGCAGGCGGTGGATGGTCATGTCTTTACCTTCGGCGCCCTGCCCCACGAGCTGCGATTTCCGGGTGCCTCCAGAGACGGTTCCTGCCGGAAAATGGTCGATCGGTCGGCGCCGCCCCCACCGCTGTGACCACGGTCCCGGCTCGAACGAGCGCCCGCGGGCGGACTGGAGCCAGGTCGACCGGGTACTGGCCGGGGAGTCGGAGCGACCTCCTCAACCTCAGGTCGATGCTCCGGGGGCCGATGGGTCCTGGAACAGCGTCGAGGGGGTGGCAGGAATGGCGGAGACCGCGACCGCGATCGCCGGTGCCGTGGTCCGGCCGCGTCTGCGTGGCTGGCTCCACCTCGCCTCCGCGCCGGTCGCCCTGACGGTCGGCATCGCGGTGCTGCTCCGCGCCGAGAGCGCGGCGGGCCGGTTGTCGGGCGCCGCGTTCGGGGGTGCCGCCGTCCTGCTGTTCACGGTGTCCGGCGTCTACAACCTCCGGGCCTGGGTCGGCCGCAGCGGTGTCTGGCTGCGCCGCTGCGACCACGCGAGCATCTACGTCCTCATCGCCGGGTCCTACACCGGCTTCGGCGTGGTGCTGCTGGACGGCACGGCGCGGGTGGTGCTGCTCGTCGCCGCGTGGGGCGGAGCGGGGCTCGGCGTGGCGCTGCGCCTGGCGTTCCCGGACGCGCCCCGGTGGGCCCGTACGGCGTCGTACCTCGCCCTCGGGTGGGTGGCGGTGCTCTTCGGGCCCCAGCTGACCGCCGCGGCCGGCCTGACCGTCGCCCTGCTGCTGGCGGCCGGCGGCGTCCTCTACACGATCGGCGCGGTGGTCTACGCGCGCCGGGCGCCCGATCCGTGGCCCGCGTGGTTCGGCTTCCACGAGGTGTTCCACTCGTTCACCGTCGTCGCGTTCGCGGCGCACTGCACCGGTCTCCTGCTCATCCCCGTCCGCTGAGGCTTTGCCGGGGGAGTAGGCAGGGGGTGTGAACACCCGACGCCTCGCCTTCGCCGTCCTGCCCGTCCTCGGTGCCGCCGGGCTCGGCGGCCTCGGCTCCCGTCGCGCCCCGACCACCTACGCGCGTCTGGAGAAGCCGGGCTGGGCGCCTCCGGCGTCGGTGTTCGGGCCGGTGTGGACCACGCTGTACGCGATGCTCGCGGTCGCCGGATGGCGGGTCCACGACGCGCCCCCGGCCGCGCGTCGCCTCCACCTCGCCCAGCTCGCGCTGAACGCGGCCTGGCCCGGGGTGTTCTTCGGCGCTCGCGAGAAGGGACCTTCGCTGGCGGTGATCGCCGCACTCGACGCCGCGCTCGCGGCGGAGGTGGCCCTGCTTGCGCGCGAGGACCGAGCCGCCGCGGCGCTGCTGGTGCCCTACCTCGGGTGGTGCGGCTTCGCGACCGCGCTGAACGCGGCCGTCAGCGAGCCGAGCGCCGTCGCGCGCTGACCGCCGGTCGCTCAGGGGTGGCCGGTGACCGGGTCGAGCACGCAGTTGAGCACCCCGCCGACGCCGCTGCAGGTGCTGCCCGGCTCGCTCGGTGAGTCGCTCGGGCTCGGGCTGTGCGTCGGCGGCGGCGAGGAGTGCGTGGGCCCGGGGTCGCCCGGCGACGAGGTGTGCGGCGTGCTCGGGGTCGACGTGGTGGGGTCGTCGGCGGTCGTCGGGTCGTCCGCGGTGGTCGGGCTCGGGTCGAGGAGCGCGGCCTGCGAGGGCGACGGCCGGCGGTGGAGGTGCGGCTTCGCCTTCTCGAGCACTGCGCCGCGCTGGATCGCCGGCTGGGTCGGGCTCTCGGACGAGTCGGGGCTGATCAGCTGGGCGATCGGCGCCGGCGGGTCGCCGGGGCCGACGCCTGCGGCCCAGGCCCCCACGAGGACGACGAAGACGGCGGCGGCCGCGCCGCGCAGCATCCAGGTCCTGCTCATGAGCGTGCTCCGATGTCCGAGTCCAAGCCTCCTCGATGGTAGGGCCTCCCCGCGTCGGGTGCTCCGGGCGTCCGTCCTGCTGGCGCGACGCGGTGCCGCGACTCACGCGGCAGGTCTCGTGGTTCGAACAGGTGGTCGATAGAATGGGCGCATGGCTTCTCGGGACGCCCTCACCACATCCCCGCCCGCGCCCGACCACCCGACCGCGCCGCCTGAGACGGCGCCCGGCCCCGCGATCAGCAGCTGACGCCGAGCCGGACCTGCGGCACCAGCAACAGGGCGAGGCTGGTGACCTGGTGGCCACGGGACAGGTCCCACGCGCGGATCCAGTCGGCACCCGCATAGGTGTGCCGCATCTCCGAGGTCCCGTCGCCGACCAGTGAGAGCCGCAGTGTCAGCGGCACCCTCGGGATGGCGTCGGGGCTCAGCAGGGTCCTGATCGGGGCGCCGTCGAGGAACCAGGTGATGTGGGTCTTGGTCACCTCGGCGCCGTAGGTGTGCGCCTCCTGCTCGATGTCGACGCCGGACCTCCGCGCGGTCCACGACAGGAGGCGTGACGACGCCCCGAAGCCGATGTCGTGACCGCCGGGTGTGAAGTCGGCGATCGTGATCGCCCGCCCGCACGCGCGCTCGACCGGGTTGGCGGGAACGAGCTCCGCCCGGACGTGGTAGTCGCCACCGGCATCGCCGAGGTCCCAGGCCCGCAACCGCACCTCCCACCGGCCGTAGGTCGCCGCGTTGCCGGTCAGGGTCGCGCTGGTGGTGCCGAAGTCGCCGCTGCCCGCGTCGCGCGGTCCCACGGTCCCGAAGCTCGATTCGAAGAACATGCCGCCGTTGTGCCGGCCGACGCGTCCCGAGCCGGTCGAGGCCTCCCGCCAGGCGCCACGCTTCCGCTTCCCGCGGAACGGGGGGTCGGTCAGGGACTCGCCCCATTCGTAGCCGAAGTCGAAGAGGGGCTCGCCCCACGTGAACCGCTGGCCCGCCGAGGTCGCCGACGAACCGCGCAGCGCCGGCGCCGGCGAGGTCGGTCCGGCCGCGGTGGTGCGCTCAGCCGGTGCGGCGACGCTGGGGTCCGGTCCGTGCCCGGAGCGGTCGTGCACGTAGACGTAGGTCGGGAAGGACGGGTTCCAGCCGATCCGGCTCCCCGCCTTGCGCCACGCCTCTGCCCGGGCGCGGTAGACGACGATCCCGGCGGTGTCGACGGTGCGCCGGAAGGTCACCAGGCCGTCGTTCCCGACGGTGCCGGTCCCGACGCTCTGCCACGTGCTCGCCTTCACCCGCTGCTGCAGGGCGACCGTCCGCCCGGCCAGGACCGGGCCGCCTTCGGGACTGGTGTCCACGGTGACCACGAACGGGTCCCCCGCCACGGCCGGGTAGGACCGGAAGTCGACGTACCCCCAGCCGCCGACCGGGGCCGACCAGTGGCCCGAGGCCGGTCGGACCGCGAGCGTCATCAGCTCGTCGACCGCGTGGAACAGGTGTCCGGGCGTCGGCCCGGAGGCCGAGTTGACGCGCAGGCTGATGTTGTACATGGCCGGCGCGGGGTTCCTGAACGAGAACCGCCCCGAGGCGTCGGTGGCGTGGTTCGTCCCTTCGATCCTGGTCCAGGCGTCGCCGGGCCGGTTCATGTTGTACTCCAGCCAGACCGTCTGGCGGCCGCTTCGACGCAGCGAGCCAGAGAACCTCAGCCCCTGGCCGGCGTAGTACTTGTCGGGAGAGACCGAGAGAGAAGCGGTCTGCCGAGCCGCCGCCGGATCGGCCGCGACGGCGAGCGGAGCGACGACCGCGGTGGCGATCTTGACGTCGGCCCCCGCCGGCGCGGCGGCCGTGGCCGCGACCGCGAGGCCAGTGAGAAGTGCGACGGCGATGCGGCTGCGCATGGGCGGGCCTCCGACTTCCTAGGCCGTGTCAGGGTTACCTTGACATGCTCGGAGTATCGACCTTGCATCCACCCGTCGCGTGTGTCAAGGTGTCCTTGTCCGATGTCAACGTTCGCTTGACGCAGGGGGAAGCCATGTCCACTCTCCGATTCGGAGTTGCACGACTGATCCAGTGGCTGCACAGGCGGGACGTCCCCTCGGGCTACTACTGGGCCTGACGGGGCGAGGAGCTTCGGGCAGAAGCGACTGGTACGGGGCCGGTCGATGCCCGGGGTCGGGCGGTCGGCAGCAGGTGCGACGGGCCAGCCGCCCGGGCCTCGGGGCACGAGGTTCGCGGGCAACCTCCCCGCCTATGAGGACGATCGGCTCGGCTTCCTGCTTCGTGCGCGGGACCGGTTCGGGGGCGTGGTGCGCTTCGGGTCGCGCACCACGATCCTCAACGACCCGGCCGTGGTGGCGGATCTCCTGCGCGCTCGGGAGGACGTCGGAATCACCGAGAACTTCCTGCAGCAGCGGGTGTCCGCGTCAGCGCGAGAGCCCGTGCAGGGGCTCCGGAGTGCGTTGCGTCCCGGTCTCCGACCTGCGGCGCTGTTCGAGGTGCCGGCGTTGATCGAGCGTCGGCTGGAACCGGCGCTCCACTGCTTGCAGGAGGGTTGGCACGACCCCGTGCCGGTCCTGGAGTCGGCAATGTCGGGCGCGGTGGCCGAGCTGTACTTCGGAAGTGACGGCAGTCAGCTTGCCGCGATGCTGGCCGAGCTGCTCGACGAGCTGTCTCGCGTCACCGGCAACCCCTTCGCGCTTCCCGAGCGGTGGAACACTCCCGTCCGGCGCAGGATCTGCGCCCAGCACGAACTGCTGCGCGCCCGTGTCTCGAGCCTCCTCGCAGTGCGACGCGATGCCCGGCCGGGCGAGTTCGGCGACGTGGCCGACGGAATCGTCGGCCGTGCGCGGGACGACTACCCGCTGACCGCTGTCGCGGACGTGGTGATCGGGTCGCTCCTGGCTTCGCAGCGGGTTCCTGCGGCAGCCGCCTCGTGGCTGCTCATGGTGCTCGCGGACCACCCCGACCTCCAGGAGCAGATCGGGGTGCAGTCCGGGCTGGAGGCTCGGGTGGTGTCGGAGGTGCTCCGACTGTTTCCTCCGACATGGTTGCTGGTGCGCACCACTACTCGCCCGATCGACGTAGCGGGCTATTCGTTCCCGGCCGGGCACCACTTCATGATCAGCCCGTACGTGCTGCATCGTGACCCGCGCTCGTACGCCGACCCGGCGGCCTTCCGGCCCGATCGTTGGTGCGAGCCCCAGCCCACTCGCGCGGCCTATCTCCCGTTCGGCGCCGGTGCCCACATCTGTCCGGGACGGCACCTCGCGACGAGCCTGCTGATCGAGCTCGCACTCCACGTCACGACGCGGTACCGGGTCGTGAGGAGACCGGGGTCGGTCACCCCGGACCCTCGGACCACCCTGCTGCCCGACGGCCTCCGGATCTCGTTGCGCCCGGTCGACGTACGGGATCAGGTGCCCGAGCCGTGCGCGGAGTCGTTGTCGCGCTGACGGGCGGCGAACCGCTCCCAGGCGGCCTGCCGCGACACACCCAGCACCTTGCCGATCTGGGCCCAGGAGATCCTTCGTGCTCGGATGAGACCGACCCAGTCGACGAGGAATTGCTGGTTCTGCTCGGCTGACCTGACGATCAGCGGCAGCTTCGAGAGCAGCTCGGCATCGGACATCTCCTCCCAGACCGGTCGCGTCCGCTTGGCGACGCGCCTTGCCGAGCGCGTGTCGTGGTAGTACCACTCCAGGCACTCGAAGCAGATCATCGCGCCCAGTCCGCCCGCGAGCCGGTTCTTCTGGTGCCCTGGCTGACCGCAGAAGGAACAGATCTTGTTCTCGAGCTGGGTGTCCACAGCAGCCTCCTCGACGTCGGGCCCCCCACCGGCCTTCGAGGCTATCGAGCCTCCTCGTCGCGGGGTCGCCATCACAGGTTCTGGAACCGTTGCCACGCCGCCTGCCGCGACACCTGCAACGCCTCGCCGATCTCTCGCCAGGTGGCGCGCCGCTCGCGCAGCTGGCGAACGCACGCGCGAAGCCGCCGCTCGCCCGCCTCGATGTCGGCCTCGATCTCTGGAAGGAGGGACAAGAGGTGCGAGACGCTCGCGGGCGGATCGTGCTGCTGCGTCCCCCCGCCTTGGTGCAACGAAGGCACGTCATGCCGACGCGCGCCCTGCTCCCCGCTCGTACGCCGCCGATGCTCCCGCATCAGACCTCCCCGATTCGGTAACGATTCCGCTGCCCCGGGCTCTGGCCTCACGTCGCACGGGAAAGCTCGACGCCCTGGACAGGCCCCTCCCCGATGAGTGTCGTACACCGAGTGTGCAAACCCGTGTCGCAGCCTGTCCACCATTTTCAGACACTCCGACCGGGTGCGGGCAGCTTTGCCATACCGGCGTGACGAACCGGCGCGTGTTCGGAGCCCGCGGCTAGCGTGGGAGCGTGCCCAACCGTCTCGCGGACGCGACCTCGCCGTACCTGCTCCAGCACCGGGACAACCCGGTCGACTGGTGGGAGTGGTCGCCCGAGGCGTTCGACGAGGCGCGGCGCCGCAACGTCCCGGTGCTGCTCAGCGTGGGGTACGCCGCGTGCCACTGGTGCCACGTGATGGCGCACGAGTCCTTCGAGGACGCGTCGACGGCGGCGTACATGAACGAGCACTTCGTCAACATCAAGGTCGACCGCGAGGAGCGGCCCGACGTCGACGCCGTCTACATGCAGGCCACGACCGCGATGACCGGGCACGGCGGCTGGCCGATGACCTGCGTGCTCGACCACGACGGCAACCCGTTCTTCGCGGGGACGTACTTCCCGGACCGGCCGCGGCGCGGCCAGCCCGCGTTCACCCAGGTGCTGCAGGCGCTGAGCGAGGCGTGGCGCGACCGCGGCGACGAGGTGCGCGGCGTCGCCGCGAACGTGCGCCGCCACCTCGAGACCTCCTCGTCGCTCGGCGCGGGCGGCGCGATCGACGCCGCGGTGCTCGACCGGGCGGTCGAGGTGCTGGGCTCCGAGTTCGATCCCGCCGCCGGGGGCTTCGGGAACGCACCGAAGTTCCCGCCGTCGATGGTGCTGGAGTTCCTGCGCCGCTACGCCGCCGGCGCGTCCGAGGAGGAGGGGCGCAAGCGCGCGGCGCACATGCTGGCCCGCACGGCGGCGGCGATGGCGGGCAGCGGGATGTACGACCAGGTGGGCGGCGGGTTCGCCCGCTACGCCGTCGACCGCGGCTGGGTCGTGCCCCACTTCGAGAAGATGCTCTACGACAACGCCCAGCTGCTCGGGCTCTACGCGCGGCTCGGCACGGAGCAGGGCGACCGGGTCGCCGGGGAGACCGCCGAGTTCCTGCTCCGCGAGCTACGCACCGCCGAGGGCGGATTCGCCTCGGCCCTCGATGCCGACAGCCCGGACGTCCCCGGCGGTCACGCCGAGGAGGGGCTGTTCTACGTCTGGACGCCGCCGCAGCTGGTCGAGGCGCTCGGGGAGGAGCGCGGCCGGTGGGCGGCGGAGCTCTTCGGCGTGACCGAGGAGGGCACGTTCGAGCTCGGCACCTCGACCCTCCAGCTGCGCCACTACCCGAGCGAGCCGCACGAGCGCGCGCGGCTCTCCGAGGTCCGCGCGCGGCTGCTCGACGCCCGCGAGCAGCGTCCGCGCCCCGCACGCGACGACAAGGTGGTCGCGGCGTGGAACGGGCTGGCGATCTCGGGGCTGTGCGACGCCGGGCTGTTCCTCGACGAGCCGCGGTACGTCGAGACGGCCGTCGCCGCCGCCGAGCTCCTCGAGCGGGTGCACGTGAGTGACGGCCGGTTGCTGCGGGTGTCGCGGGACGGGGTGGCCGGCCGGCACGCGGGCGTGCTGGAGGACTACGGATGCGTGGCGGCGGGGCTGCTGTCCCTCGTCCAGGCGACGGGCGACGCGCGCTGGCTGCGGCTCGCCACCCGACTGCTCGACGAGGCCCTCGCCGGCTTCCGGGCCGAGGACGGCGGCTTCCACGACACGCACGCGGAGGCGGAGAGCCTCGTCGCCCGCCCCCGCGACCCCGGCGACAACGCCTCGCCGAGCGGGCTGAGCTCGATGGTGCACGCGCTGGTCACCGCGCACGCGCTGACCGGCGAGGGCCGCTACCGCGACGCGGCGGAGGAGGCGCTGGCGACGGTCGCGCCGCTGGCCGAGAAGGCTCCCCGGTTCGCCGGTTGGTCGCTGGCGGCTGCGCAGACGATGCTCGACGGCCCGCTCGAGGTCGCGGTGGTCGGTCCGGCGGGGGAGGCGCGGGACGCGCTGGCGGCCCGCGCGCGCAGGCTGGCGGGCGCGGTCGTCGTCGTGGCCGACGGGCCGCGCGACGACGTACCCCTGCTCGCCGGGCGCACGCCCCTCGACGGCGCACCGGCGGCCTACGTGTGCCGAGGGTTCGTCTGCGAGCGGCCGGTGACCGACCCGGGTGCGATCGGCTGACGCATGGAGGAGGCCGGCCGGCGGTGGCCGTGGGGGCTCGTCCTGGTCGCGAGCGGCGTGGTCCTGGTGTCGTTGCTCGTCTACGCCCAGGACGCCCGGTCACGGCACGTCGAGGACTCGCGGGTCGGCGGCCCGCACGCATTCGAGCGACACCAGCCGGGGGACCCGGCGGACCCGGTGGCATGGGATCCCTGCCGGCCGATCCGCTACGAGGTGAACCCCGAGGACGGCCCCGACGACGCCGCGGCGTTCGTCGCCGATGCGGTCGCCGAGGTGGGGCGGATCAGCGGTCTGGACTTCGTCTACGAAGGTGAGACGAGCCGTCGGCCGACCCCGGGAGAGAGTGACCCGGGCAGCGAGCCGGTGCTCGTGGCATGGGCCGACGAGGACGAGGTCCCCGACCTGTCGGGCGACGTCGTCGGCGTCGCCGGACCGGTGGCGCTGCGGCTCGGCGACCTCTGGCGCTACGTCGGCGGCCAGGTCGCGCTCGACACCGACCTGGGCCACGACCTCGACTCCGCCGCCGCCCGCGCCGTGCTGCTGCACGAGCTCGGCCACGTGGTCGGGCTCGACCACGTCGACGACCCCACCCAGCTGATGTTCAGCGAGTCGACGTTCCAGGAGGACTTCGGCCCCGGCGACCGTGAGGGCCTGGTGCTGCTCGGGCAGGGCCGTTGCTTCTGACGCCGGGCGCCGTCTCGACCTGCCGGAAGTGACGGTTCGACGTGCTCGAAGTGAGGGTTCGACATGCTCGAAGTGACGGTTCGACGTGCTCGAAGGAAGGGTTCGACAGTCGCCATACTCGGGGGCATGGAGCTCCCGAGGACGCAGCCGCCGCAGCCTGCGCACTTCTTCGACGGCGGGGACGACCACGAGCTGCAGAACCAGGACGCGCCGCCGCGCATCGTCATCGAGCGCCTGGACTCCGCCGACCTCGACCGGGTGGAGCAGTTCCGGATGCTGCGCCGCATCGGCTATCGCGACCACCCGGGCGACGCGTCGGAGCGGGTCTTCCTCGTGCCGCGGCGGCTCGACGACTTCGAGACCGACCTCGCGTCGGTGCCGACGATCTTCACCTGGCTGGTGCCGAAGACCGGCCGGCACCTGACGTCGACGATCCTCCACGACGCGCTCGTCGACGACCGCGAGCTCGACGCCGACGGCAACCCGCGCTACTACCTGGGCCCGCACGTGGACCGCCCGACCGCCGACGAGATCCTGCGGCGGGCGATGCGCGACGCGGGCACCGGGTTCGTCCGCAGCTGGCTGATGTGGGCGGCCGTCACGCTCGGGACGATCCGGGCGGGCTCGTCGTCGTGGACACCCGCCACCCACCGCCGCTACCTGGTCGCGTCGGGGCTGACGCTCGCCGTGATCGTGGCACTGGGCGTGGTCGCGACCCTCGACCTGCTCGACGTCGTGGCGTGGCTGCCCTGGATGGGCGACCGTCCCTTCGCCCTCGAGCTGGCCGGCGGGCTCGCCGGCGCGGTGGCGATCCCGCTGGTCCTCGCCCTGACCTGGGGCCGGTTCTGGGTGGCCGGGGTGATCACGGGGATCGCGCTCGCCGTGCTGCTGCACGTCACCGTCGCGCTGGCCGGGCTGACCCTGCTCTACCAGGCCCTCGAGTGGCTTGCGGCGCGTCGGCCGCTCGCCGTCGTCGTCGCGGCGGGCACGGTGGTGGCCGCCTGCGTCGTGTTCACCGCGCTGATGATCGGGACCCGCTGACCCTTGCCTCGCCGGCCTCGATCTCGGCCATCAGGTCGAGCACGTAGCGCCCGAAGTCGATCTGGATCGTGTGCCGGGGGCTGGCGTAGTACTGCGCGAGGTGCTCGGCCTCGTCCTTCTCCATGATCTGGCGCTGCTCGTCGACCGACGGCAGCGCGTAGCTGCCGGTGAGCAGCCGCGCGAGCAGCTTGGACTGCTGCTCGGCGAGGTTGACGATCGTCGGGGAGGACTGGGCGAGACCCAGGAAGTAGAGGTGGTCGACACCCGGCTTGATCATCCGCTTGAAGAGCGGGTAGCGGTGGTCGCTCGTCGGGTGCAGGTCCGCCTCGTCGTCGTCGAAGAACGGGAACCGCATGTCGTAGCCGGTGGCGCAGACGACCACGTCGGCCTCCACCGACGTGCCGTCGACCAGGTGCACGGTCCGACCGTCGAGCCGCTCGATCGCGGGCAGCATGTGGATGTCGCCGGATCCCGCCTTGGTGAGAAAGTCCGCGCTGACCGACGGGTGTGCCGAGAGCGGCTCGTGGTCGGGCTCGGGCAGGCCGTAGGTGCTCATGCTGCCCACCAGCTCGCGGATGATCTGCCGGCTGGCCTGCAGCGCCACGTCCCGGGGGATGTCCGGCGGCGCCATCACCTTGTCGGCCGCCTGCCCGTTGCGGTACTTCGGCAGCACCCAGACGCCGCGCCGCGCCGAGACGTAGAGCTTCTCCGCCATCCAGCGGCTGGAGAGCTCCGAGGCGATGTCCATCGCCGAGTTGCCCATACCGACGACGATGACCCGCTTCCCGCGCATCTCGACCGGCTCGAACGGGTTGATGTAGGAGTGGCTGTGCAGCACCTCCCCGTCGAACGGGTCGTCGGCCCAGTCCGGGAGCCGCGGGCTCCAGTGGTGGCCGTTGGCCACGACCAGGTCGGTGTAGGCCCTCGTCTCGCCCGTCGACAGGGTGACGTCCCAGCCTCCGTCGGGGCGGCGGGCGGCCCGCTCGACGCCGGTGCCGAACGCGATCCGGTCGCGGAGGCCGAAGTGGTCGGCGTAGTCGCGGAAGTACTGGTGGATCTGGGTGTGGTGCGGGAAGTCCGGGAAGTCGGCCGGCGCCGGGTAGTCCTCGAACTGGAGCCGCGCGGTCGAGGTGTCGATGTGCAGCGACTCGTAGACCGACGAGCGGCCGTTGGGGTTGCGGAAGTACCAGTTGCCGCCCACGTCGTCGGACAGCTCGAACTGGTCGTAGTCGATGCCGAAGTCCCGCAGCCGCTTCGCCGTCGTGATGCCCGAGCAGCCGGCGCCGATGATGCAGACCTTCGTGCTCACGCCGGCTCCAGGCAGGCGAAGGCGGTGCGGACGTACTCGTCGGTGCGTGGCGAGGACACGAAGTGCGCCACCATCCGGTTCATCGTGTAGGCGAAGGTCATCCGCCGGTCCAGGTCGCTGACGACGATCGAGCCGCCGTACCCGGTCCACCACGCGACCCGTCCCTCCGGCACGGCCGGGGTCGACGGGGAGGGCAGGCCCCAGCCGAGCCCCCAGCGCAGCGGCACCAGCAGCACCCGGTCCGGCCCGTCGGCCTGCACCTCGAGCGCCCGGCCGACCGTCTCCGGCGACAGCAGGCGTACGCCGCCCACCTCGCCCCCGTGCGACAGCGCGGACTGGATCCGCGCGACCGATCGCGCGTTGCCGTGCCCGTTGACGCCGGCGAGCGAGACCGACCGCCACGCCTCGGCGTTGCAGAACTCCATGTCGAGCAGCGGGTTGACGAGCGTCGGCAGCAGCAGGTTGCCCTCCGGCAGGGCGCTGGGGTCGAACACGGTCTCCGAGGGCGGGACGAGGTCGGCACAGCGACCGATGACATCCTGAGGGACGCCGAGGTGGAAGTCGGCGCCGAGCGGCCCGGCCACCTCCCGCCGGAACACCTCGGCGAGCGGCGACCCGGTCGCCCCGCGCACGAGGCCGTCGACCAGGTGGCCGTAGCAGATCATGTTGTAGCCCGACGCGCTCCCCGGCTCGAACCACGGCTCCTGCTCGGCGAGCAGCCGCTCGGCGTGCTCGAGGTCGAGGATCCCCTCGATCGAGACCTGCTCGGTCCACCCGGACATGCCCGACATGTGCGACAGCAGGTGGCGCACGAGCACCCGGTCGTCGCGGAACTCCGGCCAGTAGGAGGCGACCGGCGCGTCGAGGTCGAGCACGCCGCGGTCGACGAGGACGAGCGCGGTCAGTGCGGCCATCGTCTTGGTGACCGACCAGACCTGCACGACCGTGTCCTCCTCCCACGGCTCGCCGGGCCGGGCCTCGCCGCCCCACAGGTCGACGACGAGCTCCCCGTCCCGCACCACCGCGACCGAGGCGCCGAGGTCGGTGCCGTCGGCGAGGTTGCGGGCGAGGAGGTCGCGGAGCGGCTCGAAGGCCGGGTCGCAGCTGCCCTGCACGGCGGACAGGTTCCGGGGAGTCACCGAGGTCATGGGCGTCACTCTAGGAACACGTTCTAGTCGGCGGGAACCCCTCGTCCAGCGATCCGACCGCGGTCGGATGCCCGCCGCGGGGCCGCGCAGTAGGTTCGGGGGATGAGCACCGCTGCCCAGGCTCCGGCCACCACGTTCGACTCCCTCGACCCGGCGACCGGCGAGGTCGTCGCCACCCACCCGGTCCACGACGAGGCCGCCGTGCGCGCCGCGGTCGAGACCGCGCGCGGTGAGGCGGCGTGGTGGGCCGGGCTCGGCTTCGAGGGGCGCCGCGAGCGGCTGAAGGCGTGGAACCGGCTCGTCGTCGACCGCAAGGACGAGCTCGCGACGCTGATGCGACGCGAGACGGGCAAGCCGCAGGGCGACGCCGAGCTCGAGGTCGCGCTCGCGATCGACCACCTGGCGTGGGCCTCCAAGAACGCGGCCCGCGTCCTCGGGAGGCGGCGGGTCCCCAGCGGGCTGCTGATGGTCAACCAGGCCGCGAGCATCGCCTACAAGCCGTACGGCGTGGTGGGCGTCATCGGTCCGTGGAACTACCCGGTGTTCACGCCGATGGGGTCCATCGCCTACGCCCTGGCCGCCGGCAACGCCGTCGTCTTCAAGCCGAGCGAGTACACCCCCGGCGTCGGCGAGTGGCTCGCGAGCACCTTCCGCGAGGCGGTCGGCCGTCCGGTGCTGCAGGTGGTGACCGGCTTCGGCGAGACCGGCGGCGCCCTGTGCCGCGCCGGGGTCGGCAAGCTCGCCTTCACCGGGTCGCCCGCCACCGGGCGACGGGTGATGGCCGCGTGCGCCGAGACCCTGACCCCGGTCGTCATCGAGGCGGGCGGCAAGGACGCGCTGATCGTCGCCGAGGACGCCGACGTCGCCGCCGCGGCGGACGCCGCGCTCTGGGGAGCCTGCGGCAACGCCGGGCAGACCTGCGCCGGCGTCGAGCGGGTCTACGTGCACCAGGCCGTCTACGACGAGTTCCTCACCGAGCTGGTCGACCGGGCCACGAAGGTCGCGGCGGAGCCCGACGGCCAGGTCGGGCCGATCACGATGCCGGGCCAGCTCGAGATCATCCGCAGCCACATCGAGGACGCGCTCGCGCTGGGTGGCAGGGCGCTGGTCGGCGGTGCCGACGCCGTGGGCGAGCGCTTCGTGCAGCCGACGGTGCTCGTCGACGTCCCCGAGCACTCCCGGGCCGTGCAGGAGGAGACCTTCGGGCCGACCATGACGGTGACCAAGGTGCGGGACGACGACGAGGCGGTCGCGCTGGCCAACGGCACGTCGTACGCCCTGGGCTCGACCGTCTTCTCCAAGGAGCACGGCATGGCGATCGCCGAGCGCCTGCGGGCCGGGATGACCGCGATCAACGCGGTGATCACGTTCGCGGGCGTCCCCGAGCTCCCGTTCGGCGGGGTGGGCGAGTCCGGCTTCGGCCGGATCCACGGTGCCGACGGATTGCGCGAGTTCGCCTACCCGCACGCGATCGCCCGGCAGCGGTTCAAGCCGGCGATCAAGCTCACCTCGTTCGAGCGCGGTCCGCGCGAGGAGAAGCGCCTCGGCAAGGTGGTCAAGGCGCTCTACGGCCGCGGCTGACCCGCCGCGGTCCGGGTACCGCGCGAGCATGACCGAGGAGCGCCCCGGCGGCGCGCAGTGGGTGCCGGACGAGCCGACCCCCGAGCGGCTGCAGGAGGCGGTGCAGGCCTGCCGCGGCTGCGAGCTGTTCGCGGACGCGACCCAGGGCGTGATGGGCACCGGCAACCCCGCAGCCTCGGTCGTGCTGCTCGGCGAGCAGCCGGGCGACCAGGAGGACCGGCGCGGCGAGCCGTTCGTCGGGCCCGCGGGCAAGGTGCTCGACCGTGCTCTCGCCGACGCGGGCATCGACCCCGACGACGTCTGGACGACCAACGTCGTCAAGCACTTCCGCTGGTCCGGCACCCGCGGCAAGCAGCGCATCCACAAGTCACCCACCCGGGCGCACGTCGCGGCGTGCAGCCCGTGGCTGCAGGCCGAGCTCGCGATGGTCCGGCCGGCGGGCGTGGTGCTCCTCGGCGGCACCGCGGGCAAGGCGGTCTACGGCTCGGGGTTCCGGGTCGGCGAGACCCGCGGGAGCTTCCTGGAGTGGCCGGACGCACTGCCGCTGCCGACCCCGCCGGAGTGGGTGCTGCCGACGACGCACCCCTCGGCCGTGCTGCGCGCCGAGGGCCGCGACGAGGCGTACGGCGCCCTGGTGGCCGACCTCGAGGTGGCCGCCGCCCGGCTGTGAGCGCTCGGCCTCAGTCGGCCGGCCGGCCCTCGTTGAGCACCGAGATCTTCTGCCAGATCTTGCGCGACATCCCGGTGGTCAGGGTCTCGATCGTCGACACCGTGTCGAGCACCACCGCGTCGCGCGACTCCTCCGCGCAGAGCGCGGCGACCTTGCCCACGAGGCTCAGCATCTCCGAGCAGTAGTCGAGGTAGTGCTCCAGCTCCTGCGGCGCCAGGTCCATCGCGGGGCTCACCGCGGTCGGCCGGAACGACGCCCGCAGCCGCTCGGGGTCCTTGTTGAGCTGGTGCATGTCGATGATGTGCGCCAGCGACCGGAGCTTGTGGAGCAGGCCGAGGGTGCCGGCGCGACGTACCCGCTCGGGCACCGTGTAGAGGAACCAGATCGCGATCGACGCGAACACCACGTCGTTGACGCCGCTCTCCAGCAGGGAGAGCCACTCGACCTCGTGCTCGGGCCCGTCGACGAACGCGGAGTGCACGACGAAGCCCAGTGCGGTCACCGTCGCGGCGAGCACCAGGAGGACGAGCGCGCGGGAGAGGGCGCGCAGCGCCCGGAGCCGGCCGCGGTTGACGGCCGCGCTGGTCGACACCTCCGCGCTCAGCGTGACCAGCTCGTTGGCGACGCCGAGGAGGCCGCGGTCGGGGAACCGCGCTGCGACCCGGTCGCGCAGGCGCGCGACCGTCGCGAGCACGGGGTCCGCCTCGAGCCGCTCCAGCGCCGTCGTCACGATGCAGAGCGTAGGGCTTGGCGCACCTACCATGACGGCATGCTCGCGGCCGGTCCCCAGGTGCTCGAGTGCGCGCACTTCGAGGCGGACCGGTGCCGGTCGTGCACCTGGCTCGGGACGCCGTACGACGACCAGCTCCTCGCCAAGGACCGGGCGGCCCGCGACCTGGTGCGCTCGGTGCTCGGTGAGCGCCCGGAGCCCGCGTGGCTCCCGCCCGTGGCCAGCGCGGTCGAGGGGTTCCGCAGCAAGGCGAAGATGGTCGTCACCGGCACCCTCGACGAGCCGCGGCTGGGCACCTGGGACGCGCGGCGCGGGGGAGTGGACCTGCGCGACTGCGCGCTGCACACGCCGGGCATCGTGGCCGCACTGCCGGTGCTCGCCGACTTCGTGACGCGGGCCGCGCTGACGCCGTACGACATCGAGGCGCGCAGCGGCGAGCTCAAGCACGTCCTCGTCACCGAGTCGGCCGACGGCGAGCTGATGGTGCGGTGGGTGCTGCGCTCGACGGAGGCCGAGGCCCGGATCCGCAAGCACCTCCCGTGGCTGACCGCCGCGCTGCCGGCGCTGCGCGTGGTGACCCTCAACGTGCAACCGATGCCCGCGGCGGTGCTGGAGGGCGACCGCGAGATCGTGCTCACCGACCAGTCGACCCTGCCGATGCGGGTCAACGGCCTCACCCTGCACCTGGGACCGCGCAGCTTCTTCCAGACCAACGGCGAGGTCGCCGCGGCCCTCTACCTGGCCGCCCGGTCGTGGGCGGCCACCGTCCCAACGACGCGGGTCTGGGACCTCTACAGCGGCGTCGGTGGCTTCGCCCTGCACCTCGCGGCCCCGGGCCGCCGGGTCACCGGGATCGAGCTCAGCGCGGACGCGGTGCACGCCGCGCAGCGCTCGCGCGACGCGGCGGGCCTGGCGCGCGACCGGGTGGGCTTCGCGGCCGGCGACGCGACGTCGTACGCCGTCGGCTCGGCCCCCGACCACCGGCCGCACCTGGTCGTGGTGAACCCGCCCCGCCGCGGGCTGGGGGAGGGGCTGGCCGGCTGGCTCGAGGGGTCGGGCGTGCCGCACGTCCTCTACTCC
>DATMHR010000002.1:0-59576 GCA_035554955.1 Nocardioides sp. | reverse complement strand
TCGACTCGATCTACGACACCCGCACGCTCTTCGACGGCATCCCGCTGGACCAGATGAGCGTCTCGATGACGATGAACGGCGCGGTGCTCCCGGTGCTCGCGCTCTACATCGCCGCGGCCGAGGAGCAGGGGGTGAAGCCGGCGCAGCTCTCGGGGACCATCCAGAACGACATCCTCAAGGAGTTCATGGTCCGCAACACCTACATCTACCCGCCTGCGCCGAGCATGCGGATCATCTCCGACATCTTCGCGTTCACCAGCCAGGAGATGCCGCGCTTCAACTCGATCTCGATCTCCGGCTACCACATGCAGGAGGCGGGAGCGACCGCCGACCTCGAGCTGGCCTACACGCTGGCCGACGGCGTCGAGTACATCCGGGCGGGCCTCGACTCCGGCCTGACCATCGACCAGTTCGCGCCGCGGCTCTCGTTCTTCTGGGCGATCGGCATGAACTTCTACATGGAGGTCGCGAAGATGCGCGCGGCGCGGGCGCTGTGGAGCCGCCTGGTCCGCCAGTTCGACCCGCAGAACCCCAAGTCGCTGTCGCTGCGCACGCACTCGCAGACCTCGGGCTGGTCGCTGACCGCGCAGGACGTGTTCAACAACGTCGGCCGCACCTGCATCGAGGCGATGGCCGCGACCCAGGGCCACACCCAGTCGCTGCACACCAACGCGCTCGACGAGGCCATCGCGCTGCCGACGGACTTCTCCGCGCGGATCGCGCGCAACACCCAGCTGCTGCTCCAGCAGGAGAGCGGCACGACCCACACCATCGACCCGTGGGCCGGGTCCTACTACGTCGAGAAGCTCACCCACGACCTCGCCGAGCGCGCGTGGGCGCACATCCAGGAGGCCGAGGCCGCCGGTGGCATGGCCGCCGCGATCGAGCAGGGCATCCCCAAGATGCGCATCGAGGAGGCCGCGGCCCGCACCCAGGCGCGGATCGACTCCGGCGCGCAGAAGGTGATCGGCGTCAACACCTACCGGCTCCCGGCGGAGGACCCGCTCGAGGTGCTCAAGGTCGACAACGACGAGGTCTACCGCCAGCAGATCGCCAAGCTCGAGCGCCTGCGCGCCGAGCGCAACGGCGGTGACGTCGAGGCCGCGCTGCACGCGCTCACCCGGTCGGCCGAGAGCGGCGACGGGAACCTGCTCGCGCTGGCGGTCGACGCCGCCCGGGCCAAGGCGACCGTCGGCGAGATCTCCGAGGCGCTGGAGAAGGTCTACGGCCGTCACCAGGCCGTCATCCGTACCATCTCCGGCGTGTACCGCGACGAGGCCAACGAGGCAGGTGACACCCTGCTGGGTCAGGTCCGCGAGGCGACCGACGAGTTCGCCGAGACCGAGGGTCGCCGGCCCCGCATCCTGGTGGCCAAGATGGGCCAGGACGGCCACGACCGCGGCCAGAAGGTCGTCGTGTCGGCCTTCGCCGACATGGGCTTCGACGTCGACGTGGGGCCGCTGTTCTCCACGCCCGAGGAGGTCGCGCAGCAGGCGATCGACGCCGACGTGCACATCGTCGGTGTCTCGTCGCTCGCCGCGGGCCACCTCACGCTGCTCCCCGCGCTCAAGCAGGCGCTGGCGGAGCAGGGCCGCGAGGACATCATGGTCGTCATCGGCGGCGTCATCCCGCCCGACGACGTGCCGACGCTGAAGGAGATGGGCGCCGCCGCGGTGTTCCTCCCCGGCACGGTGATCGCGGAGTCGGCGCTGGACCTGCTCGCCAAGCTGCGCGCCCAGCTCAGCGACTGATGCTCGACGAGCGGACGCAGGCGCTGCTCGACGGCATCCGCGCGGGTCGCCGTGCCCAGGTGTCGCAGGCGATCACGCTCGTCGAGTCGACCTCGCCCAAGCACCGCGAGCGCGCCCGCGCGCTGCTCACGGCGCTGACCGACGCGAGCCGCGACGGGGGTTTCGAGGCTCGCAAGCTCGCACCTCAACCACCGAGGTCGATCCGCGTCGGCATCTCCGGCGTCCCCGGCGTGGGCAAGTCGACGTTCATCGAGGCCCTCGGGAGCCGGCTGACCGCCGAGGGCCACCGGGTCGGCGTGCTCGCGGTGGACCCGTCCAGCGTGCGCACCGGAGGGTCGGTCCTCGGCGACAAGACCCGGATGGCGCGGCTCTCGGCGGACCCGAACGCCTTCATCCGCCCCTCGCCGTCGGCCGGCACGCTCGGTGGCGTCGCGCGCGCCACGGTGCAGGCGATGGCGGTGCTCGAGGCGGCGGACTACGACGTCGTCCTCGTCGAGACCGTCGGCGTCGGCCAGTCCGAGGTGACCGTGGCCGGCATGGTCGACACCTTCCTGTTCCTGACCCTCGCCCGCACCGGTGACCAGCTCCAGGGCATCAAGAAGGGCATCCTCGAGATCGCCGACGTCATCGCGGTCAACAAGGCCGACGGCGACCGGGAGGGGGAGGCCCGGGCCGCGGCGCGCGAGCTCGCCGGTGCCCTGCGGCTGGTCCGCGGGCACGGCGAGTGGGCGCCGCCGGTGGTCACGGCCTCCGGGCTGACCGACGTGGGGGTCGACGACGTGTGGCAGCGGGTGCTCGACCACCGCGACCACCTGACTCCCGCCGGGCTCGCCCGCAAGCGAGCGGCGCAGCAGCTCGACTTCACCTGGGCCCTGGTGCGGGACGAGCTCGACCAGCGGCTGCGGCACTCGCCCGGCGTCCGGGCGATCCGCGACGAGGTCCGCACGGCGGTCCTCGCCGGCGAGCTCACGGCGCCGCTCGCCGCCGACCGGCTGCTCGCGGCCTTCGACCGCGACACCGACGACGCCGGCTCCTGATCTGCTTTCGTCCTCAAGAAGGAAGCGCGGCGCGAGGTCGCCGCGCATGATGTGCGGACGGCCGTCGGGGCTGACGGCTCGGGTGTCGTGCTAGCACACCGTCGAGACGGGGTGGTGGCACCGCAGACCCGGCGGTCGTGCACGACGCACGATGAAAGCCCGAACCCCGACTCCCGAGGTGTCCATGTCCAGATCAGCCCGCACCCGTCTTGCCGTCGCGTCGGTCTTCGCCGCCGTGGCCGGCGCCTCCCTCGTCTCCGCAGGCGCGCCCGCCGGCGCCGCGGCGCCACCGGACCCCACCGTGCTCGCCGACGGCCTCCTCGCGCCGCTGAGCATCGCCACGGATGGCGGGGCCGTCTACTACAACGACGGCTTCCAGGGGAAGATCTACAAGGTCGGCACCGAGGCGCCGATCGTCGACGGCGGGGGCAAGGAGATCCAGGGCCTGTCGCTGGACGGCGCGGACCTGATCTACACCCTCGGCAAGAAGATCATCCGCCGTACGCCCCAGGGCGACACGACGGTCCTCGCCTCGCTGTTCAGCTACGAGAAGGCCAACAACCCCGACGGTGACGTCAAGTACGGCCTCGGCCCCGTGTCGAAGTCGTGCCTGTCGAAGTGGCCGGACCACTTCTTCCCGCCGAAGTACACCGGCATCGTGGAGTCGCACCCCTACGGCACCGCGGTCGACGGGAGCACGGTCTACGTCGCCGACGCCGCCGCCAACGCCATCCTCGCCATCAACGACGGCGTGGTCTCGACCGTCGCTGTGCTGCCGGTGGTGCGGGCGACGCTCACCAAGCAGATGGCCAAGGAGTGGGGCGTCAAGCTCCCCGACTGCGTGATCGGCAAGACCTTCAAGTTCGAGGGCGTGCCCACCGACGTCGAGGTCGGTCCTGGCGGGCTGCTCTACGTCAGCAGCCTCCCTGGCGGCGAGGTGCAGGGGAAGGGCCGGATCCTGACGATCGACCCGGCGACCGGCGAGGTCACCAAGGTGCTCGGCGGGCTCTCGGGCGCCACCGGTGTCGCCGTCACGCCGACCGGTGACATCTACGCGACCCAGCTGTTCGGCGGCACCATCACCGTGAAGCCGGCCGGCGGGAGCGCGACCACGTTCGCCCAGGCGCCGCTCCCGGCCGCGGTGGAGGTCGTCGGCAACGCCCTCTACGCCAGCATCAACACGCTGCCGCAGGACGACACCTCCCCGCCGGCGGGCCAGGTCGTGAGCTACAACCTCGCTCTTCCCTGAGCCGTCGGGCCTGCACGGCCCGGGCGGGAGACGCCCTCCCGCCCGGGCCGGCCGCGGTTGAACTAGGCTCGGTCCGATGCCCGAGACCACGCCCAGCGACCCAGCGGATGCCTCCGACGACGCGTTCCG
Source organism: Nocardioides sp. (assembly GCA_035554955.1). Lineage (GTDB taxonomy): Bacteria > Actinomycetota > Actinomycetes > Propionibacteriales > Nocardioidaceae > Nocardioides. The sequence continues at coordinate 55,410 of DATMHR010000002.1, read as the reverse complement.
CGTGATCGGCCACGTGGTCGACAAGCACGAGGACGACCTGGTCGAGCTGCGGCGCGACCTGCACCGGCACCCCGAGCTGTCCTGGCAGGAGCAGCGCACCACCGACCGCGTGATCGAGGCCCTCACCCGTGCCGGGTGGCAGGTGCGACCCGCGCCGCGCAGCGGTGCGGTGGCCGAGCTCGGCGAGGGCGACCTCCTGGTCGCCCTCCGAGCCGACCTCGACGCGCTCCCCGTCCACGACCTCACCGACGACCCCTGGGCGAGCCAGGTGCCCGGCGTGGCGCACGCCTGCGGGCACGACGTGCACACCGCGGCGCTGGTCGGGGCGGCCTACGCGCTCGCCGAGCTGCACCAGCGCGGCGGGCTCCCGGGCCGCGTCCGGCTGCTCTTCCAGCCGGCCGAGGAGGTCATGCCCGGCGGTGCCCAGCACCTGATCACCGAGGGCGTGCTCGACGACGTCGAGCGGATCTTCGCGCTCCACTGCGAGCCGTCCGTCGACGTGGGCCGCATCGGCGTGCGGTCCGGTCCGATCACCAGCGCCGCGGACCGGATCGAGGTCCGGCTCGAGGGCACCGGGGGACACACCTCGCGCCCGCACCTGACCGGCGACCTGACCTTCGCGCTCGCGAAGGTGACCAGCGAGCTGCCCGCCGTGCTGAGCCGCCGGATGGACCCGCGGGCCGGTGTCAGCGTCGTCTGGGGCCTGCTCCGCGCCGGGTCCGCGCCCAACGTCATCCCCGACCAGGGGATCGCCGCGGGCACCGTCCGGATCCTCGACTCCACCGCGTGGGCCGGTTGCGAGGCCGTCGTCCGCGAGGCCGTCATCGACATCGTCCGCCCCTACGGCATCACGGCGTCCGTCGACTACCTCCAGGGCGTGCCCCCGGTCGTCAACGACCCGGTCGCGACCGGGCTCGTCTCCGGGGTCGCGGCGCGGATGCTCGGCGAGCACCGGCTGGTCGAGGTGCCGCAGAGCCTCGGGGGCGAGGACTACGGCTGGTACGTCGACCAGGTCCCCGGGGCCATGTTCCGCCTCGGCACCCGCACGCCCGGCGGGGCGACGTACGACCTCCACCAGGGCGACCTGCGGGTCGACGAGCAGGCGGTCGGCGTCGGCGCGCGGATCCTCGCGGGCGTGGCCGCCCGCTCCCTCGGCGCCTGACCGACCGCCTCAGCCGGTCCGGTAGGCGATGCCGTCCGCCGCCGGTGGCCGCGACCGGCCGACGACGCCGGCCACCGCGAAGATCGTCACGAGGTAGGGCAGCATCAGCATGAACTGGCTGGGCACCGGCGCGCCCAGCACCGACAGCACGTTCTGCAGGTTGGTGGCGAACCCGAACAGGAGCGCGGCGAGCGTCGCGCGGATCGGGTCCCACTTGCCGAAGATGACGGCCGCGAGCGCGATGTAGCCCCCACCGCCGGTCATCTCGCGGTTGAACTGCGAGACCGACACCAGGGTGTAGGTCGCACCGCCCGCGCCGGCGATCAGGCCGGCCAGCAGGATGGTGCGGTAGCGCGTGCGGTTGACCTTGATGCCGACCGTGTCCGCCGCCTGGGGGTGCTCGCCGACGGCACGCACCCGCAGGCCCCACCGGGTGCGGTAGAGCGACCAGGTCACCGCGGCGACGGCGATGTAGAGCAGGTAGACCAGTGCGGTCTGGCGGAAGAGGATCGGGCCGACCAGCGGGATGTCGCCGAGCAGGGGGATCGGCCAGGCCTTGAGGTGCGGCGGGCTGTTGAGGTCGGCCGCGTTGGGCGCCAGCACCTGGGAGAACATGAAGCTGGTGAAGCCGACGACCAGCACGTTGAGCACGACGCCGACGATGACCTGGTCGACGAAGTAGGTGATGGCGAAGACCCCGAGGATCAGGGCCACCAGGCCACCGGCGAACGCGGCCGCGAGGATGGCGACCCAGGGGGAGCCGGTCAGCGAGCCGACGAGCGCCGCACCGAAGGCACCGAACAGGAGCTGGCCGTCGATCGCGATGTTGACCACGCCGGACCGCTCGCCCAGCACGCCACCGAGCGCCCCGAACACCAGGGGCACGGCGAGCGCCAGCGCGCCGGCGAGCAAGCCGACCACCGGCAGCGTGTGCCCGGCGACCGACCAGGCCAGGAACCCGACCATCGCCAGGACGCCGTAGACGGCGACCAGCCAGATCGGGGTGCGATGGCGCCGCGCCGCGAAGGACGCCGACGCGGCCGTCGCGAGCACGAGCAGGACGGTGACCACCCAGCCGGCGCCGTTCGCCGGGACGGTGACCTCCGGAAGCTGCACGAAGTCGGTGCTGCTCGCGAGGCGGAACGTCGTGTCGCCGTCCGCCGGCTTGAAGAACAGGATCGCCGCCATCGCCAGGGCGAACAGGCCGAACAGGACCGGTGCCTTCCAGACCCCGTGGGCGGCGGCGATCGGGCGGCCGGCCTCGTCGGTGAGGACCTCGGGCGCGGCGGTGGTCATGCCTCCTCCTTCACGGGGATCCGGAAGATCGCCTTCACCAGGGGCGGCGCGGCGATGAACAGCACGATGAGGGACTGGATGACCAACACGATGTCGACGGGGATGTCCTCCGACGCCTGCATCGCGAAGCCGCCGGCCTTGAACGCGCCGAACAGCAGACCGGCCGCGAGGATCCCGAGTGGTCGGGACCGGCCGAGCAGCGCGACGGTGATCGCGTCGAAGCCGATGCCGGCGTCGAGGTCGACCGAGACGCCGCTGGTCACCGTGCCGAGGGCCTGGTTGACGCCCGCCAGGCCCACCAGGGCGCCGGCGATCACCATCACCAGCGTGTAGGTGCGCCCCACGTCGATGCCGGCGGCCCGGGCGGCCTGCGGGTTGATGCCGACGGCGCGGAACCGGTAGCCCCACGCCGACCGGTTGAGCAGCCACCAGGTGAACGCGACGGCGAGCAGCGCCAGGATGATGCCGGCGTGCAGGTTGAACCGGATGCCCAGCAGCTTGGGCAGCACCGCGCTGTCGGGGATGGCCGCCGACTTCGGGTTGATCGAGCCCTCCTGCTGCAGGATGCTCTGCTCCGACAGCGCGAAGAACACGAGGTAGTAGCCGACGTAGTTGAGCATGATCGTGACGATCACCTCGTGCGCGCCGGTGCGGGCCTTCAGGAAGCCGGCGATGCCACCCCAGAAGCCACCGACGACGGCTCCGGCGGCGATCGCGAGCGGCAGGTGGATGATGATCGGCGCGTCGACGTTGATGCCGACCCACGCCGCGGCCGCACCGCCGAGGAGCATCTGGCCGCGGCCACCGATGTTGAACATGCCGGCCCGGAAGGCGAGCCCGACGCCGAGGCCCGCCATGATCAGCGGCGCCGCGAACTTGAGGGTCTCGGTGATCGGCCGGATCCGGCTCTGGAAGTCCTCGCCCTCGTTGTTGTAGATCGAGCCGCGGAACAGCGCCGAGTAGGCGCCGGAGATGGCGTCCCACACGGCCGTGAAGAAGTCGCTGGGCCGGGCTCCGATGTAGCCCGCGGTGCGGCGCACCTCCTCGTTGGTGAAGAGGATCATGATCGAGCCGACGACCATGGCGAGCACCAGCGACAGGAACGCCGTCATGACCGGCCCCGTCGTGACCTCGCGGAGGAGCTCGCGCGTCGTCGCGAGCCGCGCGACGACGATCTTCGGCTCCTCCTCGCCCTCGGGCTTCTTGTCGGTCGGGGTCTGCGCGCCCGGGTCGGTCATGCGGCACTCCCTTCCGGCCGCTCGCCGGCCATCATCAGGCCGAGCGTCTCCCGCGGGGTGTCGGCCGGTACGACGCCGACGACGCGGCCGCGGTACAGCACCATGATCCGGTCGGAGAGGGCGACGATCTCGTCGAGCTCGGTGGACACCAGGAGGACCGGGACGCCGCTGTCGCGGGTCGCGACGATCCGCTTGTGGATGAACTCGATCGACCCTACGTCGACGCCGCGGGTGGGCTGCGCGGCGACGAGCAGGCTGAGGTCACGGGAGAGCTCCCGGGCCACGATCACCTTCTGCTGGTTGCCGCCGGAGAGCTTCGCGGCGTGCTGGTCGATGCCGGACGCCCGGATGTCGTACTCCTCGAGCTTGTCCTCGGCGAAGTCGTTGAGCGCGCGCTGCTGCACGGTGCCGAGCGAGACGAACGGCTTGCCGTGGCTGCGGTTGAGCATGAGGTTCTCGGCGACCGAGAACTCGCCGACCAGGCCCTCGCCCTGGCGGTCCTCGGGGATGAACCCGACGCCGGCGTCGAGGACCCGCCGCACGGAGCGGCCGCGCAGCTGGACGCCGTTGAGCGTCATCGAGCCCTCCACGTGCTGCTGGAGGCCGAGCAGCGCCTCGGTCAGCTCGGTCTGGCCGTTGCCCTGCACGCCCGCCACGCCGAGGACCTCGCCGCGCTGGATGGAGAAGCTGACGCCGTCGACGTGGACGTGGCCGTCGGCGTCGGTGACCCGCAGGTCCTTGACGACCAGCGCCTCGGGACCGGGGTGCGCGGGCTCCTTGTGGACGGTGAGCTCGACCGGCCGCCCGACCATCATCGCGGCCAGCTCGGCGTTGGTCGCCGAGGGCGGCGGCTCGCCGACGACCGCGCCGCGGCGGATGACCGTGATCCGGTCGGCGACCTCGCGCACCTCGCGCAGCTTGTGGGTGATGAAGATGATCGCCGCGCCCGACTCCTTGAGCTGGCGCATGATCTGCATCAGCTCGTCGGTCTCCTGCGGCGTGAGCACCGCGGTGGGCTCGTCGAAGACCAGGACCCGGGCGTCCCGGGAGAGGGCCTTGACGATCTCGACCCGCTGCTGGACGCCGACCGGCAGGTGCTCGATGCGGGCGTCGGGGTCGAGGTGGAAGCCGAACCGCTCGGAGATCGTGCGCACGCGCTCGCGGGCCTCGTCCACGTCGAGGGCCCCGAACCGGCCCGTCGACTCGTGACCGAGCATCACGTTCTCGGCCACCGTGAACACGGGGACCAGCATGAAGTGCTGGTGGACCATGCCGATGCCGGCCTCGATCGCGTCGCCCGGGTCGCGGAAGTGGACCGGCTTCTCGTCGATCAGGATCTCGCCCTCGTCGGCCTGGTAGAGGCCGTAGAGCACGTTCATCAGCGTCGACTTGCCGGCGCCGTTCTCGCCGAGCAGGCCGTGGATCTCGCCCGACTCCACCGTCAGCGAGATGCTGTCGTTGGCGACGAGGTTGCCGAAGCGCTTGGTGACGTTGCGCAGGGCCAGCTTCATGGACAGACCATCCTCGGGTCCGGGTGCAGAGCACGGGAGGGGGGCCGGCCGGAGCCGACCCCCCTCACCGCACGCTACCGAAAGTGGTTGGTCAGTCCAGGTAGGACTTGACCGGGATCGAGCCGTCGATGATGCCCGACTTGATGTCGTCGAGCTCGCTCTGCAGGGTGTCCGGCACCTTGCTCTCGAAGTTGTGGAACGGGGCGATCCCGACGCCGTCGTTCTCGAGCGTGCCGACGTAGGCGTCCGCGTTGAAGTCGCCCTTGCCCGCAGCCACGATCGTCTCGTAGACCGACTGCTTCATGTTCTTCAGGATCGAGGTGAGCACGTAGTCGCGCGTGTTCGGGTCGGTGTCGTAGAAGTCGGCGTCGACACCGATCAGCGCCACGTCCTTGCCGGAGTCCTTGATCGCGGTGAGCGCGCCCTGGTAGATCGGGCCGCCGACCGGGAGGATCACGTCGGCGTCCTGGTCGAGGATGCTCTTGGCGGTGTTGGTCGCCTTCTCGTTGGCCTCGAAGCCGCCGGTGAACGCGCCCTTGTCGCCGCCCTCGTAGCCGACGACCTTGACGTTCTCGCCCTTCTCCTTGTCGAAGTACTCGACGCCCTGCTTGAAGCCGTCCATGAAGATCGTGACGGTCGGGTACGGCGCGCCGCCGTAGGTGCCGACGACGCCGGTCTTGCTGTAGTCGGCAGCGGCGTAGCCGGCCAGGAACGCGGCCTGGGCGGTGTTGTAGAGCAGCGGCTTGATGTTCTCCGCGTCCTTCTCGCCGTTGAAGTCGTTGTCGGCGGCGTCGTCGATGAGGACGAAGTCGATGTCGGGGTTGGCCTTGGCCGCCTCGACGGTCGCGGCCGAGAGCGCGAAGCCGACGGTCACGATCGTGTCGCAGCCCGCGGAGACGAGGCTGTCGATGTTGGGGGCGTAGTCGTTCTCGCTGTTGGACTCGACGGCCTTGTAGTCGGAGTTGAGCTCGCTCGCGGCCTGCTTGAGGCCCTCGTAGCCGAGCTGGTTGAACGACTTGTCGTCGAAGCCGCCCGCGTCGGACACCATGCACGGCAGGTAGTCGATCTTGGGCTCGTCGGAACCGGACTTCTCGTCGGGCGCCGAGCCGCAGGCGGCCAGCGTCGCGGCAGCCAGGAGCAGGGCCGTCCCGCCCGTCGTAGCCCTCATGAGTTGCATCTTCTTCACCAGCGTGCCCTTCCAAGATGGGGGTGTCCCACGCGCGCAGGACCGAACCTGTTCGGTGCGCATCTTGGTATCCGCGAAGGGCGAGGGATAGCCGGTCCGCCCAAACAGTTACCAACTTGCGACCGTTTGCGAGCGTAGACCGGACACGCTCTCCGCGTGCGGATGTTTGTTGCTCTCGGGACCTTTGACCTGTAAGGCTGCGCCCCTGATGGATTTCGACTGGGAGAAATTGCGGTCGGCTGCGACCGACGTCGCACAGAGGGCCTACGCGCCGTACTCGCACTTCCACGTCGGCGCCGCCGCGCTCGCCGACGACGGACGGCTGCTCGTGGGCTGCAACGTCGAGAACGCCGGCTACGGGGTGACCCTGTGCGCCGAGTGCGGGCTGGTCTCCCAGCTGCACGCCACCGGGGGTGGCCGGCTGACCCACTTCGTGTGCGTCAACGGCGAGGGCACGGTGATCATGCCGTGCGGCCGGTGCCGCCAGCTGCTCTGGGAGGCGGGCGGCGCCGACCTCTTGCTGCTGACACCGGAAGGGGTGCTGACCATGGCGCAGGTGCTGCCGCAGGCGTTCGGCCCGGAGGACCTGGCATGAGCGACGGCGGGCACGACGCGGTCGAGGTGATCGCGACCAAGCGCGACGGCGGTGCGCTGAGCCGCAGCCAGATCGACTGGGTGGTCGACGCCTACACGCACGGGGTCGTCGCCGACGAGCAGATGTCGGCGCTCGCGATGGCGATCCTGCTCAACGGGATGGACCGTCGCGAGATCTCCGACTGGACCGCGGCGATGATCGCGTCGGGGGAGCGGATGGACTTCTCCGCCCTGTCGCGGCCGACGGCCGACAAGCACTCCACCGGAGGCGTCGGCGACAAGATCACGCTGCCGCTCGGTCCGCTGGTCGCGTCGTGCGGGGTCGCCGTCCCACAGTTGTCGGGGCGCGGCCTCGGCCACACGGGAGGGACGCTGGACAAGCTCGAGTCGATCCCCGGCTGGCGCGCCAGCCTCTCCAACGAGGAGATGCTGGCCCAGCTCGGGTCGGTCGGTGCGGTGGTGTGCGCGGCCGGCGAGGGGCTCGCGCCGGCGGACCGCAAGCTCTACGCGCTGCGCGACGTCACCGGCACGGTCGAGGCGATCCCGCTGATCGCGTCGTCGATCATGAGCAAGAAGATCGCCGAGGGGACCGGGGCGCTGGTGCTCGACGTCAAGGTGGGGACCGGGGCGTTCATGAAGGACGCCGCGCGGGCGCGCGAGCTCGCCGAGGTCATGGTCGCGCTCGGGACCGACGCGGGTGTGCGCACGGTGGCGCTGCTGACCGACATGTCCACGCCGCTGGGACGCACAGCCGGCAACGCGGTCGAGGTCGCGGAGGCGGTCGAGGTCCTCGCCGGCGGCGGGCCGGGGGACGTCGTCGAGCTGACCCTGGCCCTGGCGCGGGAGATGCTCGCGGCCGCCGGCCGCGACGGCGTCGATCCCGCCGACAAGCTCGCCGACGGGTCGGCGATGGACTCCTGGAAGGCGATGATCCGCGCCCAGGGCGGTGACCCGGACGCGCCGCTGCCGCAGGGACGGGAGTCGCACGTGGTGGCGGCCTCGGCGGACGGTGTCCTGACCCGGCTCGACGCGCTGGCGGTCGGCGTCGCCGCCTGGCGGCTCGGAGCCGGCCGGGAGCGCAAGGAGGACCCGGTGCAGGCCGGGGCCGGCGTGGTGTGGCACGCGCGTCCCGGTGACGAGGTGACCGCCGGCCAGCCGCTCTTCACGCTGCACACCGACACGCCGGAGCGGTTCGACCGCGCGCTGGCAGCGCTCGAGGGCGGCTACGACGTCGCCGCTCCCGGGACGCCGTACGACGCCCCGCCGCTGATCATCGACCGGGTGGACTGACGCTGCTCACTCGGGCAGGAGGAGCACCACGGTCTCCGCGACGCAGGCGGGCTTGTCGTGGTGCTCGATCTCGACCGTGTGGTGCACGGTGAGCTGCTTGCCCGCGGGGACGTCGGTCACCGACAGGATCTTGACGTGCGCCCGGATCCGGTTGCCGACGAGGAGCGGGGTGGGGAAGCGCACCTTGTTGATGCCGTAGTTGAGCTTGGCGCCCGGCGTGTTGAGCCAGAACACCTGGCTGCCGAGCCACGGCACCAGGGACAGGGTGAGGTAGCCGTGCGCGATGGTGCCGCCGAACGGGCCGTCCTTCGCGCGCTCGACGTCGACGTGGATCCACTGGTGGTCACCGGTCGCGTCCGCGAACTGGTTCACGCGCTGCTGGTCGATCGTGACCCAGTCGCTGACCCCGAGCTCCTCGCCGGCTGCCTGCTCGAGCTCCTCGAACGTGGTGAACACCCGCATCGTCGTCTCCTTCGTTCCCTGACACCTGGTGGAAGAATGCCGTCATGGAACCTACACGCGCACCGTCCCTCGAGCTGCTGAGGTCCGCGCCCAAGGTCCTGCTCCACGACCACCTCGACGGCGGGCTGCGCCCGGCGACCGTGGTCGACCTCGCTGCGGACTGCGGTCACGAGCTGCCCACGACCGACGCCGGCGCGCTGGGCCGGTGGTTCTCCGAGGCCGCCGACTCGGGCTCGCTGGTGCGCTACCTCGAGACGTTCGAGCACACGGTCGGCGTGATGCAGACCGGGCCGGCGCTCACCCGCGTCGCGCGGGAGTGCGTCGAGGACCTGGCCGCCGACGGCGTGGTCTACGCCGAGATCCGCTACGCGCCCGAGCTCCACGTCCAGGCCGGGCTGACGCTCGACGAGGTCGTCGGCGCGGTGGAGGAGGGCTTCGCCGAGGGCGCCGCCGCGAGCGGCGGGCGGATCGTCGTACGCCACCTGCTGACGGCGATGCGGCAGGCCGCGCGCTCGCGCGAGATCGCCGAGCTCGCGATCGCGTGGCGCGACCGCGGCGTGGTCGGCTTCGACATCGCCGGCCCGGAGGCGGGCTTCCCGCCGAGCCGCTACCTCGACGCGTTCGAGTTCGTCCGCCGGGAGAACGGCCACATCACCATCCACGCCGGCGAGGCGTTCGGCCTGCCGTCGATCTGGGAGGCGGTGCAGTGGTGCGGCGCCGACCGGCTGGGGCACGGCGTGCGGATCGTCGACGACGTCGCCATGGCCGAGGACGGGTCGGCCAAGCTCGGGCGGCTCGCGGCCTACGTCCGCGACAAGCGCATCCCGCTCGAGATGTGCCCGACGTCGAACGTCCAGACCGGCGCCACGCCGTCGATCGCCGAGCACCCGATCAAGCTGCTCGCGGACCTGCAGTTCCGGGTGACCGTCAACACCGACAACCGGCTGATGAGCGGCACGTCGATGACGGCCGAGTTCGCCAAGCTCTGCGAGGCGTTCGGGTGGGGGCTCGACAAGGTGCAGTGGCTCACCATCAACGCGATGAAGTCGGCGTTCCTGCCCTACGACGAGCGCTACCGGCTGATCATGGACGTGATCAAGCCGTGGTACGCCGAGCACCGCTGACGCCGGGCTAGACGACGAACCACAGCGCGGACCAGCCGGCGACGTCGACCTGCTGGGTGCGCCAACGGTCGGCCGCGACGTCCACCAGGCGGCCGCGCGCCGGGTCGAGGACCCGGACCGACGAGCCGTCGGGGGCCGCGTCGAAGGCGAGCACCACGTGGCGGGGGAGCCAGGTGCTGCCGATGTAGACCGCGACCGGCCGCTGCGCGACCCGCTGCAGCAGGTCGTCGTACGCTGCCGGCGCGCGCCAGCGCGCGAGCGAGGAGCGGACCCGCGCACCGGTCAGGTCGCTCAAGACGCCTGCGATCGCCCACGGCGGCGTGCCGAGCGCGGTCGGCCAGGGCAGCTGCGTGCGGCCCGTGGGCCCGGTCAGGCCGGTCAGCGCCCGGTGGGCGGCCAGGACCTCCGCGGGCACGTCCGCCGGACGCCAGGCCGGGTCGAGGAGCATGCGCGCGGCGACCACGGTGGTGGGACCGCACGACACGCGGTCCGGCTGCCGCAGCGCGGCGGGGTCGACGTCAGCGGGCCAGTCCATGGCGGCGCGGCTCACCGACGTGCGCGTGCCGGGCGACCAGCTCGTCGTAGGCGTCGTCGCCCGTCGCCACCCGGCACCCGGAAGCGACGGCCCGGCGGACGACGGCGCGCTGCGCGCGGGCCAGCGCGACGCCGCGACGGACGAGCACGAGGGGCGGCTTGCGACGCTCGCGGAGGTCGCGGGTGAGCCGGCGCCAGAACGTCACCGCTCGGTGCTGCGCGATGCAGTAGGCGACGTCGAGGACGCCGGCCTCGTGGCACGCGGTCACGACGTCGGGCGCGAAGATCCCCTCGGCGCAGAAGTACGCCGCCCCGCCCAGGTCGACCCGCTGGCTCCCCGTGCGCCGGTTCTCCGCGATCGAGTAGACCGGAACGTCGGTGGCGCCGGTGCGGCAGAGCTCGAGCAGGGCCGCGACCGCGTCCTCGCGGTGCCACGTGTCGGGGTGGTCCCAGTCGATCAGCCCGGCGTTGGCGCCCTCGGCGATTCGCGGCAGGTCGGCCTCGTCGCCGTCGCGGTAGAAGTCGTCGAGCCGCAGGGTCGGCCACCCGAACCGCTCGGCCAGGCGCTCCGCCAGCCGGGACTTCCCGGCGCCGGACGGACCGGCGAGCACGATCACCTGGGCGGGCATCTGGTCAGCCTAGTCGGGGCGGGGCGCCAGCTCGTCGGCGTGGCTCGGCAGTCGCGGCGCGCGTCGTTTTGAAGGGACGTGGGCGCTCGCCGCGGGGTGCGAGCGCGGGTGGCTGGTCGGCTGCGTCGGCTCGGGGTGGTCGGAGGTCGTCGTTCTGTGGTCGCGGCCGTCGCCGGTGGTTGAGGTGCGAGGCGCCCCGGCGCCGAGCCTCGAAACCCCGCCGCTCCGGTGGTCGAGGAGGTCGCGCAGCGACCGTCACGAGACCCCGGACATGCCGCAGGCCCCGCCGGTGGGCGGGGTGTGGGGCGTGGGCCTCAGTGGTCGGGCGGGTCGGTGAAGAGGCCGGGCTGTTCGTCGTCGGGGGATCTCGATACGTCGGCTCGTTCCTCGCCGACTACTCGATCACCGGAGGCGGGGCAGGGGTCGGGCTGGTAGGTGTCGAGCTCGCCTGTTTCCCAGGGGTGTTCGACGTCCATGGTCTCGGGGTCCAGGCGTCGGGGTGGGTCCAGAGATCTCGTCCCACGGTTGTCGACCAGGAAGTGCCGGTTGTTCGGGGCGAGCCAGAGGTAGCGGCCGGGTTCGACGATGACGTAGCGCCAGCCCTCGTCATGGGTCTTGGCCCGGTGGTGTCGCCGACACAGTGGCACCAGATTGCAGGGGCAGGTCACACCGTTCTTGCCGTGCGGCTTGGTGTGGTCGAGGTCGCAGGCCTCGGCCCGGCGGCCGCAGTGGGGGAAGGCGCAGTGGTGGTCGCGGAGCTGGACCTGGGCGCGGAGGCGGTCGGGGATCTCGTAGGAGTCGACCGGGACGTGGTCGGCCAGGTCGATCACCGGACGGATCGTGACGTTGGTGCCGCAGGTCTGCAGCCACTCCTTGACCTGGAACGGCGAGACCGGGGTCCGAGTGTTCCCGAGCCGACCGACGGCGGCGTCCGCAGGGAGGCTGTCGACACCGGTGGACATCAGCGCGGCCAGTGCCGCGTCGGTGAGGTGGACGTACAGCTGGACCTTCCGGCCCGGCACGGTCCGGGTCACCTGACCGGTCTCGGAGTCGGTGACGTCGAGGTCGAGGGTGAGGTCCTGCCGCGCCAGCTCACCCGCCGCGACCGATCGCCGGACGTCGAGCGGGTCCTCGGACCCGAGCTGCCCGAGCAGCTTCGCCCGCCGCGCGATCGCGGTGTCGAGGTCGATCGCGTCGCCGGCGTCCAGGACCCCGTGGACGTCGACCAGCCCGTTCGCGTCGGCGCCGTGGACCTCGATGTCGAAGTGCCGCCGCTCCGCAGCCTCACGGCGCTGCTCCTCGGCGGTGTCGGGGTCGAACCGGGCGATCGCCTCCGCGACGAGGCGCTCGATCTGCGCCCACGTGCACGTCGACACGACGGGGCCGAGCTGGCGGTCGATGAAGTCGGTCGCTTCCTCCGGCAGGCCGAGGGTGAGGTCGGCGACCCGTAGCGCCCGCCACACCTCGCAGCGTCCTTCGATGACGGCGGTGAAGACCTCGGGGAGGCGCCAGGTGACCTCGAGGATCCGGCCCACGTAGAGCCGACCCGAGTCGTGGGACCTGCCGAGGACCGCGATCAGCTCCATCAGCTTGAACTCCGACACGAGCGGTGCGCCCGGTCCGGCGATCGGGACCGCGGTGTCGACGATCCCGTCCCAGATCGTCGCCGCGTCCTCGGGTGCGTCGACGACGTTGGCGTCCGCCCACGCGACGATCGCGCACCACTCACGGATCCGCTCGGCCCGCTGATTCCGTAGAGACAGCTGGATCTCGTCGAGCAGCTCACTGACTGAGCAGCCGTCGAACTGCTCCATCGGTGAGGGGGTGTTCCCGAGATCCATACGAGAATTCGACCACCGACCGCCGACACAACCCGACGCTCAGAACCCGCCTGTGGACTGGCGATTCTCGATTACCTGGCTGTGGATCGCAGGTGGTTCGCCGGGGGTTTCGAGGCTCGGCGCTGGGGCGCCTCGCACCTCAACCACCGGCGACCTCCAACCCTCCGAATCGCTCCGCTTGAAACCGCAACCACAGGCCGACGACCCCCGGCGACCAGACGGCGACGCTGTCGATCAACCAAGTAGCTCGCACCCCGCGGCGAGCGCCCACGTCAATCTTCAAAAAGGGTGGAACAGAGGTCTCGTGACGGTCGCTGCGCGACCTCCTCGACCACCGGAGCACCTCCTCGACCACCGGCGTCACGCAGGCTTCGGGGTCCAGTTGCCCGGGTTGTTCAGGATGTCGCTGTTGGCCTCCTCGATCATCGGCCACTTGTTCTGCGGCAGGCCGCGCGCGCCGCTGGCGAGCTGCTGCCACGAGGTCGAGGCAGTGGTGGCCTGGTCGATGAGGAACTCTACGAGGATGTCGGCGATGTCGGCGACGTTGTTCCAGATCGCCTTCGCGAGGTCGAACGCGGCAGGCAGCTCGAAGCTCAGGATGGCATCGGCCTCGGTGGCCTTCTCGAAGCACCCGATGAAGTCGCCGACCCAGCTGAGGAACTCCCGGGCGAGCTTGCGCCACAGGGTGAGGATCTTGTTCGCCGCCGCCGAGGTGAGGGTGGCGCCGGCGTCCATCGCCATGCTCAGGTTGAGGAAGCCGGTGTCCTCGGTCGTCGCCACGGTCTTGTAGTTGTCCGCTGCGTAGCCCTGCCAGTCGTGGGTGAAGATCGTCATCTTCTGGCTCAGGTCACCGGGCTGGTAGATCTTCGCCTTCACGTCGGAGAAGTAGCCCGCGTAGTCGATCAGGTCCATCGGGCGACCGGCGAGGTCGCCGACGGCGTCCCGGACGTTGGTGAAGATCTGGTCGGTCGTGTCCTGGATCCACGGCAGGATCTCGTTGTTCCACCGGTCGATCGCGTCGTCCACGGTGTCGCTGAAGATGTCGGCGATGAAGCCACCGATGCCGGACGCCGCGTCGTTGAGCATGTCGGCGATCCGGTCGATCTGGTGGTTGATGTCGTCGAGGTACTGACCCAGGTCGTCCTCGATGCCGTTGGTCAGCTCGTCGAAGTAGGAGATGCTCATCGGGCCCTCAGATCATCTGGTCGAGCGTCGCCATGTCCGTGGCCACGGTCTGGTCGCTGTCGTCGTAGTCGTTGGCCGTGGACCGCAGCGCGGCGGTCAGGTAGGTGCAGCACTTCTTCGCGTCGTCGAGCGCGACGCCCATCGCGGCGCTCCAGGTGTTGTAGTGGTCGGCGACCTGGTTGAGCCCGGCGAGCCAGCCGAACGCGTCACCGTCGCCGATTGCGGGGTCGATCGTGGTGCGGGCGTCGGCTGCGTCGGAGGCGTGGCCGTCCCAGAGCTGGGCGTGGGTGCGCAGGGTCTCGCACTGGACTTGGAATGACATCAACGGTCCCTTTCGGCGTAGGCGGCCGCGAAGGCCTCGGTGACGGCTCGGGAGACGGCGGTGGAGGTGGCGGTCCGCAGCCAGCCGGGGTCTGCGTCGACCCGTCCGGCCGAGGACGCCGGGCGCAGCGTGACGGTGACGCACTCGTTGTCGCTCCGGCCGGTGACCGCGCCGGGGTTGCCGCGGTGCGTCGTGCGTTCCGCGCGGGTGGCCTCGCGCACCTGGTGGCGGTCGTAGCTCCCGACGGTCAGCAGGGGCGCCGTGACGTGCGTGGCGCGCGCGACGGGCCGCTCCCGGCGCTCGGCTCCGGTCGCCGTACGCCGTCCGGCGAGCGCCGCCCGGTAGGCAGCGGTCACCGCGGCGTCGAGCGTCTCCGGTGTCCGTACGTCGTCCGCGCGGAGCACGTGCGCATGGGTGAGGCGGTTGCGGTCGTCGATCGCGACCCGCACGCTGTCGCCGGAATGGTTCGGAATCATGGGCTCTCCGGTTCCCGAGAATGTTTCGACCCAGATGGGGTTTCCCCTGGAGCGCGGCCCAAACCTGGTTTGTCCGGCGAGGGCGGCGGGAAGGCCGGAGAGCATGCGTGCGCAGATTCTCGGGCTGGGCGTGGTGCTGCTGGCCGTCCAGGGGTGCTCCGGTGGACCGACGGCGGGGGACACCCCGGTGACACCGGACGGGCAGGCGGAGCGGTTGGACTGCGCCGCGCTGATCACGACCACCGCGACCGACGCCCTCGGCTGGCCGGCGACGCCGGCGACCGAGCACGCGGGTCGCTGCCAGGTGGACACCGACCGTGGTGAGGTGACCGTCGGGACCCGCGCGGTCGTGCCCGACGAGGGCCAGGAGCGGTCGGACGCCGTGCAGGAGGAGCTCGAGGCGCAGTGCGACCGGCTGCGTGCCGACGGTCCGCACTTCGTCGGCGAGCCGGACTGGCTCGCCGACGGCACCAGCGGGTGCCTGACGCAGCTGGACCCCCGGACCGGCACCGGCGTGGCCGAGCTCGTCCTGCGCAACCGGCGCGACGAGGTGGTCCAGATCCGGGTCCCCGCGTTCCGGCCCGTTGCGGAGGAGAAGGTCGACGCCGCGATGCGCGAGCTCGCCGGCGCCGCGCTGGACCTGTGCGAGGCGGCCTGCGCCTAGACCTGCGGCGCGGTCAGATCCCCATCGGGTGCCAGACCGTCTTCAGCTCCAGGAACTCGGTCAGCCGGTCGATGCCGGGCGTGGCGAGCCAGTCGGGCTCGGCGGCCGGCGCGCGGCGTACGCGCTTGAGGTTGTCGGCCGCGGCCACCTCGAGGGCGGTCGCGAGCTCCGGGTCGTCGACGCCGGCGAGGTCGATCCCGTTGACGTCCATGTGCGAGGCCAGCCACGGAGCGACGTCGGCCGCGACGCCGGTCAGGATGTTGACGACCCCGCCGGGCACGTCGGAGGCGTCGAGCACCTCGGCGAGGGTGATCGCCGTGAGCGGGTGGGTCTGGCTGGCCAGGACGACGGCGGTGTTGCCCGTGACGACGATCGGAGCGAGCACGCTCACGAGCCCGAGGAGCGGTCCGCGCGGGGCCACGACGGCCACCACGCCGGTGGGCTCGGGCGAGGTCAGGTTGAAGTAGGGGCCCGCGACCGGGTTGGCGCCGCCGACGACCTGGGTGACCTTGTCGGCCCAGCCGGCGTACCAGACCAGCCGGTCGACCGCCGCGGCCACGTACGTGCGGGCCTTGGCCTGGGTGATGCCCTCGGTGCGGACCAGCTCGGCCACGAACTGGTCGGCGCGCGACTCCAGCACCTCCGCGACCCGGTAGACCACCTGACCACGGTTGTACGCCGTCCGTCCCGACCACCCGGGGAACGCCTTGCGCGCGGCGACCACGGCGTCGCGGGCGTCCTTGCGCGACGCCTTGGAGGCGT
Organism: Nocardioides sp.; assembly: GCA_035554955.1. Lineage (GTDB taxonomy): Bacteria > Actinomycetota > Actinomycetes > Propionibacteriales > Nocardioidaceae > Nocardioides. Next base: position 39,134 of record DATMHR010000002.1, on the reverse strand, counting down.
TGGCGAGGAACCGGCCCTTGGCGTCGTCGACCACGAACGTGTGACCGGACTCCGAGCGCGGGAACGCACCGCCGATGTAGAGCTTGTAGGTCTTGCGCACGTCGACGCGGGTCATCACTTGGCTCCCAGGTCCGAGTCGGCCTTCAGGTAGGCGGCGAGGCCGTGGCGGCCGCCCTCGCGGCCGTAGCCCGACTCCTTGTAGCCGCCGAACGGGCTGGTCGGGTCGAACTTGTTGAACGTGTTGGCCCAGACGACGCCGGCGCGGAGCTTCTCGGCCATGTGCAGGATCCGCGAGCCCTTCTCCGTCCACACGCCCGCGGAGAGGCCGTAGGGCGTGTTGTTGGCCTTCTCGACGGCCTCGGCCGGTGTGCGGAAGGTCAGCACCGAGAGCACGGGTCCGAAGATCTCCTCGCGGGCGATCCGGTGGGCCTGGGAGACGCCGGTGAAGATCGTCGGCGGGAACCAGTAGCCCGCGCTGGGCAGCTCGCACCGGGGCGACCAGCGCTCGGCGCCCTCGGCGTCGCCGGCTCCGGCCAGCTCGTGGATGCGCCCGAGCTGCTCGGCGGAGTTGATCGCGCCGATGTCGGTGTTCTTGTCCAGCGGGTCGCCGACCCGCAGCGTCGACATCCGCCGCTTGAGCTTGGCGAGCACCTCGTCGGCGACGGACTCCTGGAGGAGGAGCCGCGAGCCGGCGCAGCAGACGTGGCCCTGGTTGAAGAAGATCCCGCCGACGATCCCGTCGACCGCCTGGTCGAGCGGCGCGTCCTCGAACACGATGTTGGCGGCCTTGCCGCCGAGCTCGAGGGTCGCCTTCTTGGTCGTGCCGGCGATCGCCCGGGCGATCGCCTTGCCGACCTCGGTCGAGCCGGTGAACGCGACCTTGTCCACGTCGGGGTGCGTGACCAGGGCCTGGCCGGTGGCCCCGGCGCCGGTGACGATGTTGACGACACCCGGCGGCAGGTCCGCCTGCTGGCAGATCTCGGCGAAGAGCAGCGCGGTGAGCGGCGTGGTCTCGGCGGGCTTGAGCACGACGGTGTTGCCGCACGCGAGGGCCGGTGCGACCTTCCAGGCGAGCATCAGCAGCGGGAAGTTCCACGGGATGACCTGGCCGGCGACGCCCAGCGGTCGCGGGTCGGCGCCGAGGCCGGCGTACTCGAGCTTGTCGGCCCAGCCGGCGTAGTAGAAGAAGTGCGCCGCCACGAGCGGCACGTCGACGTCGCGGCTCTCCTTGATCGGCTTGCCGTTGTCGATGGACTCGAGGACCGCGAGCTCGCGGCTGCGCTCCTGGAGGATCCGCGCGATCCGGTAGAGGTACTTGGCGCGCTCGGCGCCGGGCATCCGCGACCAGCCGCGGAACGCCCGCCGCGCCGCCCGCACGGCGAGGTCGACGTCGCGCTCGTCGGCCTCGGCGACCTCGGCGAGCGTCTCCTCGGTCGCGGGGTTGAGCGTCTTGAACGACGAGCCGTGCCCGTCGACGAACTCGCCGTCGACGAACAGCCCGTACGACGCCTTGATGTCGACGATCGCGCGGGACTCGGGGGCCGGTGCGTACTCGAAGGCCCCGCCGGTGGTTGAGCTTGTCGAAACCATGTCAGTCCAGGGTGAAGTAGTCGGGTCCGCTGTAGCGGCCGGTGGCGAGCTTGGTGCGCTGCATGAGCAGGTCGTTGAGCAGGGTCGAGGCGCCGAACCGGAACCACTCCGGCGACAGCCAGTCGGGGCCGGCGACCTCGTTGACCACGACGAGGTGCTTGATCGCGTCCTTGGCCGACCGGATGCCGCCGGCCGGCTTGACGCCGATCATCTGCCCGGTCGCCTCGCGGAAGTCGCGGACGGCCTCGAGCATCACCAGGATCACCGGCAGGGTCGCGGCCGGCTGGATCTTCCCGGTCGACGTCTTGATGAAGTCGGCGCCCGCCATCATCGCCAGCCACGACGCGCGCCGTACGTTGTCGAGGGTCTGCAGCTCCCCGGTCTCGAGGATCACCTTGAGGTGGGCTCGGCTGCCGTCGGGACGGGCGCAGGCCTCGTGGACCGCGACGATCTCGTCGTGCACCTGCAGGTAGTGGCCGGCGAGGAAGGCGCCCCGGTCGATCACCATGTCGATCTCGTCGGCGCCCGCCGCCACGGCGTCGCGGGTGTCGGCGAGCTTGACCTCCAGCGACGCCCGGCCGCTCGGGAACGCGGTGGCCACGGCGGCGACGTTGACCTGGTCGCCGACGACCTCCTTCGCGGTGGCCACGAGGTCGCCGTAGACGCAGACCGCGGCGACGCGCGGGCACGAGGGGTCCGCTGGGTCGGGACGCAGCGCCTTGGACGCGAGCGCCTTGACCTTGCCGGGGGTGTCCTGCCCCTCGAGCGTCGTCAGGTCGACCATCGAGATCGCGAGGTCGAGGGCGTAGGCCTTGGCCGTGGTCTTGATCGAACGGGTCCCGAGCCCCGCCACGCGCGCCTCCGCGCCGACCTGGTCGACACCGGGCAGGCCGTGGAGGAAGCGCTTGAGCGAGGCCTCGCCCGACGTCACGTCGGCGAGGTCGGGGGCGCTGACTGGCATTGGTCCAGCATAGGGTTTCGGGCATGGCGGACGAAGGCGACGACGTCGAGCGGTTCCGGGCGACGAGCGGTCGGGTGATGGGCACGATCGGGCTCGTCCTGGTCGCCGCCGTGATCGTGCTCGGGCTGGTCAGCGGCGTCCGCCAGGCACTCGACGGACTGGTGCCCGGGTGCCTGCTCGCCGCCCTGGTCATCTGGGTCGTCCTGCTGCGTCCGGCGGTCCGCGCCGAGGGCGACGACCTGGTGCTTCGGGGCTCCCTCGACGAGCGCCGGATCCCGTTCGCCTCGATCGAACGCGTCTCCGTCGGCGTCGTGCTCGCCGTGCGAGCCGGCGGCCGGCGCTACACCAACACCGCCGTCGGTCGCACCCGCCGCGAGTCGGCGCGCGACGACCGGGTCGGCACCGACCTCGCCCGCCGCTCCTACGGCGCGTACGTCGAGAGCCGGCTCGAGAAGCTGGTCGACGACGCCCGGGCGGCCGGCCTGCCGGAGGGCGACGTGCGGCGCTCGTGGGCGCGGCCCGAGATCGCGGGCCTGGTCGCCCTCACCCTCCTGCTCGCGGTGACCGTCCTGCTCTGAGGACCGGAGCCCCGGGCCGACCGGGGACCAAAGGCCCGCGGTCTCGCGACCGCCGACCCGTGAACGGAACGGGCCCGGTCGGCGAGCGTGGGCCCGTGACCTCGACGACGACACCCGCCGCCCCCTCGCCCGCCCCGACCGCCGAAGGGCGGGCGCCGCTGATGCTGGGCCTGGCCGCCCTCGGCTTCGCGCTGAACTTCTGGGCCTGGGCCCTGCTGTCGCCGCTCGCGCCCGGCCTCAAGGAGAGCCTGCACCTCACCGCGTTCCAGCAGGCTCTGGTGGTCGCCGTGCCCGTCGTCGTCGGCTCGGTCGGACGGATCCCGGTCGGCGCGATCACCGACCGCCTCGGCGGACGGGTGATGTTCCCCGTCGTCTCGTTCGCCACGATCCTGCCGGTGCTGTTCCTGGGCTTCCTCGGCCTCGACAGCCTCGCTGCCGTGCTGGCCGGCGGGTTCTTCCTCGGCATCGGCGGCACCGCGTTCGCCGTGGGCGTCCCGTTCGTGAGCGCCTGGTTCCCGCCGGAGCGGCGTGGCCTCGCGCTGGGCATCTTCGGCGCCGGCATGGGCGGCACGGCGATCAGCGCGCTGACCACGGTGAAGCTGACCTCCGGCATCGACCGCACGGCGCCGTTCGTGATCACCGCGGTCGCGCTGGCGGCGTACGGCGTGGTCGCGGCGCTGGTGCTGCGCGACGCCCCCGGCCGTCCCGCGCACCCCGCGTCGCTCGTCACCAAGATGAACCGCGCGGCCCGGCTCCGGATCACCTGGCAGGCGTCGGTGCTCTACGCGATCGGCTTCGGCGGCTACGTGGCGTTCAGCGTCTACCTGCCCACCTACCTGAAGAGCGAGTATGCCCTCACGCCGGCCGACGCCGCCAACCGGATGGCCGGCTTCGTCCTGCTCGCCGTGCTGATGCGGCCGCTCGGCGGCTGGCTGTCGGACCGGATCGGCCCGATCTCCGTGCTCGCCGGTGCGTTCGCGACGGTGACGGCGGGAGCGATGGTCCAGGCGGCCGCCCCCGGCCTCGCGCCGGTCGGCACCATCGCCTTCCTCGCGATGGCGGCGGCGCTCGGCACCGCCTCCGGCGCGGTCTTCGCGCTCGTGGCGCTGCGCGCGCCCGCCGACCAGGTCGGCGCGGTCACCGGCATCGTGGGTGCTGCGGGCGGCCTCGGCGGCTTCGTGCCGCCGCTCCTGCTGGGTGCGCTCTACGGCGCCCGCGGCAGCTATGCGCTCGGCCTGCTCGCCCTCGCGGTCGTCGCCGCGTCGATGGTGCTCCTCGACCTCACCGTGGTCCGGCGCGCCGGACGTCAGATGCCCGCAGCGGCGGCGACGTCGGTCTTGAGCGCGGCGAGCGCGGTGGCCGCCTCGGAGCGCGCGGCGGTGACGTCGCGGTCGCGGACCGGGACGACGACCTCCAGGTAGCACTTGAGCTTCGGCTCGGTGCCGCTCGGGCGGACGATCACCCGGGCACCCTCGGCGAGGTGGTAGCGCAGGCCCTCGGTCGGCGGGAGGTCGCCGACCCCGGTGGAGAGGTCGTCGACCTGCTCGACGGCCAGGCCGCCGAGCGTGGCGGGCGGCGTCTCGCGCAGCCGCTGCATCGCGGCCGCGATCTCCGCGAGGTCGGTGACCCGCACCGACAGCTGGTCGGTGGCGTGCAGGCCGTGCTCGACGGCGATCCCGTCGAGGAGGTCCAGCAGCGACCGCCCGTCGGCCTTCGCCCGGGCCGCGAGCTCGCACAGCAGGAGCGCGGCGGAGACGCCGTCCTTGTCCTTGACGTGCTCGGGGTCGACGCAGTAGCCGAGCGCCTCCTCGTAGCCGAACGCGAGGCCCGGGAGGCGGCCGATCCACTTGAACCCGGTGAGCGTCTCGGCGTAGGGCTGCCCGTGCGCCGCCGCCAGCTTGCCGAGCAGGCTCGACGACACGATCGAGGTGGCATAGGTGCCCTTCCGGCCGGACCCGAGCAGGTGGGAGGCCAGCAGGGCGCCGACCTCGTCGCCGCGGAGCATCCGCCACCCGTCCGGGGTGGGCACGGCGGCGGCGCACCGGTCGGCGTCGGGGTCGTTGGCGACCACCAGGTCGGCGTCGGACTGCTCGGCCAGGGCCAGGGCCAGGTCGATCGCGCCCGGCTCCTCCGGGTTGGGGAAGGCGACGGTCGGGAAGTCGGGGTCCGGCTGCTCCTGCTGCTCGACCACCCGCGGCGGGGGGAAGCCCGCCGTCTCGAGGACCTGGACCACCGAGCTGCCGCCGACGCCGTGCAGCGGCGTGTAGACGACGTCGAGGTCGCGCGGTCCGTCCGGGACGATGCCCGCCACGGTGTCGAGGTAGGAGTCGAGGAGCTCCTCGCCCAGCACCCGGCCCCCGGCGCTCCCGATGTCGGCCAGTCGCGGCACCGACGCGAGCGTCCCGATCGCGGCGATGCGGGCCGCGATCTCGGTGTCGGCGGGCGGCACGATCTGGCTGCCGTCACCGAGGTAGACCTTGTAGCCGTTGTCCTGCGGCGGGTTGTGGCTGGCCGTGACCATCACGCCGGCGACGCAGCCGAGCTCGCGGATGGCGAAGGCCAGCACCGGGGTCGGCAGCGGCCGGGGGAGGAGGTACGGCGCCAACCCGGCCCCGGCCATCACCTCGGCGGTGTCCCGGGCGAACACGTCGGAGTTGTGCCGGGCGTCGTACCCGATCACGACCGGCCCGACGGTGCCCTCGTCCTTGAGGTAGGACGCCAGGCCGGCCGCCGCGCGGATCACGACGACCCGGTTCATCCGGTTGGGGCCCGCGCCGAGCGCGCCGCGCAGCCCGGCCGTGCCGAACTCGAGCGTCCCGCGGAACCGGTCACCGAGCTCCGCGATCGCCTCCGGCTCCTCGTCCTCGACGCGGACGAGCAGGGCGGTGAGCTCGGCGCGCGTCTGCTTGTCGGGGTCCTCGGCCAACCAGGAGCGGGCGCGGGTGAGGAGGACGTCGGCGTCGGGCGTGCTCATGCAGGCAGCGTATCGACGCGGGCCGACCGGCTCAGGAGTCGATGTGGCTCATGTCGCCGTACCGCTCGCCGGCGACGGCGTTCCTCGGGACCGCGCGGTCCAGCGCGGCGAGGTCCTCGGCGGTCAGGGACACGTCGAGCGCGCCCACGTTCTCCTCGAGGTAGCGCACCCGCTTGGTGCCCGGGATCGGCACCACGCCGAGCCCGTCACCCGACTGGGCGAGCACCCAGGCGAGCGCGAGCTGCCCCGGCGTGCAGCCCTTCTCCTCGGCGAGCGCCCTGACCCGGTCGACCAGCGCGAGGTTGGTGGCGAGGTTGTCGCCCTGGAACCGCGGGAAGTACGCCGTCGCGCGGCTGTCGCCCCCGGAGAGGCCCTCTGCCGTGACCGCGCCGGTCAGCAGCCCGCGGCCGAGCGGCGAGTAGGGGACCAGGCCGATGCCGAGCTCGCGGACCGTCGGCAGGATCTCGTCCTCGATGTCCCGGGTGAAGAGCGAGTACTCGCTCTGCAGCGCCGTGATCGGGTGCACCGCGTGCGCCCGGCGGATCGTCTCCGCCGACGCCTCGGAGAGGCCGAGGTGGCGCACCTTGCCGGCCTCGACGAGCTCCTTCATCGCGCCGACGGTGTCCTCGATCGGGACGGTGCGGTCCACCCGGTGCTGGTAGTACAGGTCGATGTGGTCGACGCCCAGCCGGCGCAGCGAGTCGTCGCAGGCGCGGCGCACGTAGTCGGGGTGCCCGTTGACGCCGACCCGGGTGCCGTCGGGCAGCCGCTCGTTGCCGAACTTGGTGGCGAGCTGCACCTGGTCCCGGCGACCGGCGATCGCCTTGCCGACCAGCTGCTCGTTGGTGAAGGGGCCGTACATGTCGGCGGTGTCCAGGAAGCTCACGCCGAGGTCGAGGGCCCGGTGGATGGTCGCGATGCCGCCCTGCTCGTCCGGGGCGCCGTAGAACTCCGACATCCCCATGCAGCCCAGGCCGACGGCCGAGACGTCGAGGGGCGCGGTGGTGCCGAGCGTGCGGTGCGTGATCGTCGTGGAGGTCATGCCACCCAGGTAACCCCCTGGAGCGCGCTCCAGGTCAAGCCGGGATCTCGGCGGGCCGGCGGACCCGCTCCTCGTAGAGCCCGATCTTGTAGTCGATCGCACCCAGGTGGGCGTGCACCTCGGCGAGCTGGCGCAGCACCAGCTCGCGGTGGGCCTGGAGGAGCGCGAGCCGCTCCGCCTCGTTGCCGTCGCCCGCGCGGACGAGCGCGGCGTAGCGACGGACGTCGCGGATCGGCATGCCGGTCGAGCGGAGCCGGGTGACCAGCTCTATCCAGCGGAGGTCCTCGTCCTCGTAGCGGCGGTGCCCGCTGCTCGACCTCGGCACGGCGCGCAGCAGCAGGTCGTCCTTCTCGTAGTAGCGCAGCGTGTCGGGGGTCAGCCCGAGCCGCTCGGCGGCGTCGGCGATGGGGACTCCGGTGGTCGTCACCCGGCCAGTCTCACTCCTGGAGCGCGCTCCAGGTCAAGCGAGCGACGTCAGCCGGCCTCGTCGAGCGCCTTCTCGTCGGAGAGGCGGGCCCGCTGCGCCGCGCGGTCGCCCTCGTGCGCCGCGGTCGGTGCGGAATCGGCCGAGGACCTCCGGTCGCCGGACCAGGTGCCGCGGATGTTGTTGCGGCGCAGGGCGTCGGCGAAGAAGTCGTGGACGTCGAGCTCCTTCTGCCGCAGCGCCACCGCGGTCTCCGCGGACCGGGGTACGGCTGCGTCCGCCTCGGCCCCGGCTTCGGCGAGGGTGGCGCGGCGGGCGTCCTGGAGCCGTTCGCCGATCCGGTGCGCGTAGGCCTCGTAGAACGCCAGCCGCGCGGTGATCGTCGCCACCGGCTTCTCGACGTAGCGGCGCCGCTGCCGGTCCCACCGCACGACCTGGTCGCGCTCGTCGGAGGCCAGGTAGCGCTCGCAGTCGGCGACCATCTGGACCAGGAGCGACTCGTAGAGCGCCTTGGTCACGGCGATGTCCTCCGCGAAGCCGTACATCGTGACGGCGGTCGAGTCGCTGTTGATGGTGCAGCGCAGGTCGTTGGCGTGCGCGACGTTGATGAGCAGCCGGACGTAGCGGGCCAGCCCCCGGCGGCCGCGCTCGCCGATCCGGTAGTGCTCCGACCCCGGCTCCGCTCGCCGCTCGGTGCGCGCCGTGTGCGCGCGGGCGACGGCGAGGGCGATCGAGTGCCGGGTGGCCAGGCCCTGGGCCTTGGCGAGGAAGGCGTCGCGCTCGTGCTCGTTGCGGGTGCCCTCGGCCTGGCGCAGCAGCTTCGCGATCCTGGCGAGGGTGCCGTCGTCGAGGTCGTGGCCGACCTGCTCGAGGCCCTCGGCGGCGTAGGCCAGGTGCAGCAGCTCCGCCGTCACGGGGCTGCCGATGTCCTCGAGCAGGCGCAGGAACGTCGCCCGGAACGGCGCGCCGTGGCCGGGCTCGCCACTGAGGTGGTGGGCGATCTCGTGCAGCACGACGGCGCCGCGCAGGGCCCACCGGCCGCCCACCTCGAACGGCGGGACGGCGATCACCCGCTCGTCGGGCAGGTACTCCGCGCGAGTGCGGCCCCGCCGCGCCCGCACGGCGACCTCGTCGAGCTCACGACCGCCGTAGTCCTTGTCGTGGTAGGTCAGGTGGCCGAGCACCTGCTCCACGTAGCGCCCGGCCGCCGCGGGGTCGGTGAACCGCGGCTCGGTCTCCGGCCGGTAGGGCACCCCGTCGACGGAGATCGTCGGCCGGTCCGGGGTGAGCGTGTCGAGCCACGCCGCGAGCTGGTCCTCGGCGGCGTACACCGCCGCGCGGTCGGGGTCCGAGGTCATGCGAGCAGTCTGCCGGGTCGGTCCGACACGACCCGGTGTCCTCCACAGGCGCGTCCTGCGGGACGGTCCGTCAGCGGTACTCCGGGTTCTCCCAGTCGAACCGGGTGCCGTCGTTCCACGCCGACCGCTGGTTTCCCCAGCCCGGCACGCCGCCGGCGTCCTTCAGCATCTTCGCGATGTGCATCAGGTTCCACGTCATGAACGTGGTGTTGCGGTTGGTGAAGTCGTTCTCGGGACCGCCGCTGCCGGGGTCGAGGTACGAAGGACCCGGGCCCGCCTCGCCGATCCAGCCCGCGTCGGCGTTGGGCGGGATCGTGTAGCCGATGTGCTGGAGCGAGTAGAGGATGTTCTGCGCGCAGTGCTTGATGCCGTCCTCGTTGCCGGTGATCAGGGTCCCGGCGACGCGGCCGTAGAACAGGTACTGGCCCTTGTCGTTGAGCATGCTGCTGAGGGAGTAGAGCCGCTCGATGACCTGCTTGGTCACCGAGGAGTTGTCACCCAGCCAGATCGGGCCGGCGATCACGAGGATGTCGCTGTCGAGCACCCGCGGGTAGATCTCGGGCCAGGCGTCGGCCTCCCAGCCGTGCTCGCGCATGTCGGGCCAGACCCCGGTCGCGATGTCGTGGTCGATCGCGCGGAGCTCCTCGACCTCCACGCCGTGCTTGCGCATGATCGCCGCGGAGGCGTCGACCAGCCCCTGCGTGTGGCTCGGCTCGGGGCTGCGCTTCAGCGTGCAGTTGATGAACATCGCCCGGAGTCCGGTGAAGTCCCACGTCTGCTGGTCGTTCTCGGGCATCACGTCTCCTTGCGTGCCAGGGTGAGTGCGTAGTCGCCGTCGGTCCACCAGCCGGTGATGGCGAGGCCGACGGCCCCGAGCTCTGCACGGAGCCGCTCCTCCGTGAACTTCGTGGAGATCTCGATCCGGATCTCCTCGCCCGACGCGAGGTCGAGCTCGAGGTCCGCTCCCGGGATCCGGACGTGCTGCGGCATCTCCGCGCGCAGGCGGAGGTCCATCCGCTGCATCCGCCGGTCCCAGAACGGCACGTAGGAGTAGGCGTCCAGGTCGAAGTCGGCGCCGAGCTCCCGGTTGAGCACGCGCAGGCTGTTCTTGACGAACGCCTCGGTCACCCCGGTGGGGTCGTCGTAGGCGGTGATCAGCCGGTCGGCGTCCTTGACCAGGTCGGTGCCCAGGAGCAGCTCGTCGCCCACGTCCATCGAGTCGGCGAGCGCGCCGAGGAAGGCCGCCCGCTCCTCGACGTAGAAGTTGCCGATCGTGCCGCCGAGGAACGCGACCAGCTTGCGCTCGTAGCGGGACAGGTGGCTCAGGTGCAGCGTGAAGTCGCCGACGACGGCCTCGACCTCGGTGGTCGGGTAGCGGGCCGCGAGCATCTCGGCGGCCTCCCGGAGGGTCTCCTCGGCGACGTCGACCGGGACGAACCTCTCCAGCCGTCCCGCGTCGGCGAAGGCGTCGAGCAGGACCCGGGTCTTGTCGCTCGTGCCGGAGCCGAGCTCGACGACCGTCGTCGCGCCCGAGTGGCGCACGAGGTCGGCCGCCGCGTCGACCAGGATCCGCCGCTCGCTCTCGGTCGGGTAGTACTCGGGCAGCCGGGTGATCCGGTCGAACAGCCGCGCGCCCTCGTCGTCGTAGAGCCACTTGGGCGGGAGCGTGCGGGGCACCGACCCGAGCCCGCGGCGCACGTCGGCGGCCAGCCCGCCGGCCGCGCGCTCGGCGTCCAGGAGCACCGAGACCTTGGGGGCGCTCATGCGACGGCCCCGTCCGCGAGACGGATCCCGGTGACGGGCCAGCGGGCGCCGGGCGGGAAGAAGTTCCGGTAGGACGCCCGGGCGTGCCCGGGGGGCGTCAGCGCGCAGCCGCCGCGCAGCACCATCTGGTTGGACATGAACTTGCCGTTGTACTCGCCGATCGCGCCGGCGGCCGGGTGGAAGCCCGGGTAGGGGAGGTAGGCCGACGACGTCCACTCCCAGCAGTCGCCGAACAGCTGCCGCAGCCCGCCGTCGGCCGGCCGGGCGGCCCGCGGGTGCCAGCTGTCGTTGTCGGCGAGGTTGCCGTCGGCGGGCCCGTCCTCGAGGCGGGCGGCGTGCTCCCACTCCGCCTCGGTCGGGAGGCGCTTGCCCGCCCACGCGGCGTAGGCGTCGGCCTCGTAGTGGCTGACGTGGCAGACCGGGAGCGCGGGGTCGACCGGGAAGGTCCCGTGCAGCGTGTGCTCCAGCCAGACGCCGTCCACCTCGGTCCAGTAGAACGGCGAGCGCCACTCCTCGGCCTGGACCTTGGCCCAGCCGTCGCTCAGCCAGAGCTCGGCGCGGCGGTAGCCGCCGTCGGCCATGAACTCGAGCCACTCGCCGTTGGTCACCAGGCGGTCGGCGAGCCGGTAGGGCGGCAGCCACTGCTGGTGGCGCGGGAGCTCGTTGTCGAAGCAGAAGTCGCCCTCGGCGACGGGGTCGTGCCCGATCTCGACCAGGCCGCCCTCGTAGTCCTTCCAGCCGAGCCGTCCGGGCTCGCCGCCGCACAGCGGGGTGCCCGCGTAGACCGGCTGGAGCGGGTTGAGGGACAGCACGTGCTTGATGTCCATCAGCAGCAGCTCCTGGTGCTGCTGCTCGTGGTGGAAGCCGAGCTCGATCGTCGGCGCCAGCTTGGTGAGCGTGCCGTCGTCGAGGGTGGAGACCAGGTCGCGCACCCGGTCGTCGACGTTGCCGCGGTAGAGCCCGACGTCGTGCGCCCCCGGCCGGCTGATCACGCCGCGCATCGGCCGGCTGTAGCGCGGACCCACCGCCTCGTAGTAGCTGTTGAACAGGAACCAGTACTTGTCCTGGAACTGCCGGAAGCCGGGCTCGTGCTCGGCGAGCAGGAACGTCTCGAAGAACCAGGTGACGTGCGCACGGTGCCACTTGGTCGGCGAGACGTCCGGCATCGACTGCACGGTCTGGTCCTCCGGGGAGAGCGGAGCGGCCAGCTTCTCGGTGTAGGCGCGGACCTCGTCGTACCTGTCCAGCAGTGCTTCTGCGGTGGTCATGTTCGGCTCCTGGGTCGACACATCTGTGTGGCGTTCTCGATGACAGGCTTACAGACGGGCACCGACAGCGGCACCCTCTGCGAACCATTCGGAGACGTCGCCGATCTGGTCGAGCGGACGCGCCGCACCGAACGGCGCGTTCCAGAAGGGGCCCGAGAACGCGTCCCACGGACCGACGTACGCGTAGGGCACCGGCAGGTAGGCATCACCCGGCGAGACGCCGAAGTTCACCCGCGCCACGGTGACGCCGACGTCGAAGTGCTCGGGCCACAGCACCGGCTCCTCATCGGGACGGAACGCGCGCAGGGCGGCCGCGCCGCGCGCGAGCGCGGCGAGGACGGTCGTCGCGTGGCCGGCGTCGACGAGGAGGACGTCGTCGGGCCCGAGGCCGCTGCCGTCGTGGTAGACGCCGTCGGCGGAGCGGGGCGCGACGTCGAGCAGCCCGCCGAGCTGGGCCGCGGTGCGTCCGTCGATCGCGACGGACTCCGCGCCGTGGGTGACCAGGCCGCCCGCGACCCGCACGTCGGGGTCGGCGACCGTGTGGAAGCCGTCCTCGTCGACCGTGAGCCGGATCGTGCCGCTCGCGGCGTGCTGGGGCCCGGCGAGGAGCAGCTCGGCGACGCCGTGGAGGGAGCGGCGGGTGGTCGCGAGGTCGGTCATGAGGCTCTCCGTAACGATCCGGGTCCTGCGGGGACGGTAGGAGCACAGTCTCGTGAGTCCGAAGGGCGTTACACCGTGACGGAGAACACCGACAGCACAGCGTCGTGGCACCGGGTGCAGGCCGACGACGTCCCCGCCGAGGGCCGGGTCCGCAGCACCGTCGTCGACGGCAGGGCGGTCGCGCTCACCCGCTGCGCGGGGCGGGTCGGGGCGCTGGAGAACCGGTGCCCGCACCAGGGCGGCCCGGTGGGGGAGGGGTCCATCGAGAACGGGTGGCTCCGCTGCCCGTGGCACGGCTACGACTACGACCCGCTGAGCGGCCGGCCGCCGGAGGGGTTCAGCGACGCGGTGACGTCGTACGAGGTGGAGGACCGGGAGGACGGCGTCTACGTGCGGCTCCCGGACCAGGCCGAGCGGCCGCGGACGGTGTCCGACGTGCTCGTCGAGACGCTCGTCGCGCACGGGGTCGACACCGTGTTCGGCATGGTCGGCCACTCCAACCTGGGCTTCGCCGACGCCCTCCGCCGGGCCGAGGAGCGCGGTGAGATCAGGTTCGTCGGCATCCGGCACGAGGGCGCCGCGGCGTTCGCCGCGAGCGCCTACGGCAAGCTCACCGGCCGCCCGGCCGCGTGCTTCGCGATCGCCGGGCCGGGCTCGACGAACCTCCTGACCGGCCTGTACGACGCCCGTCTCGACCAGGCCCCGACCCTGGCGATCTCGGGCCAGGTGCCGTCGAAGGTGATCGGTCGCGGGGCGTTCCAGGACCTCGACCTCGGCGCGGTGTTCTCCGATGTCGCCGTGTCGAGCACGGTCGTGCAGGCGGGCAGCGACCACGCCGAGCTCGCCGCCCTCGCGGTCAAGCACGCGCTGGACCGCAGGGGCGTCGCCCACCTGGTGCTGCCCGACGAGGTGCAGGAGCAGGCGTCCGATGCACCGGCGGCCCAGCCGCTCGGCCGGTTCGCCTCCACCCGCGTGCCGCCTGCGACCGACGACCTCGCCGCTGCTGCCCAGCTGCTCCAGGACGCGGAGCGTCCGGTCTTCGTCGTGGGCGCCGGCGCGCGCTCCGGCGCTCCCGAGCTGGTCGCCCTCGCCGAGCGTCTCGGAGCGCCGGTGCTGACCACGTTCAAGGCCAAGGGGCTGGTGCCGGACACGCACCCGCTGGGTGCCGGGGTGCTCGGACGCAGCGGCACGCCCGTGGCGAGCTGGCTCATGAACGAGGCCGACCTCCTCGTCGTCGTCGGGGCGTCGTTCTCCAACCACACCGGGATCGCGCCCTACAAGCCGATCGTGCAGGTCGACGACCGGCCCGACGCCATCGGGAGGTTCCACGCGGTGACCGCTCCGGTGCTGGCGGACGCAGCGCTCGCCCTCGGGGCGCTCGCCGAGGCGCTCGACCGGCCCGCAGCGGTCGACCAGCGCGCCGACGTGGCCGCACGGTGGGCGCTGTGGCGCGCCGAGAAGCAGCGCCGGGCGGCCGACGACCGGGGGCGGGGCGTCTCCGCCGCCGCGGTGTTCGCCGCGCTGTCGACGCACCTGCCCGAGGACGCGGTCGTCACCGTCGACGTCGGCAACCACGCGTACTCGCTCGGCCGCTACCTGGAGTCGAAGGGGCAGCCCGTGCTGATGTCGGGCTACCTCGGCTCGATCGGCTTCGGCTACCCGGCGGCGATGGGCGCGTGGGCCGCGGCGCCGGACCGGCCGGTGGTCGCCGTGACCGGAGACGGCGGATTCGGGCAGTACGCGATGGAGCTGACCACGGCCGTGAAGCACGGCATGCCGATCAAGCACGTCCTGCTGGACAACGGCGCGCTCGGGAAGATCGAGAAGGAGCAGGTCGCGGCGGACTACCGGGTCTGGCACACGTCCCTGCACAACCCGGACTGGGCCGGGTTCGCGGAGCTGTGCGGCGCGACGGGCATCCGGGTGCGCCGGGCCGACGAGCTCGACGACGCGATGCGGACGCTTTTCTTTACCGACGGGCCTGCGCTTCTCTGTGTGGAACAAGATGCCGCGCTGCTATGAAGTCGGCGTGGACGACGAGATGCTCGTCAAGGCACTCAGGGCCCGGGAGGAGAGCGCGTTCCGGCTCCTCGTCGACGAGTGGACGCCCCTCATGAGGCGCGTGGCGCGGGGCCACGTGTCGACGGACGCCACTGCCGACGAGGTCGTGCAGGACACCTGGGTCGCGGTCCTGCGGGGCATCGACAGGTTCGAGGGGCGCTCGTCGCTGCGGACCTGGACCTTCCGGATCCTGACCAACATCGCGCGGACCCGCGGCGTGCGCGAGAAGCGCGCGGTGCCGTTGAGCTCGCTGGAGCCGACCGTCGACCCGGCCCGGTTCCGGGGGCCCGAGGACCCGTACGCCGGCGGCTGGAAGGTGTTCCCCGTCGAGTGGCCCTCGCCCGAGGACGCGGTGGTGGAGGTCGAGCGCGCGGAGGTCGTGACGAAGGCCATCGCCCGGCTTCCCGAGCGCCAGCAGATGGTGATCACCCTCCGCGACGTGCACGGCTTCCCCGCCGCCGAGGTCTGCGAGCTGATGGACCTGACGCCGGCCAACCAGCGGGTGCTGCTGCACCGCGCGCGAGCAGCGGTCAGGGCCGCGGTCGCCGAGAGGTACGAGGAGGAGGGGCGATGAGCGAGGACGCTGCGGGCGGGCTGAGCTGCGCGGAGTTCGTGGAGCTGGTGACCGACTACCTCGAGGGGGCGCTCGACCCCGAGACCGAGGGCCGGTTCGTGCTGCACGCCACCGCCTGCCCCGGCTGCGAGACCTACCTCGACCAGTTCCGCGACATCATCGCGGTCAGCGGCCGGCTCCGGACCGACGACATCGACGCGGACACCCGCGACCGGCTGCTCGCGCAGTTCCGGGACTGGAAGCGCGGCGCGTGATGCCGGACATCGAGCTGGTCAACCTGCTCGGCGTGCTCGCGGTGGCGGTCCTCGCCCCGCTGAGCCTCGGGTTCGCTCCGCGGCTGCGGGTGCCCGCGGTGGTGCTCGAGCTCCTGCTCGGCGTGCTCCTCGGCCCCTCCGGGCTCGGCTTGCTCGAGCCCGACCTCGCGGTGCAGACGGTGGCGCTGCTCGGGCTCGCGATGCTTCTCTTCCTGGCCGGGCTCGAGGTGGACCTGCGGAACCTGCGCGGCGCGCTGCTGCCGCTGGCCGCGCTCGGCTACGGCGTGTCGCTGGCGGTGGGCTGGGGGATCGGGGTCGGACTCGACGCCGCGGGCTGGCTCGAGGACCCGCTGCTCGTCGCCGTCGCGCTCTCCGCGACGTCGCTCGGCCTGGTCGTGGCCGTGGTCAAGGACGCAGGCCTGCTGGAGACGCCGGTGGCGCGGACCGTGGTGGCCTCCGCGTCCTTCGCCGACTTCGCCGCGGTGCTGCTGCTCTCCGTGCTCTTCTCCACCGACGGGGGCAGCGGCGGCATGCGGATCGGCCTGTTCCTCCTCCTCGGCGTCCTGGTGGTCGCGATGGCGCTGCTCGTGTCGGCGTCGGGCCGGCGGATGCGGGTCGCCGAGGTGGTCGTCGCACTCCAGGACACGACCGCCGAGATCCGGGTCCGCGCCGCCGTGCTGCTCATGGTGGCGCTGGCGGTGCTCGCCGAGCGCCTGGGCCTGGAGAGCATCCTCGGCGCGTTCCTGGCCGGTGCCGCCGTGGGCGCGATCGACCGCGACCAGGCGACGCACCCGCAGTTCCGCACCAAGCTCGACGCCGTCGGCTACGGGTTCCTGATCCCGGTGTTCTTCGTCGCCAGCGGCCTCCGGCTGGACGTCTCCGGTCTGGTCGACAGCCCCGGAGAGCTGCTGCGCCTGCCGGTGTACGTCGTCGCGCTCCTCGTCGCGCGCGGCCTGCCGGCGCTCGTCTTCGTCCGGACCCTCGGCCGCGGCGGTGTGTGGCCCGCCGCCCTGCTGCAGGCAACGAGCCTCCCGTTCCTGGTGGCGGCGACCCAGATCGGGGTGATCACCGGGCGCATCCCCGGCACCACCGCGACGGCGCTGGTGTGCGCCGGGCTGGTGTCGGTCCTGGTGTTCCCCGCCGCCGCCGTGGCCGCCCTCGGCGGGACCCGGCGACCGGAGACGCGCGAGGCGGTTCCCGAGCCGGCCTGACGGCCCGGTGGGAGGCTGGGCGCATGGCGCTCGCCGTCTGCCTGCTGTTCGACCGGCGGTCTGACCTGCTCGTCCGCGGGCTCTGGAGCCGGCTCGAGTCGATGGGGGTGGGCACGCTCCAGAGCCACACCCACGGCCGCCACCTGCCGCACCTGTCCTACGCGGTCCTGCGGCAGTGGGACCTCGACGGCGTGCAGGAGGCGCTGCGCCCGCTCGAGCCCGCCGGTCCGGTGCACCTCTCGTGCCAGGGCTCGCTGCTCTTCCCGCGCGGGCGGGTCGCGCTCGCGCCGGCGGTGGGTGCGGACGTCGTGGCGAGGCAGGAGCGCGTGGTGGCCGCGCTGCGCGCGACCGGCGCCGACCTCCACCACCACTACCTGCCCGGACGGTGGGTGCCGCACGTCTCGGTCGCGACGCGGGCCTCGGGCGCCCAGGTGTCGGCAGTCGTGACCGCCATCAGCGACGTCCTCCCGCTCGTCGTGCGGGCCGACCGTGCCGCCCTGGTCGACAGTGCGACCGGTCGGACGTGGCCGCTGGCGGGCGTGCTCTGACGTCGGCCCGCCGAGCGGTTCACCGGGGCCGACCGTCTTCATCCGGCGTTCATGCACGCCTCCCTAGCGTCGCACCGTGGTCGGCAGCGCCAGTCCTGTCCGCGAGAGGTCCCCAGCCCCTCTCGACGGCGGCGCCACGCGGTCGCGCGTCCGGACCGGCGGGGCGGTCGCCGGGCTCGGTCTGGCGACCCTGGTGGCCGCGGCGGCCTGGCTGCCCTTCCTGCACCACCCGCTCACCTCGGACGAGGCGGGCTTCCTGCTGCTGGGCCGGCACTGGTCGCAGGGAAGCTCGCTGTACGGGGACTACTGGGTCGACCGCCCACCCCTGCTGATCGGGTTGTTCTCCATCGCAGGGCACGGCGCGGCCACGGCCACGACGGCCGGCGTCGTCGCGCCGTCGGTCAAGCTGCTCGGCGCGGCCGCCAGCGGCGCGGCGGTGCTGCTCACGGGCGTCCTTGCCGCTCTGCTCGCGCCCGACGCGCGGTGGGCGCGCCGGGCTGCCGTCGTCGTCGCCGTGGCGCTGCTCTCGAGCCCGCTCCTCGGCATGCCCGAGACCGACGGCGAGGTGCTCGCCGTACCCCTCGTCCTTCTCGGCCTGGTGTGCCTCGCCGCGGCCCTGCGCCGCTCCGTGGACAAGCAGGCGCTCGTCCTCGCCGCCGTCTCCGGCGCCGCCGCGATGTCCGCCGCCCTGGTCAAGCAGAACGTCGTCGACGTCTTCGTCTTCGCCGTCGTGGCGCTCGTCCTCGCCCGGAGACGGGTCGCGCGGCCGTGGGTGCGGGCGGCGGCCTTCGCGACGGGCAGCCTGGGCGCGCTCGCGGTCGTGGTGGGTGCGGCCGCGACGCGGGGCACGTCGCCCGCCGAGCTCTGGGACGCGATCGTCGTCTTCCGCCTCCAGGCGTCGGCGGTGATCGGCTCGTCCGCGTCCAGCGCGACCCCGCAGCGGATGTCCGAGCTCGGGGCCGCGTTCGTGGTCAGCGGTGCGGCGCTCCTGCTGGTGGTGACCGCGGTGGTCGCGCTGGCCGGCGCCGCCGGTCGTCGGCGACAGGCGTGGGCCTCGAGCGCGCCGCAGTCGGTCGCGCGGGACCTGACGTGGCCCACGCTGGCGATGGTGGCCTGGGAGCTGTGCGGGGTGGTCCTCGGCGGTAGCTACTGGCTGCACTACCTGACCGGGCTCGTGCCGGGCCTCGTCCTGCTGCTCGTGCTGGTGCGCGTCCGGCATCGGTGGGCCGTCGTCGTCGCGGGCTGCGTGGGCTACGCCGTGCTCGCCTGCGCCGTCGCGTGGACCCAGCTGGCGACGGCACCGGTCGCCGTCTCGAGCGACGCGGAGGTCGCGACGTACCTCCGCGACCACGCCGCGCCGGCCGACGGCGTCGTGGTCGCGTTCGGCCACCCCGGCATCGTCGCCGCCAGCGGGCTGACGAGCCCCTACGAGCACCTCTGGAGCCTCCCGGTGCGCGTGCGCGACCCGCGGCTGGGCGAGCTGCAGGCGGTGCTGTCCGGTCCGCGCGCGCCTCGGTGGGTCGTCGTCGCCGGTGACGCGCTCGACTCGTGGGGCCTGGACGCCGCCGCGGCCGACCGCTACCTCCGGCAGCACTACGTCGACGAGGCGACCTTCGGCGGCTGGGGCGTCTGGGAGCGGCTCCCGTGAGCGGGTCCGTGCCCTTCATCGTCGCTTCATGCGCCGGTCCCTACGTTGCGCCCATGCGCTGCGCGATCGTGGTCCCCACCTACGACGAGGCCGTCACCGTCCCCGCGCTGGTCGAGGACCTCCGCGCCGTCCGGCGGCAGGTGGCCGGCGCCACCGTCGACCTGCTGGTCGTCGACGACAGCAGTCCGGACGGCACCGCGGACGTCGTGCGCGCGACGAGCGGGTACGGCGACTGGGTGCACCTCCTCTCGCGCACGACGAAGGACGGCCTCGGCGCTGCCTACCGGGCCGGCTTCGCCGAGGCGCTGGCCCGCGGCTACGACGCGGTGGTCCAGATGGACGCCGACGGGTCGCACCCCGCCTCGGCGCTGCCCGCGATGCTCGACCTGCTGCACTCGCACGACGTGGTGATCGGCTCGCGCTACGTGCTGGGCGGTCGCACCGTCGACTGGCCGGTGCACCGCCGGCTGCTGTCGTCGGGCGCCAACCTCTACGCGCGGCGGGTGCTCGGCCTGCGCACCCGCGACACGACCTCGGGGTTCCGCGCGTGGCGGTCCTCCGCACTGGTCGCGGCGGGTGCGCTCGGCACGGTCTCGAGCGGTTACGGGTTCCAGGTCGAGAACACCTGGCAGGCCGAGCGCCGCGGCCTCCGGATCGCCGAGCACCCGATCACGTTCACCGAGCGCACGGCCGGCAGCTCGAAGATGAGCGCCGACGTCGCCCGCGAGGCCGCGGCGCTGGTGCTCCGCTGGCGGGTCGCCGAGCTGCGCGGTCAGCCCTGCGCGATCCAGGGCGTGCCGAACCTGCGGTCCTTGCCCACCCAGTCGACCAGGCCGTGGTGAGTGCCGTCGGTGCGGGTGCCTGACGCACGCACCGCGACCCGGATCTCGTCGGGGTTGCCGAGCGACGCGCGGGAGATGACGGCGTGGGCCCGGTCCTTGCGATAGCTGATGTGCAGGATGTAGTCGCCGTGCGCGACCGGCTTGCCCCACTTGGCCACGCCGAAGCCCTCGGTGTGGGACAGCAGGTAGTCGGTGCCCTCGAAGAGGCCGGCGGCGAGCACGTACTCCGGTCCGCGGTCACCCGGGTCGGTGTCGATGTAGACGGCCTCGCCCGAGCCGCTGGCGGCCTTCCGGACCAGGTTGTCGTGGTAGGTCGTCACGTGCACGTTGTCGGCGCCGTTGCGCACGCTGAGCGCGAGCACGTCGGAGCCGTGGAAGGTGTCCTGCGGGTCGTCGACGCCGTAGAGGTCCGCGTGCGCCGCACCGGCGAGGCCGACGGTCAGGGCAGCGGCCGACAGGGCGACGGCGGTGCTGGTGATGGTCTTGCGCATGGTCGTTCGTCCTTCTGGTGAGTGGTGGTCGCCCTGTCCGAGATCGGGCCGCCCCGATGAGCGGGACATGCCAGAGACGCAAGGACCGCGCAGAAGGTTGCAGGCGGGTGGAAAACGCGGAGAGGGCCTCCCGGGGGGAGGCCCTCTCGACTCGGTACACCCCCTCGGACTCGAACCGAGAACCCGCTGATTAAGAGTCAGCTGCTCTGCCAATTGAGCTAGGGGTGCATGCGGTGAACGCGAGGTGAGACGTTACCAGCGGGAGGCCGCGCGGCGAAAATCGGGACCGCTACCGGGACTCGAGCACCGCGCGGGCCGCGTTGTGGCCGCCGATGCCCGAGACCGCGCCGCCCCGGCGCGCGCCGGACCCGCAGAGCAGCACCGCCTCGTCGTCGGTCTGCACGCCCCACCGCTCGGCGGGCGTCTCGAGCCGCGCGCGCTGGGAGACCCAGGGCCACTCCAGGTCGCCGTGGAAGATGTGGCCGCCGGGCATCGCGACGTCGGCCTCGACGTCCTGAGGGATCTTCGCCTCGAGGCAGGGCTCGCCGTCGGCGTCCCGAGCGAGGCAGGAGTCGATCGGGTCGAGGAGGTGCTCGTCCAGGGAGGCCAGCGCGCGACGTACGGCCTCCTGCTTGGTGGCGACGGGGTCGCCCTCGAACAGGGACGCCGGGGTGTGCAGCCCGAAGTAGGTCAGCGTGTGCATGCCGTCGGGCAGGTCGCCGAGGATCGACCGGTCGGTCAGCGTGTGGCAGTAGACCTCGCCCGGCAGGGGGTCGGGCAGCCGGCCCGCGGCCGCCTCGGCGTACGCCCGCTCGAGGCTGCCGTAGTCCTCGGCGAGGTGCAGGGTCCCCGCGAACGCCACCGCCGGGTCGACCCCGGACCGCAGCCGCGGGAGCCGGTCGAGGAGCAGGTTGATCTTGAGCTGGGCGCCCTGCGGCTTGGTCTCCGGGTCCTCGCCCTCCCCGAGCAGGATCCGCAGCACCCAGGGGGCCACGTTGGCGAGCACGTGCCGGGCGCGCACGCCGCGCTGCGCGGAACCGTCGTGCCAGACGACCTCCGCACCACCGTCGGCCCCGCTGCCGGGCCGGATCGAGCTCACCCCGGCACCGGTCACGACCTCGGCGCCGGCGTCGGTCGCCGCCCGGGCGAGCGCTGCGGTGACGGCGCCCATGCCGCCGACGGGCACCCGCCACTCGCCGGACCCGTTGCCGATCAGGTGGTAGAGGAAGCACCGGTTCTGCACGAGCGACGGGTCGTGCAGCGAGGCGAACGTCCCGATCAGCGCGTCGGTCGCGACGACGCCGCGCACGGTGTCGTCCTCGAACCGGCGCTCGATGGCCGCGCCGATCGGGTGCTCGACGACGTCGGCCCAGGTCGTGGCCTCGACGTGGTCGCGGACCGAGCGCTCCCGCGGCAGCGGCTCGAGCAGGGTGGGCGCGACGGTCCAGGCCATCCGGAGCAGCTCGGTGTAGAAGGTCCGCCAGGCGTCGTAGGCGTCGTCGGAGCCGGTGAGCTCCAGGAAGCTCTGGCGGGTCGCCTCCCGCTCGAGCCGCTCGACGAGCAGGCCGCCGGGCTTCCCGTCGCGGACGACGGGGGTGTACGACGCGGTCGGGCGGCTGATCAGCTGCAGGTCGAGGCCGAGGTCGCGCTGGATCCGGTCGGGGAGCAGCGAGACGAGGTAGGAGTAGCGCGACAGCCGGGCCGGGACGCCGGCGAACGGCTCGGCCGAGACGGCCGCGCCGCCCACGTGGTCGAGCCGCTCCAGGACGAGCACGGAGAGCCCGGCCCGGGCCAGGTAGGCGGCGGCGGTGAGGCCGTTGTGCCCGGCACCGACCACCACCACGTCGTACTCGCTCCGAGAGGTCACGAGCCGACCCTAGCGACCGGGAATGATTCGGGTGGGGATTGTGGTTGAATCATCAACTACCACAGGAGAGAGGTGGGCACCATGCCTGCGATCACCGTCGACGACCTCACCGTGCTCGAGCGCATCGCGAGCCCCGGGCTGGGCGACCAGCCGCGTCCGGTCCGCTCGGTGACGACCGCGCCGCAGGGCTACGAGGGGGAGGGGTTCCCGGTCCGCCGCGCCTTCGCCGGCATCGACCTGAGCGACCTCGACCCGTTCATCATGATGGACCAGATGGGCGAGGTGGAGTATGCGCCGGGAGAGCCCAAGGGCACCCCGTGGCACCCGCACCGCGGGTTCGAGACGGTCACCTACATGATCGACGGCGTCATGGACCACCAGGACAACCACGGTGGCGGTGGGTCGATCACCAACGGCGACACCCAGTGGATGACCGCGGGGTCCGGCATCCTGCACATCGAGACGCCGCCGGAGTGGCTCGTCCAGAGCGGCGGCCTGTTCCACGGCATCCAGCTCTGGGTGAACCTGCCGCGCGACGCCAAGACCAACCGGCCGAAGTACCAGGACATCCACTCCGGCGAGGTCAAGCTGCTGACCAGCGACGACGCGGGCGCGCTCGTGCGGGTCATCGCGGGTGACGTCGCCGGCTACGCCGGCCCCGGGTCGACGTACACGCCGATGACCCTGGTCCACACCACCCTCGAGCCGGGCGCTCGCCTCGAGCTGCCCTGGCAGGTGGGCTACAACGCGCTGGCCTACGTCCTGTCCGGGAAGGGCTCGGTCGGCATCGACCGGCAGCCGGTCCGGATGGGGCAGACCGCGGTCTTCGGCGCCGGCGACTACCTCACCGTCGAGGCCGACCGGTCCCAGGAGGGCCGCGCGCCGAGGCTCGACGTCGTCCTGCTCGGCGGACAGCCGATCCGGGAGCCGCTGGCCTGGGCCGGTCCGTTCGTGATGAACAGCAAGGCCGAGGTGATGGAGGCCTACACCGACTTCCAGAAGGGCCGGTTCGGGCACATCCCCGCCTGAGCACTGCCGTTAGGGTCCGCGCATGGCCCGCCTCTACCGCGACGCGTTCGGCATCCCGCACCTGCGTGCGGACTCCGCGATCGAGCTCGCCCGGCTGCAGGGGGAGGTGACGGCGCGGGACCGGACCTGGCAGCTGGAGTGGCTGCGGCGCCGCGCCCTCGGCACCTCCGCCGAGGTCGCGGGCGAGGCCGCGGTCTCGTGGGACCGGTTCGCGCGGCGGATGCGCACGGTGGAGACCGCGGAGCGTGCGTTCGCGACCTGCTCGGCGGAGACGCAGGCGTTCGTCTCGGCGTACGCCGAGGGGGTGACCGCCGGGCTGGGGGCGGTCGACCCGGCCGCGGTCCCCGAGCTGGCCGGGACCGGCACGACCCCGGGGGAGTGGCCGGCGTGGATGCCGTTGGCCACGTTCCTCGCCCAGCACCTGCTCTTCGCCAACCTGGGCGGCATCCTCTGGAAACGCCTGGCGACCGCGGTCCTCGGCGACGACGAGCGGTTCCTGTCCCACCAGGACCCCACCGCGTCCGGCAGCAACGCCTGGGCCGCCGCCGGCGGCCGCACCGCCAGCGGGCTGCCGCTGATCGGCGGCGACCCGCACCGCATCATCGAGCAGCCGGGTGTCTACCAGCAGGTGCGGCTGTGCTGCGACGACCCGGCCGACGCCTTCGACGTGGTCGGCTACTCCTTCGTGGGCGTCCCGGGCGTCCAGCACTTCGCGCACGCGGGCGACGTCGCGTGGGCGATCACCAACGCCTGCGCCGACTACCAGGACGTGCGCGAGGAGTCGGTGCCGCCGGCCGAGGTGGTCGAGTCGCACACCGAGACGATCCACGTGCGGGACGCCGACCCGGTCGACGTCGAGGTCACCTCGACCCCGTGGGGCCTGGTGTTCGAGGACGGCCTCTCGGTGCGGACCAGCTCCTGGCAGCTGGGCGACCTCGGGTTCGACGCGATCCTGCCGCTGCTCAGGGCGCGCACGGTCGACGACGTCGACCGGGCGTTCGACGCGTGGGTCGAGCCGGTCAACAACCTCGTGGCGGCCGACCGGGCCGGTGCCGTGCGCTACCGGGTCGCCGGCCGGGTGCCGCTGCGCGGTCCCGACGGGGACTGGACCGGCTGGCTCACGGGCCCCAACCGGGCCGACGCGCCGGCCGACGGCCACGTCGTCACCGCGAACGAGCGACGCGGCCCGGAGAGCGCCGCGATCGGCACGGTCTTCGCCGCGCCGTACCGGGCGGCTCGGATCCACGCCCTGCTGGACGGGCGCACCGACCTCGACCGGGACGACTTCGTCGCGATCCACAACGACACCCTGCTCCAGACCGTGCCGATGGTGACGGCACTGGTCCCCGGCGCCTTCGACGGCTGGGAGGGGCGCATGGACGCGGGCTCGGCACAGGCCGCGCGCTATGCGGCCTTCCGGTCCGCGCTCGTCCGGCGGATCGCCGCCGAGCCGGTCCTCGCCGGGCTCTCCGACCCCCCGGAGGGGCACCGGCACGAGGACGTGTTCGCTCCCTGGCTCGGCGCCACCTACCGGATCGGGCTCTCCCTGCCGCGGCTGGCCAACGAGACCGTCGCGGGCAACCGGCCGTTCGGGATCGACCTGGTCGCCCACGCCCGGGCCGCGCTGGCCGAGGTCGACGGGGCCGACGACCTGCCGGCGACCTGGGGGGAGACCCACGTCGCCGTCCCGGTCCACGGGCTCGGCGCGCTGACCGGCCACGACGCCGACGACCTGCCGCGGGTACCGGTCTCCGGCGACGCCGACTGCGTGCGCTGCTGCGTGTCCTACCCGGCCATCTCCGACGAGTGCAGCCGCGGCTCGGTCGCCCGCTACGTGTGGGACCTGGCCGACCGGACCGCGGGCGGCTGGGTCGTCCCGACCGGCGCGGTCGCGACGCCGGGCCACCCGCACCACCACGACCAGCTCGCGCTGTGGGCCGCCGGCGACCTGGCCCCGATCGTCACCGACTGGGACCGGCTGACCCCGGAGGACTAGCGGCCCGCAGCAGCACCGTCGCGGTCATCTCGCCGCCGTGGTCGCACGGCACGGGTGCGGGCGGCCCCCAGGCGGCGTGGTCGCCGCCGGCGCACAGGCGCAGCTCGCCGCCCGCCTCGGTGACCAGCTGCTCGACGAGCGCCAGGCCGAGCCCGGTCCCGGGCCGGGACCGGGCGTCGGACGCGCGGGTGAAGCGGGCGGTCGCGCGGCCGAGGAGGTCGGGCGGGATGCCCGGTCCGCCGTCGGTCACCTGGAGGACGACGTGCTCGCCGCGTGCGGCGACGGCGATGCGCACCGGGGGGCTCCCGTGGACGAACGCGTTCTCGAGCAGGTTGGTCACCACCCGCTGCAGCGCGTGCTCGTCCATGCCCACCCGCACCGGTTCCAGCGGCAGCTCGACGCTGAGCTGGTGGGCCTGCTCGGGCCGCGCGAGCCGCCTGCGCTCGACGACGCCGCTCACGGCCCTGCCCACGTCGGCGCTGCCCTCCGGGGCCCGCCGCGCCGGGCCGACCTCGAGCAGCTGCTCGGCGAGGTCGATCAGGCGGCTCACGTCGACGGCGAGCTCGTCGAGCACCCGCTCGTGCTCGGCCACGTCCCGAGAGCGCCGGCGCGCCAGCTGGATCCGGGACTTCAGCAGGGTCAGCGGTGTCCGCAGCTCGTGGCTGGCGTCGTCGATGAACCGGCGCTCGCGGTCCAGCGAGTCCTCGAGGGCCGCGAGCATGTCGTTGAGCGTGTGCCCGAGCCGCGTCACCTCGTCGTCCCGGCCCGCGGGCACGTCGAGGCGCAGCCCTCCCGCGCCCGCAGCGATCTCCGCGGCCCGCCGGCGGTAGCGCTCGACGGGGCGCAGCGACGCCCGCGCGAGCAGGTCGCCGACCACGGCGGCGACCAGGAGGGACCCGGTGCCGGCGAGGGTGAGCTGCACGACCAGCTCGCGCAGGGCCTCGTCCCGGTGGTCGCGGCGCAGGCCGACGACGAGGTACGCCGCCCGACCGTCCTCTGAACCGAGCGTGGTGATCCGCAGCCGGTAGGGCTTGCTCGACGCGGGCAGGAAGTCCCCGGTGTCGACCGTCCGCGCCCCCGACGACGGCAGGTCCCGCCCGCTCACCAGGGCCCGGTCCGGCGCCCGGCCGCCGCTCGCGAGCACCTCGCCGTCCGCGTCGAGCACCTGCCACGCGGCGCCGGTCGCGTCGGCCGACTCGGTGTCGCGCACCCGCCCGTCGGCCGCGATGAGCGGGTCGATCGTGTCGGTGGCCTGCGTCAGCTCGGCGTCCAGCTGCCGGTCGAGCGCGTACTGCACGCGCCAGTAGACGAACGCGCCGGCTCCGATCAGCAGCACCAGCATCGCGACGACGAACCCGGCCACCAGCCGGACCCGCAGCGGGAGCCGGCCGAGCCGCCTCACGGCGCGTCCACCCGGTAACCCGCCCCGCGCACGGTGGTGATCGTCTGCGTGCCGAACGGCTTGTCGATCTTGGCGCGGATCGTCGCGAGGTGGACGTCGATGACGTTGGAGCGCAGGTCGGTCTCGCCGTCCCAGACCTCGTCGAGGATCGTGAACCGGGAGACCACCTTGCCGGCGTTGGCGACGAGCAGCCGGAGGATGTCGAACTCGCGCGCGGAGAGCTCGATCTCCACCCCGCGGCGGGTGACCCGCCGCGCATCGGCGTCGACCACGAGGTCCCCCACCTCGAAGAGACCCTCCTCGCCGTACGACGTGCGGCGGTGGAGGGCCCGCAGCCGGGCGAGCAGCTCGTCGAGGTCGAACGGCTTGGGCAGGTAGTCGTCGGCGCCCGCGTCGAGGCCGCTGATCCGGTCGCGCACGTCGCCGCGGGCGGTGAGCACGAGGATCGGCGTGGTCACGCCGGCGTGGCGCAACCGGCGGCACACCGTGATCCCGTCGGTGCCCGGCAGCATCCAGTCGAGCAGCAGCACGTCGTAGGGCAGGCCGTCGGGGAGCGCTCTGCCGTAGGCCGCGGTGCCGTCGTGGACGACCTCGACCTGCCAGCCCGCCTCGCTCAGCGACTGGTCGAGGAGGTCGGCCAGGCGCAGGTCGTCCTCGGCCACCAGGATCCGCACGCCAGCCCTCCGTCCGCGTCTCTGTCGACCCCACCTTGCACCCCGGTCGGTGCTTTCATCGAACATTCATCTGTAACGCCTAGGTTCAGGCCGGGCGGAAGTCGTCGAGGAGGTCGCCGTGGTGCCGGAGCGCGCACGGGTTCCGCTGCTGGCCCTGGCCTGCGTCCTGCTCCGTCTCCCGTTCCTCGCCGCACCGCTCTCCTCCGACGAGGCCGGCTTCCTGATGGTCGGTGCCCAGTGGTCGCCCGGGACGTCGCTGTACGGCGACTACTGGGTCGACCGGCCGCCGCTCCTGATCACGATCTTCCGGCTCGCCGACCTGTGCGGCGGCACGGTCGCGCTGCGGCTGGTCGGGATCGTGGCCGTGGTGCTGGCGATCCTGGCCGCCGCGGGGATCGGCCGGCTGGCCGTGCCGGGCAGCCGGCACGCCCCCCTCGTGACCGCCGCGGTGGCGACGGTCTTCCTCGCCAGCCCGCTCTACGGCGCCCGCCAGGTCAACGGCGAGCTGCTCGCCATGCCGTTCGTCCTCGGCGGCCTGTGGGCCGTGCTGCGGGCCAGCAGCGGGCGCGGTGGCGCCCGCGACTGGGCGGTCGCCGGTGTCCTCGCGGCCTGCGCCGTCGGCGTCAAGCAGAGCATGGTGGAGGTCGCCGTCGCTGCGGTCGCCACGGTGGGCTGGCTGGTCTGGCACCGGCGCTGGCGCGCCGCGGTCGGGTCGTCGGTCGCCTTCGCCGCGGCCGTGGCGGTGACGGTCGGCCTGCTGCTCGGCTGGGCCGACCTCCGGGGCACCACGCCGGCCGGGCTCTGGGACGCCGTGGTGAAGTTCCGGGGCGCTGCCGCGGAGGTCATCGCGCGCTCGGCGACCGACGCCAACGAGTACCGGGCCCACGACCTCGTGCTCGCCTTCCTCGCCAGCGGGTCGGTGGGCCTCCTGGTCGCGGTGCTGCCGCTGCGGTGGGGCCGCCTGCTCCGCCGGGGCGCGCCCGCGGAGGGCGACGGAGCCGAGGAGCGGCCCGCCACCGACCTGGGCTTCCTCGCCGCCGCCGTGGTCGCGTGGGAGGCCTTCGCGGTCGTCGTCGGGGGCAGCTACTGGATCCACTACCTGGTGGCCACCGTGCCGGGCCTGGTCCTCGTGGCCGCGGCCACGGCGCGCTACCGGCCCGCCCGCTTGCGGTGGACCTGGGCGACGCTCGCCTACGCCGCGGTGGTCGCGGTGACGAGCACCGTCATCGTCCTGCGGACGCCGTCGCTGACCGGACCGACCACGGAGATCGAGGACTACCTGGCCGCGCGGTCGGCGCCGGGCGACACCGGCGTCGTCGCGTTCGGCTTCCCCGGGCTGCTGCGGGCCGCCGGCCTGAGCAGCCCCTACCCGCACCTCTGGAGCCTTCCCGTGCGGGTGCGCGACCCGGACCTGGTCCGGCTCACCAGGGTGCTGAGCGGTGAGCAGGCGCCCACGTGGGTGGTGGTCGACGGCGACAGCACGACCACGTGGGGGGTCGACGGCACGGCGGCGGACGAGGTTCTCGCCGAGCGCTACGAGCAGGTGAGGGTCATCGGCGACTGGCACGTCTTCCGCCTCGCGCTGCGGTGACCCGGCGGGCCGGTCCTCAGGCCAGGGACCTGCCGAAGAAGTGCGTCGCGTGCGGGTCGCTGCCGGGGTAGCGGTCGATCTGCTCGTAGCCGGCCCGCTCGTACATCGCGATCGCCTCGGTGAGCACGCCGTTGGTGTCCAGCACGACCCGGGTGCTCCCGTGCTCGCGGGCGAGATCCTCCAGGTGGCGCAGCATCCGGGAGCCGAGGCCGGCGCCGCGCCAGTCGGGGTGGACCCACATCCGCTTGATCTCGGCCGTCGTCGCGTCGAAGGCCGGACGGATCCCGCCGTAGGCGACCGGCTCGCCGTCGCTGGTGGCGACCACGTACGTCGACCCCGTCTCCTCGCCGACCGGACCGTCCCCGGGGTGGTAGCCGGTCGGGAACCGCTCGTCGATCTCGGCGAGGTAGCGCCCCAGCGCGACGCGGCCTGCCGGGTCGCCCGGCGGCACCTCGCGGAGGCGGATCGTCGCCGCCCGCACGAGCAGGTCCGCGGTCGCCAGCGCGTCGGCGAGCCGCTCGCGCTGGCGGTCGGTGAGCGGCGCGACCAGGCGGGAGGCGAGCTCCTCGGAGCGGTCGTCGAGCTCCCGGCGCGCCGCGGCGCCGGCCGGGGTGAGGCGCACCACGCGGCGTCGCTGGTCGGCGGGGTCGGGCTCGGTGGTCACCAGGTCGTCCTGCTCGAGCCGGCGCAGCATCCGCGAGAGGTGCCCGCTGTCGAGGTCGAGCCGCTCCCGGAGGTCGCGGACCGTCGTGCCGTCCGGGCGGGCGCCGATCTCGAAGAGCAGCCGGCTGACGGCCAAGGGGCGTCCGGTGCCGAGGAACGACTCGTCGAGCACCCCGATCCGCTGGGTGTAGGTGCGGTTGAAGCGCCGGAGCACCTCGGTCGTGGTCATTCTCTGACCATAGTCAGAGAATGACGCGTGCGGCAACCGGCGTCAGTCGCCGAGGTGGTCGCGGACCTGCTCCAGCAGCTGCACCGGGTCGAGCCACATCGAGGGGTACTCGCCGTACCAGCGCTGGGTGCCCTCCTCGTCGATCAGCACGAAGCTGTGGCCCGGGAGCCCGGCGTGCATGCCCTTGCCGAGGGTGTCGTAGGCCTCCGAGACCGTCCCGTCGTCGAGGAGGAACGGCGTCGTCACGCCGTTGAGCCGCATGTCGTGCATGATCTGGGAGCGGGTGTTCATCACGACCGGCAGCACGGTGACGTCCTCGGCGGCGTAGGCGTCCTGGTCCTTCTCGATCGCCGCCATCTGCATCAGGCACGCCTGGCAGCCGGCGCCCTCGGAGAAGTAGAGCAGCACGTTCTCGCCGCGGTGCTGCGCCAGCGTGTGCGTCGCACCGCTGGTGTCCACGAGCGAGAAGTCGGGGGCCCGCCGCACGTCGGAGGAGGACTCCGGGCGCGACGACAGCATCATCGCGGTGACCGCCCCGACGACGGCGACGACGGCCACCAGCCAGACGGCGACCCGGACGCGCCTCCGTCGGGTGTCGGCGCGGTGGATCTCCCGCGCGCGCTCCTCGCGCTCGGCACGGGCCTTGAGGACGGACCGGTAGGACATCAGTGGCTCCTGGAGTGGGGGGTCGGGTCGACGCCGTCCGGCGTCGGGGCGTGCCGGTCGCGCAGGGTGGCGAGCACGAACACCGCCGCCAGCGCGAGGACGGCGAGGCCCAGCAGCGGCTCGGGGACCGGCTCGGTCCAGCTCTCGATCCGGGTGAAGACGCGCTCGAGCCCGCGTCCCATCGCGACCTGGAAGCCCGGACCGGAGGTCATCTGGCCGGTGTTGGCCAGGTAGATCACGAAGCCGCCCATGACCGCGAACGCCACGGCGACGGCGAGGTTGACGGTGTTGGTCACCAGCACCCGGCCGGCGACCCGGAGCCGGACCGGCCGCGCCCGCATCCAGCGGCGCTCACCGAGGTGGAAGCGGTCCCAGAGCAGCGCCATCGCGAAGAGGGGGAAGGCCATGCCGAAGGTGTACGCGAGCCCCAGGGCGATGCCGCCGACCGCCGAGCCGGACAGGGCCGAGAGCGTCATCACACCGGCCAGCACGGGCGCGCAGCAGGAGCTCGCGATGCCCGAGAACACGCCGAGGGCGAAGAAGCTGGCGGTGTCGCCCCGAGCCGTGTCCGGCGCCCGCAGGAAGGACGGCAGGCTGACCATGCTGCCGGAGAGGCTGAGCACCGCCAGCCCGAGCATGAGCGCGCCGCCGGCGTAGTAGAGGGGCGCGTGGTAGTTGCCGATCGTCGACGCGACCAGGCTCATGCCGAGCGTGATCGGCACGAGCACGAGGGCCAGCCCCGCAGCGAAGACGAACGTGAGCGGAAGGAGCCGCCACCGCCGGTTCTTGACCGCGACGGCCAGGTACGACGGGGCCAGGAAGACGATGCAGCAGGGGGCGAACAGCGCGACGCCGCCGGCGAAGAACGCCGCGAGCACCGAGCCGGTGGTCAGCAGGTCACCCATCGCGGCTCACCGCCCCGGCGCTCGGTGCCGGCCGCGCCTCCAGCAGCTTGCGCAGCTTCCGGCGGGGGAGCCGGCCGTTGGAGAAGAAGCGTCCGTCGACGAGGACCAGCGGGCTCATCGTGGCGCGGTGGCGCTGCATCAGTGCGCTGCCGCGCGGGCTGCGGACGTCCACGGTCTCGATGGCCAGCGGGTGGTCCCGCGCGATCTCGGCGAGCGCCTCCTGCGCGTCGGCGCAGAAGTGGCAGGCCTCGGACTCCACGACGGTGACCTGGGCGGGTGTCGGCTGCATTCCGGGCGCTCCCTCGTCGACGGGTGCTGACGAGTCGAGCGTGCGGCGCGGAGCAGGTGATTCGGACGGTGCTCGGGTGAAGGTTCGTTGAAGGCCGCGGCGTCACCCGTGCGCGGCCGGGAGGCGCACGACGAACATCGCCCCGCGTCCCGGCCCCGCGCTGTGCGCGGTGATGCGGCCGCCGTGGCTCTCGACCAGCGCCTTCGCGATCGCCAGCCCGATGCCGGACCCCCCGCTGCCGCGGTCGCGGGCCGTGTCGACGCGGTAGAAGCGGTCGAAGACGTGGGGCAGGTGCTCGGGCTCGATGCCGGTGCCGGTGTCCTCCACCGTGATCTCGACCCAGGGCCGCGCGGCCCGGCAGGTCAGGGTGACCGTGCCGTCGTCGCCGGCGTGGCGGAGGGCGTTGTCGAGCAGGTTGGCGAGCACCTGTCCCGTCCGGTCGGCGTCGACGTCGACGAGGTCGTCGGTCTCGAGCCGGGTCCGCAGCGTGACGCCGCGCGCGGCGTACCGCTCCTGCGCCGCGGCCGCTGCGTGCCGCGCGAGGTCCGCGGCGGGGACCCGGTGGTGGTTCTGCCCGAGGACGCCCTCCTCGGCGGAGGACACGGCGGCGACGTCCTCGGCGAGCCGGCGCAGGCGCCGGGTGGAGCCGCGGATCACGGCGAGCGTCTCCGCGTCGAGCGGCCGGACCCCGTCCTCGACCGCCTCCAGGTGCGCGTCCACGGTCGCCAGCGGGTTGCGCATCTCGTGGGCGAGGTCGGCGAGGAGCCGGCGGCGCATCGTCTCGGTGGCCTCGAGGCGCTCGGCGAGCGTGTTGTAGCCGTCCGCGAGGGTCGCGAACTCGGCACCGATCCCGGGATCGGTGACCCGGCTGCCGTAGTGGCCGGTCGCGATCTGCGCCGCCGCGTCGGCCACCTGGCCGATGGACCGCTGCATCCGGCGGGTGAGGTACCAGGTGACGCCGAGCGCCGCCACCGTCGCAGCGAGCAGCGCGACCCCGATCGAGATCAGGAGCGCGGAGGCGAACGCCTCCTCGATGTGCGCGTTCTCGGTGTCGGTGTGGACGACGCCGGCCCGACGCAGGTGGGTGTGGAAGATGCTGGGACCGATCGCCGAGGCGACGAGCCAGGTGCTGAGCGCGCCCGAGACGAGCACGAAGGACTGCGCCAGGAGCAGGCGCGCCGCGAGGCCGTGGCGCGGCGCGCTCACCCGCCGTCCCCCATCCGGTAGCCGACGCCCCGCACGGTCCGGACGTACCGGCCGCGGTTCGCGTCGTCTCCGAGCTTGCGCCGCAGGTGGCCGATGTGGACGTCGACGAGGTGCTCGTCGCCGATCCAGGTGTCGCCCCAGACCTGCTCGATGAGCTGGCGGCGGGAGAAGACCAGTCGCGGGCGCTCGGCCAGGGCGGCGAGCAGGTCGAACTCGGTGCGGGTCAGCGACACCGGCTGCCCCGCGACCTCGGCCTCGCGCCCGCCGACGTCGACGACGAGGTCGCCGACGACCAGGGTGTCGGCGCCGACCTCACCGGGCTGCCGGCTCTGCCGCGGCCGGCGCAGCATCGCCTGGAGCCGGGCCATCAGCTCGCGCGGGCTGAACGGCTTGGTCATGTAGTCGTCGGCCCCCACCGACAGGCCGATCAATGTGTCGACCTCGTCGGTGCGCGCGGTCAGCATCACGACGTAGCAGTCGCTGAACGTGCGCAGCCGCCGGCACACCTCGACGCCGTCCAGGCGCGGCAGGCCGAGGTCGAGCACGACGACGTCCGGGTCCACCTCCCGTGCGGCGTCGACCGCGTCCAGCCCGTCGTGCACCAGGCTCACCTCGAACCCGGCGCGCTCGAGGTAGCCGCCGAGGAGGGTCGCGAGCTCGGTCTCGTCCTCCACCACCAGGGCGCGCAGGCCCGCGGGGCCCGCGTCGTGCTGCTGCATGGCTGTGTCCTCGTCGGTGCTGGGGTACCTCGTCATCCTGGCACCCCGCCGCGGCGCGGACGGCCCACCCGGACCGGCGGGGAGGCTTCTTGACCGAACCTTCACACGACCGCGACGGGTCCTCCCGGGCAGCGAGGGACGCTGGTGCCAACGACGGACCGAGGAGGCTGAGTCCGATGATGGGTTGGTACCACGGCGGCACCTGGGGCTGGGGCGGCTGGATCCTGATGGTCCTCGCCATGGCCCTCGTCTGGGGCGCGGTCATCGCGGCGATCGTGGTGCTCTTCCGCTCCGACGCCGCAGGCGCGGGCGGCCGTCGTACGCCGCGCCACCCCGAGGAGATCCTCAGGGAGCGGTTCGCGCGCGGGGAGATCGACGAGACCGAGTACCGGTTGCGCTCCGACATCCTCCACGAGCGTCCGGTCGACGAGACCGCGGCGCCACCGAGGTGACGCCCCGAGATGACGACAGCCGGACCCTTGCGGGTCCGGCTGCCACGTGGGGTGAGCGACGGGGCTTGAACCCGCGACCCTCGCGACCACAACGCGATGCTCTACCAGCTGAGCTACGCCCACCACGGACCCGTCACGCGTGAACGCCCGGGCCGGAGAGAAGTGTAGACGGATCAGGACCCGGCAGCAGAATCGGTGCCCTCGCCCAGCCCGGTGATCGAGCCGCCGTGGCGCTCGGCCGCGAGCCGCGAGGCGTCGGTGTCGGGTCCGGGGAGGGGCACGAAGATCGTGTCGCGGTAGTAGCGCAGCTCCTCGATGCTCTCCTGGATGTCGGCCAGCGCGCGGTGGTTGCCGCGCTTGGGCGGCGAGGCGAAGTAGGCGCGCGGGTACCAGCGCCGCGCGAGCTCCTTGATCGAGGAGACGTCGACGATCCGGTAGTGCAGGAAGGCGTCCAGGGTCGGCATGTCCCGGGCGAGGAACCCGCGGTCGGTGCCGACCGTGTTGCCGGCGAGCGGCGGACGGCTCTCGGGCCCGCAGTGCTGGCGGATGTAGGCCATCACCTGCTCCTCGGCCTCCTGCAGCGTGACGCCGTCGGCGAGCTCGTCGAGCAGGCCGGAGGTCTCGTGCATCGTCCGCACGAACTCGATCATCTGGTCCAGTGCCTCGGCCGGCGGCTTGACGATGATGTCGACGCCGTCACCGAGCACGTTGAGGTCGAAGTCGGTCACCAGCGCCGCGACCTCGATGAGCGCGTCGGCGCCCAGGTCGAGGCCGGTCATCTCACAGTCGATCCAGACCAGTCGTTCGCTCACGAGTCCGCACCCTACGCCGTGCGCCGCCCGCTCATCCCGCGCCTGGGGGCCTGACCTACCCTCGTGATGTGAGGGGAGCGACGCACCAGTGGGCCGGCCTGGCCGCCCGCCTCGTCGTCGGTGCCGTCTGGCTCGTCGCCGGCGGCCTCAAGATCACCCACCCGGACGCGAGCATCGCCGCCGTCCGCGCCTACGACCTGCTGCCCAGCTCGCTCGTGGAGCCGGTCGGGCTGCTGCTGCCGGCCCTCGAGCTGGTGGTCGGGCTCGCCCTCGTGCTCGGCGTGCTGACCCGCGGCGCCGCGGTGGTGTCCGGCCTGCTCTTCGTGGCGTTCCTGGTCGGCATCATCTCGGTCTGGGCGCGCGGCCTGGAGATCGACTGCGGTTGCTTCGGCGGCGGGGGCGCCGACCCCGGCGCCTCGTCCCAGTACCCGTGGGAGGTCGCCCGCGACAGCGCGCTGCTCCTGCTCTCGGCGTACGTCGTGGTCGTCCCGCGCACCCGCGTGGCGCTCGACCGTGTCCTCTTCCCGGAAAGGTCGCCTGCATGAACATGTCCAAGGCAGAGCAGCGGACCGCCAAGGCCGCTGCCCTCCGCGCCGAGCAGCAGAAGCGCGAGGCGCGCCGGCGGATGCTGACCATCACGGCCGTCATCGGCGTGATGGTGCTGATCATCGGCTCGGCCGTGGGCTACTCGATCTGGCGCAACAACCAGGACAAGGCCGACCTCGAGGCCGCGGCCGGCTCCGCGGGCGCGAGCGCGCACGGCGTCGCGATCGGCCCGGACGACGCGCCGCACACGATCGTCATCTACGAGGACTTCCTCTGCCCGTTCTGCGGCGAGCTGGAGAAGCAGACGCACGAGGACCTCGCCCGGCTGGCCGCCGACGGCAAGGTGCAGGTGGAGTACCGCCCGTTCAACCTGCTCGGCCGCTCGTCGGAGGACTACTCGGTGCGGAGCCTGAACGCCTTCGCCGCCGTGCTCGACGCCGCGGGCCCCAAGGCGGCGAAGAAGATGCACGACCTGCTCTACGCGAACCAGCCGTCGGAGTCCGGGCCGTTCCCGAGCAACGACGACCTGCTCGACCTCGCGGTGGAGGCCGGCGCGAGCGGGAGCGACGTCAAGGACGACATCGAGAACGCCGGCCAGCTGGACTGGGTCACCGCGGCCACCGACGCGGCGCAGAAGGCGGGTGTGCGGTCGACGCCGACGGTGCTGCTCGACGGGAAGGTCTACACCGACTTCTCCAGCATCGACGACCTCGCCTCCGGGCTGCTCAAGGCCGTGGAGTGAGAGCGGAGCCCCTCGACGCGTTCGTCGCCGGCCTGCCGAAGGCCGAGCTGCACGTGCACCACGTCGGGTCCGCGTCACCCCGGATCGTCAGCGAGCTCGCGGCCCGCCACCCCGGCACGGTGCCGAGCGACCCCGACGAGCTGCGACGCTTCTTCGCGTTCCGCGACTTCGCGCACTTCATCGAGGTCTACCTCGCCGTCGTCGACCTGGTGCGGACACCGGACGACATCCGCTACCTGACCTACGAGATCGCGCGCGAGCTCGCGGAGACCCAGGCGGTGCGCTACGTCGAGCTGACGTGCACGCCGTACACCTCGGTGCTGCCGCACGACCCCGCGCGCGGGATGGCGATCGAGGCCTACACCGAGGCGATCGAGGACGCGCGGGTCGCGGCCGAGCGCGAGCTCGGGATCGTGATGCGCTGGATCTACGACATCCCGGGGGAGTCGGGCCTGCCGGCCGCCGAGGAGACGCTGCGGTTCGCGCTGGACCACGGGAGCGCGGGTCTCGTGGGCTTCGGGCTCGGGGGTCCGGAGGTCGGCGTACCCCGTCCGCAGTTCAAGCCCTACTTCGACGCCGCGCGGGCCGCCGGCCTGCGCTCGGTGCCGCACGCGGGGGAGACCACCGGCCCGGAGACGATCTGGTCGGCCCTGCGCGACCTCGGTGCCGAGCGGATCGGCCACGGCACCTCGGCCGCCCAGGACCCGGCGCTGCTCGCGCACCTCGCCGAGACCGGCGTGCCGCTCGAGGTGTGCCCCTCGTCCAACGTGGCCACCCGCGCGGTCGCGTCGCTGGAGGAGCACCCGCTCCCCGCGTTCGTCGACGCCGGCGTCACGGTGACCATCAACTCCGACGACCCGCCCATGTTCGGCACGACGCTCAACGACGAGTACGTCGTCGCCGCGCGGCTGCTCGGGCTGGACGCCGCCGGGGTCGCCGAGCTCGCGCGCGAGGGCGTGCGCGCCTCCTGGGCCCCCGACGACGTCCGGCAACGGATCCTCGGCGAGATCGACGCCTACGCCGCACAGACCTAGGCCGCGCGGTCTCATACGCCGCGCGGCCACACCGAGTGTGGCCGGCATGGCCTGCATCGACGCGGAGGCGCGCCGTACGGCGACGCGAAGCGCCCCCGGCAGGACTCGAACCTGCGACCAAGAACTTAGAAGGTTCCTGCTCTATCCAGCTGAGCTACGGAGGCAACGCCGGCCAGTATCCCAACTCACCCGCGCAGGCGCGCCATCCACTCCTCGACGGCCTCGGGCGAGCGGGGGAGCGCACCGGAGAGGTTGCGCACTCCGTCAGCGGTGACGACGACGTCGTCCTCGATCCGGATGCCGATCCCGCGCAGCTCCTCGGGGACCAGCAGGTCGTCCTCCTGAAAGTAGAGCCCCGGCTCGACGGTCAGCACCATGCCCTCGGCGAGGTCGCCCTTGGGGTAGACGTCGACCGACGAGCGGCCGCAGTCGTGGACGTCCATGCCGAGCATGTGCGAGGTGCCGTGCAGGGTCCAGCGCGCGTAGACCTTGGACTCGGGGTCGAGGGCCTCCTGCGCGGAGACCGGCAGCAGGCCGAGGTCGGCGAGGCCGTGGGCCATGACCTCCATGGCGGCGTTGTGGGCGGCCAGGAAGGGAACGCCGGGCCGGACGGCGTCGATGCCGGCCTGCTGGGCGGCGTGCACCAGCTCGTAGAGGTCGCGCTGGACCGGACTGAACCGGCCGTCGACGGGCAGCGTGCGGGTGACGTCGGCGGTGTAGAGGTTGCGGCCCTCGACGCCCATGTCGAGCAGCACCAGCTCTCCGGGCGTGATCGGACCGGTGTTGTCGATCCAGTGCAGCGTGGTCGCGTGCGACCCGCCGCCGACGATCGACTCGTAGCCGATGTCGTTGCCCATCGCGCGGGCGCGGCGGAAGCAGGTGCCCTCGATCCAGCGCTCGCCGTGCTCGAGCACCCGGTCCCACTCGCGGACCGAGTCCTCGAAGCCGAGGGTCGTGATGTCGCAGGCCTCCTGCAGCTCGCCGACCTCCCACTCGTCCTTGACCAGGCGCAGCTCGTCGGCGACGCGGGCCAGGTCCTCGTCGGTGGTGAGGTCGCGGGTCTTGCGGTCGTCGTCGAAGGACGGCAGGTCCTTGACGTGGCGCACCTCGATGCCGAGCGAGTCGGAGATCTCCTGAGCCGACGGGCGCCGGCCTGCCCAGAGCTCGCCGTACTGGCGGTCGCGGAAGAACTCGTCGGTGTCGCGCTCGGAGCGCGGGCGGGCGTAGAGCACGGACTCGCCGTCCTCGATGACCAGCACGGCGTCGGAGGTCTGGTTGCCGGAGAAGTAGGTGTGCGCGGTGTCCGACCGGAACCGGTAGTCGGTGTCGTTGGCGCGCACCTTGAAGGTGCCCGCCGGGAGCACCAGCCGCTCGCCCGGGAAGGCGGCGGCGAGGGCGGCGCGGCGCCGGGCCGCGTGCTCGCTAACGGGGTGCCGGGGGGCGTCGAGCTCGCGCTCGCCCCAGCCCGTGCGCATGAAGGCGGCGTACGCCGCGGGCACGGCCGGGTCGTGCGACTCGGTGGCCAGCTCGGTGGTGCTCGCGGTGGCCGTCTCGGGGGTGACGACGTCGGTCTCCGTGGGGTGCTCAGCGCTCACGCGCTCACTGTACGCGGGGGCGAGGGGGGTGCTCGGTTAGGCTGCCGGGCATGCCGAGACGACGTCGCGACAGCGTTGCCTTCACCGTCGTCGTGACGGCGTCGGTGCTGGCGGGCGCCCTCGTGATGGCCGTCGTCGTCGCCCTCTCGGGCGCCCCCGGGTCCCTGGCCCTGGCGGCCCTGCTCGCGGCGCTCCCGGTGGGCCCGTTGGTGGGCTGCTTCATGTGGCTGGACCGCTACGAGCCGGAGCCTCGCCCCCTGCTGGTGGCCGGGCTGCTGTGGGGCGCCTTCGTCGCGACCGCTGCTGCCCTGGTGTTCCAGGGCATCGGGATGGCCGGCGGCTCCAGCAGCACCGAGACCCTGTCGCTCTGGGCGCCCGTGACCGAGGAGCTCACCAAGGGCGCGTTCCTCGTGCTGCTCCTGTGGTGGCGCCGCCACGAGCTCGACGGGATCCTCGACGGCATCGTCTA
>DATMHR010000001.1:0-21610 GCA_035554955.1 Nocardioides sp. | reverse complement strand
TCGATGCCGGGAGTCACGCATCGATCATGGGGAATCGGATCGTCCCCCGCCGGGCTCATCCACAGGGGCGTCGGGAGCGGGCGACCGTCAGCCCCACTCCGTGGTCGGCTGGAGCACGGCCTCCTCGAGCGCCTCGGTGCGCAGGTGGGTGATCTCCTGGTAATCCGGGTCGGCGACCATCTGGGTGAACGCCTTCCGCGAGGGATAGCGCACGAGGAGCACGGCGTCCCACGCCTGCCCGTCCTCGGCCACCAGCGCGGTC
This sequence comes from Nocardioides sp., assembly GCA_035554955.1. Taxonomy (GTDB): domain Bacteria; phylum Actinomycetota; class Actinomycetes; order Propionibacteriales; family Nocardioidaceae; genus Nocardioides. Next base: position 21,348 of record DATMHR010000001.1, on the reverse strand, counting down.
GCGCCGTCGCCGGCGTACACGACCTCGCCGCCCACGCGGGGGAGGAACGTCGTCACGACGGCCTCGGCGTACCTCTCGTAGGACTCCCTGCCGCCGGGCTTGAACCGCAGCAGGTTGAGCATCACGACCGGCCCGTCGTCGTCGCTCGCGAGGAAGGTCTTGAGGTCATGTCCGCGCGGGTCCACTGCCATGGCGGGATCATGGCAGCCGGACGTCAGGCGAACCAGGCGTGGCCGACGTACGCCTCGGTGTCTTGCGGGAGGCCGACCTCGTTGCCGGCGGCCAGCTGTTGGCAGATGGCGATCGCCTCTCCGAACCCAGGCACCCCGTCGGAGGGCGCGCCGCCCACGGAGGCGCTGTCGGGTGACCACTCGGCCCGCCAGCCGCGGCCCTTGAGTACGACGAACGGGCCGCCGATCACGCGGGCGACGGCGTCGTCGATGCACGTGAGCACGTCCTCCGAGCCCGAGTCGCAGGCGTCGCAGCCGCAGTCGGGCAGCGTCGCGACGACGATGTCGGGACGTCCCACCGCGATGTCGAGCATGGGCATGATCCCGTCCTGGAGGGAAAGCAGCACGTCGCGCGGGAGGAGGTAGAGCGGCAGAGTGCCCGGCCGACGGGAGGCGACGCGCGTTCCGTCGTCAACCGGAGTCATGTCCACGTCGAGCAGGGTGCCCAGCTCCTCGACCCACAGGGCGGCGCGCTCGTGGACGATCCGGTAGCGCTCCGGGTCGGTCACCCGGGAGTACTCGTCCTCGGCGGGCTCGCTCCTCCCGGGGTGGGGGTCGGGCCAGGACGGCAGGCCGAGCGCGTCGTAGCGCTCCGCCACCCGCGCGCCGATCTCCGCCGCTGTCACCATGCGCTCGACGCTAGGCCGCGTCGCGGGTCCCGGCCGAACGGGTTTCTCCCGTCAGCTCAGGACAGCTCGGCCCGCCACCAGGTGCCGTTCTCGATCCGCTCGACGTGCCGTAGGGCGAGGTCGCCGTACGCGAAGTCGTCGAGCTCCGCGCGGGTCAGCGGCCACGGCGGGCCCTGCACCTCCACCCCGTCGTCACGGGTGGTCGCGAGGACCAGCAGGGTGCCTCCGGGGGCTACGAGCCCAGCGATGTTGTGGGCGGCCGTCGTGTGCTGGTCGGGAGGCATCGACTGCACGGTGAGGCTCTCCACGACCAGGTCGAACCTGCGGTGCCACTGGGGAGGGAGGTCCAGCACGTCGGCGACCCGGTAGTCGACCTCGCTGCCGGGATGCTTGCGCTGTGCGGCCGCGATCGCGGTCGGCGCGAAGTCGAAGGCACTGACCCGGAAGCCCCGCGCGGCCAGGTACTCCGCGTCGGACCCGTACCCGCAGCCGACCACCAGTGCCTCGCGGCCACCGCCCTGCAGGTCCTGCGCCTCGACCCACTCGACGAGCTGGGGGCGCGCGGCGCCGTAGTCCCAGGGCGGCTTGGGCCCGTCGGACTCCGCAGCTGCGTACATCGCGTCGAAGAAGCCGGACGGCTCGGCGTTCACGGTCCGAGGGTAGCCAGTCCGCGCGGGTCTCGATACGGCCTCGCGCCAGGGCGCTCGGCCTACTCGACCAACGGGGGCGTCAGCAGTAGCCGAGCATTTCCCGCAGCGCGTTGACCTCGCTGGTGTCGACTGCGAGGTCGTAGCGCCACTTCACCCGGATCCAGCGCCGCGCGTAGGTGCACTGGTAGCCCTTGCGCGGCCGCCACGCCGCCGGGTCGCCGTCGCCCTTGCTCGCGTTGGTCGGGCCGTCGACGGCGATGAGCTCGGCGAGGTCGTTGGCGAAGGTCTTGCGCTGGTCCTCGGTCCAGGCGTCGGCGCCGGAGACCCAGGCCTCGGCGAGCGGTACGACGTGGTCGATCTGGATGCCCTGCGCCTGGGAGGGGTCCTTGAGGTCGGTGAAGGTCAGGGTCCGGCCCGTGTAGGGGTCGTGCCACTGGCCGGCGAGCACGTCGTGGTCGCAGCCGCCCTGTTGCGCGACGGTCGTGGTGCCGGGGACGGCGTCGCGGAGGAGCACCTCGTCGCGCTGGTTGCAGCCGTTGTCGTCGGTGTCGATCCAGTCGGAGCCGAAGGCGTCGCGGTCGTAGTCGGTCGGCTCGGTGCGTGGCTCGACGCGGAGCTGGGCCAGGAGGTGGGCGGCGTTGGCCGGGAGCTCGGGGGTCGGCGTGGGCGTCGGCTGCGTGGTCGAGGGGCCGTTGGTCGTCGTACAGCCGGTGAGGGCGAGCGCTGCCGCCACCACCGCCGTCCGCCACTGCACCGGACGATCCTGCCGCACACCCCGGAATGCCACGTGCTCAACCCCGGGGATCCGTCGGTTATCCACAGCCGGCACTTGCCGGTGGTGCCTCGGGCGCTCGGTGGTGACGCTTGGCCCATGCCCAAGTCTCGGAAACGTCGTCCCAAGTCCACCTCGTCAGCCGCGCGCCGGTCTCCCGCCGCATCGCAGTCGCGCGGAGAAGAAGCGGCTGGTCTCCTGCAGTTCCTGCGCCCGATGGCGGATGCCGACGCGGCCGAGCGTCGAGGTGACGCTGCCGCAGCACTCGCGATCATGGAGGCGAACCTCTACGGGTCGGACGGCAAGATCTTCTGGCGGCCGTGGCGGGTGCTTCGCCTCGTCCAGCTTGCCGTGTTCGGTAGCTGGCTGCCCCGATGGGCGCACTCGCGATGGCTCCTCGAGCTGGCACTGCAGGAGATGAACTGTCTGGGCCGGGACCGGATCGACCGTTCGATGGAGATCGCGCTGGAGCTCCAGGGCGGAGCCGAGAACGTACGGCGACCGCCGGGGGAGGACCCTCGGGTCAAGGTGATGGACCACGACTGGGTCTTCCGGCAGTGCGTGCTCTACGAGCTCGGCGGGCTCGCGTCGTTCCTGCGTCGGTTGCCGCAGGACCGGATCGCCCTCGCAGATCAGGTACGCGAATGGGCGGCGACGCCGTTGGGTGGCTACCGCCTCGTCGAGCGGCGGCCGGACCTGACGACCTGGGACGACCTTGCGACGGGTGAGCGGATCTCCATCGCCAACATCGGCAGTGCAGTGCTGGTCGAGACCGGTGAGCACGTCATCGGCCGTCTCGTACCGATCGAGGACGGGCGGATGTTCGAGAGCACGCCGCTGCGGGTGCCTCATCCGGTCGCGGCGGCTGTTGCCGGCGATCCGGCGTCCTGGTTGACGGCGTTGCGCGACGCGCGGACCGAGGGGGAGCCGGCAGCGACCGGCGGCTGCCGCTTCGGGTTCCTCTCCGACGTTCCCCTCGAAGTCGTCGCGATCACCCTCTACGACCTCTCCGATGGCTTCGACGACCACTCGCGAGGAGCCGACGGACTGCAGGCCGCCGCCCGTCGGGCCTTCGCAGCGCCTCCCGGGGACGACGAGGTCGACGTCTGGGCCTGCATCGGTGCAGAGATCCTCCGACCGAGCGTCTTTCTGTCGCTCGTCGACGGCTCCACCGCGGTGGACGGCGCTCTCTTCGCGCGGCTGGCGACGACCCTCGCCGAACCGGCCGCGACCCTGTGCCGGCAGATCGCGGCGAAAGAGCGGGATGCAGCATGAACTGGCGGATGCTTGCAGACCAGCGATCTCGACAGCAAAATGCAAGCATGGGCTCGATCACGATCCGCGACGTCCCGGACGAAACACGCGCCGAGCTCGCGGCGCGCGCGGCGCGCAGTGGACGCTCGATGCAGGAGTACCTCCGCAACCAGCTCGTCCGACTCGCGGAGACGCCGGAGCCCGACGAGGTCCTGGCCCGGGTCCGGAGGCGGAAAACGGCAACCGGAGCGAGCCTGAACACCAACGACCTTCTCGCGCTCAAGGATGCCGACCAGAAGTGACGAGGGTCGTGGATGCCTCGGTGGTGGTGTCGGCCCTGATCGCGACCGACGCCCGAGCGCGATGGGCGGAGGAGCAGCTCGTCGGTGACAGCCTGGTCGCTCCCCACCTCCTTCCGCTGGAGGTCGCCAACGTGCTGCGCAGGAGCGTGCGAACCGGCCTTGTCCCTCAGGAGATCGCCGGACTCGCGCTCGACGACCTCGTGGATCTCTCGATCACCTACTACGAGGTCGTGCCCCACCTGTCGCGGATCTGGGCGCTCCGCGACAACCTCTCGGCGTACGACGCCGCCTATGTCGCGCTCGCCGAGGCCCTCGACGCTCCGCTCGCCACCCTCGACCGACGCCTTGCCGGCGCGGCGGGTTCGCGGTGCGACTTCCGCGTTCCCGACTGAGTGTGGCGCACTCAGCGTCGTGAAAGGGTGATGGCCGTGGACGAGCACCAGCTCCTGATCCGGCATGCCGAGACCTGGGCGGCAGCGAAGAAGCGACAGCTCGACGCGAGCGTGCTGGCCCAGGTGCTCGAGCTGCGCGACCGTTATGAGGATCTCCGCTACGGCTCCTGGCCCGGCGGGAGCGCCGAGCAGCTGCTGTTGAGGACATGGCCGGCGTACGGTCCGCCGCCGCCGGACGTCGCCGTGTTGGGCGACACGCTGGACACCTTCTGGGGCTTCATGCGGGCGACCGGCCGGATGGCCTCCGGTTCCGCGACGCCGGCAGAGCTGCGCAAGGAGGCGAAGCGCTGCCTGGCGAAGCTCCCTGCGGCCTACGCCGATCCGGCGAACCACTCGCAGGGGCGGGTCTTCAAGGACTTCGGGGCCGACATCGGCATCGACCTCGAAGGCGCCGCCGACGTCGACGATCTGCAGGCACGACTCAGTCAGGTGATGGCGGCCTGGAACGCTCTGCCGATCGCCGAGCGGACTCGCCGCATGCCGGACCCGTCGCCCAAGAGCGTGCGCGGCCGGGAGATGACCGCGATGGCGGGCGAGATGCTCGCCGGCGACCCGGACGAGGAATGGGACGAGGAGGTGCCCGAGCTGAGGTCCGGCGACCCTGCAGTCACGGCGCCGCAGGTCCGCGCGGCGCCGTACGTGCTGGCCTGCCTCGCGCTCGCCGACTGGGTCGGCGAAGGTCGCGAGGTCACCCAGGCCGGCGTGCTGCGGCCCGCGGTTGCGCGTGAGGCCTATCGCGATCTCGGCCTCGCCGAATGGGACATCAGGTACGACGACGCGCGATGGGGAGAGGAGCGCTACCCCGACGATCCGGCCGTCCATGCCGTGGTCGTGGAGAATCTCGCCAACGCCTGGCGCAGTGCCGGCGACTGCCTGGCGCTCGACCGGCTCTGGACAGCAGTCGTCGCCACCGGGCTCGTGGACGTCGGCTCGCGCCGTGCGACCCGGAGCGCCGATCGACCCACCGAGAACGAGCATTGGGTGCTGCTCGGCATCACGCTCGTGCTCTCGCTGCTCGACCGTCTCGACGAGTGGCACACGGACCCGCTCGTCGGGTTCATGCTCAGCGCCCACGTCGCGGGCGGTCGATATCCCCTCGCCGCAGCCTACGAGTGGTGGGACACCCGGTGTCCGCCGCCGCTGCGCGACCTCGAGTCCATCGACTGGAGGGGCAGGCTCGACGCGATGCTGTTCCATTTCGCGGACTGCGCCCTGTGGTGGATCGAGGAGGACCACTACGAGCTGACCGACTTCGGTCACGACTTCCTCGTCGTCTACTGTGCCATGCTCGAGCAGCAGATGCAGGACGCGGAAGGGTGACCCCGGACGTGGCATCGGCCTGACAAACTGGCGGCCATGCCCGACGACTTCGTCATCGCGCGCAACCCGGAGCCGGACTCCACGCTGCCCTATCTCCTCCGGATCCCGCTCGGCGACGGGATCCTGCTCAAGGCGCGGGAGACCTGGCCGCGCACGGCGAAGGTCTACTGCCACCGGTTCGAGGGCTGGCCCGACGACGTCGAGGTCGTCGAGCGGGTGCCGGTGCGGTCGTGTGTACGCCGGGGCGCCGCGATCGACCTGGTGCTCGACCGCGGTCGCGAGAACCGGTCGCAGTTCGTGATCACCGTGGCGCGCGGTCGGCAGATGATCTTCTGGCAGACCTCGCGGACCACCAAGCAGGCCCGGCCCCGCAGCAAGGCGCCGACCGCCCGGGCGCAGGGGCTCCCGCGGCTCGACATCGTCGTCGACAGCCACGAGCGCTATGCCTGGGCGTTCTCCGAGCAGCAGGCGACCGTACGGCGCCAGGCGCTGCCCGCGGGCGACTACGGCGTGACCGTGGATGACCGCGTCGTCGCCGTGGTCGAGCGGAAGTCGCTGGAGGACCTGGTGACGTCGCTGACGACGGGCAAGCTGAAGTACCAGCTCACCGACCTGTCCGCGGTGCCGCGGGCGGCGGTGGTCGTGGAGGAGCGGTACAGCCGCGCGTTCCAGCACGCCGTGGTGCGGGCATCGGTCGTCGCGGACGCGCTCGCCGAGGCGCAGGTCGCCTTCCCGACCGTGCCGATCATGTTCTGCGAGACCCGCAAGCTCGCGCAGGAATGGACCTACCGCTTCCTCGCCGCTGCGGTTGCCGCCGCCGAGCTCGACGAGTACGGCGCCGCGACCGTCGCGGACCTGGCTGTCGCCCAGCCACTGCCACCGCGCGAGCCGACCGCCGCGGAGGTCCGGGCCTGGGCTGTCGAGCAGGGGCTCGAGGTGCCGCGCGCCGGGCGGATCCCGAAGTCGGTGCGGGCGGCGTACGACGAAGCCGGGACCTGACCGTCGCGAGTCGTGAAGCTCAGCGCGGACGATAGGCCTCGCTGAGCTTCACAACCCGAGCGCGCGGCCGGCCTACGATCCCGCGCATGGGCAGCCTGAGCTTCCGCACCACTCTCGTCCCGCGCGGTCCTGCGGCCGCGGTCGTGCTCGACGACGACCAGGTCGCCGAGCTGGGGGAGGGGAAGAAGCGGTTCCCGGTCGTGGCGACGGTCGACGGGTACACCTGGCGCACGAGCGTTGCGCGGATGGGCGGTGAGTTCCTGGTCGGGCTCAACCGGGAGGTACGTACCGGCGCCGGGGTCGAGGCCGGCGACGAGGTCGACGTGGAGCTCGCGCTGGACACCGAGCCGCGCGAGGTCGACGTACCGGCCGAGCTGGCCGAGGCGCTCGCCGGTGACGCCGAGGCGAGGGCGGCGTACGAGAAGCTGGCGTTCACCCACCGCAAGGAGTACGCCCGCTGGGTCGCCGAGGCCAAGCGCGAGGAGACGAAGGCGCGGCGGGTGGCGCAGGCGCTGGAGATGCTGCGCAAGGGGAAGACCCGCAGCTGACTCCGTCGGTCAGTCGCCGACCCGGCTCCAGAACTCGCTCTTGACCCCGTGCTGGGCGAGGAAGACCTCGAGGTCGATGGTCGAGTCGAACCGCGTCTCGATCGCGGTCAGCAGGTCGCCGTCGGGCGCGACGCCGACCAGCTCACGGACGGCGAACGTGTCGGCGGGCGAGACGCGGCGCTCGAACTCGTACTCGCCGTAGACGGCATCCGCGCCGTGGTCGATGTCATGGCCGGCGATCTCGAGACCACCCTCGGCGGTGAGCGTCACCGTGCGCCGGGACAGCCCGTCACCGTCCCGGAGGTCGCGCAGGACGAGGGTCGTGCGGTCCGGGACGGTCACGATCCCGGTGCGCGGCGCGGCTTGCGGTGGCGCAAGCCGGCGTCGATCAGGCGGCGGACGAGCACACGGCTCGGCACGGGCGTGGCGCCGGCGGCGACCGCGGCGTCGTACAGCTCTTCCGGTACGTCGTAGTGGTCGCGCTCGAACGCGCGGGCCGGGATCCGCAGGCGCTCGGCGAAGGCGTGCAGCTCGTCGTAGGAGTGGTCCGAGGCGAGGTGCGACCACAGGCGGCCCCGCCAGGGGACCTGGGGTGGGTCGATCAGCACCGTCACGCGTCCATGGTGCCGCAGATTTCTTGTGAACGTCTGCGGCGGCCGCAAGAAGTCCGTAGGGTCGACCGGTCAGCCGCCGCGACTGCCGGCGGCCGGGGCGTCGTCGCCCCGTGACCCACACCAAGCTCGAAGGACCCTCATGCCTCGCACCTCGGGATGCCGGCGCCTGCCTGCCCAGCTCCTGCTCGCCATCGTCGTCGCCCTCGGGGCGGCGGTCGGCCTCGCCTCTCCCGCACTCGCGGTCTCGCCGATCACCGTCGACTTCCCGAGCGACAACACCTACTCCTCGGGCGCCGAGGTCACCGTCTCGGGCTACAACAGCTCGAGCGACTACGAGACGATCTCGGTCGAGTGCAAGAACTCCTCGCGCTCGCCGATGGACAACGTGCCGCCCGGGTCGTTCAGCGTGTCGATGGGCTCGTTCAAGGGTCCCGACACCTGCCACGTCCTCGACTACTACACCGACGACCAGCTCGCCACGTTCTTCGTGGCGGCCCCGAAGATCCGCGTCTCCGACGCTGCGGTCAGCGACACCGAGTTCTACCCGACGGTGCGCGACGGCTACCAAGACACGGTGAAGTTCACCTGGCGCCAGGAGCGGCAGGCGCGGGCCACGATCACGGTCGTGAACGCCGACGGCCGGGCCGTGCGGACCGCGAAGCCCAACGCGAGCGGCGGCCGCAACGCGTGGATCTGGAACGGCCGCAAGGACAACGGTGACGTGGCCGCCAAGGGCCGCTACCGGATCGACGTGTCGGTCAACGCGAACGCCGACGTCGCCCGCGTGAAGGTCGCGACCGGCGTCATCACCAAGACGTTCCGCAAGCGCCTCGAAGGCAACCAGGGTGTCTCCTTCGCGACCCGTGGCGACTGCTACGCGTCGCGCGACTCCTACTACCAGGTCGCCAAGCTCGACTGCTGGGGCGGGACCTTCGCCCGGGCCAGCTACCGGATCCGGATCCCGGCGGATGCTTTCGACGTACGAGGAACCATCGACCTCAACCCGTCCGGTGCGGACATCTGCTGCCGCGGGCGGATCACCCGGGGCTGGTCGCAGCCGAGCGCGCGGACCGTCGCGTTCTGGGCGCAGGTGACCGGGTGGCGGGCCACCGAGGTGAACTACGTGCGGGTGAGCTACCAGGCGAAGGTCAGGATCTGACCCGTTGAGAGGTCTCGAGTAGCCGTCGCTCGTCCCTCGCGACGGCCGCTCGACCAACGGGGAGCAGGGGGTCTGCGGCTTATGTCACACGCAGACCCCCTGTGTCCCGTCGTAGGTCCTGGGCACCGCTCCTGCATGAGCAACGACAAGGCAGCGGAAGCCCGCGAGGGACTGTTGGACACGGTTGCTGGTAAGGCCAAGGAAGTGGCCGGAGCGGTGACCGGCAAGGACGCGCTGGTCGAGGAGGGCCAGCTGCAGCAGAGCGAGGCGGAGAAGCGCCGGCAGGCGCTGGCCGACGAGGCCGTCGCCGACGCCCAGCGCGAGGAGGCGGTCGAGGGCGTCCGTGAGACGACCTCCGAGACGGCCCGCAAGGAGCGCGACGCCGAGGCGCGTGCGCAGCGGCTGGAGACCCAGGCCGACCGCGACCGCGTCCAAGAGGAGGCCGCCGCCGAGCGGGCCGCCGAGGCGCGGGCCGAGCGCGGTTCTGCCGCCGCCGAGGAACGCGCGGACCGGGTCGCGGCCGAAGGGGTCAGCGACGCCGCGCGTCTGGAGGCCGTGGCCAACGCCACCGAGGAGCAGGCCGCCGCCGAGCAGGAGCGCCTGCAGCGCGAGGCCGCGATCGACGACCAGCGCGCGGCGGAGCTGCGCGCGCAGACCAACCGTTGAGGAGCTGACGATGATCAAGAACCTGATCGCACTTCCGTACGAGGCCGCGCGGCGTCCGCTCGACGTCGTCGGCAAGCTCGCACACAAGCTGCCGGAGAACTCCGTGGCGCGCGTGGGTGTGGACCGGACGCTCGGTACGGCGGACAAGCTCGCCGGCGCCGTGCTGCACAACGACAAGATCGCCCGGCGCGGGACCGACCGGCTCGAGCGGTCCAGCAGGCTGGCTGCTGCGTCCGAGCTCGAGCAGCGGGCTGCGGCGCGGCGCAAGCAGGCCGAGAAGACCGCGGCCAAGGGCCAGCAGAAGGCGGATGCCCAGCGCGACGCCGCTGGTGACCGGGTGACGTCGGGCCTCGCCGAGGCCGACGAGGTCGAGGCGCGCGGGAAGCAGCAGGCCGAGGCCGAGGCCTTCGAGGCCGCCGAGGCGAAGAAGGCCGAGGCCGACCGGCAGGCCGAGGAGCGCATCCGCAAGGCCGAGCAGGACAAGGAGCGGGTGAAGTCCTCCGCCCAGGCCAAGCGGCAGGCCGCGCAGCGGCGGGCGAGCGCGGAGATCGACGACGCGCTGGAGACGAAGGCCGAGGCTGCTGAGGAGCGCGCCGCCGCCGAGCGGCTTGAGGAGCTCGCCGAGGCGAAGAAGGCCGAGCGCAAGCAGGGCTGAGGTCGCTGGTGGCCGCCGGGGGTTTCGAGGCTCGGCGCTGGGGCGCCTCGCACCTCAACCACCGGCGGCCGCTCGGCGCTGGGGCGCCTCGCACCTCAACCACCGGCGGCCTTCGGCGCTGGGGCGCCTCGCACCTCAACCACCGGCGGCCTTCGGCGTCGCTAGCTGCTGAGCAGGGCGTCGACGTTCGGCAGGCCCTGGAAGCTCGAGAACGTGCCCTCGTCGGCGATCTCCTGGGCGGCGTCGAGGAACCCGCGCCAGGCGGTGCGGGCGAGGGTGCCGCCGACGCTGATCCGCCGCACGCCCAGCTCGGCCGCCGCGGCGACCGTGATGAACGGGGCGTTGATCAGAAGGTTCACCGGCTTGGGCGCGACCGCAGCGACGACCGCGGCCACGTGGTCGAGGTCGTCGATCCGCGGGGCGTAGAGGCAGTCGGCCCCAGCGTCGGCGTACGCCTGGAGCCGCCGGATCGTCTCGTCGATGTCGGGGCGTCCGGCGACGAAGCCCTCGGAACGACCGGTGAGCACGACCGCCGTACCGCTGTCGTCGATCGCCTGCCGCGCGGCGGCGATCCGTTCGACCGCCAGGTCGAAGCCGAAGAGCGGGTCGTCGGGGTCGCCGGACGAGTCCTCGATCGACAGGCCGGCGACGCCCGTCTCCACCGCTCTCGCGACGTTGGCCGCGACCTGGTCGGGCTCGACGGCGTACCCGCCCTCGAAGTCGGCGTTCACCGGTACGCCGACCGCGCCGGCGACGGCGCGGAGGTGGTCGAGGGCCTCCTCGAGGGTCGCCTGGGTGTCCGCGCGGCCCAGCGACCAGGCCAGCCCGGCACTCGTCGTCGCGAGCGCCGGGAAGCCCATGTGCTCGAGGGCGCGGGCACTGCCGACGTCCCACGGGTTCGGCATCACGAAGCACCCGGAGGAGTGCAGCTCTCGGAAGGCGGCGACCACATCGCTCATGGCAAACCTCGTCGGTCGGGGCTTCGCACTGTAGACCCGGGACGCCGGGGGTTTCGAGGCTCGTCGCTGGCGCTCCTCGCACCTCAACCACCGGCGACCCGGGTAGGTTCGCGGCATGAGCCTGCTGAGCCTGGGTGTCGTCGGCTCGTCCGCGAAGAAGAACGAGCGGCGGCTGCCGCTGCACCCGGAGCACATCCCGCACCTCGACGCGGACGTCCGGGAGCGGATCACGCTCGAGCACGGGTACGGCGAGCGGTTCGGCGTGTCCGACGAGGCGCTCGCGCCGCACGTCGCCGGGTTCGCGTCGCGCGACGCGATCCTGGCGGGCTCCGATGTCGTGCTCCTGCCGAAGCCGCAGCACGAGGACGTCGCACAGCTCCGTGAGAGAGCGGTGCTGTGGGGGTGGCCGCACTGCGTGCAGGACCCGCAGCTGACCCAGATCGCGATCGACCGCCGGCTGACGCTGATCGCGTTCGAGGTGATGAACCACTGGAACAGCGACGGCAGCTTCGGGCTGCACGTCTTCCACAAGAACAACGAGCTCGCCGGCTACTGCTCAATCCTGCACGCCCTGCAGCTCGCCGGGCTGACCGGTGACTACGGGCGCAAGCTGGTGGCGGTCGTGATCGGCTTCGGGGCCACCGCGCGCGGTGCCGTGACCGCGCTCAACGCGCACGGCGTCCACGCCGTCGGGATCCTGACCCACCGCCCGACCGCCGCCGTCGCCTCACCGATCCACTCCGCGCAGATCCGGCAGATCGAGCCGAGCACCGGCGGGCCCGCGCACGTCCTCGTCGACGACGGTCGCGAGACGCTGCCGGCGTACCTCTCCCAGGCCGACGTCATCGTCAACTGCACGCTGCAGGACCCCAACGACCCGCAGATCTACCTGCGCGACGAGGACCTCTCGGTGATCCGCCCGGGCAGCGTGATCGTCGACGTGTCCTGCGACGCGGGGATGGGGTTCGAGTGGGCGCGGCCGACGTCGTTCGACGACCCGACGTTCGTGGTGGGCGACAACGTCCTCTACTACGCGGTGGACCACAGCCCGTCGTACCTCTGGAACTCCGCGACCTGGGAGAACTCCCGCGCGCTGATCCCGTTCCTCCGGCCGGTGCTCGAGGGGGCGGAAGGGTGGGAGGCGAACGAGACCGTACGTCGCGCGATCGAGATCCGGGACGGACGGATCCTCAACCCGGCGATCCTGGAGTTCCAGGGGCGGGCAGCGGAGCACCCGCACGAGAGAAGCCGGTAGCGCCGGGGGTTTCGAGGCTCGTCGCTGGCGCTCCTCGCACCTCAACCACCGGCAAGGCTCGGCGCTGGGGCGCCTCGCACCTCAACCACCGGCTAGGGGTCTCGATACGCCGTCGCTCGTTCCTCGCGACGGCTACTCGACCAACGATCTCAGATCTGCTCGGGGAACATCTGGATGGCGCCGGAGGGGCACTCGGCGACGCAGAGGCCGCAGCCCTTGCAGTAGTCGAGGTCGATCAGGTAGCGCCCGCCGGGCTGGTCGAGCTTGATCACCGCGTTGTCGGGGCAGACGCCGTAGCAGTTGTCGCACTCGAAGCAGTTGCCGCACGACATGCAGCGGCGGGCCTCCAGCAGCGCGGTCGACTCGTCGTGGCCGAGGACGACCTCGTCGAACGTCGACTCGCGGCGGGCGCGGTCGAGCACGGGGCGGTGGGCGCGCGGGGCGTCGGAGTAGTACCAGGTGTTCAGGGTGTCGAAGGTGGCCAGCGCGGGCCGCACGCCGGGCTCCGGGGCGGCCCCGGACAACCAGGCGTCGATGTTGCGCGCCGCCCGCTTGCCGTGCCCGACCGCGACGGTGACCGACCGCTCGTAGGGCACCATGTCGCCGCCGGCGAAGACGCCCGGGCAGCCCGTCATCATCGAGCGGTCCACCGCGACCGCGCCGTCCTCGACGACCAGGCCGGGCACGCCCTCGAGCAGCGAGAGGTCGGTGTCCTGACCCAGCGCGAGCACCAGCGAGTCGGCGTCGAGCTCGTCCAATTCCCCGGTGGGTTGGGGGAATCCGCTCTCGTCGAGCTCCATCCGCTCCACCACCAGCTTCCCGGAGTCGACCTGCTTGATCGTGGTCAGCCACTTGAACAGCACGCCCTCGTCCTCGGCCTCACGCAACTCGGACTCGTGCGCCGGCATCCGGTCCTTGGTGCGCCGGTAGACGACGATCGCCTCCGCGGCGCCGAGCCGCTTCGCCGTACGGGCCGCGTCCATCGCGGTGTTGCCGCCGCCGTAGACCGCGACCTTCCGGCCCAGCAGCGGCTTCTCGCCCTCCTCCATGCCGTGCAGCATGCTCACCGCGTCGATGACGTGCGCCGCCGAGCCGGCCGGGATGTAGGCGCGCTTGCCCAGCTGGGCGCCGACCGCGAGGAACACGGCGTCGTACTCCTGCCGGAGTGCCTCGAGGTCGGTGACCTTGGCGTCGAGCTCGAGCGTCACGCCGAGGTCGAGGATCCGCTGCACCTCGGCGTCGAGGACCTCGCGCGGCAGGCGGTAGCGCGGGATGCCGAAGCGCATCATGCCGCCGGCCATCGGGCCGGCCTCCTTGATCGTGACGGTGTGCCCCTTCCGGGCCAGGTGGTACGCCGCGGACAGGCCCGACGGCCCGGCACCCACGACGAGCACCCGCCTGCCGGTCGCCGGTACGTCCACCGAGACGGTCCAGCCCTGCCGGATCGCCTCGTCGCCGACGAACCGCTCGACCGAGTTGATGCCGACCGCTTCGTCGAGCTGGCCGCGGTTGCAGACGGTCTCGCACGGGTGGTAGCAGACGCGGCCCATGATCGCCGGGAACGGGTTGTCGACCATGATCTGGCGCCAGGCGCGCTCGTAGCCCTCGCCGCCGGCCTCGCCCTCGTAGAGCCAGCCCTGGACGTTCTCCCCGGCCGGGCAGGCGTCGTTGCAGGGCGGCATCCGGTTGGTGTAGACGGCGCGGTCGGTGCGCCAGGAGCCGGTCTTGTTGGCCTTGCTCGTGCCGACGTCGAGGGTGATCGCGAACGGCTTGTCCATCACTGGTCCCCTTCCGCGAGCAGGCCGAAGCGCGCGATGTTGTGGTCGGCCCTGGCCTGGAGGCGCGCCACGATGTCGGGGCGGGGGTGGTCGCCGAAGAGGTGCTTGTAGCGCTTCTGCGGGCGCAGGTAGTCCTCGACCGGGACCTGCTTGCGGATCCTCGACACCTCGGTGACGACGCCGGCCTCGGCCTCGAGGACGGGGAAGATCCCGGTCTCCTTGGCGAGCCGTGCGAGCCGCACGGTGTCGGCGGAGTCGGCGCCCCAGCCGAGGGGGCAGGGGACGAACACGTGCAGGTAGCGCGCGCCGTGGAAGGTCATCGCCTTCTCGACCTTGTACTCCAGGTCGCGCAGCTCGGCGACCGTCGCCGTCGCGACGTAGGGGATCTCGTGCGCCATCGCGATCAGCGGCATGAACTTGCCCTGGCCGAACACGTTGCCCGGCTCCTCGCCGATCGCCTTGGTGTTGGCGGTCCGCGCGGCCGGCGGCGTCGCGCCGGAGCGCTGCACGCCGGTGTTCATGTAGCCCTCGTTGTCGTAGCAGACGAAGAGCACGTCGTCGTTGCGCTCGAACATCCCCGACAGCGTCCCGAAGCCGATGTCGACCGTGCCGCCGTCGCCGGCCTGTCCGATCACCCGGATGTCCTCGCGCCCGCGGGCCCGCAGCGCCGCCGCGACGCCCGCGGCGACCGCGGGACCGTTGCCGAACAGCGAGTGCAGCCACGGCAGCTGCCACGACGACTCCGGGTAGGGCGTCGAGAACACCTCGAGGCAGCCGGTGGAGTTGACCGCGACCAGCTTGCCCTCGGTGGCCCGCATCGCGGCGTCGAGGACGTAGCGCGCGCCCAGCGCCTCGCCGCACCCGCGGCACGCCCGGTGGCCCGAGGTGAGCGAGTTGGAGCGGCCGGTCCGCGCCTGCACCGAGCGCTGCTCGGGGTCGAGCAGCCGGTTGCCGGCGACGAAGGTGCCGGTCTGGTAGAGCTTGATCTCCTGGAACGCCATGACGACCCCTACTCGTAGGCCCCGGACGCGACCGTGCCGACGTCGCGCAGCATGTTCTCCGCGTGCGGGCCGGGCCGCTCGCCGTGGCGCGCGCGCTCGAGCTCGCGCTGGACCAGGTCGACGTCGAGGTCGAGGAAGTGCAGCCGCCGCGGGTCCACCCGCCCGGCGAGTACGTCGTCCAGCAGCACCCGCAGCGAGGCGCGGGTGATCGGCCGGCCCCCCAGGCCGGCCACCACGTCGTACACGTCGAGCGGGAGGGTGCGGGTCGCGTCGCGCACGTTCTGGCCGACGATGCCGCCGGCGCCGACGGCGAACGCCTTCTCCACGACGACGACCCGCTGCGCTCCCTCCAGAGCCTCGCGGACCTCCGCGATCGGCCACGGCCGGAAGCAGGAGATGCCGAGCGCGCCGACGGCGAGCCCCTCGTCGCGCATGGCGTCGACGACCTCCTCGATGGTGCCGAGCACCGAGCCGAGGGCCACGACGATCGTCTCGGCGTCCTCGACCCGGTAGGGCTTCACCAGGCCGCCGGAGTCGCGGCCGAAGGCCTGCTGGAACTCCGCGGCGATGACGGGGATCTCGTCGAGGGCGGCCATCTGCTTGACGTGCATCAGGTACTTCACCTCGGCGAAGGCCTCCGGGCCGACCATCGCGCCGATCGTGACGGGGTCGTCGGGGTCGAGCATCTGCAGCGGCGCCAGCGGCGGGACGAACGCGTCCACCTCCTCCTGGGTGGGCAGGTCCACCTCCTCGAAGGCGTGGGTGAGCACGAACCCGTCCATGCACACCATCACCGGCACCGACAGCGACTCGGCCAGCCGGAACGCCTGGAGGTGCAGGTCGGCCGCCTCCTGGTTGGACGCGGCGTAGAGCTGGATCCAGCCGGAGTCGCGCATCGACATCGCGTCGGAGTGGTCGTTCCAGATGTTGATGGGGGCGCCGATCGCGCGGTTGGCGATCGTCATCACGATCGGCAGGCCGAGGCCCGAGGCGTTGAACAGCGCCTCCGCCATGAACAGCAGGCCCTGGCTCGACGTCGCGGTGTAGGCCCGGGCGCCCGCGCCGGAGGCGCCGATGCAGGCCGACATGGCGCCGAACTCCGACTCGACCATCAGGTACTCGCACCGCTCCAGCTCGCCCGTCCGCACGCTGTCCGAGAGGGCCTCGACGATGTGGGTCTGGGGCGAGATGGGGTAGGCCGCGATCACCTGCGGCCGGCACAGCGTGACGGCGCGGGCGACGGCCTGCGAACCCTCGATCTGGCTACGCATCGGTGGACCTCCTGCTGAGGGACTCGTGCACGTGGTCGTGGGCGACCTTCGCGGCGCGGACGTTGCCCTCGCCGACCTCGCCGGGGAACCGGGCGCGCACCGCGGCGCAGACCGCCTCCAGGGAGACCCGGCCGGTGAGTGCGGCGAAGGCGCCGAGGAGCGGGACGTTGGGGAGGGGGCGTCCGAGCTGGTCCCGGGCGATCTCGGTGGCGGGGACGGTGACGATCCTGGCGGGGTCGAGCCGGTGGCCGAGCTCGGCGAGCCCGAGCGCCTCCAGGGTGGAGGAGGTGTTGAGCACCAGGTAGCCCTCGGGGCCCAGGCCCGCGA
This sequence comes from Nocardioides sp., assembly GCA_035554955.1. GTDB lineage: Bacteria > Actinomycetota > Actinomycetes > Propionibacteriales > Nocardioidaceae > Nocardioides. The sequence continues at coordinate 4,507 of DATMHR010000001.1, read as the reverse complement.
ACAGGTCGACCTGGTGGAGGAGCGTGGCGTCCTGGACGATCAGCGCGTCCGGCTCGGCGACGGGCTCCCGCAGCCGGATCGGGCGGTCGTCGATCCGGCAGAACGCGACCACCGGCGCGCCGGTCCGCTCCGACCCGAAGGTGGGGAACGCCTGGGCGTGCCGGCCCTCGCCGAAGGCCGCCACCGAGAGCAGCTCGGCGGCGGTCACGGCCCCTTGGCCGCCCCTGCCATGGATGCGTACCCCGAACACGACGCCACCTCCGTCTTCGGAGAGTAAGGCGGCGGGGCACGCGAGGATCAGTGACGTTGGACCCCTGTCGTCGGGACCATGCGCACCCGCTCGGATGGTGGGATTGCGACATTTCGGCCCCGGATCCCGGCCGAGGCTGCACCATCAGACCTGGGAGAGGGACGCGGCCGCTCCTGACGTGGCCGCGGAGGAGGGCCGTGCCATGGGTCGGAGAACGAGGGCAACCGCGACGAGAGCGCGCGCCAACGGCGGCAAGCTGTCGGCCGTCGACGCCGCCGCGTGGGTCGAGGCGGGGCGGGAGATCACCCCGCTGACCGCGCTGGAGCGGCTCACGAGCTATCAGCAGTTCGTGCTCGGCAACGTGACCGTCATCGGCACGCTGCTGGTCGTCGCGGGCGGGATCGGCGCGACGGTCGCGACCTCGCGCGAGAGCCTGTACGCCGGCGACTTCCCGCTCGTCCCGGTCGCCGCGCTCGTCACCGCGGTCGTCGCCGGGATCGCCGTGCTGGTGGCCCTGCTGTCCCGGCGCGTGCGCGTCCAGCTGTACGACGTGAGCGGCCCGCGCAGCGTGCGGGACTACTACTCCAACGAGCTCGTCGTGCGCAGCCGGCGGCTGCGGGTCGCCACCACCCTGTTCTTCGCCGCCGTGGTCCTGGCCGTGGCGACGGCCGTCACGGCCGGTGCGCTCGCGATCGCCGACCACGCCGACCAGCCCGCGCCCGACCCGCACAACGAGGCCGCCCTGTCGGCCACCTTCGGTGGCGACGGTGCGGTGACCGTCTACCTCAAGGGCGCCGTGGGCGACCTGGCCGACGACGAGTACCTCGTCGTCGAGGTCACCAGCGCCGGCCAGACGATCATCTCCGGCAACGTCTACCCCGACGCCGACGGCAACGCCGACCTCGCCTCGGAGGCGCGGGTGCCCTCCGGCAGCACCGAGGCCGACGCCACCATCACGGTGATGCGGGACGGCGAGGTCGTCGGGTCGCCGTACCTGCTGAGCACGACGTTCACCGCCGGCGGGAGCTGACGTTCAGAGCTTGTAGACCCTCTGCGCGTTGTCGCGGAAGACCTTGCGCAGCAGCTCGGGGCCGCGCGGGGCGAGCAGGTCGACGAGCGCGCCGACGATGATCGGGTAGGTCGTGATCGACTTGTCCATCGGGTAGTTGGAGCCGTAGACCAGCCGGTCCTCGCCGAACACCTCCGTGGTGTGGTGGACCAGCGGCGCGACCCGCTCGGCGAGCTGCTGGCGGCTGAGACCGGGCTCGCGGTGGCCGAGCGTCGGGAACGCGATGCCGGAGTGCTTGGCGACGACGTTGGGGTGCGTCGCCAGCTCGGCGATCGCCTCCTTCCACCCCTCGAGGAGCCGTGCCCGGTCCGCCGCCGTACGGCCCGTCGCCTTGCCCATCGGTCCCATCACGCCGACCGGCGGGGCGTAGTGGTCGAGCACGATCGTGGTCTCGGGGTACTCCGCCGCGAGCACGCCGACCTCGGTGAGCTGGTGGGAGTAGACGTAGGCGTCGAAGGTCAGCCCGCGCTCGGCGAGGGCCGCGAAGCCGCGCAGGAAGGCCGGCGACGCCATCTGGCCCTCCTCGTCGATCCAGTCCTTCACGCCCTTGTCCGGGTGCCACGTCGTCATGAACCGCACGCCGCGGAACTTCTCGCTCGCCTTCGCGTGCGCGTCGAGGAGGTCGGCGAAGCCGGGCTTGCGCGGGTCGGCCTCCCCGACGATCGCGGCGAGCGCCGGGTTGCCGTCCTTGCCGAACGGCAGCGCGTCGAGCCAGGCGGTCTCCTCGGCGGGGCTGCCCTCGTGCCAGCCGGCCTGGACGTGGATGGCTGCCTCGACCGGTACGCCGACCGCGTCCACCGTCCCGGCGACGTCGGCCGCGTAGTCCGCCGGCAGGTAGGGCCGCGCCGCGTTGCGGGCGGTGAGGATCAGCTCCCGGGTGCCCTGGTCGAGCAGCACCGGCAGCAGCCGCTCGGCCAGCCGCGGCACCCGCTTGTAGATCGGCGCCAGCCGTGACGCCTCCCGCGGCGTCGTGAACGGGTCCCACTGGTGGATGTGGGCGTCGATGATGCTCGGCACGATCCCGGACAGGCTCTGCGTCATGGGACGAGTCTGCCCGACTGCCAATCCTCGTCGCTCTCCTGCCAGATCCGCGTCGGACCGGGCTCCCGGACGGCCGGCGCCGCTAGCGTCCGACCATGGCGATCCTCCACGACGCGACCCTGAAGCCCACCAAGCTCGAGGTGCTGGAGGGCTGGGCGCCGCGGCAGACGTGGTGGCCCGCGGGCGCGCCGGGCTTCGAGCTGATCGGGCGGTTCCGTTTCGACGACCCCGACGGCGAGGTGGGGATCGAGACCTTCCTGCTGCGAGCCGCTGACGGGTCGGTGGTGCAGGTGCCGCTGACCTACCGCGGCGCGCCGCTCGACGGTGGCGAGCTGGTCAGCACGATGGAGCACTCGGTGCTCGGCGACCGCTGGGTCTACGACGCGCTGACCGACCCGGTCTACCGGGCGGTGCTCGCCGACGTCGTCGCCACCGGCGCCCACGAGGCGACGCAGTGGATCCACCGCGAGGACGGCCCGCCGGCCGAGGTGCCGTCGTCGGTGCGCGCCTGGGGCGTGCCCGGCCCGGATGGCGCGGTCGACGTACTCCGCGTGGTCGACGTCGACGCCGAGGCGCCGGCCTCGGGCGCCCTGCTCGCGCAGTGGGAAGGGCAGCCGACGCCGGTGCTCCTCGCGGCGGTCGGCGCGCGGTCCCTGGCCCGAAGTGACTAGGGCCGAATTCGACCGGCTGCTTCTCGCGGATTTCGTTGCCCCGGCGGTCCCGCGTTCGTACCGTCGTGGACGACAGCACGTACTGCTCGGGGACCTCGCACTGACTCGCTGCTCAGGACGATCCCTCCTCGACGGCGGACGACCCGGTCGTCCCGTCCTCAACCTCTCAGGTTGTCACGCACCCGGCCGATGGGGCGCTCGGGTGGCGCGGGACGGCGCTGCCAGCAGCGACACTCAAAGGAGCAACTCCCAGATGAAGCGCACCACTCGGGCCACGGCCGCGGCGTTCGTCGCCACCCTCGCTCTCGGCGTCAGCTCGCCGGCGCTCGCCACGCCCGGCCACAGCGGCGACCACCCGAGCCACGCCCACGGCACCAAGCCGTCGAAGGACGACCACAAGTTCGCCATCGACCAGCGCAACGCGCTGCGCCAGATCGCCCAGCTCGACACCCGGATCGGCGCCGCGCTGGCGGACTCGCGCGTCGGCAAGCTCGGCAGCATCAACGACGTCGACGTCAAGACCGCCGTCCTCGACAACGCCGCCGCCGACCGCGCCGCGCTCGCCGACACCAAGGCTGCCGTCGAGGCCGCCGTGCCGGGCTTCGACTTCAAGGCCCTGCGCGCCGACCTGCGCCAGGTCCGTCCCGAGAACTACCGGATCGTCGTCAACGCGCTGCGCCAGGCCACCCGGATCGACGCGGCCGCCGACGCCCTCGGTGGCTTCGCCGACGTCGACACCGCGATCAACGACGCGGTCGCGCAGGCGGTGCTGGTCACGGCCCGCTCGCCGAAGTCCGACTTCGCCCCGATCTTCGCCGCGCTCGAGGCCGCCCAGGCCGCGCTCGACGCCGCGCAGGCGCCGGTCGACCCGACCGCGGTGGACACCGACGGTGACGGCCTCAGCGACGCCGACGAGGCGACCCTGGGCACCGACCCCGCCGTGGCCGACACCGACGGCGGCGGCGTGAGCGACGGCGACGAGGTCACCGACGGCACCGACCCGCTGAACCCGCTCGACGACATCGTCTGAGTTCTGAAAGCTTCCGGTCTCCAGCCAGACCGGAACAAGCACGGGGCGTGACCTTGGACGGAGGTCACGCCCCGGTTGCTTTTTGCGCGCCCCGACAATGGACCCATGGTCGAGGTGGAGCCGGAGCGCTTCGAGGAGATGGTCGCGGAGGCGCTGGACGGCCTGCCGGAGGAGCTCGGCCACATCATGAGCAACGTCGCCGTCACCGTCGAGCACGGGCCCGGGCCGCGCGGTCTGCTCGGCCTCTACCAGGGCATCCCGCTCACCCGCCGCAACCAGTTCTACGCCGGCGTGCTCCCCGACCGGATCACGATCTACCACCGCGCCATCTGCGCGATCTGCCAGACCGAGGACCAGGTCGTCGACCAGGTACGGCGCACGGTGGTGCACGAGGTGGGCCACCACTTCGGGATCGGCGACAAGCGGCTGCGGGAGCTGGGCTGGTA